>CAYRSX010000014.1:0-37418 GCA_964427245.1 uncultured Desulfobulbaceae bacterium | reverse complement strand
TTGCTGTCTCAATTCGGTGGCGGCGATGTAGAGCGTCTTATTCGACCCTTTCAGCACCTGCAAAGCGTTGTCCACCGCTGCTTTCTCGCTCACCTCGTTGCGGCGAATGGTGGTGAACTGGATTTCACGCAGACCGTCGATTTTATCTATCACCCAATGAATAGCGGGCTTCCAATAGACCGCATCGATGATGCCGCGCGCCGACGACGGGGTGATGACATCGTAACTGACGCGCTCCACTTTCATTTCAGGACGGGTGAACAGGGCGTAGGGTCCTTCTACGCGTATGGTGATATCGTATCCCATGTGTCGACCTCCTTTCGTGATGGATGTCACTGCGAGCCGCCGCAGGCGGCGAAGCAGTCTCCTGACAACTGGAGATTGCTTCGACCTGCTTCGCAGGTCTCGCAATGACATCGAATAAATTAGAACAACAATCCCTCACCATCGCTGCTTTCGGGGACAAGCAGACCGCGCTGTGGGTCATAGTATTTCTGCAAAGAGTCAGGGTTAAGAACATGATAGGTGTCGTCAATGGTCAAAATCACTCCTTTTGAACTGAGTTTGTCGAACTCGCCCTCGTAAATCGAAACTGTGTAGGGCTGAAGTTTTCGCAGAATAGAGAATGTATATTCGGTATATTTCAACTCTTTAATCAGCCGCTTTACTTCCTCGTTGAATGGGATAATCACCGTCACCGTCGGGTCTTCGATGATTTGGAATGTCCGTGCCGCTGTCTCGAACTTGAACTTACCGTCTGCGCTCTCGAAGCAATCCAGAATGCGCTTGAAATCAAACGCCTGCGAGTCTTGCAGATTATACAATTGCCCAAAGAACGCCTGAATCGCAGAAATAGAAATCGGCGCTTCGGCATGGTCGCGCAAGACCATGCGAGCGACTTCCGCCGTCTGTTTCAAGAAGGACGGCGTCTTTTTGATAAATTCCGATTTCGGCTCAAAGACGAACATCTCGCTCATGTCTCGCCGCATCTCGCGGTTGACGCGTCCTGCTGCCTGATTGATGGAATCCAATCCCGAAAGGGCGCGATAGCCGACGGGAAAATCCAGGTCAATGCCCGCTTCCATCACCGTCGTCGAGACCACGCGGCAGGGCTGCCCGCTTGACAGTCGTTTCTTGATTTCTTCCAGTTTGGCGCGGCGGTGGCGGGACACATTAGCGTCGAAAGGTGATAATTTCCCTCGCCTCGCAAGCCGCTAAAAAGTCCGCTGGCGTGGCGGCGGGTGTTAACGATGCATAGGGCTTGCTCGTGCGCGTACAGGCGGGCGAGCAGGTCTTCATCGGTCAATGTGCCAAGATGTTTCACCTTCACGCGTTTGTAGAAGTCAAACAATTCCTGCGGGTTGGGTGCAAGTTCTTTTGGCTGCGTCCCTGCGGGTAGGAAACGCTCCAGTCCAGGCTGAGTGGCGGTGCAAAAGACGGCGCTCGCGCCGTAGTTCGTAACCAATTCCCACACCGCCGTCATTGCAGGGCGCATGTACTCGCGCGGCAGCATTTGGGCTTTGTCGAAGATAATCACACTCTTTGCGATATTGTGCAGTTTACGGCAGCGCGATGACCGATTGGCAAACAGCGACTCGAAGAACTGCACGTTGGTCGTGATCACGATGGGAATATCTCAGTTCTCCGCCGCCAGTTTGAGTTTGGCGAGCGCGTTGTTGGTGCGGTTGTCGGCGTCCTCGCGCTTCTTTCCTTCCCAATCGAAGTTGGAGTGATGTTCCAGCACGTTTTCTTCGCCAAAAATGCCTTTGAACACTTTAGCGTTTTGCTCGATGATGGTCGTGAAGGGGATGACGTAGATGACGCGCTTCAATCCATGTTCAGCAGCGTGATGCAGGGCGAACGCCATCGAAGCCAGCGTTTTGCCGCCGCCCGTTGGCACGGTAAGCGAAAAGAAGCCTGGCGCTTCGCTTTTCCCCTTTCCGATGCAGGTGTGCAGGATTTCATTCCGCTTGCGGTTGATGTCGCTGGTGGGGTTCTTGAACTGCTTCAAGCGCTCGTCCAGTTTTTCGTGCAAAGTGGGGATGTCGTCATGCTCGCCGCGCGGCTTGGCGTCTTTCATGTAGGTTTCGGTTTCTTGAAAGTCGGCATCCACCAGCGCCGAGTAAATCATGCGCGTCAGGAAAGAGAGCGAAAACCCCAAATAATCTTTGGGCGGCTTTTGGGGAAGGATGGGTAGACGCAGGGGACGGATGGGCAAACGCTGTGGGAAGGGTAAAGCCGAAATATCCAGTTCGCTTTTGTAGGCGCTGTAATCGGGGATGTGGTTTTTCAGCCGCGCGCAGACCGTGCCGCCTTCCAGGTCGGTTTCGCTGCCGTAATCGGGCAAGCCCGTGTGATGCCTCAGAATGGGATACACCAATAGTTGAGCAAAGACCTCCTGTGGCTGACCTTTGAGCAGTTTTTTTGAGTTCCTTCGCGCCAGCGGTGGAGTGGTCCACGCGCGGACCGCCTTTCAGCCGTTTTTGAAACTCGGCGGCGTATTTGCCTAAGTCGTGCACTAACCCCGCAATGTATGCCAGTTCTGCAACGTTGGCGTCCGCGTCAAAATCGCGCGCCATTTCAGCGGTTTTTCGCAAGTGGTCAATCAGCAGCTGCCAGTCTTCGCGGTCTTTACCATCACGGCAATGGGCAAAGAAGTGGGTGTGCGGCGCGTGAATGTTCATCACCCCATACGCCCTTGCCAACCTTCTCGCCTCCTTCATCAGCGCCTCGCGTAGTTCTTTTGGCTCCAACACCTCGCAATCCGCACCCCAGCCGCGAATCCAGGGCAGCATCTCTTGTGGTTCAGCGACCTTTGCCTTCCAAAGGAGTGAGCCGTCGGGCAGCTCGATCTCTGATGCAGAGCGATGCCATCTTGTTTCAAGGACCCTTCGCGCCACGCGTGAATGAAATTTGATCGTTACTTCCACAGGCTCGGTCTCGGTGTACCAGATGCCCCATGCGTTCGACAGCAGGACTCGCGCGTCAAATGCGGCTGGAATTTCGTAGTGCTCCATCGTCAATTCGACTCGTTCAATGCGTTCGATCTTCATTGTCCTCATTTTGCCTGTGCAGTCATCGCGGCCGATGACATAGGTGGTCTGCCCCACTGCGTATAGTTCGATGAAATAGGTAGAAAACAGATATTCAAAGACCCTTCTGGTCTTCTCGCTGCGATGCCAGATTCTCGTCTTTTTCTGCTCTGTCCAGGCAAGAGTGAGTTTTTCCAGTACTTCGAGGTAGCGCAAGTCCTGTCGTTGGTCGGCTTCCTCCATTACATCCGCCGACTGTTTGACGTGAGTACTGATGCGCGGGGCGAGTTTTTCCAGCGCAACACTCAGTTTGCGCAGGGCAGAGGCGGCGTGGGGGTTGTGTTTGTCCATGCGCGTTGCCATCAGTCGTGCGGCGAGATGCACCGACATCGCCTCGTGCAGTGTAAATGCCACATTGAGGAGATACGCCGAACGGTCCAGGCTGATGCGTCCGTTGTCGTAAACGATGGTGGGATAGATCTTCTGGAAATCGCAGAGATTTCGATTGACAGTGGAACGATTCACTCCCAGGTGGCGCGCCATCTCTGCTTGAGTCAAACCTTCGGGGTGACTAAGTAGAAGCATTTCCATTTTCAAGAGTCGCTCGGCCTTGTTCTCAGCGCGTAACATGGCAAACTCCGCAATAGAATCTAGTTTGAGTGTAAAATAATAAAAAATACTCGCATGCTGCAATGTTCTAGTGGCAATTTTATTAAGTTTTTTTGAGAATGGCTAAACTTCCCTTGTCATCTTTACAGGTGGCTTGTTGCAGATAATGCAACAATGTAGAGAAAAATTCTATTTTTCTTTTGTGCAAAGAAAAACTAAAGTATGTCATAATTCAAAAATGCTACTTTTAATGTGAGTGATGAAAAGGACAAGACCAACTGTTTTGTGGTGGACTGGAAAATGCTCTATCGGGATTGCTGCCCATTATGTGGTGGCTTGAGGATAGTGGAGATACTTTAGCGCTTATCATCTTATTGGGATTGTTGAACTTATGGATACTGTGAGTCATGTCTTGTGGGGTAGAGGACTGTTTGGATTTCGAGGTCATCCATGGCTGGCCTTTTGGTTTGGTGCCATGCCGGATCTTTTGTCTTTTGGTCCGTTTTTTCTTCTGAATATGTTTCAAGGACAGTGGTTCAAAGGGAGACCACCTTTAACTGTCGTTCCAGACTGGACTTTTTTTGCGTATAATCTGTTTCATAGCCTTTTGGTTGCAGGTATTGTGATTTGGATTGTTTCATTTTTTCGACGTGATATTGCCTGGGCTATGCTTGCATGGTTAGTGCATATTCTGATGGATATACCTACTCATTCCAAGGCATATTTTGCAACCAAGATGTTTTGGCCTGTCAGTGATTTTTCTATAAACGGTGTTTCCTGGACAAGACCTGAGATCTGGTTTTCAAATCTGGCTGGATTGCTGATTCTTTTCCTGTGGCGCAGAATGCGAAGATAGAAGATATCGCATGTCGCTCTCTGAACTGGTGCGTGGATTGAAACGGCGGGGTGGAAGGCGCCAGTGAATGAATTTTGTGGGGTGTTTTGTCCCAAAACAAAAGGGGCATTTTTGTCTTGTCTTGAGAATTGTTGAGGCGGCAGAAGAGTTTTTATAAAAAAATTGGACAAGATTGGCAGTTAATGTCAAATTTTATAAGAAAATGACAGCAGAGTTCATTGGCACAGTTTTGGCTATTGTTTAATGAATATAAATTCATTTTTTAGGAGATGTCTCAATGTCAGCAAAGATTATAAGCGGCGTAGAGATCGCCAAGCAGATTCGTGAGGAGCTCAAGGCAAAGGTGGAGGAGTTAAAGGCAAGGCATGGAGTGACCCCCGGCCTCGTCACCATATTGGTGGGCGAAAATCCTGCCTCTGTATCCTATGTTACCGCCAAGCAGAAGGCTGCTCATGAGCTGGGCTTTTATTCGGTTCAGGATAGTCAGGCAGCGGATATAAGCGAGGATGCCTTGCTGTCATTGATTCAAAAATACAATGACGATCCTGCCATTCACGGTATTCTGGTGCAGCTTCCTCTTCCAAAACATATAAATGAAACCAAGATATTATATGCCATAAATCCTGATAAAGACGTGGATGGTTTTCATCCGGTCAATGTGGGCAAGATGGTCATAGGTGAGCAGTGTTTTCTGCCATGTACGCCTCATGGTATTTTAGAGATGCTCATTCGTTCCGGTGCTCAGACAAAAGGCGCCGAGGTGGTGGTGGTGGGCAGGAGCAATATTGTGGGCAAGCCCATTGCAAATTTGATGCTACAAAAAAGGGCTGGTGGAGACGCCACGGTTACCATTTGTCATACCCGTACTCGTGACATGGCCTTTCATACTCGCCGAGCGGATGTATTGGTCGTTGCTGCCGGCAGGCCCAAGGTCATCACTGCCGATATGGTCAAGGAAGGGGCTGTGGTGATAGATGTGGGTGTGAATCGTATCGGCCAGACCCCTGAGGGCAAGGCGATTTTGTGTGGAGATGTGGACTTCGAGGCCATAAAAGAAAAGGCCTCAATGATCACGCCGGTGCCTGGCGGAGTGGGGCCCATGACCATCACCATGCTCATGAAAAATACGGTGCAGGCCGCGCGTCAGGCAGCGGGACTTTAAGCCGTTTTAAAAAAGTGAATAGGCAGTAGAAGGTTGCCATTGCTCTTCAATGCGGAGGGCGTGGATTGAAACTGTAGGAGAAAAATATATGAAACTGGATCTTTCCAAACGATTTGGCGAGGGAAACGGCGGTTGTAGCATTCAGTGTAAGGCCAATCAGGAGGTGCTGTGTAACTGCTCTTCCGCAGTGGTGACGGCCGCTCATCGTGTGAGTAAGCGGGCAACGGAGCCCTGTCGTTTCGGCAAGGGCGGTACCTGTTGTCGAAACTGCAATATGGGGCCGTGCCAGATCATAGACGGCGTGGCGGATATGGTAGGTGTTTGTGGAGCCGACGCAGCGACCGTTGCAGCGCGAAATTTCGGAAGAATCGTTGCCGGAGGTGCTGCCGCCCACATGGATCACGGCAGGGGCGTGGCCCTGGCTTTTATGGCAACGGCTCGCGGAGAGACGCCTTATGAAATAAAAGACGGCTTCAAACTGCGCGAGACCGCCCTGCGTCTGGGTATCGATCCGGCGGATAAGGACAAGAAGGATTTGGCCATGGAGGTTGGCGCTAAACTCATCAGTGAATTCGGCCAGCAGACAGGTGGTCTCTCCTTTATGAAGCGCGCTCCCAAGGCCCGTCAGGAGGTATGGGCTAGAACGGGTGTGGCTCCTCGTGGTATCGATCGAGAGGTTGTAGAGCTCATGCACCGCACGCACATGGGTGTGGATCAGCACTACGAGAATCTGCTTTTTCAGTCCGCCCGTTGTGCTCTGGCTGATGGATGGGGTGCATCCATGATTGCCACAGAACTTTCGGACATTATGTTCGGCACTCCGCAACCCATTCGGACCAAGGTGAATATCGGTGTTTTGAAAAAAGACGAGGTGAATGTGACCGTACACGGTCATGAGCCCGTGCTTGCAGAGGCCCTGGCTATGATGGCCAATGATCCTGAAGTCGTGGCAGTCGCCAAAAAGGTGGGGGCCAAAGGCGTGAACCTGGCTGGTGTGTGTTGTACTGGAAACGAGATTCTCATGCGCAGGGGGCTGCCCATTGCCGGAAGTTTCGTTCAGCAGGAGGTGGTGTTGGCTACAGGCGCAGTGGAGGCCATGGTGGTGGATGTGCAGTGTATCATGCAGGGCGTTTCTCCTGTGGCAGGCCAGTTCCATACAGCGCTTTTGACCACCTCTGAAAAGGCCAAGATGTCTGGCGCTACCCATATACCGTTTGATGAGCACAAGGCGTTGGATGTGGCCAAGGATATTCTGCTGCGTGCGGTGGCCAAGTTTCCTGAAAGGGGCAAGTACTTCATTCCAAAACACCAGATGGACGTGGTGGCCGGTTTCAGTCACGAGACCATCAATTATATTCTGGGTGGTCGTTTTCGCGGCTCCTACAGGCCGTTGAACGACAATATAATGAATGGTCGCATAAAGGGCGTGGCCGCCATTGTTGGGTGTGACAACTATCGCGTTCTGGAAGAGGTACATATCGACCTGGCCAAAGAGCTCATCGCCAATGATATTTTGGTGGTGGTGACGGGGTGCGCTGCAACCGGCATGGGTAGAGAAGGGCTTTTAACCCCAGAGGCATTGAGTATGGCGGGTCCTGGTCTTAGAGAGGTGTTGGAGGCAGTGGGGTGTCCTCCGGTGTTGCACATGGGTTCCTGTGTGGATAACAGCCGCATACTCATCGCCCTTACCGAGATGGTCAATACCGGCGGGCTCGGAAACGACATTTCAGACCTGCCTGCAGTGGGTTGTGCCCCTCAGTGGATGAGCGAAAAGGCGGTGTCCATTGGTCAATACTTTGTAAGCAGTGGTGCAACGGTCATTTTTGGCCCCAGTTTTCCCACAACAGGTTCTAAAGAAGTAACGGATTATTGTTTCAAGGGTATGATGGAGCCCTATGGTGCTGTGTGGGATGTGGCCCAGACCGCAAACGAGTTTTCCAACAAGATGATCGACGCTATTCATCGGAAGCGGGCCGCACTGGGGCTTGACAAGAAAAAAGAGCGTGTGCTCTTCGATATGGCCATGCGCCGAGATCTGGGAAGTCAGGCCTTGCATGGAGTCGGCTGTCACGGCCCAGGCAGCACGGCAGGATAGACAGGTGTCTGGTCTGTTCCGCTGATTGGGTTGAGGTAAAAGCGCTACGCTCTGCCTGTCATTTCGAAGGAGCGCAGCGACTGAGAAATCTTGAAGTAGAATGTTATTTAAAGTGCACATAGAGAAGTATTAAAAAGATAGGGTGGTTTTATGGCAAAAATAAAGAAATCGGGTGCAGTTCTTGTGCTGGGCGGAGGTGTGGCAGGTGTGCAGTCCGCCCTGGACCTGGCGGAACTGGGTTATTATGTCTATCTGGTGGAGAAAAAGGCCTCTATCGGAGGTGTGATGGCCCAGTTGGACAAGACCTTTCCCACCAACGACTGCTCCCTCTGAATACTCGCACCTAAGTTGGTGGAGGCCGGTCGGTCGCCAAACATTGAAATCCTTTCCAATGCAAATCTGTTGAAGCTCGAAGGGCAGCCAGGGGCGTTTCAGGCGGTGGTGCGCCAGAATCCTCGTTATATAGACGAAGACAAGTGCACTGCCTGCGGCACCTGCACCATGTATTGCCCCCGCCCCATAGCAGATACATACAATGAACGTTTAAATGTTAGCCGGGCCGTGCATATCGACTATGCCCAGGCCATTCCGGCTACGTATTATATCGACCCCAAGGCATGTATGCGAGTCAACTTCGAGACCTGCACACTGTGCGCTCAGACCTGCACTGCCCAGGCCATTGACTTCAGTCAGCAGCCCAAGGAGTTGACTTTGAATGTAGGTGCGGTGATTTTGGCCCCTGGATTCGGCAGGCTCGATTCAGCGGTTTTGGCCAAGTTCGGTTATGGCCGTTTCCCCAATGTGGTAACCAGCCTTGAATTCGAGCGTCTTACGTGTGCATCAGGTCCGTCCGAAGGCCATATAGTGCGCCTTTCTGATGGGACTACGCCTAAGAAGATCGCATTTTTGCAGTGCATAGGTTCTCGTGACGAGACCTGCGGCAACGGTTACTGTTCCTCGGTGTGCTGTATGTATGCCATCAAGGAGGCCTCGGTTGCCAAGGAGCATGAGCCTGATCTGGACATATCCATCTTCTTTATGGATGTACGCACACATGGTAAGGGCTTCGACGAATCCCGTAAAAGGGCCGAGGAAAAATACGGAATTCGCGTGATTCGCGGTCGAGTGCCCTGTGTGGACCAGGTGGATGGCCGTCTGGCCCTCACATGGGTTACGGAAGATGGAGTGTCTCACAGTGATATCTTCGACATGGTAGTGCTGTCCGTGGGACTGGAGTCTCCGGAAGACGCCCTGCCTATAGCTGATATTACGGGCATTGAGCTCAACAAATACGATTTCTGCAGGACCTCGGCGGGTTCTCCTTTGGCCACCACAAGGGAAGGGATCTTCGTGGCAGGGGCGTTTCAGGGGCCCAAGGATGTGCCGGAGAGCGTCACTCAGGCCACCGGAGCGGCAGGTTTTGTATCAGAGCTTCTGGCCGATGTCAGAAATACGCGTTCGGTGTCCATTATGTATCCCGAAGAGGATGCAGTCCTCATGGCGGAAGAGCCGCGTATCGGTGTCTTCGTATGTCATTGCGGTGTGAACATAGCTGGAGTGGTGGATGTGAAGGCGGTGAGGGATTATGCAGCATCCCTGCCAGAAGTGGTGCTCTATGAAAACATGCTGTATTCCTGCTCTCAGGACGCCCTTAAGACCATGGCGAATAAAATAAAGGATCATCGTTTGAATCGTGTTGTGATAGCGGCCTGTTCTCCCCGCACGCACGAACCTCTGTTTCAAGAGATACTGCGCTCGGTGGGTGTAAATCCCGCCCTCATCGAGATGGCCAATATTCGAGATCAGTGTGCATGGGTACATGCCCAGGAGCCGGAGGCGGCCACGGAAAAGGCCAAGGACCTGGTGCGTATGGCTGTGGCAAAGGCTGGTTTTCTGAAGCCACTTCCTCCTCAGACCGTACCGGTCACTCCAAAGGCAGTGGTGTTGGGCGGCGGTGCAGCAGGTATGAACGTGGCACTGAGTATAGCTGAGCAGGGTTATGAGGTGGTGCTTGTAGAGAAGAGTGATAAATTGGGCGGCAATCTTGCGCGTCTCAAATGGACATGGGATGGTCAGGATGCCCAGGCCATTTTGGCTGATCTCATAAAACGAGTCCAGCACAATGCGCGCATTACCGTCAAGCTGAACTCCACTCTGGATTCCATCAACGGCTATGTGGGGAATTATGTCTCCACCATTCAGACGCCCGGCGGCATAGAGACAATTGAACACGGAGTATTGGTCATAGCCACAGGAGGCAAGGAGTATAAGCCAAAGACTTATCTCTATGGCAGTAACCCTCATGTTCTGACTCAACTGGAACTGGAAGAACGTCTGATCAAGGGTAAGTCGCCTCTTAAAGGTGTGGACAGCGTGGTGATGATACAGTGCGTAGGCAGCCGTGGAGACGATATGGCACATTGCAGCAGACTCTGCTGCGCACAGGCGGTCAAAAATGCACTGAAGATCAAGGAGATGAAACCTGACACTCGGGTTTATGTGTTGTATCGCGACATTCGTACCTATGGTTTTTCGGAGGACCTGTATCGTGAGGCAAGACAAAAGGGTGTGTTCTTTTTGCACTACGAGCTGGACCGTAGGCCTGAGGTGCTGGAAAAGGGCAAGAACAAACTGGTGGTCAGGTGTTTCGACCCTGTGTTGAACGAGAATGTAGAGCTTTTAGCAAACTTAGTGGTGCTCTCCACAGGCGTGGCTCCGGAGGAAAATGATGCACTTTCTAAACTCGTGAAGGTCGCCCTGACATCTGATGGATTCTTTTTGGAGGCCCATGCCAAACTGAGGCCGGTAGAGACGGCTGCAGAGGGTGTGTATCTGTGTGGTTTGGCCCATGGTCCCAAGACGCTGGATGAGGCCGTATCTCAGGCCAAGGCAGCTTCTGCCAAGGCGGTCATTCCTCTTGCCAAAGGCAGAGTGGCAGTGGCGCCTATAGTCTCCAAGGTAAATCAGGATGCCTGTATAGGTTGTGGTCTGTGCGAGAGCCTGTGCCCCTTCAATGCCATTCGTCTGGTAAAGATGGACAAGCGCAGAAAGGCTGAGACCATCACCGCCTCTTGCAAGGGCTGTGGCATATGCGCCTCGCATTGTCCGACTCTGGCCATCAGTATGGGCGGATTTACGGATGACGCCCTCTTTGCGCAGATACATGCCTGGGCTGGTTTGGCCTTGAACGACGAAAAAAGAAGAAGGAGAGAACTATGACCCAGGAGGGTTTTAATCCGCATATCCTTGGTTTTTTCTGCCACTGGTGCTGTTATGCGGCTGCTGATTCCGCTGGAGTGGCCAGATATCAGTACCCGCCCAACGTGCGAGTCATTCGTGTCATGTGTACCGGCAGAATAGATTTCCGTTTTATAATGGAAGGCTTTCGATGCGGTGCTGATGGCGTGTTTACCGGTGGCTGACACCTCAATGAATGTCATTACCAGTCTGGTAATTATGAAGCGTTGATTATGGCCGAGACTTGCCGTCAGGTGTTCAAAGAAATAGGTTTAAATCCCGATAGAATGGCCTTGGAGTGGGCATCTGCAGCAGAAGGTCCTCGATTTGTGGAGCTTATCACAAAATATGTAGCCCGCATTCGCAACCTTGGGCAGTTGGGAAGCCTTGAAGGTGAGGCGCCCAAGAATGTACTGGAGCGCAGGTTGGAGGCGGCGTTAAAGGCCGCAGAGACACCTAAGGTTCGAACTGCTTATGGCAATGTGGCTAAGAAGCTGCACGAGGCAAGGGAGGTGGCAGTATATGCACCGGAACGCATTTCCCATGAGGTGTCCGAACGCATTCTTCCCACATTCAGACAAGAATTGTTGAGCAATGATATTCTGCTGTGTCTTGCGGAAGTACAAAGCCAAGAGGAAAAGACTCGCTCTTTTGAGGAACTCATGGGTTTGACGAACGCGTCTTCAGAGGAGCTGGAAAAACTGCTTTCCGCCTTGGTAAAGAAGGGTGTGATTGAGGGCGATGCCGCAGGCTGGTCTCTTAAGGAGAAGGGGGAGTAAACATGACGGTTATAGCCTCTGAATTAAAGGATTTTGCGCAGGAAATTGCGCCTGATGAAGGCTGTTTCACTCTGAGTCAGTGTTACGCCTGCGGTTCGTGCAGCAGCGTCTGTCCTGTGGAAAAGGTTGTTTTGGATTTTGATCCTCGAAAGATCGTTCACATGGTGGCGCTTGGTCTGGAGGAACGGCTGCTCTCTTCAAATATCATCTGGGCCTGTTCTCAGTGTCAGTCCTGTGTGCCGGTGTGTCCTCAGAACGTACGGTGCAGCGATGTGATAAAGGCCTTGCGCCGCAAGGCCTTTGAAAAGGGCTATGTGACACGAGAGCGGCTTTATGAATTGGGTATGTTTGCTAGTGTCAATGAAGGAAAGTGCATAGCCTGTCTGACCTGTGTGAGGCTTTGTCCCTTTGAGGTACCTGTGATGAAGCCTGAGGGTTGTGCATACATCGATTCGGAAAAATGCAAGGCGTGCGGTATCTGTGTGTTGGAGTGCCCGGCTCAGGCCATCGATCTCAAGCCCTCACTGGAACTGCTTGGAATGAAGGGAGTGAATAAATGTCCAATATAATTGCATTTTGTTGTAATTATACCTTGTCTGCCTCGGAAGAGGCCTTGAAGCAAGAGGGACTGATGCCTGATAACGTTACTATTCGGCTCCTGCCCTGTACCGGCCGTTTGGAGATAAAAGACCTGCTGGATGCCTTTGTAGAGGGTGCCGAGGCTGTGGTTGTAGTGGGGTGTGAAAAGGATTCTTGTCACAATCTCAAAGGCAGTGTGCGAGCGGAAAAGCGGGTTAAGCATGTTAAAGGAATGCTGAAGGAGTTGGGTATGTCATCGGACTTGGTCGAGATGTATTTTGCGCATCGCAAAGGGTCTGAGCCCCTGATCAGGGCTGTTATAGAGATGAACCAGCGAATCAAGGGCTGATTTCATTCAAGTGAAGCGCTGTCATTCCGAGCGTAGCGAGGGTTACCCTCACCCCAGCCCTCTCCCACTGGGAGAGGGCTGGGGTGAGGGCCGAAAGAAAAAGCGAAATGACAGGTAGTCGCTGTGCTTCATTTGAAATGACAGTGGGACGGGGTCTTCGTGGAGAGGCGGGGTTGTAATGCCCTTCGTTGAAGCGAGAAGCTGTTAGAGTCGTCACAAAATCGCAGGGGTAATTCATGAGTTGCCCCTACAGGACACCTGAAGAAGGATTGAAATATGATAATAGCGGAAAGAAAACCACTTAACGAGATTATGGGCATGCTTGAGGGTGTTTCAAGGCTGCTTGTGCTGGGTTGTAGGGGGTGTGTAGCCATCTGTTCTGCGGGTGGCGACAAAGAAGTCGGTATTCTGGCATCTGCCATTCGCCTTGGCTGCAAGAATCAGGGTAGGGCTATTGAAGTAGATACAGACTGTTACATTCGCCAGTGCGACCCTGAATACATTGAACCCTTAAAAGAACGTGGTAAAGAATACGATGTGGTGCTGTCTATGGCCTGTGGTGTGGGAGTGAATTTTGTGGCTGACAGATGCGAGAATGTACGCGTACTTCCTGCGCTGAATACATCATTTTACGGTGCAAACCTTTCCAGTGGAGAATGGAAGGAGATGTGTGCCGGTTGCGGCGCATGTGTACTGCATCTGACCGGCGGTCTTTGTCCGGTGGCCAGATGTGCCAAGCGGCTTTCCAATGGGCCGTGCGGCGGTTCCGTGGGAGGCAGGTGTGAGATCGATGAGAATGTCTCATGTGTATGGTTTGCCATTTACAGCAACATGCAGAGAATGAATAAGGCCGATGACCTCATGAATATAATGCCTATTCGAGATTGGCGAACCGCCGGGCATGGTGGTCCGCGTTCGAGAAGGAGGGAGGACCTACTGTCGTGACAGAAAAAAGCAATCTGGAACATATTCTTACCTCTGGTCAGTTTGCTGTTACGGGTGAGCTTGGGCCGCCCAAGAACGGAGACATGGAGGTAGTGCGCAAAAAGGCCCGTATTTTAAAGGGGCATGTGGATGCAGTTAATATTACGGACTGCCAAACGGCTATTGTGCGCATGTCCAGTCTGACGGCCGGGCTTATAGCCCTTTCAGAGGGTGTGGAGCCTGTGATGCAGATGACCTGTAGAGACAGAAACCGTATAGCCATACAGGCTGATGCCTTGGGTGCTAGTGCCCTTGGTATTAAGAATTTGCTGTGCCTCACTGGAGACCACCAGAAATTTGGAAATCACCCTCAGTCCAAGGGGGTCTTTGATATGGACTCCATTCAGCTTTTGGGCATGATGAGTCGAATGGTGAATGAGAAACGTTTTCAGTGCGGCGAGGAGATCAAAGGTCTTGCCCCCAATTTCTTTTTGGGCGCTGCAGCAAATCCATTTGCCGATCCTTTTGAATTTCGGCCCAAAAGATTGGCCAAAAAGGTGGTGGCTGGCGCCAGATTCGTTCAGACCCAGATCATCTACAATGTGAATAAATTTGCGAAATTCATGGAGATAGTGCGGGATTTGGGCCTTGATGAAAAGGTATATATTCTGGCGGGCGTGACTCCACTTAAGTCCCTTGGAATGGCGCGTTATATGAAGAACTACGTGCCAGGCCTGGATGTTACAGACGAGGTCATAGCCCGCATGATGAATGCCAAGGACCAGAAGGCCGAGGGCATACAGATAGCGGTGGATATCATTAATCAAGTGCGCGAGATACCTGGTGTCAAGGGCGTGCATATCATGGCTATTGAGTGGGAAGAGGCGGTGCCGGAGATCGTAAAACTGGCTGGGCTTGGTCCAAGACCTGAGTCCAGGGGAGTGGAGCCAAGGCTGGTGAGCCGTCAGGCCATAGAGCTGGCTGTGTCCAACACGGCAGAACAGGTTCGTGCATCTATGCTTCATGATGTGAATGGAGTCAAAAAGGAGTTGCAGGTTTCTACAGAACTTCTTGCAAAGGAAAAGGAGAGGGCTGCACAGCGAATAGCCGCCCTTGAAAAAGAGTTACAGGAGGCAAGGGAAATGGTCGCCGAAAAGAAATCCGAGACAGCCATGCTTGTGGCTGAATTAAACGAGGCAAAGAATCTACTCAAAAACGCCGCCGCTGCCCTGGCCGCTGCGCCTGTGCAGATTCAGGCTGCGAGCCCTGTTGCGGCTGTGGGACCAAGTGTTGCAGTGTCTGGGCAGGAAGCGGTTTTGACGCCTCGAGAGCAGATGGCGCTGAACGCCCTGAAACAAGGGTTGGCTGCCCTGAGAAAGGTTATGAATCTCTCTGAAGACCAGTTTGAGGCCATAAAGCAGTTTTTAGAGGCACAGTTTGTGCTCTATATGAGTGCGCCTGTGGGCGTTCAGGTCGCACAGCCATTGGCGCAGCCGGTTGTTGCAACGATTTCAACGCCTTCGCCCCAACCAGTCGCTGCAGAGCCCATTCAGCCGGCGCCTCAAGTGGCAGTCGAGCCGCAGAAACCTTTGGAAAAAATCGAGACAGTCGTCGAGGTATCAAAACCAGTGGTGTCCCCTCCTGTGGAGGGGTGCCCGAAGGGCGGGGTGGTTGAGTCGGTAGAAGGAATGCCTCCTTGTCCCGAGGATCTGACTCAGGAAGAGTGGAGAAATAAATGGATCATACGTCTGACAGCCAAGGCCAATGTGTGTCTGCAACGAGGGGATGCAAATGGTGCCAAGGCCTTTTTTGAGCAGGTTCTTGCCCTTGATCCACAGAATGTTCGAGCGAAAGCAGGGTTGGAGCGCATCGCCGAAGGTGGAGTGGCCAAACCATTCGAGCCGACTCCGGCCAAGTCGGCTTCTGATGTATTGAAGGAGGTGCCTCAGCCAGCAGCTGAATCGATTCAGTCCAAGGCGGAAATTGAACCGCCATCAGAGCCTGCAAAAGATGTGAAGCACGAGGAGCCGGCGCAGAAGCCGAAGGAAAAGGCCGCTGCCCTTGCTTCCGCAGCCCCTGTTGTTCAAACTGTTTTGCAGTCTCTGCCTAAGGAGACAGTGAGCCTTGCGGAGCGCTGCGGACAGGTCTCCAAGGACCTTTTCATGGAGCCATGCTCCACTTCCATACGGCCTGTCACTATAGGAGACGGGCCCAAGGCCATCACTGTGGGCGGCGCCAATACCCTGCCGTTCCATTTGTTCGAGGGTGAGATGCCTTATGCACCGAAGGTTGCATTTGATGTACTGGATGTGCAGCCCGACGAGTGGCCGGCTGTATTGTCTCGCTATTATTCCGATGTCTTTGCTGACCCTGCAAATTGGGCTCAGAAGTGTGTGAATGAGTACGGAGCCGAGGCCATCTGCCTGTCTCTGGTGAGCACCGATCCCAATGGTATGAACAGGCCTGCGGCAGAGGCGGTCAAGACCGTAGAAGCGGTGCTGAATGCGGTAGATGTGCCCCTTATACTGTGGGGCTGCGGCAATGCGGAAAAGGATACGGAGACCCTGCGAGAGGTGACGAGCCACCTTGGAAACAGGCGTGTTTGTATAGCGCCTCTTACGGATGCCAATTACAGAAGCCTCGGCGCCACGGCACTGGGCATGAATCTGCCTGTAGTGGCTGCCACGCCCATAGATGTCAATTTGGCCAAACAGCTCAACATCCTGTTGGAGAATTTAGGGCTGCCTCTGGAAAATGTGTTGATGGATCCTTCTATCGGCGCTGTGGGTTATGGTATGGAATATACCTATTCGGTCATCGAACGAATTCGTCTGGCGGCCTTGACACAGCAGGATGCCAAGCTGGCCGTTCCGTTTATCTGTAATATCGGAAGAGAGGTCTGGAAGGCCAAGGAGACAAAGATACCTTCTTCGGATTCCCTGGGGGATCAGGAACGCAGGGGCATTCTCATGGAGGCGATAACCGCTTCTGCTCTGCTTTTAGCAGGAGGCGATTTATTGATAATGAGACATCCAAAGGCCATTGAACTGACCAATGTGCTGGTTCAGGGCATGATGTAGTAGAGGCGGGGTCAACCCCGCCTCTACTCGCAATGACGGTATATGAGCCGTATTAAAAATAAAAATTGTATCATAGGAGTTTGATATGTCAAAGATCATCTGTTCTGCAGCCATAAGGGGCGCTCACAAAATAGTGGATATGGCAGAGGAAAAGTATGAGGAGGCCCTCAAAAAATACGGTCCCGAACACGAGGTCGCTTTACCCAATACCGCCTATTACCTCCCCATTATTTACAGTATGTTGGGTTTTCCTGTGAAGCAACTTGGCGATATGAAAGAGGTATTTCAGGAGTGCAGAAAGCTGTTGCCTGCCCCTGTGAGCGAGCACAACTGGCTGCCGTATCTGGCGCCAGCCCTGGATGCTGGAATGGCCACCTTCTTTGCGGAAGAGATGTTCGAGGCCATTCGCTATATAGACACCCCTGATTTCTACACCAAGACCGAAGACCCGCCGGATGGACGTATCTGGCTCGGAGCGGCGGACGACGTCATCTTCAGAAAGCGTGGAGTGGAATTTGTTGACGGAACCGCCCCTGGTTTTGCCGCAATTTTGGGTACGCCGACGGACCCTGAGATGGCCTCCAAGATCGCCCTGGAGCTTCAGGAGAAGAATCTTTACATATTCATGCACGATCAGACAGATGGTATCTCCATGCCGGATCAGCTCATGAAACAGAAGGTGCAGATCGGGTGGTCAACTCGATTGGTGCCATTCGGCCCAACATATACATCCGCTGTCTTTGCCATAGGATTTGCATGCAGAGTAGCTCTGGCCTTCGGCGGCATAAAGCCCGGGGATTATAAAGGCAATTTGATTTATAATAAAGACAGAACCTTTGCCTTCGTCATGGCCTTCGGTTCTGTTTCGGATGAATGGTACGCCAATGCGGCCGGTGCCATCAACTGGGGCTTCCCTACCATCTCCGACTGGGATATTCCACAGGTATTGCCTACTGGTATCTGCACATACGAACACGTAGTGAGTCAAGTGCCCCACGAGGAGATTGTTCAGAAGGCCATTGAGGTACGCGGTTTGAAGGTGTCTGTCGCCAAGATCGACATCCCTGTCGCCTATGGCCCTGCATTCGAGGGCGAGCGTGTACGCAAGGACGATCTGTATCTGGAATGCGGCGGCGGCCGGACGCTGGGTGTGGAGGTACTTGTCTCCAAGGACATGGAGGAGGTTCAGGACGGACTTGTTACTGTGGAAGGTCCGGAGATGACGGATGTTCAGCCAGGTGCCAAACTGCCTTTGGCGATTTTGGTGGAGGTGGCCGGCAGAAACATGCAGTCGGATTTCGAGCCTATTCTGGAGCGTCAGTTCCATCACCTCATCAACTATGCTCAAGGGATTATGCACATCGGCCAGCGAAACATCATGTGGCTGCGCGTGGGCAAACAGGCTATAGAAAAAGGCTTCAAGTTCGAACATATAGGCCGTATTTTGCACGGTAAGATACATCAGGAGTTCGGTGCCATAGCGGATAAGGTTCAGGTCAAGATATATACGGATGAGGCCAAGGCAAGAGAAGTGCTGGAATTGGCCAAGCAGGTCTATGCAGCCAGAGATGAACGCCTGGGATCCATGACCGACGAGACAGAGGAAACCTTCTATTCCTGCACCCTGTGTCAGTCGTTTGCGCCAAGCCACGTTTGTGTCATTACCCCTGAACGCATAGGAATGTGCGGGGCGTATAACTGGCTGGATGGAAAGGCCTCTTTTGAGATCAATCCCACAGGCCCGAACCAGCCTATACAAAAAGGAGATGTCATTGACCCGCTTACAGGTCAATGGACTGGTATAAATGAGTATGTGAAAAAGGCCTCTCGCGGCAAGGTGGAGCGCATCAGTGCCTACAGTCTCATGGTGGATCCAATGACTGCCTGTGGCTGTTTTGAGGCCATAGCCACCATGCTTCCCATGTGCAACGGCATAATGCTGGTAAACAGGGATTACATGGGTATGACTCCAAGCGGCATGAAGTTTACCACTCTGGCCGGCATGGTTGGCGGCGGCATGGTAACTCCAGGTTTCCTGGGTGTATCCAAACATTATATGTGCAGCCGCAAGTTTCTGCAGGCCGAAGGCGGATTGAAGCGTGTTGTGTGGATGCCCAAGATGCTCAAGGAGGAATTGAGAGATAGGCTTGAGGCGAGGGCGAAAGAGATCGGCATACCAAATTTACTGGAGATGATCGCCGATGAAGAGATAGGCACCACAGAAGAGGCTGTGCTGGCGTTTTTGCAGGAAAAGGGGCATCCCGCCCTCAGCATGGAAAGCGTTGTTTAGGAATTGAAGGAGGGAATTCATGGCTCTTACTGGAATACAAATCATGAAGATGCTCCCCAAGAAGAACTGTGGGGAGTGCGGCGTGCCCACCTGTCTGGCCTTTGCCATGAAGGTAGCTGCCGGTCAGGCCGAGATAGGGGCCTGTCCTTATGTATCGGATGAGGTCAAACAGACAGTGGGCGAAGCGTCCGCCCCTCCCATCAGGCCCATTACCCTTGGTTCAGGGGAAAGTGTCTTTAAAATGGGAGGAGAGACATGTCTTTACAGGCACGAAAAGCGGTTTGAAAACCCGACAGGCATAGCGGTTCTGGTTTCCACGGATATGGCCGAGGATGCCGTAGCCGGCAGGCTTTCTCGCTTCAACAGCCTGCAGTATGAGCGTGTGGGACTGAATTTGCGGGCCGATCTCGTGGCTGTCAAGGATGGCAGCCACGATGCTGATGCCTTTTTGAGTCTTATAAAAAGGGTACGCACCGAGTGTCCTACTGCTGTTTTGATTCTCATGAGCGACAATCCGGCCACTCTGGCCTCAGGCGCAAAGGTGTGTGAGGCGCATAAACCCCTGCTCTGTGCGGCTACAGTTGCTAATGTGGATGCCATGGCCGATGTGGCCAAGGAGACCGGCTGTCCTTTGGTAGTAAAAGGCGTCAATCTTGGAGAGACCGTCTCTCTTGCTGAAAAATTCGTGGCACTCGGGCTCAAGGACCTGGTGCTGGATACCGGCGTTCGCACGGTTCGTGGTGCCTTTGAGGATCAGAACGTCATGCGCCGTGCCTCTATAAAGCACAAATACAAGCCCCTCGGTTTTCCTACCATTGCATTTCCTTGTGAGATGACCCAGGAAGATATGATGGAAGCCATGATAGCCTCGGTATTTATAGCTAAATACGCCGGCATAGTGGTGCTTTCTGATCTTCAGGGCGATACTCTGTTTCCACTTCTTTTGGAGCGCCTGAACATCTTTACGGATCCGCAGCGTCCCATGGTGGTTCAGGAGGATGTATATCCCATAAATGGGCCTAATGAGGACTCGCCGGTGCTTATCACCTGCAACTTTTCTCTTACCTACTTCATTGTGGCAGGAGAGGTTGAGGGCAGTAAGGTCCCGTCTTGGTTGCTCATCAAGGATACGGAAGGCCTGTCAGTGCTTACCGCCTGGGCAGCTGGTAAGTTCAGCCCGGATCTCATCGGCGGTTTTGTCAAGAAAAGCGCCATAGCGGATAAGGTCAAACATAGAAATCTAATCATTCCAGGTTATCTGGCCGCATTGAAAGGTGAACTGGAGGAGGAGTTGCCGGGCTGGAAGATTCAGGTCGGCCCCAGAGAAGCAAGCCATCTTTCGACATTTTTGAGGGATTGGAAGCCGGCGTAACAAACTGACATTACAACATAAGCAGGTAATGCGCCCGCGCCCCTATTGTTTTGGAGGGGCGCATGGCCGTGCATCCCTGTAGGGTTACACAGGATATGGAGGTAATATTCAAATGTATGTGCAATGTATAGCTGAAAGCATCAATATAATGGGGGCCAGAACCGGCAAGGCTATGAAGGAAAGGGATGCAGGGCCTATTCAGGTTATGGCCAACGAGGAGGTAGCCAACGGGGCCGATTTTTTGGATCTGAACATAGGTCCGTCCAAAAAGGATGGGCCGACCCTCATGCCGTGGATTGTAAAGACAGTGGAGGAGGTGACGGATTGCCCTCTTTCACTGGATACCACCAATGCAGAGGCATTGATAGCCGGCATAAAAGCGGCCAAAAATCCATCTGTGCATATCATGAATTCTATTTCTTTGCAGCCTGAGCGCATGAAAAAACTTATTCCTGTGGCTGCCGAGGCAGGATGTTATGTGATAGCACTTTTGTGGGGCGTGGACGGAATGCCGCGTGACTCTAATGAGCGCGCCGCCATGACAGTGGACCTTACCATGGCCCTGAACGAGGTGGGTATTCCAAACGAAAAGATCTTGGTGGATCCCATAGCCACTCCTATCACGTTGGGGGCCGACCAGGTTATGAGCGGCCTGGGGTTCATGTCTATGCTTGCCGAGATAGTCCCGGGAGCTAAGTCCACGGTTGGGTTGTCCAATATATCAAATGGAGTGAGCGCGCATAAAAGGCATTATCTAAACAGGGCATATCTGGCCATGCTCATGAAGCATGGCATTTGGTCGGCCATTGTGGACGCCTATGACGAGGAACTCATGGCCCTGGCCCATGGCGAGCGGCCCGATCTGATCAAGGTGGTGTGGGATATCATGGACGACAACGACCCAAACCCCAAGGATCTCACTCCCAAGGAATTGGAATACTACAAAACCACTCGTGTTCTCATGGGCAAGACCATATTTTCCGAATCATGGTTGGAATTATAGGAATGGAATTTCGTATTACGGCTCAAATCCTGAACTGCGTATCTTGTCTGTAGATTAGGCCACTGTAGGTGGTCCATTCGCTTTATGCAAAGGCAATCTCTTCTTTCCCTTCTCTGGAGGAGTGCCCGAAGGTCGGAGTTGTCCATGTTTAACAGAAGATTGCTATAGATGTCGTTTAACACGGCACTGACCATGTCTTTTTGGGGGTGAATAGGAGTTTTTGATGGAGAATGTAAGGTTACAGCTACAGATAGATGGAAGGAGTGTAGAGGCAAGCGAGGGGCAGACCATTTTGGAGGTGGCAAAGGCCAATGGTATTTCGATCCCCACGCTGTGTTTTCTCGAAAAGGTAAGTGAGTCGCGGCAGCCCTGTCTGATGTGTCTGGTGGAGATAGAGGGTGTTGGCAGGGCCAGGGCCTGTAATACCCCTGTTCAAAACGGCATGGTGGTGCAATCCAAGACTAAGGAATTGGAGCAGTTCCGTAAGGAACGTCTTCAGGCGTTGGCTACCATACATTACGGCGATTGCCGTGCCCCCTGCAATCTTACATGCCCCGGTGGTATCAATGTGCAGGGCTATGTCAATCTCGTGGCCAAGGGAGAATATGAGGCGGCCTGGAGGCTCATTCGAGAGCGCAATCCCTTGCCTGTTTCCGTGGGCCGCGTATGCCCCCGTTTCTGTGAAACCCGTTGTCGAAGGGTTTTGGTAGACGAACCCATAGGAATCAACAACCTCAAGAGATTCGTGGGGGATTATGCGCTTGATCATGGGTTCAAGGATGATTTGCCGGAGAAAGAGACAGGAAGACGTGTGGCAGTGATAGGCGGCGGGCCTGCAGGTCTTTCCTGTGCATATTATCTGCGCAAAAAAGGGCATGAGGTCGTCATATTTGATGCCAACGAGCGTCTGGGCGGCGCCCTTCGCTATTGGATTCCAGGCTATAAACTGCCTAAAAAACAACTGGATCGAGAGATTCAAGGAATATTAAAGCTTGGCATACACGTAAAACGCGGTCAGAGGTGGGGAGATGCCTTCAATCTACAGTCTCTGAAGGATCAGGGCTTCGAGGCGTTTTTTATAGCCACAGGTCTATCCAAACAGAAGTCGCTGGACGTGGAGGGGGCTGAACTGGCATGGGACGGCTTGCAGTTCCTGCGTCAGGCCAATGAGTACAGCGTGGCTTTTTTACAGGAGATACAGGTCAAAAAGAGAATTCTGGTCATAGGCGGAGGGGATGTGGCAGTGGATGTGGCTCGAAGCGCCAGGCGTCTTGGTGCCGAGTCCGTCACTGTCATTTACCCGCGTTCGCGTGTGGAGCTTTCAGCACAGCAGAGGGACGTGCAGGAGGCGGAAAAGGAAGGGGTGCAGTTTTTTCTCATGGCTATGCCGCTCAAGATACATGGCGACGAGGGCTCTGATGCGGTGAAGGTGGAGATGGCGAGAACCATTTTGAGCGAGCCAGATGAAAAGGGTATTCGCCACCCTGAGCCCATGCCGGGTTCCCGGTTGTTTTGGAACGGCGATCTGGTGATCTCCGCCCTTGGGCAGGAAGGAGATGCCACATTTAAGAGTTACGGCGTGATAGAGGCATCTATTGCGGTCACTCCCAAAAATACCATTAAGTCTAATCCTTCTACCATGGCTACTAATGTGCCGGGTATATTTGCAGGTGGCGATGTGGCAAGTGGCTCTCGTTCTGTGATTCAGGCCGTTGCAGCCGGCAGAAGGGCGGCTGACTCCATTCATGAATTCCTGATGAAGCCGGTGGCCAAAGTTTTGTCGGACGCCCGTTTCAATTTTTCCAAAGGAAAGCGCTTTGAGGAGGTAGATTTACACAATTTCGACGGTGCATCGCTACAGCTCAGCGAGACAATGCCTGTCCGTTCGCCGGACAGACGCATTCATGATTTTGACGAGGTCGAGTTGGGGTTGTCTGAAGAGATGGCCAAGCGCGAGGCGGAACGCTGTCTGCAATGCGGATGTCTTGGTCTTTCCAAGTGTTCTTTTAGAGAGCTTGCGGTCCACTATAAAGTAGATACCAGCAAGTCGCTCACACGTCTTGGCCGCAAGATACAGAATGACCATCCGTTTATTTTAGTGGATGCCAATAAGTGTGTGGGTTGCAGTCGGTGTGAGCGTAGTTGCAGATATGATGCCCTGAAGCTGGAGCTTTCTTTTAATTCTGAGACACAGATGTTGGAGGCTTCTTCCATAACACTTACGAAAAATTGTGTCTCGTGTGGGGCCTGTGTAGATGTCTGCCCAACCGGCGCTTTGTCTAAAAAAGGCTTGGCCGTTCCCCTGTTTCCGGAGGATATTGAAAAGGTATCCAGTGTCTGCACCTATTGCGGTACTGGTTGCAGCGTGGATGTGGTGATCAACAATAAGGCCATTCTGGAGGTGCGGGCAAACAGGGGGCTTCCGCCCAATTGGGGTGACCTGTGCGTAAAGGGCCGTTTCGGTTATACGTTCTACCGCCACCCCGACAGGTTGACCGTTCCCTTGGTGAGGGATTCTCTGGATGAACCATTCAGAGAGACGGATTGGGTGGAGGCTATAGGCCGAGTTGCAAGTGAGTTCGAGAGGCTTATTCGGGATCATGGCCCTGACAGTGTGGGGATTCTGTCTTCCTCTCGATGTACCAACGAGGAAAATTACCTGCTTCAGAAACTGGCGCGTGCAGTCTGGCTTACGAACAACGTAGACAACTGCGCTCGAGTCTGACACGCTCCATCTGTCAGCGGTCTGCTGGCAACCATCGGAAGCGGTTCGGCTACAACGCCCTTTGAGCACATACCTGAGACCGATCTGCTGTTCATCTGCGGGTCCAATACCACCGAGGCGCATCCAATAGTGGGTTTGAAGGTAAGGGAGGCCTTTAAGCGAGGCAAGAGGTTCATCGTAATAGACCCACGACGCACCGAAGTGGCTGCAATGGCTGAGGCGCAGGATGGCGGCATCTGGCTGCAAATCAAGCCCGGCTCCAATATACCGGTGTTGAATGCCATATTACATACCATTTTTGAAGAAGGCCTTGAAAATAAAGAATTTCTTGATACGCGAGTGGAAAATGTCGAGCTCGTGCGTCAGCACGTGCTGGACTACAGCCCGGAGCGCGTGGCAGAGACGGCGGGTGTTTCCGCTGAACTCATACGCAAGGCGGCGCGTTATTATGCCATGGCTGACAATGCCATGATTCTCTATGGTCTTGGTGTCACCGAGCACAAGGGAGGTACAGCCGGTGTCATGGCTCTGGCCAATCTGGTGCTTGTCACAGGTCATGTGGGCAGACCCTATAACGGAATAAATCCTCTGAGAGGCCAGAATAACGTTCAGGGCTCCTGCGATATGGGTACGCTTCCCTATGTGCTCCCAGGTTATCTCCATACAGACGATCAAGATGTTTTAAAGAATTTAGCCGAGACCTGGCAGGTGGCCAGGCTTTCTTGCAGACCAGGGCTTTTCGAACCGCAGATGTATGATGAGGCATTGAAAGGGGTGTTCAAGGGCCTCTATGTAGTTGGCTACGACCCTGCACATACACAGAGTGACATTGGTAAAGTTCAGAAGGCGCTCAAGGCCCTGAATTTTCTCGTGGTGCAGGACATTTTCCTGACACAAACGGCTAAATTGGCCCATGTGGTGCTGCCTGCCGCATGTTTCTACGAAAAAGACGGTACCTTTACCAGTGGTGAGCGCAGGGTGCGCCGGGTCATAAAGGCGGTGCCGCCTCCAGGTTCGGCAAAGGCGGATTGGGAGATTGTGTGCCTTATAGCCCAGGCAATGGGTTATGATATGTGTTATTCACATCCTCGTGAGATCATGGACGAGATAGCCCAAGTTACTCCCATTTATGGCGGCATATCGTATGAGCGTATCGGTGATATAGGCCAGGTATGGCCGTGTCCGACACCGGGCCACCCCGGTACTCCATTGTTGCATACGGAGCGTTTTCCCATAGGCAAGGGTCGAATGATGGCCGTGTCCTACATCATGCCTGAGGAAGAGCCGGATCGGGAATATCCATTGGCATTGATTACAGGCAGAAGACTGGAGCACTATAACAACGGCTCTCAGACTCGGCGCTGCAAGGGCTTCGACAGACTTTCAAATATAGAAGTGCTGGAGATAAACCCTGTGGATGCCCAGCGATTTGGCGTAACAGATGGTGCTATGGTATCGGTGGAGTCCAGGCGTGGAGTGGTAAAGGCAAGGGCAAGTGTCACTGAGCGTAGCAGGCCAGGCACAGTGTTCATGGCCTTTCATTTTGAGGACAGCCTTGTCAATCTGTTAACCAGTTACGGCGTGGATCCCAAGACACTGACTCCGGAATACAAGATTTGCGCTGTTCGGATCGTATCGTAGGAGGCGCACATACAGGTGCGCCCCTATAAAAGTGTATGAAATCCGCTTAGGCGAATCCATCCTGTGTTTTTTTAGAGTTTTGCTGTTGCATTCAAAAAAAATGTGTTTATATTACCTTTCGCTTCGAGCAGGAAATTTCGAAGTCAATTGTTCCTGTCGAAACGTTCTTTAAGCCAAGAATTGGCGCCTTTTATCAATTCAATATATTATAGAAAGGAGTAAAAACATGAAGATCAGGCCATTGAATGATCGCATTCTTGTCAAACGCCTCGAGGAAAAAGAGGTCACCAAGGGAGGTATTATCATTCCCGATACTGCCAAAGAAAAGCCAATAGAGGGTAAGGTGGTTGCTATCGGCAAGGGTAAAGTGCTGGAAAACGGCACTGTGAGGCCTCTGGGGGTTTTAGAAGGTGACAGAATTTTGTTCGGTAAGTATTCCGGAACAGAGATCAAGATTGAAGGCGAAGAGTTCCTCATGATGAGGGAAGATGATGTGCTCGCCATCATTGAAGATTAATATCCACATAATTTAACGGAGGTAAAAAATGTCAGCTAAAGAGATACGTTACAGTGTAAAGGCCAGAGAGGCCATTTTAAACGGTGTAAACATCCTGGCCAATGCCGTCAAAGTAACCCTTGGTCCTAAAGGTAGAAATGTCATTATTGATAAATCATTTGGCGCTCCGCTTATCACAAAAGATGGTGTGACTGTGGCCAAGGAGATCGAACTCGAAAATAAGTTTGAGAATATGGGCGCTCAGATGGTCAAGGAAGTTGCTTCCAAAACCAGTGACATAGCAGGTGACGGTACCACCACCGCCACCATTTTGGCACAGGCCATCTATTCCGAAGGCTCCAAGCTCGTGGCCGCCGGCATCAATCCAATGGCCCTGAAAAGGGGTATCGATAAGGCCGTCGAGGTTGCCGTAAGCGAATTAAAGAAACTTTCCAAACATACAAAGGACCAGCGCGAGATAGCCCAGGTCGGCACCATCTCCGCCAACAACGATTCCACCATAGGCAACATAATCGCCGAGGCCATGGATAAGGTGGGTAAAGAGGGCGTCATCACAGTGGAAGAGGCCAAGTCCATGGAGACTTCTCTTGAGGTAGTGGAGGGTATGCAGTTTGATCGCGGTTATATCTCTCCATATTTCGTAACAGACCCGGAGAAGATGGAGTGTGTGCTGGAGGATCCATATATCCTCATTCATGAGAAGAAGATCAGTAATATGAAGGATCTGTTGCCTGTGCTTGAGCAGATCGCCAAGATGGGTAAGCCCCTTGTCATCATTGCAGAGGATACAGAAGGCGAGGCCTTGGCTACCTTGGTGGTTAACAAGCTGCGCGGCACTCTGCATGCCTGTGCGGTCAAGGCCCCTGGTTTCGGTGATCGCAGAAAGGCCATGCTGGAGGATATTGCTATTTTGACCGGTGGCACCATGATCTCAGAGGATCTGGGCATCAAGCTGGAGAATGTCAGTCTGAATGACCTGGGTCGAGCCAAAAGAGTGGTCATTACCAAAGAAAATACCACCATCGTGGATGGCTTTGGGGCCAAAGAAAAGATAGAAGGCAGAGTGAAACAGATTCGCGCCCAGATCGACGAGAGTTCTTCTGATTACGACAGAGAGAAACTTCAGGAACGCCTTGCCAAGCTCGTGGGAGGTGTGGCCGTCATCAATGTAGGCGCCGCTACCGAGACCGAGATGAAGGAAAAGAAGGCCCGTGTCGAAGACGCACTGAACGCCACTCGTGCGGCTGTGGAAGAGGGTATCGTTCCAGGTGGTGGTACAGCTTTGTTGCGTACACTGCCTGCACTTCAGGCCCTGAAGGTTACCGACAGCGACGAACAGCACGGCATCAATATAATCATTCGTGCTATTGAGGAGCCCCTGCGTCAGATCGCAAACAATGCCGGTCATGAGGGTTCCATCGTGGTAGAGAAGGTCAAGGCGGCCTCAGGCAACACAGGCTTCAATGCCGCCACCGGCGTCTATGAGGACCTCATGGTCGCAGGCATCATTGACCCTACCAAGGTTACTCGTATAGCCCTTCAGAACGCATCCAGTGTTTCCGGTCTGTTGCTCACTACAGAGGCCATGATCGCAGAGCTTCCGAAGAAGGATGAAAAGACGCCTGCCATGCCTCCAGGTGGTGGTATGGGTGATATGTACTAAATCGCTTTTTTATTTTTGTTTGAAATCAACAAAAAACCCCTCGCGCGAGGGGTTTTTTTGTTGGCATAGTGAAGTAGAGCATTGTCTTTGAATTGCCTATGGAGCTTCGCATTCGCAATGACAGGTAACGAGGCGTCATTGCAGGTCTTCCTTTTTGTCATTGCGAGCGTAGCGAAGTAATTCAGGATAGATAGGTGTGCCCGTTTCTTATTCAGAAGGCAGCAATTCCTGAGGTTCACTTAGAAGAAATTTTCCATTTTTTATCCATGTTTTAAGCGTAAATGCGATTTCTCTTGCCTTGGGCAGACTGGAAAGGGGAGATGTCGGCACCCGTTTGCCTTCCACTTCAATGAAACCGCTCTTCATTTGGGCGTATGTCACCTCTCCAAGAGATCTGGACTTGCCCTCGGGATAATCTATGCCGTAGTCCACGATCTGTGTGACGATTCTATCGTCGGAGATGCCTGTAAAATGCGCCATCTCTTCGTTGAGCACCGGAATCGGCACTCCAAGACCGACCGCCAGCGAACATCCGTAGCCTAAAAGGCTTACTCCCACCAGCCACTGTGGAGACATCTGTTTCAGATCGCCCAGCACCATCAAGGTTCCGGCAGGGCGTTTGGGAATGCCGTCAGGCGTGCGTTCGGAAGTCCTTGGGTTGTGTTGTGTGCCTTGAAAAACCACATAGCCGATGCCGCCGCCCAGAAAGATGCGGGTGCCTATGCCGATTGTTCGATAATACGGGTCGTTGAACAAAGGGCTCAACTGACCTGCTGTGCAGTAATTGGCGTTTCCGAGATGGGGTTTAAGGACACCCATGTAGGTATAGACGGTCTTGCCTGATAGATTTACGGCGCAGTTGTAGTTTTGATAGGCATTGCGTGGATTGCAGAGCTGTGCAAATGGCAGGTCGTGCAAGGTTACGCGTTTTTCTAGGTATTCCCTGGGATAGCAATGCGTTCCGTATGCCTCGGCCCTGAGATGTATGGTCTTGCCCGCCAGCAGATCATGAATGACGTGTCCACCGCCGTATAAAAATTCGCCTGGATAGACCTTGTTCAATGGATCGTCTTCGCGCGGCTCGGTGGCGCCGATGTAGCAATCCACTGCCGCAAGTCCTGCATAGGCAGGCACGTCGTTCAGCCAGACCTTGCTGGCCTTGATGCCGGGCACGCTGTGGCCGAAGTTTATAAATGCCCCTGAGGAGCACATGGGAGAAAAGGTACCTGTGGTGACTACATCCACCTCTCTGGCAGCGGCTATTTCGCCTTTTTCTCTTACTATATCGATCATCTCTTCGGCGGTTACCACAACGGCCTTACCGGCCTTTATTCTGGCATTGATCTCCTCAATGCCTTTTTCGACCTGAAATTTTGCCATATTTTTTCCTTCCGTCACTGTTTAAATCTAAAGACGGGCATAAATGTAGGGGTAACTACTTGTGGTTGCTCACGGTGAGTTCCCTTACTCTCGCAATGACAAATGTGTTATTCCAAAATGGATAATACCTTGTGATTCTGTTTTTCAAGGGCATTTATGATCTTGTCAAGATCGCAACGTTCCAGGCGAATACAGTGTACTCGTTTTCGAGTGGCCTGTACGTTTGCCACGACACTTATAATTTTACCTCCGTTTTCACGAATTATGCGCAGTATATCGTCCAGTGTGCTGTTTTCCGCAATCATGACATCTATTCGAGTGCTTTTGTCCAACAGCCCTAAAAATTCTATAAATGCGGCCACGATATCCGTGTTGGTGATGATACCTACCAGCTTTCTTTTTTCCAGCACAGGCAGGCCTCCGATCTTATACTTATAGATCAGCCTGGCTGCTGCATCCAAGGTTGCATTGGCATCGATGGTGATGGGATTTAAGATCATGACATCCGATACCTTCAGTTCAGGCAACACCTCGGACATGAAATATTGTCTGAGGTTGCTCTCGGTCACCAGACCGTAAATCTCCTTTTCCTGTGCCACAGGCAGATGCCGAATGGAATTGGTCCTCATGAGCTCAATGGCCTGCATCAGGGATGTGTCGGGAGTTACGGTGATAATATTGTGTGTCATCCAGTTTTTGACTTTCACGTTATGCCCTCAATTTTATATAGATTTCAAGTAGATATTCTGACGAGTGAAGGTCAACGCAGGTAAGCCTTCAGCGCCTCTAATTGTCCACCGAATTGGTTGTCCAATTCGCTCGATATCTCTGACCATTCTTTCTGGAATTCCGGTAGCATCTCTACATTCAGTGAAGATGCCGCTGCCATGCCGTATTGCTGGGCTATGGCCTGTTTCATACTGCCCAATTTCATCTGCATCTGGGCCTTGAGTTGTTGTAGATACTGATTTTTGGCCTGTTCATACTGGGTTATGAGTTGTTCTATGTATGTCAGGTATTGTTGTATGACGCTTCCTTTGATCTGTAAGAGACCGGAACATGCCCTTTTTATTGCGTCGTGCTGGCTTGTATCCCGTGGCAAGTGAATATTTCTGAGAAAGACCTCGCTGATGCCCGTTAATACAGTGTTGAGCACCTGAGGCGATATATCTTTGAGAGATTCGGTCAGTTCTGTTATTTCGCCGTTCATATATTTGACGCCTAATTTGCTGCCCTGAGCCAGCCAGCGTTCTTGTTCCATCTCTTCCTGAGTGGCTTTTCCCATTTTTTCAGCTTTAGCCAGGGCTATTTCCAGAGAACTTTTTATTTCCGCCATTGTGTACTCCTTTTCCCAATATCTCACAGAGATAGATTAATATAAATTAAAACAAATTGTGTATTAAATCAACCGGAATGGTGGCATATTAGTTGATTCTGCATTATTGTTTACCAATTTAGAGAAGATGGCAGGAGGGCTTTTCATGGAACCTGAATGGTTGAGTGCATTGCTGAGACTCGCTGGGCCGAACCAAGCGAATAACTTCCGTTTGATACAGACCCATATTTCATGGGTCATATTGATGAATGAAATAGTATATAAGATCAAGAAGCCCGTGGACTTCGGCTTTCTGGACTATACTACCTTGGAGAAACGTCGTTTTTTTTGCGAAGAAGAGGTGCGTCTGAATAGGCGGCTCTGTCCAGATATATATCTTGGCGTGGTGCCCATAGTCAAAACACGTGACGGCGGCTATGGTTTCGACACTCCAGGAGAAATTGTGGAATGGGCGGTCAAGATGCGTCGCATGTCCGAAGACGGTATCATGACGCATCTGTTGAAAAAGTACGAAATAAACACAGGGCATATCGATGCCATTTTAGATAAGCTGGTGCCCTTTTATTCCCCGAAGCAGGAAAGGACTGAAAAGGAGGCGGGATTGATCGCTGAAACAGGCTCCATAGAGGTCATACGCCGCAATACTGAAGAGAATTTCGAGCAAATATCGCCCTTTGTGAATCAAGTAATTCCATCGGCATTGTATGATACCATATGTTCCTATACTCGGGATTTTTTGCAGACACACGCAGACCTTTTTGAAAGGCGGCGCAGCGAAGGACGCATCAAAGACGGCCACGGCGACCTTTATTCCGCCAATATCTGCTTCGACAGCCTTAAAAACCGAGTTTATATCTTCGATTGCATAGAATTCAATGATCGTTTCCGATACGGCGACGTGGCTTCGGATGCGGCGTTTCTTGCCATGGACATGGATATGCATGGTTATGCAGATCTTGCACATTATTTTGTTTCACGGCTTTCTCATGCCTTGAACGATTCGGACGTGCTGCAGTTGATGGACTTTTATAAATGTTACAGGGCCGTTGTGCGAGGCAAGATCGGTTGTTTCACATGGTCATCCTTGGGCATAAATGCATCCGCCAGACAGGAGGCAGAGGGTAATGCCATGCGTTATTTCAAGTTGGCTGGTCAATATGCACAACCCCAACAATCAAAACTATATGTGGTTTATGGGTTGAGTGGCACGGGCAAGACCACGGTGGCTAACATGCTGGCCTCTATGGCAGGTATTCCTGTCTATCACTCTGATTTGGTGCGCAAGGAGTTGATAGCCGGTATCCCTGCATCTGAAAGACGTATAGAGGCATTTGGCGAGGGCATTTACAGCAAGGATATCTCTCAGAAGACCTATATTGCCATGGCCCGTCTGGCGGCAAGGCATCTGGCAGCCGGTGAGGATGTGATTCTGGATGCCACATATACAGATTCTCTTGAGAGGAAGAGATTGCTCGACATAATAAGATACTGTCACGCCGAGCCGGTTTTTATACAGACCATCTGTTCTGAAGCGGAGGTGAAAAGGCGGCTGGCCCACAGAATAAATCAACCCCAGGAGGCATCGGACGGTAGATGGGAGATATATCTCAAACAAAAGGAACGTTTTATGCATAAACAAGGTCTGGAAGAGTTGCCGGTCGAGGTGATTTCAACAGAGGGCAACGACGTGATACATGAGCACCTAAAGGCTGTGCTTATTAAATATAAAAACAAATAAAAACAGAGAGTTGAGCTAATAGTTTTTTGTATTTTCATAACGCAAAAAAACACTTTACTTTTTTTGAAAAAGGTGTATTTACACTACTCCAGTTTTGACGATTACAGATTGTTTTGGCTGAATTGATTAATCATTGTGTAAAGAGGTTATGTTGAAATCTATCTGCAAGGTCATAATAGTATTCATATACCCATTCTTATTTTAATTCCCCTTTCTTTCTTATTCCCCAAGGAGAGTAAACCATGAAACCCTCAGGCATGACAGTGTGTCTGAACCATTTAAAAACCTGGGCAAAGGCCATCACCGGGTTGGAAGTGAAATCCACTACCATTATAGTGATCGTCCTGACAAATTTTTCTGTGTGGGCCTTTTTAAATCAGCCCGCCCATGAAGAAGACTGGCGTGGTGTGATAGGGGGTTTGTCTTACAGCCCTTATCAGCGAGGCCAGGATCCATTCAAGGAAAAATATCCCAGCATCGACGACATAGCCAGCGACATGCGTTTTCTGAAGGGTAAGACCTCGTCAGTGCGTACATATTCATCCATCAATGGTGTGGAGGAGACGGCGCGGCTTGCCAAGGAACAGGGCATTTTTGTGACAGCCGGCGCATGGTTGGATAAACGCAAGGACAACAACGAACGGGAGATCAACAGTCTTATTCAGATTGCAAAGAAATATGACAACATCGAGCGTGTAATCGTGGGCAACGAGGCGGTTTTGCGCGGAGACCTCACGGTCAAGGAATTGGCTGAGTATATCAGGCGCGTCAAAAGAGAGGTGAAGGTCCCTGTGAGCACTGCTGAGCCATGGCACGTCTGGCTCACTCATCGTGAACTTGCCGATGAAGTTGACTACATCGCCATACACGTCCTGCCTTACTGGGAAAAGATACCGGCCAATCAGGCGGTGGACTGGGCCTTGTCCAGGTACGAACAGGTAAAACAGACCTTTCCAGGCAAACACGTTATTTTCGGCGAGGTAGGCTGGCCCAGCGGCGGCAACAGACTGGAGGCCGCAGAGCCAAGTCTGACCAATCAGGCCAGATTCATTCGTAAATTTCTGAGTATTGCCAGTCGCGAAAAGATCGATTACTTTATCATGGAGGCCTTTGACCAGCCATGGAAAAGACCACTTGAAGGCCCCGCAGGTATGCACTGGGGTATCTTCAATGTGGACCGCATGCCCAAGTTTCCTTTTACAGGCGAGATAGCAGAAAACCCCTTTTGGGCTCGAGAGGCCGTAGCCGCCACGCTGTTCGCCCTGTTACCCATGTTTCTTTTCTTATTTGCATTTAAGGAGATTCGCCTACAAGGTCAGATTGTGTTCGCTACACTGATTCAGATTTCAGCCTCTTTGGCTGTCTGGACTGGTTTTGTGCCTGTTGTCACAGACCTGCCCATAGAGAGCAAGGTTGTGTGGTTCGCCCTGTTTCCGGCCCAGTTGCTGCTGTTGGGAGTGGTGCTCGTAAACGGTTTCGAGTTTACTGAGATGATTTGGAAACCCAGGCTCAAACGCCTTTTCAGGCCTTTTACGAGGTCGGATGTAATAAACAAGCAGCTTCCAATGGTTTCCATACATCTACCTATCTGCAACGAGCCGCCGGACATGGTGATTCAGAGTCTGAACAGCCTGGCAAGACTGGACTATCCCAAATACGAGGTGCTGGTCATCGACAACAACACAAAGGATGAGGCCATCTGGAGGCCGGTGGAGAGACATTGCGCCAGTCTCGGGGTCAGATTCCGTTTCTTCCATCTGCCCAAATGGCCGGGCTTCAAGGCAGGTGCACTGAATTTTGCTCTGACGCAAATGTCTCCTGATGCCGAGATAGTGGGTGTGGTGGACAGCGATTATGTGGTGAGGCCGGACTGGCTTCTGGCTCTTACACCTTATTTTGAAAACGAAAAGGTCGGTTTTGTGCAGGCCCCGCAGGACAACCGTGATTGGGTCGGTAATCCATTCAAGGCCATGTGTAATTGGGAATACAGCGGTTTTTTCCATATTGGTATGATGCATAGAAATGAAAGAAACGCCATAATCCAGCATGGCACCATGACTCTGGTGCGTAAAACAGCTCTCAATAAAATGGGTAATTGGTCTGAATGGTGTATATGTGAGGATGCAGACTTAGGGCTTCGCATGTTGAATGCAGGTTATGACTCCGTTTATGTCAATGATGAATTCGGGAAGGGAGTTACTCCTGACTCGTTTGCAGCCTATCAGAAACAGCGTTTCCGTTGGGCATACGGCGCCATGCAGATCATCAAGGAGCACTGGAGGCTGTTCCTGCCTCGCTTCAAGGCAAATGACCAGGAGCTGCTGAACAATGCCCAGCGGTATCACTTTGCAAGCGGTTGGATGCCTTGGTTTGCGGATGCACTACACCTGCTCTTTGCCATGGCTGGTATATTTTGGAGCGCAGCCCTGTGTATTTGGCCTCAGTACTTCGAGTTTCCTCTTGCGGTATTTCTGGTCCCGACCCTTGGAATATTTACTCTGAAGGTGTTGCACAGCTTTTTGCTTTATAAATACAGAGTGCCATGTACTCTGATTCAGAGAATAGGGGCCGCCATAGCGGGTATGGCCTTGACTCACACTATAGCCAAGGCAGTAATATCAGGGCTCTTTACATCCAAGCTGCCCTTCATGAGAACTCCCAAGGGAGAATCCACCGTACCGTTACTGCATGGATTGATGGTGGTGCGAGAGGAGTTGGCGATGTTTTCGTTGCTGACCCTGGCCGCGGTCAATATCTGGGTCGTATATGGCACTCAGTCCTTTGAAATAAATGCATGGGCCGTGATCCTGCTCATTCAATCCATACCATATCTGGCTGCCATAATATGTTCTTTGGCCAGCTCCATGCCTGATGTCTTTGGCTTTAAATGGGCTAGAAGATGGTTGGATGCCTTTGTTCCACAGCTTCAGGCGATCAGGATTCGCATTTAGCGCAAGTATTATTGATAAGACAGCCTTCGTAACTGAAGGCTGTCTTATTTGATACTCAGCCATTCCTGAATGGAAACCCCGGTATCTTCACAAAGCAAGCAGCCTGCCCTCTGGAAGGAGATAATTCATTCCATGGGGTTGGTTTTTGGGGATATCGGCACTAGTCCTATATACACCCTTACAGTCATCTTTGCCTTACTGCCGGTTACCGTGTTCAACGTCATGGGTATATTGTCCCTGATCGTATGGACGCTTATGATTCTGGTTACTGTGGAATATGCCTGGCTTGCCATGGGCCTGGGCAGAAAGGGAGAGGGCGGCACCATTGTGCTCAAGGAGATACTGGTGCGGCTTCCCAGGACCAGTAGGTCAGTGGGGTTTGTCACTGTTTTGTCTTATGTGGGGGTCTCTTTGCTCATAGGTGACGGCGTGATTACTCCAGCCATTTCCATCCTCTCTGCTGTGGAAGGTATGCGGCTTATGCCTGGTTTCGAGGCGATGCCTCAAACGGATGTGATGCTTATCGCATTTGTTATCGTAGTTTTTTTGTTTCTGATGCAGTCCAGAGGAACCAAGAGGGTGGCAGGGCTGTTTGGACCTGTGATGGCCATCTGGTTTCTTGTGCTGACTGCATCTGGTGTAGTCGCCATTTTGATCTTTCCGGGTATCCTGAAGGCGGTCAGCCCCTGGTATGCCGTTTCTTTTTTCAGGGAACACGGCATAGCGGGTTTTTTCATACTTTCGGAGGTGATCCTCTGCGCAACCGGCGGCGAGGCCCTTTATGCCGACATGGGACACCTGGGTAAGCGTCCTATCGTAAGGGCTTGGTATTTGGTGATGTTTGCACTCATCATAAACTACATGGGGCAGGGCGTCTATCTGATTCATTATCCTCAAAAATCCAATATATTGTTTTCCATGGTGGAATGGGAGGCGTCCGCAATCTATCTGCCTTTTCTGATCCTTACGATCTCCGCCACAGTAATAGCATCGCAGGCGCTCATAAGCGGAATGTTCTCTGTAGTATATCAGGGGATAAATACCCGCATAATGCCGCTCATGAAGATCATCTATACCTCGTCGCATCTCAAATCACAAATATATATACCATGGGTTAACTGGTCATTGATGTGTGCTGTATTGTTTATCATATTAGTGTTTCAGGCATCCGAAAGACTTGCTATGGCATACGGTCTTGCCGTCAGCTCTACCATGACCATCACAGGTATCATGATGATCATGATATTTGCTCGCACATCTAAAATGTGGCAGATGTGGATGGCAATTCTTGTCACACTGGTAGATGTGATTTTTCTAACGGCTAATTTAAACAAATTGCCTCACGGAGGCTATTGGTCATTGCTACTTGCCTCATTTCCTCTCATGACCATTTTTATCTGGACTCAAGGGAATAAGGCCCTTTATAGGTCTTTGAAACCGCTCGATAGGGATTCATTTTTGCAGGCATACAAACAGATATATGCAATGGGTAGAGTCATATTCGGTACTGCATTGTTTTTGACACGCGATTTTAATAGGATTCCGCCTTACGCGGTACACTGTATTTTGCAAAGCAATATCATCTATGAATATAACCTGTTTGTATCCATTATGCGTACAGATGAGCCATTTGGTATTGAAACAGAGATGCAACGCGAAGTAGGGCCTGGTCTTGGCCTTTTTATAATCAAGGCGGGTTATATGGAGCTAATCGATGCCGAGGTCCTGCTACGAGCCAATGGCATTCAGGAAAAGGTCATATTTTATGGGGTGGAGGAGATAGTCACATCCAATTTTATCTGGAAGCTCTTCGCTCTGATAAAGAAAATAGCCCCGAATTTTGTTCAGTTTTATCAATTACCAGTCAATAAATTGCATGGTATTATAACAAGATTGGAGATCTAACAATAAAATTATTCCATGGCCGGTGGTATGTTCTGTCTGAGGTATCTAATGAATGCAAGGTACTGTCAACTATTTTGTGTAAATTTGATAAAGGGGCAAATTGGGCCGCACTTTTCCTATCGGATTTGAGCGCCAGCTCAACTCCATCTTTAACGATATAAATGCCAAAAGCCTGTAACAGGCATTCTCCCAGCT
>CAYRSX010000013.1:0-5650 GCA_964427245.1 uncultured Desulfobulbaceae bacterium | reverse complement strand
TAATTCTACGACTTCTGGTAAGGTAATCTTAATTTCCATGGGGTGCTCCTCCTTTTTTTGTTATGGTATAGCAAAATATTCTATAGGAGGTGCGCCCTTTTTTGCCCTATTTTATTTTCACACAAGAAAGTTTACACTATCTTTTCAAGTTCATGCAAATAGGCACAAAAAAGCGCCCGAAGGCGCTTTTAAAAGAGAATGAAAACTGTATAGATGCGAATTAGTGTCCACCTACGGCCAAAAGTCCGCTGGCAGCCAGGGCGAGTATCAACACCTCGGCTATGCACATGATAGCGTAGGCCTTGTCGCCCTTCTTGAGCAAGGTTGGAATGATGGTCGCATAGCAGAAGAGGGTAATGCCGGCCAGCAGGGCTATGCCCAGAAAATTCAAGAAGTCTGATTTGTTAAGTAGTGTGGCCCATGTCCAGCCTGTGGGTGGATGTGCAAGGTGCAGGGCATTTTGATTGATGGCCTCCAGATAGTCATGTGCATTCATGCTCCAGTATTTGGCTATCTCATTTAGCGGCACGGCCGGTGGAATAATGTTAAAGACATATATGGCAAAGGTGATGAACAGAAGTCCGATGCCGGTGTACATACCCTTTTCAAGAAGTGCGGCATAGAGCATCTGTTCTTCCGAGGCCTCTTTGGTTACACAGCTGCATTTAGAGTCAGTCATGATTGTTACTCCTTTTTTTGTTGTATTAAAAGAAAAACGGCAGTCCAAGGCCCTTGGTGATGGCCTTCAGGCCTGAGAAGAGCAGCAGGCCTATGACCATCCACTTGATGAAGGCGGGTTTGGCAATCTTCAATATGCGAACGCCCACAAGAGAGCCGAACATTATGCCTATGAGGGATGGAATCACGATCATGGGAATGATACAACCCTTGTTCAGATACACCCAAGCAGCGGATGTGTCGGTGATGGAGAGCAGGAACTTACTGGTGGCTACGCTGATCTTGAGGGGAGCGCCCATGAGCAGGTTCAGAGCCGGCACATTGGCCCACCCGGCGCCCAGACCGAACATGCCCGCCATAATGCCTATAATTACGAAAAGCGCCAAGCCGAGCGGCGTGCGGTGAATCTTCCAGTTGATGTCTTTGCCAGTGCTGGCTTCTGTATAGACGCCGTATATTCTCAGGGCTGAAGACAGGGCATCCGATTCTTTTACATCAGGATAATCGGATTTTTTGGCAGTGAGCATGATGACAACTATACCCAAAATGGTGGCACCCAAGGCCGTTTGAACTATATTTGTGGGTAGCGCCAGCCCCATCATGGCGCCGATTATGGCGCAGGTGGATGCGATCAGGGCCACAGGAATCGCAAGTCGCAGGCTGGCCAGGTTCATGCGCAGAAGCCCCGGGCCTGCGGCCAGAGCACCCGCCAGGGCAACTAGCAGGCCGGCACCTCTGACAAAGTCCAGATGAAATGGAAAGAATCCGCTGATGATGGGTACGAAGAGCACACCGCCGCCTACACCGCCCAAAACAGCCACTATGCCCATGACAAAAGTTACGACCAGCAGCACCACCGGCCATACCCACCATGCAGTGGTATTGGCAGGTTGTGGAGTAGTGGCTACGGCTTCTGCCGCCCATGACAACATTGGACTTGAAGCTGCGGTAACGAATGCAGCCGTCCCCAGCCCAGTGAGCTTGGACCAGGTAATCTTGGAAAAGATTTGAGACATGATAACCCCCCTTGTTAGAAAGTGTTGCAAAATGCAATACTCATACTGCTATTTATAAGGGGTTGTCAAGTAGTGAAACAGGGGAATTTATGTGTATTAGAATATAATAAATTATTTTTCTATTCGTTCTTCGCAAATAAATTTTTTATTCAGAAACTCACACTCCTTTGGTGTGAGATCGAAGCGTGTTTCCGCTTCATATATGAGGGATGCGCGAGCCTTTTCAGGATGCTCTGCATACATCTCTGATATCCAACGAATGGCGTTTCTGAGTTTCTCTCCATGAGGCAGCAGTTCTTCGGTTGACATGCTCACTCCTTTTGCGCTGTATCTGCTATTTGTTCCAGTAAATTGGCCAGCTTTTGTATGCGGTATGGTTTGGGCAGGGTCGCTGTAAATCCGTATTCTTGATAGTTGGCCATTATGGGGTCCTTGGAATAACCGCTGGAGACAACAGCCTTGACGTTTGGATTTAATTTCAAAAGCTTTGGCATAGTTTCCCGCGCCCCAAGACCTCCTTTGACTGTTATGTCCATAATTATTATATCCACCGGCCTTTCGGATTTCAATGTGTTTTCATAGATGGCAAGCGCCTCCTCGCCGTTGGAGGCCGTCAGGACTTCATAACCCAATTCCTGAAGCAGCATGGAAACCAGTTCCAGTATCATGGGGTCGTCGTCCATGATTAAAATCCTGCGATGGGTTGCCGGTGTTTTTATTATGGGTTGTATGTCGAGAATCTGTTGCGACTGCTCGGCCTCAATTGCCGGCAGATAGATGGTAAAGACAGTGCCTTTGCCTTCTACAGATTCCACCACTATGCAGCCGCCATGTTTATTTATGATGGAATGAGAAATGGCCAGACCTAGGCCGTTGCCATGGGCTTTTGTGGTGAAATATGGTTCGAAGATGCGGGCCAATATGTGTTTTGGTATGCCTGGTCCGTTATCTGCGATGGAGAGCTTGAGATATTTCCATTGTGGCAGGGCAAAGGGGCAGAGCCGATTCCATTCCTCGGCAGTGTTTACTAGACCGTTGTATTGCATCGGTAGCACCTCGGTCTTTTCAAAGTTTTCGCAAGTGATCCAAATGATTCCTGAGTCATTCATTGCTTGGCGTGCATTGAGTAGAATATTTTGTACAACTTGACTTATTTGATTTTTGTCTATATTCGCCAGCCAGAGTCTATCCTGAAAATGATATTCGCACTGAGTGGCGGAGCCAGTGAGTATGAATTCTGCACATTCCACCAAGAGTTCTTTGAGAGAAGCAGCTTGTTTTATGGGCTCTCCGCCCTTGGCAAAGGTGAGAAGCTGATGCGTAAGACCAACTGCTCGTTCCAATGCCTTTTCTGCCTTTTGCAGATATTCTTCAGCCCGTTGGCCGTCCCTTCTGAGGAGTTGTCTGGCCATACTTGTGCCAGCCATGATGGAGGTGAGGAGATTGTTGAAGTCATGAGCAATGCCTCCGGCCAACAGGCCCAGTGATTCGAGTTTCTGTATCTTGTTTTGTTCATTCAATAGATTTAGGTAGGTGGTGATGTCGCGAATGACAATAACGGTTCCGATAGGTTGGCTTTGTGGGTCTTTTATGGAAGCGGAGGTGCAACTTACCTGCAAGATATTGCCTGATTTGTTTTTCAATTCATATTGGCCGATGTAATTTAACGAGTTGTGCAAGTGAGCCTTGTTATTGTGCGAAGTTGCGGGAGACAGCATGGAGAGCACCAGAGATATGGGCTGGCCAAGGGCCTCTTCCTGACGAATGCCCAGTATTTTTTCCGCAGTTTTATTGAAAATGGTGATGTTTCCTGTTAGATCATAGGCTATGACTGCATCTGAGATGGCACGAAGGGTTACATTTAGCCTTTCAGCCCCCTGTTCTGTCTGTCTAATCGCCATATTCCTTTCCTGTTCTCGTTGCATGATGAGTTCAAGTTGTACATGAATCTGTTGAAGGCGTTGAACCAAGGCTACTACCATTGAACCCATGGCATTTTTTAATGTTTTGAATTCCCAATAAAAATTGCCTGAAATTTGAGTTTCATATCTTCCATTTGCTATGTCCTCGGCATATTGTGTGAGTTGTGTCAGGGGTGTGATGAAAATGTGTTTTGATACAATGACTGCCCAAATAGCTATTAGTAGGCTTACCGCCATCATAAACAGTAGTATGTTTTGAAAGATGATAGTTTGATCAAATAGTTCATTCTCATCTATAGTGATGCCGATGTAGTATTGCCATGGTTCATAAAATACCATCACACCCCAGCGTTTTTTGTCATTTTGTTGGTATTGAATTACTTTGGCTGTGTGGGTAGACGTTGAAGCTTTTATTATATTTTCTCGGACTTGTTTCGGAATGTCTTGACCGATCAAGATCTGCCCATGATTGTCTATGGTAAACATGGAACCAGTATTTTTGTAGGAATATTCGCTGAATCGCTTTAATGCATCCATTTGTATCGCTTCTTTGTGTTCTTCGCTGTCTTCCAAGCCCACGATTTTTAATTTTTCAAAGCGATCGTTTATTTTGCCCAGAATTTGGTTTAGTTCATTGGAGAATAATTCTTTTGTAAGGCTTTGAGCCAATTCCTTTATGGCGTGCTCTCCAGTAAGATATAATGGCAGTGTTATAATAATAGATATTAGAATTGGGCTTAAAAAGCCTATTACTTTAACGGAATGGAGGCGATTAAGAAGACTATCTAATGACATAATCAACAGTTTCCAATACATCCAATGGGATTTGCAGACCGAAATGTTTGGCAGCATCCATGTTCACAAATGCCTTCTGTTTTGCGGGTTGAGGGACTATTTGTCGAATGTCAGCGCCTTTTAGAATGGCGGAGGCAATCACTCCTGCTTGATTGCCGCATGCCGAAAAAGTATCGAACAGGCCTGCAAGAATGGTCTTCTCTCCTTTAAGGAATATTTGCATAGAGGTTTCGTCCATATCCAGTGTGAAGGCGCTTACTATGGGTATTTCAGACCTTTTCAATTCGTTTAGATGTTGAAAGCCTCCTACGATAAAACACATGGCCTGAATTTTATTTTCCTTTAGTTTTTGTAAGACATTGTCTATCCCTTTTGCCAGGTCAAGATAGTGTATCACGAGGCCGCAACAGCCTTTTCCCATGTCTTTGAAAGAAGCCTTATAGACTGCATCCGCTGGAATGCGAGAGTTATATACATATGCAAAGTTTTTTATGCCTGGCATGAGATTTACAGCCAGTCGAGTCACCTTTTCGGCTGGATATTTCAGATATATGCCTGTAATGTTGGTGCCGGACGGCCCTGTGAGGGATGGTACGAGTTTCATTGCCACAGAGTCCAGCACGGGCAGGAATATCTGTGGAATGCCTGTGTCTTTTAATATTTCTCTGGCTGGCATGGAGACCCAGCCGTAGGTGACGAACATGGCGGCGGTATTTTTGTAACGATTTACAGCCGCGATAACCTCCGGCATCGAGGACTCATCGGCGTGTGAGGTAAGTATGTCCACATATTCTATATTTACTCCTTCGACAAAACCGTTTTGAGCCAAACCGGTCTTGAATTCTGCTACAGCATCTCGAAAGTGATTGAACTCTATGGGATAGCGAATGATTACGATCTGTTTGAGGGTATCTGCCATGGAGTTGAATGGAAAGATGGTTATTGCCGCCAGGGTTAAAAGAAGGAAAATCAACTGAGGAACGGATAGCTTGCAGGAGGGCCATAGTGTGTGAAAATAAAAGGCTTGCTTTATCGTTATATGTATGCCGATCTTCATGTAGGTTTCCTGAATTAGAGCTGAATAATTGTATATTTTTTGGGTACTGTCAATTATTTTGTGTAAATTTGATAAAGGGGCAAATTGGGCCGCACTTTTCCTATCGGATTTGAGCGCCAGCTCAACTCCATCTTTAACGATATAAATGCCAAAAGCCTGTAACAGGCATTCTCCCAGCTACT
>CAYRSX010000012.1:0-60761 GCA_964427245.1 uncultured Desulfobulbaceae bacterium | reverse complement strand
ACATTCACATAGAATTAGAGGGCAATGCCAATAGGTTGAATGTGGTGCTTTCAGAGCGTTCGGAGGGTGTTCATGCCCGTTTTAGGCAGTTGATTGAAAACGCTGTTAAAAGATATGGCGAGCGTACTGTAGTGCTGGTGGATGAATACGACAAGCCCATTTTAGACAATCTCACAAACAAAGACATCGCCCTTTCCATGCGAGAGGTCTTGAGAAACCTCTATTCTGTGCTCAAGGGTCAGGACGCCAACCTGCGCTTTGTATTTCTCACAGGTGTCTCCAAGTTCAGTAAGGTGAGTATCTTTTCAGGGCTCAATAATCTTTCGGATATTACATTGGATGCACGATATGCCACCATCTGCGGTTACACGGATAACGACATCGATACGGTATTTGCCCCGGAATTGGAAGGCCGGAACAGAGATGAGATTCGCAGCTGGTATAACTGCTATTCCTGGCTAGGAGAGCGTGTGTATAACCCATTTGATGTGCTCTTGCTATTTAAGGCACGTGAGTTTCGTTCCTGGTGGTTTGAGACAGGAACGCCTGCGTTTTGGGTGAACTGGCTCAGAGAGCGCAACTTCTTTACGCCGAGTCTTGAGAGGCTCTTTGCCAATGAGGACCTGCTTTCCGCCTTTGATGTGGACTATATTCGTCCAGAGGCCATGCTCTGGCAGACAGGGTATCTCACCATCGGCGAGCGTAAGACAACCCTTGTGGGACCTTCCTATTTTTTAAGAGTGCCCAATCATGAGGTCAAGACTGCATTGAATCAGGCATTGCTTTCTGTGTGGCTCCCTGATCATGCACCTTGGATGGAGGCAGGTTTATATGTGTATGACTATTTAGCGCAAAAGGATAATAATGCCCTGCGCACCCACTTTCAGCGCCTGTTTGCCTCCATTCCCCATGACTGGTATCGCAACAAAACAATCGCCCAGTATGAAGGCTATTATGCCAGTAGGATTTACAGCCATCTGGCAGCCTTGGGTCTGGACATAGTGGCAGAGGACGTGTCTCACCTTGGGCAATGCGATCTTACAGGCAGATTTGGAAATCGTGTGTATCTCTTTGAATTTAAGGAAATCGAAGGCGAAGGACCCACAGGCGAGGCCATTCAGCAGCTTCTTTCCAAAGACTATGCGGCCAAATACAGGGACGGAAAGAGCGAGGTCGTGCAGATAGGCATCGAGTTTTCTCGAACCAAGCGCCAGGTGGTGGGCTGGAATACAAAGGAGACATTATGAAACTTAATACCACTCATTTTGACTTAGATTTTGACTCATTGTTTCAGGAATCACTGCGCGTGTACGGCGCCATTCATGCACTCAGCAGCTCTTGTATCGACTAATGCTTGTCATTTCGAGCGCGGCGTATCGACTAACGTTCTGTCATTTCGAGCGAAGCGAGAAATCTTAACGAATCAAGAAATCCTCACGATGAAAGATTTCTCAGTCGCTTCGCTCCTTCGAAATGACAGGTAGGATTTGCTGTGCAAGAGTATGTTGATAAGGTTATGGCTGCGATGGAGTGCTCCTTTGAAATGACAGACGTTGTTGTGCTTCTTCGCAATGACAGGTGTGGTGTGCTGGTTGAAAAAGAAAAATAGACATAGAATGAGAAACTCTATATCTTGCCTTTTATTGTGAGAACTCGAAGGGTTATTGGCAATCCCATTTTAAAAGACGAGATTGTTTTTTCACGTGATTTATACGCTGAATCGCAATGACAATCTTCTATGGCTATTTTTCGGTCTGATTTTTGATGTTCCATTTTTGAGTAATATGTTTTAAGATAACAATCCCTATAAGTAGGGGCGAGTTCAGAACCCGCCCTTAAGGAGTTTCTAAAAATAGTCAGGAGAGAATATCGCGATGAATCTCAATATGAAAGAAATGATGCGGCAGGCCCAGCTCATACAAAATAAAATAGGAAAGTTACAGGAGGAGCTTGGTCAGAGAAAGGTAGAGGCTTCGGTGGGCGGCGGTATGGTCAAGGCCGTGGCTAATGGTAAATCCGAGCTGATTTCCATCTCTATAGAGCGGGACGTGGTAAACCCTGACGACGTGGAGATGTTGCAGGACCTTGTGCTGTCTGCTGTAAACGAAGCACTTCACAGGGCAAAGGAGATGGTCGAGCAGGAGATGGCCAAGGCCACCGGTGGCATAAAGATACCGGGTCTGTTCTGATACGCCATGTCCAAGGCATTTCCGCCAGCCCTTGAAAGGCTTATTAAAAATCTTTCTCGATTGCCGGGCATAGGCGAAAAGACCGCCACGCGCTATGCCCTTCAGATTCTGCGCTGGCAGGAGCCCACGGTTCAGGAACTGGCGGTCTCCATAGCGGAGCTGCACAGAAAGATACTGCTCTGCTCCACCTGTTTTGCCTTTTCCGAGCAGGACCCATGCCCAATCTGCGCTGATTCAAGGCGCAATCGAGAGATATTGTGTGTGGTGGAAGGCCCAGCTGATCTTCTATCTATAGAATCATCCAATGCCTTTAACGGCCTGTATCATGTACTCCATGGTGCCCTCAGCCCTGCGGACGGCATAGGGCCTGCCGAGCTTCGCATCGACAGACTTATAGACAGGCTTAAAACCTATGAAGTGAAGGAGTTGATTTTGGCCACCAGCAGTACCGTGGCTGGAGAGGCCACTGCGGCCTACCTTGCCCAGTGTTGCAAGGAATTTCCGGTCAGTGTGACGCGTTTGGCCTGTGGCATTCCCATGGGTATGGATGTCAAATATGCTGATCAGCTCACTTTGAAACGGGCTATCGAATCTAGATTTTCCTATTGAAGTCATTAAGTTCTTATTATTTCATGTCCCATATAGAAAATTCTCTTCTGCAGATTCAAAAACCCAGCCGTTATTTGGGAAACGAAATCAACGCCCTACATAAACCCTGGGACGCAGCGGATTGCAGATGGGCGTTGGTGTTTCCTGATCTCTATGAGATTGGCATGTCGAATCTGGGTTTGAACATACTCTATAATGTTATAAATGGTCTGCCATGGGCCCTTGCCGATAGATGCTATGCCCCGGATACGGATATGGAGAGGTTTTTGAGAGAGTCCGCTCATTCACTGTTCGGGCTTGAGAGCAGAAGACCATTAAAGGACTTCGATGTCATAGGTATCTCTCTGCCCTATGAGCTCTGTTATTCCAATGTGTTGAATATCCTGGACATAGCCGGCCTTCCAATCCTTGCCGATGAGAGGCAGATGGACTGGCTTTTGGTGATAGGTGGAGGCAGCGCCGCATTTCAACCGGAACCTGTTGCAGAGATCTTTGACGCCGTTCTTGTGGGAGATGGCGAGGAGGCAGTTCAGGAGATCTCTATGGTGGTGCGGGAGGCCAAAAAATCACATGTCTCAAAACCGGAGGTGCTGCAGGCATTGAGTGCGGTGCATGGTGTTTACGTCCCGTCTCTTTATAAGCCTTTATACAAAAACGGGCGATTCAGCGGTATGAGTCTTTTGGCATCAGGTCCGGTCAAAAGGCGTATCTTGACCCATATGGAACATGCCCCATATCCCACCGCCGTTCCAATACCATATCAACAGATAGTGCATGATCGAATAGGCATGGAGATTGCCCGTGGCTGTACACGGGGATGCAGATTCTGTCAGGCAGGGGTCATCTATAGGCCTGTGAGAGAGAAGAGCCCGCAAAAGATTCTACAGACATTAGACATGGCCTTAAAAAATACGGGTTGGGACGAGATATCCCTTTTGAGCCTCAGCACCGGGGATTACAGCCAGATACAGCCGCTTCTCTGCAGAGTCATGAATCGTTATGCCAAAGAGCATATAGCCATTTCTCTGCCATCCCTACGAGTTGGCACTCTGACTCCTGCCGTGATGGAACAGATCAAGCGGGTTCGAAAGACCGGTTTCACTCTGGCCCCTGAGGCAGGAAGCGAGCGTCTCAGGCAGGTCATAAACAAAGGGATTACGGAAGAGGACCTACTTAATGCGGCGGCTACCATCTATCGGCTGGGCTGGCGCAACATAAAACTCTACTTCATGATCGGTTTGCCCACCGAGACAGATGAAGATGTCATTGCCATAGCGGAACTTGCACATCAGGTCCTGCGGCAGGCTGAAAGAAAAATGAGCGTCAATGTGACTGTGAGTGTGGGTACCTTTGTGCCCAAGGCGCATACGCCGTTTCAATGGGAGCGGCAGCTCTCAGTGGAGGAGGCTCGAGAGCGGATTTATCTGCTGAGATCCGAGCTTCATGCCCGCTCTAAGGCGATAAAGTTCAAATGGCATGAACCTCATATCAGTTTTTGGGAGGGAGTGTTTGCCAGGGGCGATAGAAATGCCCTGTGCATCCTTCTTGAGGCATGGAGAATGGGCGCCAAAATGGATGCCTGGACGGATTATTTTAGTCATGAAAGATATGAGGAGGCGGCTCAAAAAGTCGGAATAGACCCTTCGTCATATACAAGTGCCTTGAGTTTGAATCAATCTCTGCCGTGGGGGCATATTCAGACAGGCGTAAAAATGGATTTTCTGCTTACTGAGCGCACCAAGGCATTGAAAGGCGAATATACCCCTGATTGCCGCAGAGGTGCCTGTCAGGGCTGTGGAGTGTGTGATTTCAAGACAATCAGGCCGGTGTCGCATCACGGTGCTGAAATGGATTTCGAGTTGGAGGCCCATGATTCCGGCGTCACGGTCAAGACATGCGATGCCCTAAATACGCTCTGTTACGCTATTCATTACACAAAACTGCGTGACGCCCGCTTTCTCGCCCATTTGGAGGTCATGCGCACTTTTCATCGCGCTATGCGCCGGGCAGGATTGCGCTTGGCTCATTCCACTGGCCATCATCCCATGCCGAAGATGTCCTTTGGTCAGCCCATTCCTCTTGGTATGGAAGGTGTGGCGGAGCAGGCGGCTTTTGCTTTAGAGTGTGGTCAAGTATTTGAAATTGATTTTGTTTCACAGCCTGCAAAGATTCAACAGGCCTTGAACACTCAACTGCCCGACGGCATACAGGTGCTTCATATAAGGCCGTTGAAGCAGTTGTCCCAAATGGTGTTTGATACGAGGACTGAATATCTGGTGGCCGTGAAATGTGTTTCACCACATATTTTAACTCACGGGATTTCACGCTGGCAAACAGCTTCACAATTGCTTGTTTCCGTACAGAAAAAGGACAAGACCGTGGAAATGGACCTGAAGGACCGAATATTGAATCTTGCACCGTTTGATTTGAAATTATGGGCAAGGGATTCCATGCAAGATGAGTTGGTATTTCACTGGGTGAACGAGATTGGTGGACCTGCTCACATTCTGTTCCTGTCTCTGGCCACAGACCCGCCTTTCATAAAACCAATGGATGTCATAGAGAGGCTTCTTGACCTTACCACTGAAGAAAAAAATACCCTGCGTATTTTAAAGATATGAACGAAAAAAATGAAGTGAGGCTTGAAACAATCTATATAAAGTCCCAGACAGCGTCTTTCAGGATACTCGGGGCCATCAGCTTTTCACACTTTTTAAATGACACTATTCAATCCTTGTTGTTTGCCATCTATCCATTACTCAAGACTAGTTTTCATCTGAATTTTACTCAGATAGGCACTTTGTCTCTTGTATATCAGATTACTGCCTCTGTGTTGCAACCTATGGTGGGGTTTTATACGGATCGAAACCCCAAACCATATTCACTGCCCGCAGGCATGGGATGCACATTGTGCGGCCTTTTTCTCATGGCCATGGCCTGGAGTTACGTCGTTTTGCTGGTGGCAGCAGCTATGGTGGGCATGGGGTCGTCTATCTTTCATCCTGAATCCTCTCGTGTGGCAAGAATGGCGTCAGGCGGCCGGTACGGCCTGGCCCAATCCCTCTTTCAGGTGGGCGGCAATGCTGGTACCTCCATGGGACCGCTGCTGGCGGCATGGGTGGTCATTCCATACGGCCAGAGGAGCATATTTCTTTTCTCACTGTTGGCACTGATAGCGATAGCGATACTGGTGCGGGTAGGACACTGGTATAAGTTGTGCCGTACGCTCAAGACAGGCAAGGCGCAGAATGCTCAGACCGTACAACCTATGTTCCCAAGGCGCACTATAGTCTTTTCCATGTTGATTCTACTGGTGCTCATATTTTCCAAGTATTTCTATATGGCTAGTATTGGAAATTATTTTACCTTTTATCTGATGTCTCGTTTTGGTCTTTCGGTGCAGTCTGCGCAGTACCACCTCTTTATCTTTTTGTTTGCTGTTGCCTTGGGGACCTTCATGGGCGGCCCTGTCGGTGATAGAATTGGCAGAAAACGAGTGATCTGGTTTTCCATATTGGGCGCTTTTCCATTTACACTGGTCCTGCCATACGCCAATCTGGCATGGACCGGCGTTTTGTCTTTTACAAGTGGTTTTATTTTGGCATCTGCATTTTCCGCCATTTTGGTCTTTGCTCAAGAGCTTATTCCGGGTAGGGTTGGTGCTATATCAGGTTTATTTTTCGGGCTTGCATTTGGCACAGCCGGTATAGCAGCAGCTGTTCTTGGAAGTTTTGCTGATATGTATGGCATCGAATTTGTGTATCATATCTGTTCCTATCTGCCTTTATTGGGTGTGTTGGCCGTTTTTCTTCCTGAACTTAAGAGGTGATGTTTTTTGAATCGACGTAAGTAAGTTATTTAGGGGGGTTATGTTCCGCAAAGAAACAATTACAAACTTGAAATGCCGTAAGTGTGGCGATTTGCTTGAGATCTGCCGCCGCTGAAAGGTAGTCGCCCTGCGGTGCAGAGGCTGCGGCGCTGTCTTTAGTGTGGCAAGCTATGCCAAAGAGATGGACAAAAAGACCGAAGAGATGCTGGCCAATGTGAGAGTGGACAAACTCTGAAACATGAGGCCATGGTTCTCGTATTTTTTATGGAGCATTTCGTTTTTTCAATGTCTCGTATATCTGTTCGGCCAGTTTGTCTGAAATGCCTGGTACAGCCTTCAACTCTTCTATTTCGGCCTGTTCCAGCCGTTTGAGGCTGCCAAATCGTTGAAGGAGGGCCTTTTGCCTTTTGAGCCCTATACCAGGCAGTTTCAGCAAGGGGCCTTGAAAACGGGCGGATGAACGCTTTTTTCTGTGAAAGGTAACACCGAAGCGGTGGGCTTCGTCTCGCATACGTTGTATGAAGAGTAGGACTGAATGGTTTGACGCAAGTATAACCTGTGAACCGTCCATGGTATAGAGTTTTTCACCTTCATCTTTACGCTCCTTGGCTATGGAGATGAATTCCACTTCACCAGGCATGTCCAGTTCCTTCCACGCGGATACTGCCTCGGCAAGTTGGCCTTTCCCGCCGTCTATGACCATGAGATCGGGAAGGTCATGTTTTTCTATGGCATTTGCAAGTCTTCTCATGACTACCTCTCGAATCATGGCATAGTCGTCAATGCCTGTCACTGTGCGAATGTTGTAATGCCTGTAGCCCTGTTTTCGAGGCTGGCCGTTTTCAAAGGCCACCAGGCTTCCCACAGGCAGTTCACCTCCAGTTGTGGAGATGTCTATGGTCTCTATGCGATTCGGCGTGTGTTTAAGGCCAAGTGTCTGTTTCATGAGTTCCGCCAACTCATGCCATCTCTCTTCCTGGCTTGCCTCTCTTGAGAGAATCTCATCTGCATTGGCACGGACCATGTCCATGAGCCTTTTGCGAATGGAGCGAAAGACTCCGATGACCAGACGGCAGCGCCGTTCCATCTCTTTCAGCCAATCCTCAAGGAGTTCCATGTCGGCAGGGGCTTTGGAAAGGAGTATTTGCTCAGGAATGGGGTTTGAGGCGAAGTAGTCTCGTATAAACAGAGACAGGATGTCTTCATCTGACTCATCAGCTGCGAGATAGAGGCGGCTTTCATGGCCTCTGACCACACCGTCTCTGACGTGCAGAATGGATACTGCCGCTCGTGTTGCATCCCTTGCCATTCCTATCACGTCCCAGTTGGCGTCCAGGTCAGCTACCATGGCCTGGTCCTCTGTTACTGCCTTTATGGCTGCAATGCGGTCTCGCAGAACGGCAGCCTTTTCAAACTCCATGGCCTTGGCATACTGTTCCATTCTTGCATGAAGTTCTTTGAGCAGGCTCTGTTGTCTGCCCTCCAGAAAGAATTTGAGTTGTCGAATGTGCTCTGCATATTCTTCTTTTGAAACGGCGTTCATACAAGGCGCACTGCACCTCTGTATCTGAAATTTTAGACAGGGTCTGTCTCGATTCTTCATCTGAGTGTCGCTGCATGTGCGCAGCCGAAAGATACTTCCCACCAGGTTCATCACCTCTCGTACCGCTGTACTCGATGGATATGGGCCGTAGTAGATGGCATTGTCCTTCAGCCTTCTTCGCACTATGGAGATGCGGCCGAACGGCTGGGATGTATCGATGCGTAAGAAGGGATATGCCTTGTCGTCTCGCATCACGATATTGTATTTGGGTCTGTGCTCTTTTATGAGATTGAATTCCAGCAGCAGAGCCTCCTTCTCCGTAGCCGTTACAATATATTCAAGGCTGGCCGCATGTTGCAGCATGTGAGCGGTCTTGACCGAAGACGATGGATTAAAGAGATAGCTCGATATGCGGGAGCGTAGGTCCTTGGCCTTGCCTACATAGATGATACGTTGCTCACTGTTTCTGAAGAGATAGACGCCTGAAATTCTTGGGACGAGCTTCAGAATATCAGACGGAGACAGGGAAAGGGGTATGACCTGCATCACTGATTGCGAATGCGGGGGTCGGCCAGGGCATAGCCGATGTCGGCCAGGAGATTTCCTATCAATGTGAGCACTGAAACGATGACCAAATTACCCATGAGTACCGGATAGTCACGGGCCATGACGCTGGTCCACATGAGCTGTCCGATGCCAGGTATGGCAAAGATGGACTCGAAGATTACGCTTCCACCTATCATGCCCGGCAGAGACAGGCCGAGAATGGTGATAACCGGCAGCAGGGCGTTTCTCAAGGCATGTCGGTAGATGACTACGCGTTCGGGAAGCCCTTTAGCGCGTGCTGTCAAAATGTAATCCTGGCGCATCACCTCCAGCATGGATGAACGCATGTAGCGTGATAGACCTGCAAGCCCTCCCAGAGTCGAGATACTTACTGGCAGTATAAGGTGTTTTGTCCAGTCCCATGTCTTTTGCCAGATAGACATGGAATCGTAACCAACGATACTGTGTAGCCCTGATATGGGCAGCCATTCAAGATAGATGCCGAAAAACATCATGAGCAGCAGTGCCGCCCAAAAAGATGGCATGGCATAGAAAAGAAATACAAATACGGTGCTGATGCGATCGAATAGGCTGTTTTGATGCACAGCGGCCTTTACGCCTATGGGAATGGCAATCAGGAATATGAGCGCAAGGGAGAGCAGGTTGATGAGAATGGTGACCGGCAGTCTTTCTCGTATCTTGTCCCACACAGGTCGTTTGTCCGCTGCAAAGGATGTCCCTAGATTCAGCCGCACCAGGCCGTTTAGCCAGTTCCAGTATTGTTCATAAAGGGGTTTGTCCAGGCCGTATTGGGATCTCAGGCGTTCTCTGGCCTCAGGTGTCATCTTGGGGTTGAAGTCTGCCTGTATGGACATGGGTTCTCCCGGGGCCATGTGCATGACGGTAAAGGAAACCAGTGTGATTCCCAGAAAGGTGGGAATTAGATATGCAAGTTTTTTGGCCAGAAATATCAGAAATTGCATGAAAGCCCTCGTTATTTGAAAGAAATGGCCTTGACCAACGTGCAAGGCTGTGTTTTAGAACTCTTTAACGGTAAGTATCCTCAATACGTTTCCATATTTTTGAAACTTACCTTGTGAGTCTCATATATTAAAATACCTGTCAGGAATTTTTACAATGGAGACAATGCAAATGCCTCAAGGTCCATCATCGAATGCAGGTGAATTATTTACAGTCGCCACATACAATGTCAATTCCCTCAGGGCCAGAATGCATATTGTGATTCCATGGCTGAAACTAAACAACCCCCATGTGTTGTGTATGCAGGAAACAAAGGTCGTGGACACCGATTTTCCTGCGGCCGCCTTTGAAGAGGCTGGATATTCCGTCTTTTTTAGAGGGCAGAAGTCTTATAACGGCGTGGCGGTGGCATCCAGACTGCCGATATATGAAATGCAGACCGGGTTTCAGGATGGCGAAGACACGCTCGAAGATCATGCCCGGCTCATCTCATGTGTCATAAAGGGAGTGCGCATAGTAAATAGCTATGTACCTCAGGGCCGGGAGATAACAGACGTCATGTTTCAATATAAGCTCAAGTGGTTTAACCGGCTCAACTCATTGTTTTTACGATGGATATCCTCGGAACTCTTGCTGTGGTGCGGAGACCTCAATGTTGCACCTGAGCCCATGGATGTCTATGATCCTGAACGTCTCAAAGACCATGTGTGTTTTCACGAGGATGTGCGTCGAGCATTTCAAAGAGTAAAAACAGCGGGATTCGTGGATATATTTCGTAAATTCAATCAGGAACCCAAACAATATACCTTTTACGACTACCGTTTCCCCAAGTCTGTGGAAAGGAATAAGGGCTGGCGTATAGATCATATATTGGCCAACGAGGTCCTTGCAGCCAAGGCGCGTAAGTGTTACATCGACATAAATCCTCGTCTGGCTGAAAAGCCGTCGGACCACACAGTTCTTATAGCTGGCTTTGATGTATAAATGTTACATTTCTGTTTTTTTCTTACACAATGTTTTGCCATAAATGTAACTTAGCACATTAATGAGAGTTGTTTTTTTTGTAAAAAATTAGTAAAAATAAGTAGTTATGATTTATGTATTTCTATTTATTTTGTGGCATTTTTTTTGCTTAACTTTGTTTGGTTAAGCATAGTTCAATATGTCATTTAATTCTAAATAAGGAGAATGTCTTATGGTGATTACGAAAAATGAGATTTTGAAGATCGTAAAGGAGGAAAATGTCAATTTTTTCAGGCTTCAGTTCTGTGATATCTTTGGTTTTATCAAGAACATAGCCATTCCTAGAAGCCAGTTGGAAAAGGCCCTGGACGGACAGATAATGTTCGATGGCTCCTCCATTGAAGGTTTTGCTCGGATTCAGGAGTCTGATATGTATCTGAAGCCGGATTACAGCACCTTCCGTGTCCTGCCATGGAGGACCAAGGACGGTGTGGCTGCAGCGCGTATCATCTGTGATGTCGCAATGCCCGATGGCTCGCCTTTTGTGGGTTGCCCGCGTTACAACCTCAAGCGCGTGTTAGAAGAGGCTAAAAAAGACGGTTATGTGATGAATGTAGGCACAGAGTGTGAGTTTTTCTTTTTTGACTACGATGAATGCGGCAGGCCCACCAATAGAGTCAGTGATGTGGCCAATTACTTCAGTGTTGACCCTGAAGATCGCGGTTTAAATGCCAGAAGGGAGATTATTCTGACACTGGAGCAGATGGGCTTTGAAATCGAGGCATCTCATCACGAAGTGGCAGAAGGACAGCACGAGATCAATTTCAAATATTCCGATGCAGTCACCGCTGCCGACAATACTGTGACCTTCAAGTGGGTTGTGAAGAATATTGCTCATAAGCATGGTTTTTATGCCACCTTTTTGCCCAAGCCTGTATTTGGTATCAATGGCTCAGGCATGCACACCAATCAGTCCCTGTTTACAACGGACGGCAAGAATGCCTTCTTTGATCCCAACGACCCAATGCAGCTCAGCGATGTGGCCAGAAGCTATGTTGCCGGTCTTCTGAAGCATGCGCGTGGCATGGCCGCTGTCACTAATCCGCTGGTTAATTCATACAAGCGTCTGGTGCCTGGCTACGAGGCCCCTGTATATGTGGCCTGGTCCGCATCCAACAGAAGCGCTCTGGTGCGTATTCCCGCTTCTCGCGGTGCATCCACTCGTTGCGAGCTGCGTTGCCCTGATCCTACCTGCAACCCATACCTGGCCTTTGCAATGATGCTGAATTCAGGTCTGGATGGCGTCATAAACAAACTGAAGCCCCCTGTAACCGTGGATCAGAATATCTTCAAAATGACCGAAAAAGAAAAGAAGGCAGCTAAGATCAACAGTATGCCGGGTTCCCTAAGGGAGGCGCTGGATGAGCTCAAGGCCAATCCATTGGCCAAAGCGTCTCTGGGTGAGCACATCTATGAGCACTATGTAGCGGCCAAGGAGGCCGAGTGGGATAAATTCAGAATCGCTATCACCGATTGGGAGCTAAATAATTATCTGAGTATCTATTAGTCAATAGTGCGGCGTTTGCTGCAGCTTTCTGTAAGAATATGGACGGCCTATCAAAGCCGCCCTTTTTATTTTTTTATAGTGAGGCTATATTTCAGAAAAAGACCAATGGAGTTGCATGACATGAAACAATTGAATTGCATGGGGCTCGCCTGCCCCAAACCTGTATTGGAGACCAAGGCCTTTATAGAGGCCAATCCGTCAGAGATATTCGAGGTGCTGGTGGACAATCCTGTGTCCTGTCAGAATGTGACCCGTTTTTTGTCAAGTCAGCATTGGATAACCACCGTAATGGAACAGGCCGGGACCTTTTTCATCACCGCTGCGCCACCTACCTGTGAGTTGGTCTTTAATGAGGAAAGGCCTGCTTCCGATTTGCGGATACTGGTCTTTATTCCATCGGATCGCCTGGGCAGTGGAGACGACGAACTGGGTAAAAAGCTCATGAAGAGCTTTGTCTCCACTTTAAAGGAGATGGGAAAGGAGCTTTGGCGTATTGTTTTTGTGAATGGAGGCGTACGGCTTACGGTGAGTGAATCGTCGTGTCTCGAGGATTTGAAGGCGCTGGAGGCCGCAGGAGTCAGTATTCTTGTGTGCGGCACTTGTCTTCAACATTTCGGGCTGGTGGAACGGAAACAGGTGGGTGAGACTACCAACATGCTGGACATCGTGACCTCCCTTCAGATGGCTTCCAAGGTGATCAGGGTATAAATGTCTGAAGATAACGGCCAGATTCGACTCAAAGGCAGAGTTGATCGTGTCACTTATGTCTCTTCCGAGAACGGTTTTGCAGTCCTTCGCATAAAGCCTTTGCGTGGAGCCCCTTTTGTGGCTACAGGTCATCTGCCGGAACTCATTCAGGGGCTGAATCCTGACGGTCTGGAGCTGGAGTTCATGGGTGAGTGGTGCATGACCAAATACGGCAGGCAGTTCGCATTTTCCGCAGCGGTTGTTATGGGAAGCGAGATGCTCTTTTTCCTTTCAAAGGTAGTAAAGGGCCTGGGCCCCAAGCTGGCCTCTGAACTGCTGAATACCTACGGCGAAGAAAGACTTATGCAGCTTCTGGATTCAAATCCCGAGGAATTGCTAAAACACAAGGGCATAAAGGGAAAGCGGCTCGGTCTCATAAAGCGTTCCTGGCAGAAACACAGAAATCTTAAGAATCTTACCAAGTATCTGGCGGCTCACAACGCACAGGTCTCTCCTCAGCTCATTATTCGCATCTACAATCACTTCGAGGACCAGGCCCTTGCAGTGCTGCAGTCCAATCCATACCGGCTCACGGAGGTGAGGGGTATCGGATTTAAGACAGCGGACAAGCTGGCCATGAGTCTGGGGATTCAGCCCGATTCTCCCTTTCGCATCAAGGCTGCTGTGGAGCACCTGCTTTTAAATGCAGCCGAGTCCAACGGACATACCTGGCTTTTTTTAAATGAGCTTTTGGAAATGGTAAAAGAGCTTCTGTGCAGCGACAACACCCCTGTTCCTCAGGAGGATTTGCTGAAGTTGGTGGGTGAAATGGCATTAGAAGGTAGAGTGGTATTGTGGGAAGATAGAATCGGGTTGGCTTCTTATAGGGCTATGGAAGACTGGATTCGGCAGTTTTTTGTGGAAAAGACAGCAAATACCAACAGGAAGCAGCTGCCACTTCAGAGAATCGAGGAATTTATTCAGAAGTATGAGGTGAAAACAGGTTTCGAACTGGCGGAGGAACAAAAGGAGGTCATTCGGCTGGTAGGGAGTGGAGACGGCCTGGTCTTTGGTTTGGCTGGCTATGCAGGTACTGGAAAGACCACTGTGTGTTGTTCGATTTTGCATCTTTTGTCAGCAAGTTACACATCACAAAAGGAGATCGTATGTTGCGCCTTTACTGGTATGGCCGCCTCTCGACTCAAAAAGGCCACTGGATATGAGGCCTTCACCATTCACAGCCTTCTAAAATACAAAACTGACAACACCTTTGAATACGGTCCTGACAATCCGCTTCCTCAAAAAGTGGTGCTGCTGGACGAGGCCTCCATGGTAAGTCTTCCTCTGTTTTTTTATCTGGCTCGAGCCATGAGACCGGATGCTATGCTGATTTTAGTAGGGGATCCGGCTCAGCTTCCGCCTATCGGCGCCGGCAATGTCTTTTCAGACGCCATTCAGCAAGGCCTGATTCCAGCGGTGCATCTCACTCGTATCTTTCGTCAGAGCGAGGACAGTGTTATCACGCTGTTTGCCAACGAGATTCGCAAGAGCAACTGGCCTGATGGCATTGAAAAACCGGGGTGGCGGGACCTGGTTTTTGAAGAGATTCAGCCTCACAACATCTTTGCACTCAAGAGGGGTAGGACAGAGGCGGAGCTCAAGGCCCTGCGTGAGGCCAACAATCAGGCCATCTTTGAACGTATTCGAGAAATCGCCCTTGAATACAAGACAAAACTGGAGCACCCTGTCTGGGAGTTTCAGGTTCTCACTCCTATGAAGATAGGCCAGCTGGGCACAGAGGCCCTAAATTCGATTCTGCAAGAGATACTCAATCCTCAAGGGGCGAAGACCATCACTCGTCATGGAATAGCCCTCAGAGAAGGGGACAAGGTGGTGCATCTGCAGAACAAGGACATGGAGGTCATGGCCTGGGAGGATTATGTGGCCAGCGGCAGGCAGTTCGAGGCAGTGGAGATGAGGCGTGTCTTTAACGGCAATCTCGGATTGGTGGCGGGTATAGACATAGAAGATGAGCGCATTTATGTGGTCTATCCGGAGCGCGTGGTCGTGGCTTATGACGCCGACCACCTGGGTGATATACTGGAGCTTGCCTATGCCCTGACGGTACACAAGGCGCAGGGAAGCCAGTATCGCATTGTAGTCATCCCTCTGTCTAATTCACACTTCATCATGCTCAACAACAAATGGCTCTACACTGCCATCACGCGAGCAGAGGAGAAGGTCTATCTCATCGGTCAGAAATATGCACTGCAGCGAGGCTGTAAGAACATCGAAGGCGTAAAACGTCAGACATGGCTTAGTATGCAATAAATATACTGTCTTTTTGATGTTTTAAGTTTAGTTTTTTGCTCTCGCTAATTGTTGTATTTCTATGCTGCATGATAGATTTTTGATGTATTCAATAATATCTATCTTTCCATGATCATAGGTTATGACTATGCTTCCTGATAGTGGATTGGGACGAATGTCTTTTATTCCTTCAGGAATTGGAATAGTAGAGAGTTGTTTTGAAATCTTGAATAGTCTCGACATAGAGAGCTTTTTAATAAATGGCACCTCAATCCTTATGCGTCCCGGAATATGGTGTATTATTCTGTAAGAAATCATTGAAAATGCCTACCTAAAATTTCATTATAATTTTGCATAAACAATTACTAATTGATATATTAATACAATTTTAGTATGTATTCAGTAAACTATACAATTTTATTAATTTCAAAACAGATTTATGTTACAATATGATGAATATACAATTAAATTTTGGTTAAATTCAGCATAACAAGACATTTTTTAGGTAAGTAATGAAAAAAAACAATGATATAGTCATTTTTATAGAATACTATTAATTTATAATTGTAATTGGACAAAAAACAGGAGGCTGATGATGTCACTTTTTGACAATGGATTAAAGGGAAATATTGTAAGCGGTCTTGCCATAGGCATTGGCGCCGCGGTTTTGGCACCTGCAGTGGTGCCTATTTTGGTAAGTGTTGTCAAGCCATTGGCAAAGGCAGCCATAAAAGGCGGAATAATGCTGTATGAAAAGGGCAAAGAGACAGTGGCAGAGGTGGGAGAGGTCGTGGAGGATATAGTAGCAGAGGCAAAGGCCGAAATGGAAGAGGAGCCTGAAGAGACTGCCGGCCTGGAAGGGGAAGCTGGTGCCTGATATTCCCGTTGCCTTGTACCGCTATAGATCTTTTGGAAGAACGAGGGTGAAAATACCTTCAAAGAAGGGAGATGCAGCCTATTTCAGGGCCTTAAGGGATAAATTGTCCAAATGCAGTTGTATCGAGAAAATAGAGGCCAATCCCCTCACAGGAAGCGTACTTTTCATTCACAAGGGCGATTTTAAGGTCGTTTTAGAGAATGCAGAGACAAACAATATTTTTAAGATTAAGGATGTTGATGTTAATGCAATGAATTTACACCAAACGGTCTCTGCTACCTTCAAAGACATCAATAATCGCATTAAAAGCGTTACAGAAGGGAATCTGGACATAGGGGCGTTGGCCTTTTTGTCCTTGGTGGGTGTGGGCATCTATCAAATAAGCAGAGGGAGTTTTGCTGCGCCAGCATGGTACACAGCATTCTGGTATGCCCTGAATATCTTCTTGAAATCAAAGCCAGAGAAAGAAACAACCTAATTTAATCGAATTGTAACATTGTATTCAATATGCTGTAAGAGGTAGTGGTTAACATTGTCCCGTCGTTTACATCGTAATCAATCAAAAACTATTTAAAATGGAGGTTTGATATGTTTAATGAACAAGAAATTGGGACCACTGGAACGAGCGAAGGCATAGGCAAGGCTGGAACAGCCGTGAAAGAGGGTGTGGTGAGCAGCCTGAAGGGTATAAATGAAATAGAGGCAGAGATTGTGAGTCTTGTGAAAAATACTGTTTCCAATACCCTCAAGGTAGTGGGCTCGGTGGCAGGTGAGACCATCTATGTGACAAAGGATGTGGTAAAGGGAGCGATTCAGGCCACAGAAGAGGTAGGCACAGGACTTATTCTCAGTACAAAGAGTGTAGCGAAGGGGATCGTAATGGGCGTGGCGGATGTGGGCGGAGATGTTGTTTCTGCATCTGGTCAGACAGTAAAAGGTGCTGTTAAGGGAGCGGCAGAGATAGGAGCTGATGTGGCCCTTGTAGCACGTAGGGCCGTAGATGGTGTGATCGAGGCCACAAAAGAGATAGGTGGTAATGTGGAGGAAGTGGCAAAGGTTGCTGTGGGTGGTGCAATAGAGACAGCAGGAACCATCGGGACCACAGCTGTAAAGGCCGTTAAAGACATGCTTGTAGGGGTTGTGGAAGGAGTAAAGGAGGTTGCAGGCGCAGCCCTGCCAAAACCAAGACCGACCTCTTCTGGAGCCACTACCGCTTCTACCCCAGAGACAACCGAGTCGCCAGAAATAACCATAAGAACCAGAGGAAGAAGGGGAGAGTAAAAGGGCGTGATTCAGGTAATACACGCCGCAATAAAGGGAAGGGCACGTTATAGAATCAAGGGACTTCGCCGTTCGGAGTCCCTTAAAAAACATATTGAATGTAGACTTGCAGAAAAAGAAGAAATAATTTGTTTTTCGACAAATACAGTCACCGGTAATATCCTCGTATTTTTCAATGGCGACAACGATATTCATAAAATAACCTCGGTTATTGAGGCCATTGTCATTGAATACAAAAAAACAGTTGAAAGCCAAGTTTCAATAGCCAGTAGTCCAGCAGAAAATTGCTCAACAAAAAGACCGTCGGGTGTAATTGCTAGGCAGACTTATAGTCGAAGAAAACTAAGGCGGCTTATTTCCCGTGCCGAAGACCAGAGAGTGAAGCCGTGGCATCTTATGTCACACGATGCTGTTCTTGAATCCTTTGCTGTGAATAAAAGCGATGGGTTATCCTACGAAGCAGCAAAAGAACTCCTTAAAAAATACGGTCCCAATGTCCTGCCCGAATCTGTCCCTCGCTCAGGGTTGAGCATTCTCATAGGACAGTTCATGTCCCTTCCTGTTGCCCTTCTGGCTATTGCCGCCGGTGTTTCCATATTGACGGGTGGATTGGCGGATGCTGTTGTTATAATGAGTGTGGTCGCCATCAATGCAGTCATCGGCTACACCACAGAGAACAACGCAGAGAAAACTATTTATTCATTAAAAAGCCTTGTGAGGCCGTCTGCACTTGTGAGAAGGTGCAGCAAAATAACAGAAATTGGTGTAGAGCAAGTGGTGCCTGGTGATATTCTTGTTCTGAGGCCTGGTAGTTATGTGGCAGCGGATGCAAGGCTTATAGAGGTGCAACACCTGAGTATCGATGAGTCGGCACTTACAGGAGAGAGTATGCCTGTTTTAAAAAGTGCAGAGGCAATTACTTCGGCCTCTGTCTCTTCTGATGTTCCTCTCGCCGACAGAATAAACATGGTTTATATGGGGACCCTGGTTACAGGCGGGCAATGTCTTGCAGTAGTCGTTGCAACCGGAGGAATTACCGAAATCGGAAAGATTCAGACGCTCGTTGGAGAGGCAAAACCCCCAGAAACTCCGATGGAACGACAATTGAGTAACATCGGGACTCAATTGGTGATAATAGGTAGCGCTGTATGCGGAGTTGTATTCTTGATTGGACTTCTTCGTGGTTATAGTCTGTTGCAGATGCTTAAGACATCCATATCCCTTGCTGTTGCTGCTGTGCCTGAAGGTCTTCCAACTGTTGCAACCACAACCCTTGCTCTGGGCATCAGAAAGATGCGACAACATAATGTCCTTATAAGGCATCTGGATGCAGTGGAAACCCTTGGCTCTGTCCAAACTATATGTCTTGACAAGACAGGGACGATTACAATGAACAAAATGTCAGTGGTTTCCATATACACTGGCATGAAACAAATAAAAGTATCTGATGAAAAATTTATATTGGAAAATAATAATAAATATGACAGCAATCAGTTGCTTCATGATGAAAACAGTTGTTTAAATTTGTATCAGTGTGATGAGCTGTTAAGGCTCATTCATGTATCGGTACTCTGTAATGAGAGTGAGGTAATAAGGCAAAACGATCGATATATTGTCAATGGCTCTTCCACAGAGAATGCCCTTATTTATGCAGCAATAAATTTTGGCGTTGATATACTCACACTCAGAGAACGATTCCCTCTTTTAGCAATTCAGCATCGTTCGGAAAACCATAATTTCATGATCACCATTCATGACATTAAAATTCATGATAGTACAAACTATCATGAAAAGTTTATTGCCGTAAAAGGTAGTCCTAACGAAGTCTTATCTATGTGCGGTTTTTATCTGAAGGATGGAATAAAGTATCCTCTTACTGAAGAGGATAGATTGAGTATAGAAGTAGAAAATGAACGAATGGCAGGTAATGCACTAAGAGTGTTGGGTGTTGCTTATATAGTTAGAGATGAGGGAACAGAGTTAGTTAATCTTCATACTTTAATCTCTAAAAATAACCCTGAACTCATATGGCTTGGACTTGTGGGGATGGTGGATCCCATAAGGGATAGTGTGAAGGAATTAATAAGTGCGTTTCATGGTGCCGGAATAGATACCGTTATAATAACAGGCGACCAGAGCCCCACAGCCTTTGCCATAGGAAATGAATTAAATCTATCCAAGGGAAAGCCATTACAAGTTCTTGACTCTACTCACCTTGCGGATGTAGATCCTGAGGTAATGAAGGCGCTGTGTGAAGAGGTGCATGTATTTTCAAGAGTTAGCCCTGCTCATAAACTTCAGATAGTTCAGGCTATTCAGAGTGCAGGAAAGATAGTTGCAATGACAGGCGATGGTATCAATGATGCTCCTGCGCTTAAAACTGCGGATATAGGTGTTGCCATGGGGAACACGGGGACCGATGTTGCCCGTGAGGTTGCAGATGTTGTCCTGGAAGACGACAACCTAGAAACAATGATTATTGCTATAAGTCAGGGCAGGACTATTTATAACAATATCAGAAAATCCGTACACTTCCTCCTTTCTACGAATATGAGCGAGATAATGGTCATGTTTACAGCCATGGCAGGCGGACTTGGTCAGCCGCTAAGTGCCATGCAGCTTTTATGGATTAACCTCATGTCGGATATAGCCCCGGGCATCGCCCTTGCCCTTGAGCCCCCTGAGCCCGATGTATTAAGTCGTCCTCCGAGAAACCCTGATGATCCCATCATAAAATACTCGGATTTCAAGAGAATAACCTTTGAATCTACCATGCTATCTGCCGGTGCATTGGGGGCTTATGGCTATGGAATCATGAGATATGGCATGGGACAAAGGGCAAGCAGTATGGCCTTTATGAGCTTGACTATAAGTCAAATTCTTCATGCCATAAGCTGCCGTTCGGAAAACCATTCTATATTTGATAAAAAGAAATTGCCATCCAACAAATACCTCAATATCACTCTTGGAGGCTCTTTTGTCTTACAGGTGTTGTTTATGGCAGTGCCTGGCTTGAGAAGTCTTCTGGGAATCGCTCCCATAAATATAATTGACGGTATTATGATTGGATGCAGTGCGGTAGTACCGCTTTTGGTAAATGAAAGTACAAAAAATGAGGTAAAAAAATGAAGAAGGATTTCATGTTCACATCCGAATCTGTGACAGAAGGACATCCCGACAAGCTTTGTGATCAGATAAGCGATGCAATTGTGGATTATTTTCTTCAGCGCGATCCTTATTCGAGAATAAGGGCAGAGTGTGCGGTATTTACAAACATCGTTTTTATAGCGGCAAGATTTGAATCCAGCGCCACTTTGGATTTTTCCAACATAGCCAGGCAGGTGATAAGCCAGATCGGTTATGGAAGGAATGCCTTTAATGCAAAGACGTGTAGTATTCTTACAGGAATCAAGGAATTACATAATGACAGCTCCTATCCTTTTGATGAGCGAAACCTCTCTGAAGAGGAGATCGAAAGAATACCTGTGCAGGATCAGGCAACGGTTTTTGGTTTTGCATGCAATCAAACCGCGTCATATATGCCGATGCCTATATGGCTTGCTCACAAACTGGCAAGGCGTCTTTCCTCTGTCAGATTTCAACACATACAGTCTTATCTTGAGCCTGATGGAAAGACACAGGTGGGAGTGGAATATAAAAATGGGGAACCCCATCGCATACATGCCATAACCATAATCGCTAGCCAAGATAGGTCCACAGCTAATGGAGGCCCTGATCTGAAGAGATTAAGAAATGACATAGTGGAGCATGTGATAGAGCCGGTATTTCATGATGAAGAGATTCGACCAGACAATAGAACGAAGATATTTGTAAATCCCGAAGGCCCTGTGATCGCAGGTGGTCCATCAATTCATTCTGGGCTTACTGGCAGAAAGAATGCGGTTGATACATATGGTGAGTATTCCAGGCACAGCGATTCGGCACTAAGTGGCAAAGACCCCTTTAGAATTGACAGAATAGGTGTCTATGCAGCCCGTTATGCAGCAAAAAATGTTGTTGTTGCAGGACTGGCAAGTGAATGTGAGGTACAACTCAGCTATTCCATTGGTCTTTCAAGGCCTGTGAGTATTCAGGTTGAGACCTTTGGAACAGGTATTATGCCTGATGAGAAAATAGCGGAGCTTGTTGAGAGACACTTTGAGTTCCGCATTGCCGGAATAATTAAGCAGTTTAATCTGAGATACATTCCATCAATCATCAAGGGTGGATTTTATAGAAAGCTTGCAGCCTATGGTCATGTGGGCCGAATGGACATCGGGCTTCCATGGGAATTAACGGATAAGGCTGAAATGCTGAGGCAACAGACGGTCTAAAGGTTATTTTTGCTTTCAAAATAGTCTTAAAGATTGTTGTTTTTCTCAATTAACTAACTACGATACCATACCTTTACTTTAATTTTAATTTACCATTTAAATTACGCATAATAGTTTGTCATTGAGCGAAGCTACGAAGCAATTTCACACAACGCTTTAGTCATGAGTAATTGTTTGTTATTAACAAATATATTCTATTCCCCCTGAATTTCCATTATTAACAGATTGTTTGTTTTTTTAGGCTGTGGATTTGAGTTTAATATACTCTTCATATTCCATAAATAGCCCATGGAACAGCCTTAAATTATGAGTTATTGCGAGTACTCAAATAGTGAGCGGCAATATCTCTTTCAAAAAACAGCAAGATTACTTTCACCTCGCTTTACTCGAGTTTACAATGAGATTTTAAATTTAACATAACTTTTGCACAGTTGTCATGATCTTGTAATAGAAGACCTTTTTATTTCAAAAAAGTACAGGATGCTTCATGTAATGTACAAGGCAATTGTAAAAAATACTCAACCTGCTATGGAGATTCTATTTTTGCAGTCGTCTTCAGGCATTGGTAGTCTATGAGATGTAACAAAAATTTAACAATGCCTTAATCAGAGTGTCACTCTTAGTTTTTATGAAATTGGGTATAACTACATTGGAAACTTCAAATGAAATCAAAGTCAAGTGTCCTGTCTGTAATTCAGAAGCTGTTTATAGATATGGAAAGACAAAGACCGGAAAACAGAGATTTCAGTGCATTATATGCGGAAAACAGTTCAGTTATGGTGCAGAGAAACAGGAAGTACAGGGAAAGCCAATATGTCCTACATGCGGAAACTTAATGCATCTCTATAAAATAGAGTGTGACGTGATAAGGTTTAGGTGTTCAAATTATCCGATGTGTAAAACATACAAAAAGTTTATAATAAAGGAGGAAGACTAATTATGAGTTATTACATGCATAATGTCCCAGGAAGATTGAGGCTTAAGAGTCCTGTAATCAAAAACAACAAGCATGTAGCAGATGAAGTAAAACAGTCCATCAGTATGCTTCAAGGTGTTGATACCGTTGATATAAATCTTATAACCGGTAGTCTCCTCGTCAATTATGATTCTAAGTCGATAAAGCACAGGGATATCGTGGACATTCTGCAAAGAAAAGGGTATTTCGATGCATCAAAGGCTGCAACAAACGATGAATATTTACATAGGGCAGCTTCAAAGGCAGGCGCTATAATCGGGAAATCTATCTTAGGTACATTTGCAGAAGTGGCATTGCAAGGGACACCACTTTCATTTCTGGCCATATTGATATAGACTCTTGTTTACAGCATAATCCCTCCATTTGAAAGCCCATCGATCGATGGGCTTTTTTCTATTCATATTTATTTTACTCCTTCCTTAACTGTATAACCCCTTTTTTATTAACAGCCTGTCGAAAACACCTTTTTAAGGCAGCACAGCACAGCTGGCCAAGAAAAAGACTTGGATTTTTGACAACAAAAGAAGTATGTTATAAAGTCAAATCTGTTAGATTTATAATTTAAATTTGTGTTAAAAAGATGGGATTGTTTCATGAAAATTAAACTAAGTCAATTGAGATGGGTGGTATTAGGTATCTTGTTCTGCTGGCAGTCCGCGTCTGTTTATGCAGGGGTTGACTCCAAATCTGTGAATACAGGCAGCCTTTATGAACGCGTATGTAAGGGGGTGGTAAACGTGACCAGCACGGTGATCTCCAAATCCTATGCTATGGCAACAGTGTCGGTCAAGGGCAACGCATCAGGGTTCGTCATCGATAAAATGGGACATGTGGTGACCAGCGCCTCTACTCTGAACGACCTTCGTTCCATAGAGGTGGGTTTTGTGGACGGCCAGAGGTGGCCTGCAAAGCTTTTAGGAATAGATGATGAGACAGACATGGCTATTCTTGAGATTTTAGCACCCAACAGCAACAAGGAGACCTTCAGAGCCCTTCCCCTGGCAGCCACATCCGATTTGTCGCCTGGTCAAACAGTGCTGGCCTTCGGTAATCCAGATGGCCTTACCTGTGAGGTGTCGCGAGGGATACTTATGTCACCGGTTAAGAATGTGGCAAAGCCGGATGGAATGGTATTGGATCTGGTGCTTCGTACAGATGCAGCCACCTCTTATTTTAATATGGGAGGCCCGCTGGTGGACACCAATGGCCGTGTGCTTGGCATCATTTCTCCAGCCTTTACGCTTGCCGATCAGCCTTCCATCACCGGTTTTGCCATTTCTTCCGAGGTGATTCAAAACCTTGCCTCACAACTGGTTTCTCGCGGATACATAAGGCGTCCATGGTTCGGGGCGACATTGATATCCATCACACCGCCTCTGGCAAAGGCATTGAATCTGCCTGGTGAGATAGGGGGCATGATTACCGACATCACGCCTAACGGCCCTGCGGCAAAGGCAGGACTTAAGGCAGGCGATCGGGAACTGCGCATCGGAAACACGGTATATCGAGTAGGCGGAGACATTATCGTAGCAGCGGATAAGATCACCATTCGTTCAGACAAGGCCTTTTTGCGTTTTTTACAGAGTAAAGAGCCTGGAGACACCATAGAACTTACGGTCTATCGGGATAAGAAACTCTTGACTGTCAAGGCAAAACTGGGGGATAAGACCGAGCTGACAGGCCATGGGAACAAGGGGAAAAAGTAGGGTATTCGGAATAGCGTGTTGAAATAACTCACACACGGGGCGCATTTGTTATGCCAAAAGTAGGGATTGCGTGTTGCACTGCGTAGTGTTAGATTCACTCCAAAAATAGGATTGGAGTGTTGATTGAATACTAACGCCACCTCCGCCCTGATCTGGTCAGTGGCGGATCTGCTCAGGGGAAATTTCAAGCAATCGGAATACGGCCGGATCATCCTGCCGTTTACGATCCTGCGACGCCTGGATTGTGTGCTGGAAGCCACCAAGCCCGCCGTCCTCAAGGAATTCCAGGCCAAGAAGGATATGCCGGAGGCGGCTCTCGCGCTTTCTGGTCAAGAAGTCCGGCTACCAGTTCTACAACACCTCCCCCATGACCTTCACGACGTTGCTGGGCGACTCGGCCAACGTCCGTGCCAACCTCACGAACTACATCGGCTCGTTCTCCGGCAACGTCCGGGACGTGTTCGAGCAGTTCAACTTCCAGCTGCTCATCGACCGGCTCGATCAGGATAACCTGCTCTACCTGGTGGCCAAGGAATTCGCCGCCATCGATCTGCATCCCAACGTGGTGAGCAACGCCCATATGGGCGCGATGTTCGAGGAATTGATCCGCAGGTTCGCCGAGCTGTCCAACGAGACGGCCGGAGAGCACTTTACCCCGCGCGAGGTCATCCGTCTGATGGTGGAGCTCCTGTTCGCCGGGGGCGACGAGGCGCTGACTCAGGCTGGCATCGTGCGCACCCTCTACGACCCCACCGCCGGTACCGGCGGCATGCTCTCGGTGGCGGAGGAACGCCTCCAGCGCCTCAACCCACAGGCTCGCCTGGTGGTCTTCGGCCAGGAACTGAATCCCGAGTCCTACGCCATCTGCAAGGCGGACATGCTCATCAAGGGCCAGGACATCTCCAACGTCATCTACGGAAACACGCTCTCCGACGACGGCCTGCCCAGCAAGCGCTTCGACTACATGCTCTCCAATCCGCCGTTTGGCGTGGAGTGGAAAAAGATCGAGAAATTCATCCGTGACGAGTACACGAAGAAAGGCTACGAGGGGCGGTTCGGCCCGGGCCTGCCGCGCGTGTCCGACGGCAGCCTGCTCTTCCTGCTGCACCTCATCTCGAAGATGCGGCCCAAGTCCGAAGGTGGCAGCCGCATTGGCATCGTGCTCAATGGCTCGCCGCTTTTCATCGGCGGCGCGGGCTCGGGCGAGTCGGAGATCCGCCGCTGGATCATCGAGAACGACTGGCTGGAAGCCATCGTCGCCCTGCCCACCGACATGTTCTACAACACCGGCATCTCGACCTACGTTTGGATCGTCACCAACCACAAGAAGCCGGAGCGCCAGGGCAAGATCCAGCTCATCAATGCCGCCGAGTTCTACCAGAAGATGAGGAAGTCTCTCGGCTCCAAGCGCAAGGAACTGGGCGAGGCCGACATCGAGCGCATCGTGAAGCTCTACGGCGCGTTCGAGGAGAACGAACACAGCAAGATCTTCGACAACGCCGACTTCGGCTATTCTACGATCACGGTCGAGCGGCCGCTGCGCGACGAACAGGGCAACGTGGTCATGGGCACAAAGGGCAAGCAGAAGGGGTGCTCCCAGCCTGATTCCTCTCTGCGCGACACCGAGAACGTGCCATTGAAGGACGACATCCAGGTCTATTTCGAGCGCGAGGTCCTGTCCCATGTGCCGGACGCCTGGATCGACCATGACAAGACCAAGGTGGGCTACGAGATCTCCTTCAACCGCCACTTCTACAAGTACGTGCCGCCCCGGCCGCTGGAGGAGATCGACGTTGACTTGAAGGCGATCTCGGCCGAGATCATGGCGCTGCTCAAGGAGGTGACGGCGTGAAGTACAAGCCCTACCCGGCTTACAAGGATTCGGGGGTGGAATGGCTGGGGGAGGTGCCGGAGGGATGGGCTACTCACCGCCTTCGCTGGATGTTCCAACGCAAGAAGGAAACCAACCGTCCTGAGGCCGAATTGCTGTCGGTTTACCGTGACTATGGCGTTATCCCCAAGTCCTCCCGTGATGACAACTTTAATAAGCCGTCTGAGGATTTGTCCGCATACCAGTTTGTTGAACGTGGTGATCTGGTGCTCAACAAGATGAAGACATGGCAGGGATCGATAGCTGTATCTGATTTTGAAGGTATTGTCAGCCCAGCCTACTACGTCGCAAGGCCGCTCAAGCAAATGAACCTCAGGTTCATGCATTACCTGCTTAGGTCCCCGGTCTACATCAGCCAGTACAACTTGCTTTCGGCCGGCATTCGGCCAAATCAGTGGGACTTGGATTTTGACGATTTCCGGGATCTGGTGGCTTTGCTACCTTCAAGCCAAGAACAAACCGCCATCGCCGCCTTCCTCGACCGCGAAACCGCCAAAATCGACGCCCTGATCGCCAAGCAGGAAAAGCTGATCGAACTGCTTCAGGAGAAGCGCCAGGCCCTCATCTTCCATGCGGTGACCAAGGGGCTCAACCCGGATGCGCCGATGAAGGACTCGGGGGTGGCGTGGCTGGGGGAGGTGCCGGCGCATTGGGAGGTGAAGCGGTTCAAGCATTGTCTGAGCTTGACGACTGAGAAAACCAACAGACGCGACCGCCCTGTCGCCTTGGAAAACGTCGAGGGATGGTCTGGGCGGTTCATAGAAACCGCGTCTGACTTCGAGGGAGATGGTGTTGCGTTTGTATCAGGTGACATTCTGTTTGGTAAGTTACGACCATATCTCGCAAAGGCTTATCTCGCAGAGTCCGCCGGAGAGGCGGTCGGTGATTTCCACGTGCTACGACCGGGAAAATCAATCACTGGACGTTTTGCACAATATCAGATACTGAACCGTGATTTCATTGCTATTGCAGATAGCTACACCTTCGGAGCCAAGATGCCTAGGGTTGGCTGGGAGTTTATGGGGAACATGGGGTTTCTTGCACCACCTCTGAATGAACAAACCGCCATCGCTACCTTCCTCGACCGCGAAACCGCCAAAATCGACGCCCTGATCGAAAAATCTCGCCGCTCCATCGAACTGATGCGTGAGCACCGCACGGCGCTGATCTCAGCGGCGGTGACGGGGAAGATCGACGTAAGGGAGGCCGCATGACCGCGCCGCACACCGAAATCCACTTCGAGCAGGAAGTCTGCGCCCATCTCGCAACCCACGGCTGGCTGTACTCCCCTGACGACTCCGGCTACGACCGCGAACTGGCCCTGTTCCCCGAGGACGTGATCGCCTGGCTCTCGGAGACCCAGCCCAAAGAATGGGCCAAGGTGAAACAGCTGCACAACGGCTCCAGCGAGCAGACGGTGCTGAAGCGCCTGGCCGAGGTGATGGACAAGGACGGCTCGCTCTCCGTGCTGCGCCACGGCTTCAAGAATGTAAACGCCCGGTTCGACATGTGCCAGTTCAAGCCGGTCCAGACGATGAACCCGGAGACGTTGGCCCGGTACGGCAAGGTGCGCGTGCGGGTCATGCGGCAGGTGCATTATTGCCTGTCGAACCAGAACAGCATCGACCTGGTGCTGTTCGTGAACGGCATTCCGGTGGCCACGCTGGAACTGAAGACCGATTTCACCCAGTCCGTGCAGGATGCCATCCGCCAGTACCGGCATGACCGTCCGGTGAAGGATCTGGCTACCCGCTGCGAGGAGCCGCTGCTCGCCTTCAAGCGGCGCGCCCTGGTGCACTTCGCGGTGTCCACCGACGAGGTGTGGATGACGACGAAGCTTGCCGGCAAGGAGACCCGCTTCCTGCCGTTCAACCTGGGCAACGACGGCGGCAAGGGCAACCCGGTGAACCCCAACGGCTACCGCACCGCCTATCTGTGGGAGCGCGTGCTGGAGCGCGACGCCTGGCTCGACATCCTCGGCCGTTTCGTCCACCTAGAGAAAAAGCAGGAAACCCAGCCCGATGGCACCGTGGTCGAGAAGCAGACCCTGATCTTTCCACGCTTCCACCAGTGGGAGGCGGTCACCCAGCTTGTGGCCGCGGCACGGACGGAAGGCCCTGGCATGAAGTACCTGGTGCAGCACTCTGCAGGCTCCGGCAAGACCAACTCCATCTCGTGGCTGTCGCACCAGCTGGCGTCCCTGCATGACGAGACGGATACCAAGCGCTTCGACTCGGTCATCGTCATCACCGACCGCACGGTGCTGGATTCCCAGCTCCAGGACGCGATCTACCAGTTCGAGCACAAGCACGGTGTGGTGGTGCGGATCACCGACGAGGGGGGCTCCAAGTCGTCGCAATTGGCCAAGGCGCTCGCCGACCGGGCGCCGATCATCATCGTCACCATCCAGACCTTCCCGTTCGTGCTCGACGCCATCCGGGACACGGTCACGCTCAAGGGCCGGTGCTTTGCCGTGATCGCCGACGAGGCGCATACCTCCCAGACCGGCTCGGCCGCCAAGAAGCTGAAACAGGTGCTGACGGCCGAGCGGTTGGCGGAGATCGAGGACGGCGCCGAGGTCGACCTGGAGGAAATCCTCGAAGCCGAGATGGCCGGCCAGGTGCAGCCCAATACGGTCAGCTACTTCGCATTCACCGCCACGCCCAAGGCCAAGACGCTCGAACTCTTCGGATGGCCCGGCCCGTATGGCCTGCCGGCCCCGTTCCATGTCTATTCCATGCAGCAGGCCATCGAGGAGGGCTTCATCCTCGACGTCCTGAAGAACTACACCCAGTACAAGCTCGCCTTCAAGCTGGCCCACGACGGCCAGGACTACGACGACGAGCAGGTGGACCAGAACCGGGCCCTGAAGTCGCTGATGAACTGGGTGCGCCTGCATCCCTACAACATCGCCCAGAAGGTCCAGGTGATCGTCGAGCACTTCCGGGCCAACGTGATGTGGCGCCTGAACGGCCGCGCCAAGGCGATGGTCGTGACCGCCTCACGCAAGGAGGCGGTGCGCTACAAGCTCGCCATGGACAAGTACATCAAGGCGCAGGACTACAGGGATGTATCCGCCCTGGTTGCCTTCTCTGGGGACGTGAACGACCCCGAGAGCGGCCCGAGCCCGTTCAACGAGTCGAACATGAACCCGGGCCTCAAGGGCCGCGACATGCGCGAGGCCTTCGTCACCGACGAGTACCAGGTCATGCTGGTCGCCAACAAGTTCCAGACCGGTTTCGACCAGCCCCTGCTGGTGGCGATGTACGTCGACAAGAAGCTCGCCGGCGTCTCTGCCGTGCAGACGCTCTCGCGGCTCAATCGGACATACCCCGGCAAGACCGACACCTTCGTGCTCGATTTCGTGAACGACCCGGACGAGATCCTGGCCGCCTTCCGCACCTACTATCGGACGGCCGAACTCTCCGGCGTGTCGGACCCCAACCTGATCCATGATCTGCAGGCCAAACTCGATGCCACGGGCATCTACCTGCCGGAGGAGGTGAACGGGTTCGCCGAGGCCTACTACAGGAAGGGTACCCAGAAGGATATGCAGTCCAGGATCGGCCCCGCAGTCGAACGCTTCCGTGTGCGCTATACGGAAGCCGAGCAGCAAAAGGACAAGAAGGCCATCGAGGCGCTGGATCTCTTCAGGAAGGATCTGGGCGGGTTCGTGCGGGCCTATGACTTCCTCTCCCAGATCGTCGACTACGGCGATTCAGAGCTCTTCAAGCGCAGCCTCTTCTTCAAGCATCTTGGCCCGCTCATCGCCGAGGAGGTCCGTCACGAGGCGATAGACCTCTCGTCCGTGCTGATGACGCACTACAACCTACGCGACCTCGGTAAGCGCCAACTTGGTTTGGCCAACCCGACGAATGAGCCGGCCGCCATCGACCCGATGACTGGCATTGGCAGCCGTGTACCGCAGGATCCAAAGCAGGCCCTGCTGTCGGAGATCGTTGGAATGATGAACGATCTCTTTGAGGGCGAAGAGCTGACGGACGCCGACCGCATCAACTACGTGAACCACATCGCCGGCAAGATGATGGAGTCGGAGGTTCTGGCCCGGCAGGCGGCGGCCAACCAGAAGGCCCAGTTCGGCGACAGCCCGGACTTCATGAACGCCTTCGAGGACGCCGTGATGGCGGCCTACGAGAATCACAAGAACATGTCAGAGCAGGTGATGGGCAAGGGCCACGTCAAGAAGGCGATGGCGGCGCTATTGCTGGATATAGTCTACCGCGGATTCGAGGAAAAGCGGCAGAACTATGGCCGATCTGCTTAACCTGCCCGGAATGCAGGTGCTCTCCCATCAGCAGGATGAGGAGACTTACCACATTGAGGCGGAAGGCCTTGTTGAACCCGCAACCTGCCTGGCGTGCGGCGGCGGACTCTACAAGCACGGCAGCAAGCGCCAGCCCTTCATGGACACGCCCATTCACGGCAAGCGCGTGCTCATCGAGATGGACCGCAAGCGTTACCGCTGCAAGGCGTGCGGAAAGACCCTGCTTGAGCCGTTGCCGGCAATGGACAACAAGCGGCTATCCACCGCCCGCCTGATTCGCTATATTGAGCGCCACTGCCTGCGAAAGACCTTCGTGGAACTTTCGCGGGAGGTCGGCGTGGATGACAAGACCATCCGACATATCTTCGATGACTTTGTGGCCCGACTGAAGGAAACGGTCATCTTCGAAACCCCTGAGTTCCTGGGCATCGACGAACTCAAGATCATCGGCCAGTACCTGGCCATGATTACCAACGTCGAGAAACTGACCTTGTTCGACATACTGCCTACGCGCAACAAGGCCGATCTGGTGGACTACTTCAAGCACATGCCGGACAAGGAACGCGTCAAGGTGCTGACCATGGACCTGTGGAGCGTGTACCGGCAGGTGGCCCAGGCACAGTTCCCTGGCCGAATGATCGTGGCAGACAGGTTCCATTTTGGAAGAGAAAACCGTGGAGTACGGCACCCATCTTCCAACATTGGCCAAGCTCCTGGAAGAAGGTCACTTCGCCTGAAATTCAACACCCGGAGATCAAGACGGGCCATGACGCCCTAGACGGCATCCAACACTGGATTCCGGATACCCAAAAAGTAATTCCGGCTGTGCGCTGGTCCCTGTCTGAGCCTGTTTTTCAATACCACTGCCAGATAGGCCCATCCTCTGTTTCGCCTGTGGTGCCAATTTTCTTTTTGTTGGAGGCCTCTTGAGTCTGTTGCGTAGGGCTGGTCTGGGTCTCGGTCTTAGAGTTAAATGGATTGGAGAGCCAGGAAAGAAGGCCTTTTTTGTTGCCCTGGGCCTGCTGTGAGGTTTGGGTGGATATTGTCTTTTGCGCTTCAGCAGATTGGTTCGACTGTGCGGCTGATGCAATACTCGAAGTACTGCCGCTGGTGGCGGTGGTCTGAAATGCTGGAGAGGCAGCGGCTGGTTGTATAGTATTGGATTGTTGTTTTACTGTGTTTGCCTGTGTCTGCGAAGAGGATGGCTTGGTGCTCGTGCCTGAGGCTGCTGTCTGCAGTACGGGTTGAACCGGTTCCGGGCGTTTATATCTGCTCATGAGCTCGTTCAGAGTTGGATAGGGCAGGCCGCTTCTGTCTGCGTCAACAGTGACTACCTGTTCCTTTTCCTTGTCTTTTTGCCATGGCATGAGTTTGTTCCACCAGGTTTCCTGTTTTGGAGCAGAGGCATTGGTCAGTATGTTTGAGGATGGGGCGGGTGTGTTGGAGACCAGTACAGGTCTTTCGGCCTCATTGGATTTTATGGCAGCCAGGACAGTGGTTGGTGATGAAATGGCGGTCTCAGCGTTACTTGATGCACCGGCCACTGTAGGCCGTTCTTCTTTTGAGGCTATGCCTTTACCTGCCTTGGCCAGGGCATGCAGGGTTTCGTCCTTTTCCTTGTTGGTTATGTTCTTATTCAGGAGTTTAGCGGGATTTATACGAAGCATGCTCTGCTTGTCGTCATCAGGGGCTACGGCCAGCAGAGTTGGGCGCTCCTCTTTTTTTTCGTCAGTGGCGAGTTTGGTTGAAGCGTTAGTGATAACCGACTCTATGATATTGGCCGATAACTCTGTGATTTTAGGGATTATCTCATCCAGATTGCGTGGAGACAGGATTGAAGATGTGATAGGAGCGGCGTTCCCCTTGGCAAAGATATCTATTGCGATGCGTGGCTCGCTCTTTTCAGTGGTGATTTTGCCCTTAAGAACATAGTCAACGTTCAATTTGTTGCAAATTTCGTCTATGTTTGAGGTGGTGATGCCTGCAAGCCTGGTCTTTGCATCAGGAGCGGACATTGTCTTAAGTATGCCGGGCCGAGTGAGCCTGCTCTTGAGCATGGCCTCGATGGATGGAGCTAGGTAGGCCATTCCTATAGAGTTCGATGTGTCCAGAGGGAGAATGGCCAGATGCCGTTCGTTGGTTGCCGCCCTTGTCTGGCCCGCGCACATCAAAACATAAAGACAGAACAATAAAATAGCTGTAATGGATTTTGACAGGACGTTATGCAACCGGTTGATTTGTAAATGATTGTAGGACATTTTTTCCCTCCGATTCTCGATTGGGGTCGGTGATATTCAGCTTTTTGAGTTTTTCTACAAGGGTGGTGCGATTCATTTTCAGGAGCTTGGCGGCCCTGTTTTTGACCCAGCCGGCGCGTTCCAGTGCCTGAAGTATGAGATGATGTTCATATTGCTCCATAAGTTCACTGAGACATACGCCGTCTTCCGGCAATACAATAGGGAATTGCGTCTCGATATTTGAGATTGAAATTGAGACAGGACTCAAACCATTTCGTTGTTCGTCCACTTCCCGCACTATCTTTTCCGGCAAATCATCGCAAGTAATGACAGGCCCGTCCGACAGAATGACCAGTCGCTCCAAAATGTTTTCCAGCTCTCGCACGTTTCCGGGCCAGGAATAGGCCAACAGATATTCCATGGCCTTGGAGTCTATTTCAAGGGGTTCATGGCGTTTGAGTTCGCAAAATCGTTTCAGGAAATATTCTATGAGGAGTGGAATGTCATCTGTGCGTTCCCTCAAGGGCGGTATGTGAACGGGAATGACATTCAAACGGTAGTAGAGGTCCTCTCTAAACCGTCCGTTTTTGACGGCGTCTTCCAGATTTACATTTGTGGCCGCCAGAATGCGAATATTCACGGAGATGGTTTTAGCCCCGCCCACACGTTCAAATTGACGTTCCTGAATGGCGCGCAATAGCTTCACTTGAAGGCTCATGGGCATTTCGGCTATCTCATCCAGAAAGATGGATCCATTGTGTGCCAGCTCAAACCGGCCTATGCGTGTACGAATAGCATGAGTGAAGGCGCCCTTTTCATGTCCGAACAGTTCGCTTTCCAGAAGTTCATGGGGAATGGCGGCGCAGTTTACGGGAATAAACGGCCGTTCCTTGGCGTCAGGCGCGGAATAATGTATGGCTTTGGCGATGAGTTCCTTGCCGGTTCCGCTTTCACCTGTTATGAGCACGGTGCTGTTCGTTGCCGCTACCTTTTTGATTAGGTCAAAGACCCCTTGAATGGCTTTGCTGTTACCGACTATCATAATTCATAATTGAAATGATAATTTTTCTCGTTACATAGGAGTGAATTACAGACTAAAATTCTTACAAGGAATTTGTTGTTCTGTCAAACACTTTGTGACGGTTTTTTGACACTGTTATATCAATAGATAGAAATGGTCCGAATTTGGGGACTTATCTGAAGGAACTGGAGATAATGTATGTCTAAATTAGGGATTAGATACGAGGAAAAACTTCTAAAAAAATCTATGAGTCCCATCTGGAAGGGTATTCGTAAAGATTTAGAAGAGGGCCTTATGCCCAAACAAGTAGATTGGGACGATTTTATGGAAAAGGTAAATCGTTATACAGAGACCGCTATGCCAGAGTGGAAAGCTCAGTGGGAGGAATGTGTAAAAGAGATTCACGCCCTTCGGGCTGCATTACAGCGCAATAACCTGTCCGCTGCTCGCATTCACATTAAGAATGCCGATGCAATTACCAAGTTTTGTCACAAAAAATGGAAGGATTGAAGTGGGTTCTTTGAAGTGATGATTTGCGGACAAACGTTGTGTTTGAGGCCCATAACCCACTGGGAATGCGGCCTTTTTGATTATGTTGTGGATTGGGGCTTGACAAAAGACGAAAAAAACATAATGATTGCCCCACTTCGTATTTGTTTCCCTTTTGTATTCCAATGGCGGCGTAGCTCAGCTGGTTAGAGCATACGGCTCATATCCGTAGTGTCCGGGGTTCAAGTCCCTGCGCCGCCACCATCGTCTTTTCGATTTCAGAAAGCAACCTTCCGAGCGTAGCGAAGCACCAATGTCCTGTCATTGCGAGCGAAGTGAAGCACCAACGTCCTGTCATTGCGAGCGAAGTGAAGCACCAAAGGCCTGTCATTCCGAGCAAAGCGAGGAATCTTAAGATTTGTTGGGGCACGGCATGCCGTGCCCGTACCTGCGCTTCATTCGAAATGACAGTGTGTTAGGCCCCTATGTCTTCAGGTGGTGGAATTTCTGCTCGCGTTTATTTTGAATCCACAGTCTCATACGATCCATATAGATATAGACCACAGGGGTGGTGTAGAGGGTCAGCATCTGACTTACGATCAGGCCTCCGGCTATGGCTATGCCCAGTGGTCGTCTGAGTTCAGAGCCTGCGCCATGTGCCATGGCCAGAGGAAGGGCGCCCAAGAGCGCGGCCATGGTGGTCATCATGATGGGCCTAAAACGCAGAATACAGGCCTGATAAATGGCCTCATTAGGCGGTTTCCCCTGGCTGCGTTCTGCATATAGGGCGAAATCCACCATCATTATTCCATTTTTTTTAACGATTCCTATGAGTAAAAGAATGCCGATGATGGCTATCAGGCTCAATTCCAGGCCGCAGCACATCAGGGCGATCATGGCCCCGACACCTGCGGATGGTAGAGTGGAGAGAATGGTGATTGGATGAACGTAACTTTCGTAAAGTATGCCAAGTACGATATAAACCGCTGTCAGCGCAGCCAGTATTAAAAACGGCTGTGTCCTGAGGGACCTCTGAAAGGCCTCAGCGGTTCCTGCGAATTTTCCGCGAATCTCGAAGGGTATTCCCAGGTTGCGAGTGGCATCTTCTATGGCCTTGATCGCCTCATTTAATGAGACCCCTTGCGCCAGATTGAAAGAGATGGTTACCGCAGGAAACTGGCCTTGATGGTTCACTGCTATGGGCCCTGCGTCGGTTTCCCAGGATGTGAAGGATGAGAGTGGAACAAGTCTGTTGAAAGAGGACGGCACATAGATGTTCTGAAGGGTGTCGGGCCGCTGCCAGAAATAAGGGGCAGCCTCCATTACTACATGGTATTGATTGAGGGGTTTGTAGAGAATGGAGACCTGACGCTGGCCGAAGGCGTCATAAAGGGCCTCGTCGATCTGTTGTGGGGTTATTCCCAGACGTGATGCCGTGGGTCGATCAATGGCCAACTTCACTTCAAGTCCTTTATCCTGCAGATCACTGTTTACATCCGTTAAGACAGGTAAAGAGCGCATTGTTTGAAGGATTTTTTGTGCCCAGTGATGTAATTCCGTTATGTTTTCAGCCTGCAATGTGTATTGATACAGGGCGCCGCTTATTCGGCCTCCTATACGCAGGTCCTGCACTGGTTGCAGAAAGGTGGGCGCGCCGGGTATGTGAGCCAGTTTTTTGCGCAGCCTTGCTATGATCTCTCGAGCTGTTACCTTGCGTTTTTCAAATGGGGTCAGAGTGATGAATATGCGTGCGCTGTTGGTTGCAGAGCCGTGGCCGCCGCCTGTGAATGCCGCCACATGAGTGACATTCGAATCCTGTTGAATGATCTTCATTACCTCTAACAGCCGTGAGCGCATTTCCTGAAACGATACATCCTGTGCGGCCTGTATGCTGCCTGCAATTCGGCCGGTGTCCTGTTCAGGGAAAAAGCCCTTAGGAATCACGATAAAAAAAAAGATACTGGTGGCTATACTAGCCAGCATCAGTCCGAGCATTGTGAATGTGTGTCTCAACGCCCACTTTAATGACCTTTCATAAGACCATTGCATCTGCAGAAAAATCCATTCACTTATGCGATATATTCGGCCGTGTCTTGCAGATGGCTCCTCTTTTAGTATGGCAGCGCACATCATGGGGGTAGCAGTCAGGGATATGAACAGGGATATGAGGACAGCCACCGAGAGTGTCACTGCAAATTCCCTGAACAGACGTCCCGCCATGCCTTCCATCAGAAGGATTGGAATGAAGACCGCCACCAGCGATATGCTCATGGAAAAAACCGTAAAGGCTATTTCCTTGCTGCCTGATATGGCCGCCTGAAGCCTGGTTTGTCCCATTTCTCTGTAGCGTATTATATTTTCCAGGACCACAATGGCGTCATCCACAACAAAGCCTGTGGCAATGGTCAAGGCCATGAGAGAGAGATTGTTCAGTGAGTAGCCCCATAGATACATGAGCGCAAAGGTGCCAACGATGGATGATACAACGGCTATGGCTGGAATGAGTGTGATTCGAATGTCTCTGAGAAACCAGAAGACCACCCCGATTACCAGAATACCAGACAGAAGCAGGGATATCTTTACATCATGCAGGGATGTACGAATGGGAGGTGTTCTGTCCAGCACAACGGAGAGTTTTATGCCGTCAGGCAGCGCCGCCTCTAATTGAGGCAGAATGGTGCGAATATTGTCCACGGTTTCTATGATATTCGCACCGGGCTGCCTGAATATGATCAACATGATGGCTGGGTTGCCGTTTACAAAACCACTCACTCTCAGGTCTTCCACCGAGTCCTCTACTTGCGCCACATCAGTCAGTCTCACCGCCCGGCCCGCATGATAACTGATGATCAAATCCTCATATTCAGCGGCCTTCTTCAACTGATCGTTTGCGTGCAGCTCCCAGAGCAGGTTTGCGTTTGACACAATGCCCTTGGGCCGGTTGACATTGGAAGTCGCCAACACACCGCGCACCTGTGCGAGACTGATGCCGTATTGATTGAGGGACATGGGGTTCAGCTCCACTCTTATGGCCGGCATGGCCCCGCCGCCCACAAAGACCTGGCCTACGCCGTTTATCTGTGAAAGCCGTTGCTGCAGAATGGTGGAGGCTGCGTCATACATTTCAGGCCTGCCGACACTGTCTGATGTAAGGGATAGAATGAGGATGGGCGCATCGGATGGATTGATCTTGCGATATGTGGGGGGGGTTGGTAGATTGGAGGGTAGGTAGCTGCGAGCGGCGTTTATGGCCGCCTGAACGTCTCTGGCAGCGCCGTTTATGTCCCTGTTCAGCTCAAATTGCAGTGTGATGTTCACAGTCCCCCTGTAACTGACGGAGGTTATCTCTGTAACACCTGCTATCCTCCCGAATTGGCGTTCGAGAGGTGCTGCCACGGAGGTGGCTATGGTCTTTGGATCAGCACCCGGAAGGGAGGCCGATACAGAGATGGTGGGAAAATCCACCTGTGGAAGTGGAGAGATGGGCAGGAAGTTAAATGCCAGAATACCGGCCAGCACCAGTCCGATGGTCAAAAGCGTGGTGGCCACAGGCCGTTTTATAAAAATCTCCGAAATATTCATTAACCGCTTGCGTTTGTTTTAAGTCTCTTGGCCATTCTGTCAAAGAGCAGATAGATGACCGGAGTGGTGTAAAGGGTCAGGAGCTGGCTGACCAGCAGGCCTCCTATGATGGTTATTCCCAGGGGTCTGCGCAATTCGGAGCCTACGCCTGATCCCATAGCCAGAGGTATCGCACTCAGCAGCGCCGCCATGGTGGTCATGAGAATGGGTCTGAAACGTAGCATACATGCCTGATGAATGGCCTCTTCAGCGGATTTTCCATCATTGCGCTCTGACTCAAGAGCGAAATCCACCATCATAATTCCATTCTTTTTGACAATACCTATGAGCAAAATGATGCCGATAATGGCTATAACAGTGAGGTCCTGGTGAAAAAGCATAAGAAAAAGCACGGCGCCTACCCCTGCAGACGGCAGGGTGGATAAAATGGTTATAGGGTGAATATAGCTTTCATACAGCACGCTAAGTACGATATACACTGTAATAAGTGCGGCCAGAATCAGAAGCGATTCGTTTTTGAGAGATGCCTTGAATGCCTGTGCAGCGCCCTGAAAATCCGTTTTGATACTGGCTGGCATACCCATGTCCTGAATCACATCCTCTATGGCCTTTATTGCCTGGCCAAGGGATACGTGTGGGGCGCAATCGAAGGAGATCGTGGCTGCTGGAAACTGATCTTGACGATGAATGACCAGAGGGCCCCTTGTTTCAGTGATGGATGCCAGTGCGGTGAGGGGCACTTGTTTCCCGTTGCTGGAACGGACATAAAGAAAGTGCAGGTCTTCCGGATGTTGTGTGAAGTGTGGTTTGAGGGTCAGTATTACGCGATACTGATTCAGTTCGGTGAAGATGGTGGAGACCTGGCGCTGGCCGAAGGCATCGTAAAGTGTGTTGTCTATGTCCAGCGGTGTGACACCGAAGCGGGCCGCTGTCTGACGGTCTATGTTGAGCAGAATGCGCAGGCCTTGATTCTGCTGGTCACTGCTGACATGTTCTAGTTCTTTCAGATGTTGAAGCCTTTCCACGAGGCGTTGCGTCCATAACTCCAGCTCCTCTGCACGAGGACTGTCGAGGGTCATCTGATACTGAGTGCGGCCTATGCGTGCATTTACAGTGAGGTCTTGTACCGGCTGCAAAAAGAGCCGAATTTCGTGTATTCCAGCCAGTTGTTCGTTCAATCGACGAATGACCTCTGTGACGGTTGTATCTCTTTCGGCAAGTGGTTTCAGATTGATGAGCATTCTACCGCTATTGATGGTTGGATTTGTGCCGTCGATTCCTATGAAAGACGAGACGCTCTCCACTGCTGAGTCTTGAAGAATCTCCTGAACCAAGATTTTTTGAAGTTGGGCCATGGCAGGAAACGAGATAGTTTGAGAGGCCTCGGAGATGCCCTGAATGGCCCCTGTGTCCTGCACAGGGAAGAATCCTTTGGGAATGGCCATGTAAAGTATTACTGTGAGACCAAGTGTCAGAACGGAGATGGCCAAGATGCCGGACTGATGTCTAATGGCCCACCTCAGCGAGCGACCGTATGCCATGATCACTCCATCGAAAAAACGGCCTGATGCAGTATAAAACCAGCTTCTGCCTTCCTTTGGAGTGTTTTTTAGCATATGAGCACACATCATGGGAGTTAGCGTTAGGGACACAAAGGCCGAAATGACTATGGTGATGCCCAGAGTAACTGCGAACTCCCTGAAGAGCCTGCCTACCACATCTTCCATGAAGAGGAGTGGAATCAGGACCGCTATGAGAGAGACTGTCAGGGAAAGAATGGTGAATCCGATCTCCTTGGCCCCTTTTATGGCGGCATTCAAAGGTGTTTCCCCTGCTTCCACATGTCTGGCTATGTTTTCCACCATCACGATTGCGTCGTCCACCACAAAACCTGTGGCAATGGTCAAGGCCATGAGGGAAAGGTTGTTTAGGCTGTAACCCAGCAGATACATGATTCCAAAACTGCCTACAATGGACAGAGGCACCGCTGCGCCCGGAATGGTTGTGGCTGACAGATTGCGCAGAAACAGAAACATGACCAGGATCACCAGGCCTACGGCCAGCAGCAGTTCGAACTGTACATCTTTCACTGATTCCCGAATAGTGATTGTGCGGTCGGTAAGAATGGAGACCTTTACAGAGGCTGGCAGAGCGGCATTGAGTTGGGGAAGCAGTTTTTTAATGCGGTCCACCACCTCTATGACATTGGCTCCGGGCTGGCGCTGTATGTTCAAAATGACGGCCGGAGTGGTATTCATCCATGCCGCCTGATTTACGTTCTCCGCATCGTCTATGGCCTCGGCGACGTCCTTTAACAGAATCGGGGCGTTGTTTCTGTAGGCGATTACTATGTTCATGTATTCCATACTAGACAAGAGCTGATCGTTGGCGGAGATTACATAGGACTGTCTGGGTCCGTCAAAGCCTCCTTTGGCCTGATTGACATTGGCTGCAATCAGACCGGCCCTTAGGTCTTCCAGAGTAAGGCCGTAGGCTGCAAGTGCTGTTGGGTTGGCCTGTATGCGAACGGCTGGTCGCTGGCCTCCGCTGATACTAACCAGCCCCACGCCGGATACCTGCGAGAGCTTTTGGGCCAGCCTTGTGTCTGCCAGGTCCTCCAGTTCAGGCATGCGCATGGAATCGGAGGTGAGGGCAAGAGTGAGAATGGGGGCGTCAGCTGGATTGACCTTGTTATAAACAGGTGGATTAGGCAGGTCCTTTGGAAGGAAACCCGAGGCTGCATTGATGGCAGCTTGTACCTGTTGTTCAGCTATGTCGAGGTGAAGGTCAAGGGTGAATTGCAGAGTGATTACGGAGCTTCCGTGAGAGCTGGAGGAGGTCATTTGGACCAGACCCGGCATCTGCCCGAACTGACGTTCAAGGGGTGAGGTAACGGAAGAGGCCATCACCTCAGCGCTGGCGCCCGGATAAAATGTGCGCACCTGAATGGTGGGATAATCCACCTGGGGCAGTGCCGAGACAGGTAGTTGCCGATAGGCCACCGCGCCTGCCAGAAGAATGGCTAGTATGAGCAGAGTGGTGGCTACAGGGCGTTCTATGAAAAGCCGCGAAAAATTCATCGGTAGGCCTTATCCCTTACTTTTTCCCTGTAGTTGTTTTGTTTTCGGCCTGTTCGGTGTTTTGCACCACTACCTTGCTGCCGTTTTTGAGACGTTCGGCCCCGTTCACCACCACTTTTTCATCGGCTTTCAACCCTTCTGTTATGGAGGTATCTCCTTCCTGAGTGGCGCCGATTTTGACAGGTCTTTGTGTTACTGTATTATCTGTGTTCAACACAAAGACAAAGGCGGCCTGTTGATTTCTTTGAACCGCCTCGGATGGCACTATTATGGCGTCTTTTTCAACGGACAGGGCAAGTTTTACATTGACAAACTGATTTGGAAACAGCTCATTGTTTGCGTTCTGAAATATGGCCTTGAGCTTCACCGTTCCCGTTGACAGGTCGATTTGATTGTCTATGGCGACAAGCTCTCCTGTAGCGAGCCTTTCTCTCATGTCACGATTAAATGCCTCGACAATAGGCCTGCCTTCTTTCATTCTTTGCATTAGTCTTGGCAGATTGTCTTGGGGAATGGCGAATATCACGGAAATAGGCCGAGTCTGCACTATGGTCAACAACCCTGATGCATCCGATGAGTGGATCATGTTGCCGGGGTCAACCAGGCGAAGGCCAACTCTGCCGTTTATGGGGGCAGTGATGCGGCTGTATGCAAGCTGCAAGGATGCACTCTCTATTTGTGCCTTATCCATCTCAATGGCGGCCTCATACTGTCTGACTAGGGCCTCTTGTGTGTCCAACTGCTGTCTGGAAACAGCGTTTTGCCTTTCAGCCATGCGATAACGTTCCATGTCCTTGCGAATATTTTCCAGCTGCGCCATGTCACGAGCGAGCTGGGCCTTTGCTTGTTTTAACTGCACTCGAAAGGGTCTGGAATCGATTTCCGCCAAAAGAGCGCCTTTTTTGACCTCACTTCCTTCATGAAAGTGCATGGCCGTTAATTCACCATCCACTCTACTGCGCACTGTAACACTGTTCAGCGGAGTTACTGTACCGATGGCGGTGAGATAGACGTTCATATCTGCCCTGCGCACCGAAGCCACGGTTATCGGTGTGGGCATTGCCTGCATCTTTTCTAAAGCCGCAAATGCCGTCTCGGCGGCGTAGCTATGTGGATTGTCCCATATCAGGCAATCTGAGGCAGCGGATAAAAGGAGTATTGCAAACAATAGTGATATTTTTTTCATTGAGTTACTCCGGTAAAATCCTTATGATAGCTTACGGATAATAATTCATTTCTTTCTTTTGTAACAGATGGTAAAATACATCGAATTATAGTGGACCTCGGTTTTGATACAGTAAATTAATAGTTCGCTGAAAAACTCCAAATGGCTTTTTGTCTTGCTTATGGGGCCAATTTATTATTCTATTCGGTAAGGAACGATGTCGTGTAAGCGCGAAGAGGAGAGGTGATGAAGGGAAACATCCTATCCACTGGTCAGACTTTTTGTTACGATACGGGGGGAGAGTGATTCCCTGTGCAGGTACCGGCCAGGATGGTGAATTTCGCTACGGCCGTGTTTGGCCTTCACCCCGGTTTGTCGTACAGGGCGACACTGTGATTGATAAGTTGACCGACCTCGTCTGGAGTCGCGTTGCTAACCCGTTTGAATTTCCACTCACATGGCCGGAGGCGCTTCAGGCGGTGGCACGTCTTAACACCGAGGGTTATGCTGGATATGCCGACTGGCGACTGCCTAACCGTCGCGAACTCCGAAGCCTGATGAGTTTCGAAGCCCGCAAGCCGGCGTTGCCAACCGGTCATCCCTTTGAAAACGTCTTTCTTGGCTGGTACTGGTCATCGACCTCGGCTGCCATAGATCCCGCCTATGCTTGGTACGTGCACATGGAAGGTGCTCGCATGTTTTACGGTCGCAAGGATCAATATTATCTGGTTTGGCCGGTACGGGGCGGGGAATCGGGCATCGTGTTCGCCACCGGACAGTGCTGTTGTTACGATGCGGTGGGACGGGAGATCGATTGTGCAGGTATCGGCCAGGATGGTGAATTGCGGAAGGGGTTGGTCTTGCCAGATCCTCGCTTTCGGCGGGAAGGGGAGGTTGTTGTGGATCTCTTGACAGGTTTACGCTGGTTGCGGAACGCCAATGTCAGTGGTGTGCCGGTCGATTGGCAGAATGCCCTTATTGCCGTGAAGGCGCTCAATCGGCAGAGGGTGGCCGGCATCACCGATTGGCGGCTGCCCAATATCAATGAACTGGAGGCCCTTGTGGATTGTTCCTGTCATTCGCCGGCCATAAGAGGCGACCATCCTTTTGTTGATGTGCAGGAGGTCTATTGGTCTGCAACCACCAGTTTTTTCGAGACCGATTGGGCGTGGGCTCTATATATGCACAAGGGTGCGACCGGCGTAGGGCATAAACGCGCCGGGGCTTTTTATGTCTGGGCGGTGGCCGGCTCGCATTTGTGATGTATACTGAGTCGAAATTTATTACCAAGCAATGCGAGCCACCAGCCGCGCAGTAGATTTATTCAACGTTTCCTTTGATGAATTAGTTATATGATTTGGCCCGCTCCATGGCCCGTTTGAAACCTGCTCTGGCCCCTTCGATTACGACCTCATTCACGCAGAATGTCAGTCTCATGTGGCCAGCACAGCCGAAACCTGTGCCTGGTACCGCCAGAATCAATTCCTCCTGCAGCAGCGAAACGAATTTGACGTCATCTATGGGAGTCTTGGGAAAGAAATAAAAGGCACCCTTAGGCAGAGTGAATTCGTAACCTGCCTCTTGCAAAATGGATGCAAACAGATTCCTGCGGCGCTGGTAGATGCCCACATTCACGCTTTCGTTCAGGACCTCAGCTACAGTGCGCTGCATAAGAGCAGGGGCGTTTACAAAGCCCAGTATGCGATTAGCCAAGGTCATGGCGCCTAAAAGTTGGGCCTTGCAGGCGCAGCCAGGACTTACGGCTATATAGCCGATGCGCTCTCCAGGAATGGACAGATCCTTGGAAAAGGATGTAGTTACAATGGCATTTTCATACAGGTCTAAAATGGCAGGGACTTGAATTCCATCGAAGGCGAGCCTGCGATATGGTTCGTCAGAGATCAAAAAGATCGTTTGTCCCGTAGATTGCGATGTATTTTTCAGAATTTTTATTAAGTCTTTTATTTCATTTCTAGAATACACCGCACCAGTGGGATTATTAGGTGAGTTTATAAGAATGGCCTTTGTTTTGAGTGTTATGGCGGATTCAATGGTCGAAAGATTTAAAGAGAAGTCGGGATTTGTTGGCACAGGTATGAGTTTGCCACCGTGGTTGTCCACATAAAAGCCGTATTCGACAAAGTAGGGTGCAGGGGTGATGACCTCGTCGCCGTCGTTTAAAATGGCCTTAAAGATGATATTCAGACCGCCGGCTGCACCGCATGTCATGATGATATCGTCTTTTGTGACAGATAGATTGTGGTCTGCCGCCACTCTGCCTGCGACTCGCTCTCTCACTGGCTCCAGACCTGCATTGGGCATGTAGGCATGGGCACCGGGCTGTAAATGAGCGGCTATGCGGGCCAGGGCCTGCTCAAAGGCTTCCGGCGGCGCAAGATCCGGATTCCCGAGGCTGAAGTCAAAGACCTTGTCCTTGCCGTAAATGTTTTTTAGCCGAATGCCTTCTTCGAACATCTTGCGAATCCATGATGACCGCTCCATGAATTGGAGCATCTTTTGAGAGATGACAGGTAGTTGTGTCATGAGATATTATCCTTCCCAAAAAGTAGATTAATAATCTCTCTTTACTACCTTGACATTTATGGTTTTGGCAAGTAATTTTTATAGAATCTGGCTTGACCATAAGCCGTTGGAGGGATGGCCGAGTGGTTTAAGGCGGCGGTCTTGAAAACCGTTGTACTGCAAGGTACCGTGGGTTCGAATCCTACTCCCTCCGCCAGACAATTATATATATAAAGCCAAATTGGAGAGGTGACCGAGAGGCCGAAGGTGCTCGCCTGCTAAGCGAGTGTATGCTGTAAAGGCGTACCCAGGGTTCGAATCCCTGCCTCTCCGCCAGTTTGCTTCATATGATTTCAGGCGATTTTTTCGGCCTGTCATCGTTGTTTCCTGCTATCTCTTTTTAATTTCCGAATACCTTTTTCAAGAGATCAGTGGTTCTTGCGGCAGGATTGCTGCGAATCTGTGTCTCCTGTTCTCCAAGGAGCCGGAACAGTCCATTTAAGGCGCCTTCGGTTACATAGTGATCCAGTTCGAAATTGCTGCCCTGCAAGAATGGTTGTACAGCCGAGTTGGAGACTATAGTCTTATACTGCTGTGTAACGCCCACTTCATTTACGCTTTTTTGAACTATGGGTAGAAATTTCTGATAAAGTATTGGTATCGTCTTGCGCTTGAAATACTCTGTGGCCGCAGTGTTCCCTCCTTGCCAAATTCCCATGACATCTTCAATAGTCATTGTCTGAATTGCATTAGAAAACACATCAAACGCCTCTTTTGCCGCTCGTTCGGCAGCAATGTTCATGCTTCGCTCGAATTCATTTACCTGGCTTCCTATGCCGACGGTGCGCAGAATACCTGCGGCGTTCTTCAATATGCCCGGCAGAGGAATTTTGATTTGGGGGTTGTTCAAAAAACCGCCTTCTTGAGATGCCATGCCAACTGCACTCTTCGATGCCACTATCAGGGCCTCTTTGAGCCCGCTTCCCATCTCCGACTCAGTGAGCGAAGAACGGTTTGATGCGCCTGTAAGTACATTGACGCCTGCCTGATTGGCGCCTATACCCTTGACTACATCGCCTACGTTCATGTTGTCCAGCAGTCCTGCATGAGAGATGGATGTCAGCAAAAACATGCTTGCAGTAACGGTTAAAAACGATAGTCTGTTCATTTGGAGACTCATTATGAGGAATTTTGTAAAATTTATTCATAGTTATAGCATGGTGCTGTGTCAAGATAATAATGGTTTTGATATGTAATCTATAAGAAATTTACATTGCATTTTTTATGTATCTTTGTTTTAGTATGAGGACTTTCGGCCGCGTGTATGCATAAAATAGAATGAGGTGAGTAAAATGGGCAGGTACTTCTTGGTATTATTCATGTTTTTCCTACAATTTGTGAGTCTTGTTTTTGCTTATGCCGATACTGCGCCCAATAAGGCGGCCAAGGTGGCTGTGGTGGATTTCATTGTCTATGGCAAGGGACTGGATGCCGATTTGGCTGCCATGGTCTCTGATTGGTTCATGGCCTCTTTTACCAAGGATGCAAGATTCGAGGTGATAGAGCGTGGATTACTCAAAAAGATTCTTGATGAACAGGAATTGAGCATGTCAGGCCTTGTGGACGAACAGACTGCTGCAAAAGTCGGTAAAATGTTGGGTGTAAACGCCATAATAACCGGCGCTGTTTCCAGAGTGGGAAATGACATAGAATTGGTGGCGCGAGCCGTGGATGTGGAGACGGCTGCCATAGTGGCTGCAGAGAGCGGCAAGACTGATGATATCAATAAATTGAGGGAGATGGCCACTGGTATCGCTGCACGGCTTGCCAGATTGTTTCTTGCTAAACAACAAAATCTGACTGCTCATGGTGCCAAGCCTCTTCTGTATATCAGAGGGCTTATTGCATCGGAAAAGATGGACCTATTCAATGATTCAAGGGTGTTGGGATTGATGCAACAGCATGGATTCGTACTTGCCATAGTGCCTGCCGGTTCGATGGAGATGCTGGAAAGGGTAAAAACAGGAGAATATGACTTCGTCTTTCCATCAGGTGCATATATCGCGTCTGAAATCTCCCGTGACTGCCGTGTGGAACAGACCTACAACGTCTTTTATACACCCCTTTCCCTGATATCGTGGAAGCCCATTGTAAGTATACTTGAAGCCAATGGTGTTGTGGAGGAGAGAAACGGCGTGTATTTCCTCAGAATGCAAAAACTGCTTGAACTCATTGCAAACGGCGCGAGGTGGAGCGATTTCAAAAAAAACAAGGCTTATGCCTCTGAAAAGGCCGTATCCATTACATGCACCGACATGGCCACATCCAATTCTGGGGCCATGTATCTGGCCATTGCAAGCTATATTCAGAACGGCAACAGGACAGTTATCACCGAAGACGAGATTCGAAAGGTGGCGCCGTTGCTCAAAAAGGCTCTTTTTTCTCCACAAGCAGAGCAATATCGTTCCTCACAGGAACCTTTTGATGACTACATGGCCATGGGTATGGGCGCGATTCCTTTGCTCTTCACCTATGAATCAAAGTTTCTGGAGGAATTATATAAGGGCACTGTGACCGATGAAATGGCCATTTTGTATTCAGAACCTACCATTTATGTAAAAAGTGTGCTGGTGCCCTTGAGCGAAGGCGGGCACCACTTTGGTCAATTCCTGCAAAAAGACCCATCGTTTTTAAAAATAGCCGCTGAATACGGCTATCGCAGTCAGGCCAGATTCTTGAAAGATATCTTTAAGGATAAGGCGGTAAAAATTCCGGACATCCTGATAGACATTATAAATCCACCGAGTATGAACACCCTGAATTCAATGATACAAGCGGTAAAAAGCCATTGATCACACCCAGAATTCCGGATATTTGCGGCTTGAGGGTATGTTATTGACCAACAAAGCGACTATTAGTATAACCAATGCCCCGAGACCTGCCGGCATCAACGCATATAGATAGCCGAGGTTATGAATATCGTTACCTCCGATGACTGCGATTAAGGCCGTTGCGCCTCCTGGTGGATGAAGGGTTCTGGTGACATGCATCACAGCTATGGCCGTAGCCACTGCAACGGATGCTGCCAACCACATCTGGCCGTGCAGCATCTGGTAACTGGTTACTCCTATGATGGCAGAGAATACATGTCCTCTTATCAGATTTCTGGGCTGTGCTAAAGGGCTTTTGGGTGCTCCATAGAGTAATACTGCCGATGCCCCAAATGATCCTATGAGCATTATGATGGATGTGGAGTTTTGTATAAAGGCGCTGTGTATCAGAGCGACCAAAGAGATGCCTATAAATGCGCCGATCCATGACCAGAATATTTCGCTTGTGGAAACACTAGGCGGGCTTTTGGATGTTCCTTTCATCTTGTTGAAATAATTGAAAAAGATATTCATATAGCATATCCTTTCACAAGATCGGCTCGGGATAAGATGCCGATGAGCTTGTTTTCCTCACTGACAACCGGTACACGATTTATGCCTTTTTCATGAAACAGTTTTGTTAATTGGATAATGGGGGTATCGCTTTTTACTGTGATGACAGGGCTGGTCATTATGTCTTTGGCAAGGCGTTTTTGAATATTTATGTCTTCGCAGCCGCTTTTCTTTAGACATTCGGCCACGAGTTCCATAAAATTCGTGGCATGAATATTCATATTTCTCAAAAGATCCTTTTCGGAAATCAGCCCCATAACCACCTCGGTTTCGTTTAAAATCGGTATGCCGGAGACGTGGTTTTCGGCCATCATGGAGGCTATCTCCACCACCGGTGTATTCAACCATCCACTTATCACATTTTTGGTCATGATGTCCTTTGCCCTTACAGCGGTTTGAATACGCTTCATGGCATGCTGAAAGGCGATGCGATAAAGCAGTTTGAAACCCTCGGGTGTGATGTCCAGATAGTCTGAAACGCTCTTCATGGCTTCATAGATATTGTCTTCCGATATCTTCGGCAAAGTGAACTCCATAGAATCAGGATTGTTTGTCATAGCGGCAGCTCCTTAAGAATGGTGTCAGATGATACAAATACAATAACTCGTTTGGAATAAATATCCTTGATTTAAATCAATGGAATCGGCGCACAAGGGCACGCCACGTGCAGAGAGACTGTTTTTCATCTTGACATTTTTAAGTATTTGCATAATTATGTAAATATGAATTCATGCAATATTGCAATTAAAAGGGGGCTGGAGTGACAATCGACATCTTCAAGTTACATGCAAGTTTCTGCGGTATCTTTTCTTCGGACATTCGGCTTCGCATTATGTGGCTTCTGGCGGAAGGAGAAAAGACTGTCACAGAGTTGGCCAATACGCTGAACATCACGGTGGCCAATGTCTCTCAGCATCTTTCCATCATGCGCAGTTTGGGGGCTGTGGCCAGTAGAAGGGAGGGCAGGGCGATTCATTATCACATCTCAAATCAGAAATTTTATCAGGGTGCATTGTTGATTCGCGAGGGTCTGATGGAAGAGATGGCAAAACGTCTGAATGCAGTTCAATTGGAACAAAAAATACCAGAGGATGAAACGGAGGTGGAACATGAGGAAATCGAGGTTGGTTAAGAGTGTTTTGGTTGCCGCCGGGCTGGGCTGCGCCATTTCGGCATGGGCGAATGTGGAGGGGAGCTTTTCGCAGGCGGAGCTTTCAAGGCTCAAATCCACTGCCGACCATAAAAAGTTCAAAGAACTTCAAGAGGAGTTTCAGACCGCCCAAGAGGTGACAAAGGCCTGTCTCAAATGCCATACAGAGGCGGCTAAACAGGTACATAAATCCATTCACTGGCAGTGGTCGTGGGAAAAGGCCGGTGGAATCGGCAAAAAAAATGCCATAAACAATTTCTGAATCTCCGTTGTATCTAACTGGTGCAGGTGTACCAGTTGCCATGTGGGTTATGGTTGGAAGGACAACAGCTTTGACCTTTCTTCTGAAGAAAATGTGGATTGTCTAGTGTGTCATGACAGCACGGGCACATACAAGAAATTCCCCACAGACTGTGGTAATCCAGTGTATGAGGAAAAGAAATTTGGGGATAAGGTGTTTCAGCCGGTAAATCTCAAGGAGGTGGCGCAACATGTCTCTCTGCCAGGTCGTAAAAACTGTGGGGCATGTCATTTCTTTGGAGGTGGTGGAGACGGTGTAAAGCATGGAGATATGAATACCTTCTTGTTAGCGCCACTTAAATCCTTGGATGTGCACATGGACAAGACCGGCCTGAATTACAATTGCCAGCGATGCCACACCACCGAAATGCACCATATTCAGGGCAGACACTATTTGGAACCTGCCCGGAACAATCACAAATCCGCCATGCCCAATGACTCAAATAATCGCATTGCATGTGAATCCTGTCATACGGATAGACCGCACAAAAAAAATCAAAAGATGAACGACCACACAGACAATGTGGCATGTCAGTCCTGTCATATTCCGCTTTTTGCGCGAGAAAAACCTACCGTAATGTTCTGGGACTGGTCAAAGGCAGGGAAAAAAGGCGAAGATGGAAAGCCCATAGATGTCAAAAACAAGGAGACCGGTATCGCCTACAGCACTATGAAGGGCGAACTTCATTGGGAAAAGAATCAGGTGCCTGAGTATTTCTGGTATAATGGTTCGATGGAGCAGATGAAGATAGGTGACAAGGTGAAAGAGGCAGGTGGGGTTATTCAGCTTTATCGCATAAATGGTAGTACATACGATGAGAATTCCAGAATAGCGCCGTTTAAGATGCATCGCGGAATTCAGCCGTATGACGTAGAAAATCAACTGGTGGTAGTACCTAAACTCTTTGGAAAGCCGGGCACAGGCGCCTATTGGGCTGACTACGATTGGCTGAAGGCGTCTGAGACAGGTATGAAGGTCGCAGGGCTTCCTTTCTCAGGCAAGCTGGAGTTTCGCGAGACGGTAACATATTGGCCGCTTAACCACATGGTGGCTCCTAAAGAGCAGTCTCTGAAATGCGAGGAGTGTCATGCAATGAAGGGGAGGCTTCAAAAACTTACAGGGTTTTATATGCCAGGCAGGGACAGAAGCGCAGCCATAGATTTTCTGGGTTGGGCATTGGTGGCCGTCTCAGGCATAGGTGTGGGCATTCACGGGCTGTTACGTATTTTTAAACGATAGGAGATTTGTTATGAAGCAAGTTTATCTATATACTCGATTTGAGAGGCTCTGGCATTGGACACAGGCTGCACTGGTGATTTTGTTGATTTTAAGCGGGCTTGAGATACATGGCACATGGAACATATGGGGGTTTCAGAAGGCCCATGCCATTCACTACTGGTCTGCTTGGGGCATAGTGGTGCTGTTTGTATTTGCGGCCTTCTGGCACTTTACCACAGGCGAGTGGAGGCAGTATGTGCCCACCACAACGCTTTTGAAAGAGGTCTTCTGTTACTACACAAGCGGCATCTTCTGCGGGCTTTCACATCCATTCCAAAAGTCGAGAGACAGAAAACTGAACCCGCTTCAAAGGCTTGCCTACTTCAATCTCAAGCTCGTGCTCTTTCCTCTTCAGTTCATAACAGGCTTTCTGTATCTTTATTACAACGACTGGCCAAGGCTTGGCATACACTGGTCCCTTGAGCCGGTGGCCCTGTTGCACACTTTGGGCGGCTTCGCCTTTTTGGCCTTTTTAATACTGCATATCTATCTCACCACCACAGGCCATACGGTATTCGGCCATCTGAAGGCCATGATAACCGGCTTCGAAGAGATTCCAGAGAACTAATCTGAATTATTGAATCGGCATTTTTTGCCGATAAAAACAACAAGCCCTTTTTGTTATGGCACTGCCTTAGGCTTGTCATTCCGAGCAAAGCGAGGAATCTTAAGATTTCTCAGTCGCTGCGCTCCTTCGAAATGACATGTGATGATACGGTTGTCATTGCGGGCAAAGCCGAAGCACCAAAGGCCTGTCATTGAAATGCGGGTCTGAAGTCCCAATTCATTCAAGGCATTGTGTTTGCAATGTAGTGTGTAAAGACATTCGTACTGTCATTCCGAGCGAAGCGAGGAATCTTAAGATTTGTTGGGGCACGGCATGCCGTGCCCGTACCTGCGCTTCATTCGAAACACGAACATCAAAAAGGAGCTAACGTCATGGATACTCAGAAGAACGAAAACATATATAATCGCCACAATAATCAGCCTGTCAACTCATCTCTGCCGCCGCTGCCTCCTTATTTTTGGCAAAAGGCGGACGAACTCATGGAACTGTGGATGGGGCTTTCCATGCTGCTGAATCAGGAATGGGAACAGATCAAAAGAAACGATTTACTGAAGCTCTGGGATGTTCAGGCGAAGAAACGTAAGATGGCCGAAAGAATCGATCTGACTGAACGGAGATTCTCCTTGATGATTGAGACCTTGCTCAAGGCCTGCGGTGTCAAGGAGGTGGAGCATTCCAGTATGCTGAATATGTTCAAGCGATACATAGCTTCTGCCGATATAGATCGTTTCACTCGCTGGATGGTGGCGTACCGCATGATCAAGCAGGAGGTTGTAAACAGAAACAGGCGCCATGTCCTCTGGCTGGAGGATCAGGCCAGGCTCACCAAGGACCTCATAGCCATCTTTACCGCCAGATATAGAGATGCAAAACCCACCTATGCACCTGATGGTTACGGCAGGACGGCCCAGGGGATGCAGCCCGCCTATAAAAAGGAGGTGGTCTAAATGCCAGGTATCAGCAGCTTTTTGAATGTGGCCAAGGTTGGGATATTGGCCCATCAGAACAATCTGCATGTGGCGGCCAATAATGTCAGCAATGTGAACACCGATGGCTATTCCAAGCAGAATGTCACACTTTCACCAGCCTACATGACCCCTACCAGTTTCGGGCCGGTAGGAAACGGTGTCAATGTAACGGACGTCACTCGAGATTACGACCGCTTTATCACCACCACTCTGTTCCACAAGACATCTGTCATGTCAGGGCTTCAGACTCGTCAGAGCGGTATGAAGCTCATAGAGGGCGTGGTAAACGAGGCGGACACCAACGGTCTTAATGAGCTTTTGAGCCGATTCTGGACATCATGGGACGATGTGGCCAACAACGCCGAAGGGACGGCTGAACGCACCAGCCTCTTGAATAATGCCCAATTATTGGCAAGCGGTCTCAGGGATCGCTATAATCAACTTTTGAAGCTTTCACAGGACGTGGATCAGAATATTCAGGCATCTGTGAACGAATTGAACAAGATTACCGATCAGGTGGCTGAGTTGAACGTGCAGATAGTAGCTGCGGAATCAGGCCATCATGCAGCCAACGACCTGCGGGATCAGAGAGACAATCTCATGAAACGCCTCTCTGAGATCGCGGATGTCAGTTATTTCGAGACGCAACGGGGTACATATACCGTGCTCATAGGTCAGGGCAGCCCTCTGGTGGAAAGTAATCGCTCATGGCATCTGGGCCTTGAGGACAATAATGTTCAATGGATCGGTCAAAACGGCCAGCGTGTAGCCTTGCGCAGTGAGGATGTGAAAAATGGTGAGCTGGGCGGTTGGATGGCCATTAAGGACATGGTAAAGCCTTCTGACCCTGCAATTCTTACCGCTTCGCAAGTCAACACTGCCAGTGGAGCCAATATCAAATACTCCACTCGTTGGAATCAGATTGACGGTGTTACGGTAACAGGAGATTTCAGTATCAAATATTCCGGCACAGATCAAAACGGCATGCCGATAACAGGGCAGTTTGACTACCATGCCTCTCCTGAGAGTAATGCCACGGTGGGTGATTTCCTTGAATCCATCAGAGCCGCCTTTCAGTTGCCCGGTCCGCCTTCAGTGGATCGTGTGAGAGTGGATCTCACGGATGACGGCCGCATTCGTATTACGGATATCATGCCTGGCGATTCTTCCATTTCATTTAACATAGAATCCGTGCAGGGCGCTGTGTACGGCCTGAATCTCGGCAAATTCGACAAGGCCTATCCTCCCAACTATCTGGAGCAAATAAACAATTTGGGTACAGAGCTGATAAAATTGGTAAACGCTCAGCACTCTCAGGGTGTGGGGCTTTTGCCTTTAAAAGAGACTATCGGTAACTTTGCGGCCTTAAATACCAATCAGCCCATAGGCCTGAAGGCATCAGGTTTGAAGTTTTCCGATGAGGTCAGGGACGGCAGTTTTAAGATATGGTTGTATGATAAAAACGGGCAAGTAATAGACGCCGATCCCACCACCCCAGAGGTAAACGACCCGTTGACCATCTCCATTACCGCCAATACCACCACAATGGAGGACATTAAAAATACCATCAACACAGCCGTGTTCGGTGGTACTGCTACACCCCTGGGGCTGTCGGCGCGCATTTTGGACGGAAATCTGGTGATTCAGGCAAATGGAACCACTCAAGTGGCTGGATTTGGATTCTCTGACGATACATCTAACGCCTTGCTTGCCCTGGGCATGAACGGTTTTTTTACAGGATATGACGCATCCACCATAGCCGTGGAGCCCGTGATCTCGAGGGATGTGCGCTTCATAGCCGCGGCACAAGTAAGCCCTCGTGGAACTGACAGCCTCACCAGCGCCAATATGACCAGGGATTTGAACCGGCCTCTTGGTTCTGTGGTGACAGCCGGCAGTTTTTCTGTGGCCATATACGATAAAGACGGCAAGATGGTGGATCTGAATGAGAATGAAGCCGGTGTCAACCCCCTCAAGATCACCATAGATCCCACTAAACAATCCCTGAACGACATCGTAGCCGCAATAGATGCCATCGACGGACTTCATGCCGAGATGAATAACGGCGTTCTTCGCGTACGTCTGGAACAGGAAAACCCTGAACCGGCAAATAATTCCCAACACTGGGCATCGGTGGCTCTTGGTGATGATACCACAGGTCTTCTTAACTATCTGGGCGTTGGAGCCGCTTTTTCCAGTACACAGTCCATAAGTGCCAGGAATTCCGTCACAAATCCAAATCAGCCCTTGAGTACACCTGCATCTGGTTTGGCCATGTTCCAGGGGCTTAAATCAGGTTCCTTTGTAGTGAATCACTTCAATGCCGATGGCAACAATATCAGTTCTCAGGAGATCGCATTTGATGCAAACAGCACCAGCCTGAACGACCTGATCACTGCATTGAACGCTGTTTCAGGTGTAAACGCCTCCTTGTCCTCTGTGACCATTCAGGGACAGACGCAATATTTCCTGTCATTGGGCAACACGGCCCCAGGGCAGACCATGAGCCTTTCCGAGGATACCAGCGGTATTTTAAGCGCCCTTGGCATCAATATGGCGCAGCCCGAGTTACAGGGGGCATTTAAGAACGACAGAATGGTTGAACCGTTGAATAACATAAAGGCCGACATGAACCCTGGAAGCTTCAATATCTATCTCTATGACAACAAGGGCCAGTTTATGGGTGTGCATAACATTGAGGTCAATCCACAATATGACAGCCTTTCAGATATTGCTGACCGGTTAAATGCCTTAAATGACATCAAATCATGGGTGGAACCTGATGGCAGATTGCATATAGAAACAGAAGGTCAGGCAGGCAAATTTGTTTTAGCGGATGACACCACTGACGCCCCTGGGATTCAAGGTTTTCTTGCTAAGACAGGGCTTTTGACTCCACCTGGCGGCATTTTGGCCAGGGCCAACAATCTAAATGCACTGACAATGCGTGATCTTTCTAAGCGCTCCATATCTAATCTGAATGATGCGACTCTGAACGAGGCGTACCATGGAATAGTGGGAACCATAGGTATTCAGTCTCGGGGTTTTCAACAGGATTATGACTTCAGCAGAGCGCAGGTGGACGAGCTGCAACAGCGCCGAGATTCTGTATCAGGTGTGTCTCTCGACGAGGAAATGGCCAATCTGATTCGTTTTCAGCAGGCATATACAGCGGCAGCCAAGCTCATAAAGATGGCTGACGAGATGTTCATTACCATATTGGAAACTAAATAAGAGGGGGTGAATTCACATGAGAATCACCATGAACAGCATTTACAGCAGAATCAATACTGATCTGAATAGATTGACTGAGGGTTTGGACAATACTAATTCCGCCATATCTTCAGGTAAGATATACAGACTGCCGTCGGATGAGCCCGTGGCCATGACTCATGCTCAGGCCATTCGTAATGCCATTTCAGACACAGACCAGTATCAGCGCAACATCACTTATGGCAAAGCATGGACCACTGCCACGGAAACTACTCTAACTCAAGTGCAGGATCGGCTCATGCGTGCCAAATCTTTGGCTGTTCAGGCCATCAACGACAGCCAGAGCGCCGAAAGCAGAAAGGCTATCGCAGCGGAAATAAAGACCATAACGGAAGAGTTGGTGACTCTGGGCAACACCAAATTAGGCGGTAGATACATTATGGCAGGTTCACGCACCACGGATTATTCGGCAGGTGTGACGCCCTTCATGTTGCACAAGGACGGCACAGTGGAATACAACGGCAACCATGACGATCTGAAGATTACGGTTGCAGACGGCGTTACACAGAAAATCAATATCGATGGACATAGCGCTTTTATGGCGACAGGGGTCTTTGATGGACTGAAATTGCTTCAGGACGGCCTGAATGCCAACAGCCGAGGGGATCTGGAGGTCGCGCTGAGCGACATAGATACCACCATAGAAAAGGTCAACTCCCTGATCTCGCAGATAGGCGCTCAGGACAACACCCTCACGAACAAGACGGATATAGCCGGCACATTGTCTCTTACCAACAAGGAAAGACTCTCCGATATAGAAGAAATCGACATGGTCAAGGCCGTCACAGAACTACAGACAAAACAGATCAGTTATCAGGCCGCCCTTGGTGCCGCCTCTAAGGTAATGGGATTGAGTCTTGCGGATTATCTGAAATAAGAAGATAATGAAAGCAGGGAGGCTTTCATGCTGATACTTACAAGAAAGGTTGAGGAAAAGATTTGCATCGGCGATGATATTGAGATCAAGGTCCTGGAGATTCGGAACAATCAGGTGAAGCTGGGCATAACTGCTCCGCCTGGCATATCTATTCTTCGAAATGAGATATATGTTCGTATTCAGGAACAAAACAGGCTGGCAGCCGATGTCCCTGCGAATATACAGGAACTGGATACCGTTGTTCAGATAAAGGAGAAAGGATAATGAAACTTGAAACAATGCGCTTTGGTATACTTGATGTCAATGAGGAAGACATTATTTTATTTAAACGTGGTATCCTTGGTTTCCCGGAACAGAAGCGTTATCTGCTGGTTCCACACAGGCCTGATTCGCCGTTTTTCTGGTTACAGAGCCTTGAGATGCCGGAGCTGGCCTTTGTAGCCATTACGCCTTCTGTATGTCTTGCTGATTATTCATTTGATATTCCTGATGATGTTCAGGAGGAACTTGAACTGACCGACTCTAAGCAGGCTGAGACATTGCTTATTGTAACCATTCCGCGTAACAATCCCAAATGTATTACTGCTAATCTGCTGGGCCCTGTGGTCATAAATATGGAAAAAAGATTGGGCATGCAGGTGGTGCTGGACCCCAATATCTATCCTGTGCAGTATCCATTGAATTCAGAGTGTCAAAAGGAAAAGTGCGCCTGATTTTAGGCTGTAACAAAATAAAAATTTGGCAAATGTCATTGCGAGAACTTAAAGAGTTCCTGGCAATTTCATTACAAAAGACGAGATTGCTTCGCTTTGCTCGCAATGATAATTTTCTATGTCTATTTTTCGGTGTAATATGGAGGATGTGTCATGAAACATTTAGTGATATGCTTCGTAGTCCTTTGTTTTCATTTGCTGTTTTCTTTTTCTTCTGTATGGGCTGTAGTGCAGGCGGAGCGCATCAGTGATAGGGAGATTATACATTGAGCGAGGAAATAAATGAATCGCGCAATAAAACCTGGGAGTTAGAGAAAAAGACAGCACATCTGGAGGAGTTGTTAAAGGGTTCTTCTTGCAATCCCCAAGTGGCCCATAGTTAACACGCGGTGATTTTGAATAAAAAAATGAAGTGGGTGTGTTTCGCTTCGTGCAATGACAAGCTGTTGTGCGTCATTTAGATGTTGAATTAAGGGAGTCAAATATGTCTTGCAAAATGGTGTAACATATGTTAGAAATAAATTTGACACTAAATTGTTATAAGGAGAGGTAAGCGTGTTCAGACGTTTTTATTCCATTTTCTTTTTGGTACCTGCCTTGGTGGCTATCATGTTCGTGGCCACTATCGTCACAGTTTCCCTCAATTTCTTCCTCATTTATCTCCATGGTTCGGATTTGGTGGCCATAAACATAGCCGGCAGAGAGCGTATGCTGTCTCAGAAAATGACCAAGGCCGTTAACGCCTATGTCCTGACAGGCGATAGTTCATATATAAACGAGCTTAAAGATGCCTCGCAACTCTTTGATAAATCCCTGAAAGGGCTCAAAAACGGCAATCAGGAACTGGGATTGTCTCCTGTTACGGATAATGAGCTGGTAAGTGAGCTGAATAAATTAGAAGGGTTGTGGAAACCGTTTTATGCTCATATATCTGTTGTTTTAAATGGGAAACACGATGGAGACGATGTCAAAAAGGCTGTTTCCGCCATCAATGAGACCAACGGTATCCTTTTGAAACAGGCGGATGTGGTGACCAAGGCATTTGAGACATCTTCCCTAAAAAAAGACCAGTACGCCAAGTACTTTCAATATGTAACCCTTGCAAGCGGCATTTGTTTCATCGTTTTGGTCATTTTTTTTGTGAGACACTTCATGATAGCCTTTCTTGAAAGGACGGTGAACACCATTCAAGAGGCAGGACGAGGAAGCTTTGAGACCTGTCTGCCTGTAGAAGGGCCCAAAGAGGTGCAGCGTCTTGCAATGGCATTTAATGCCTTGTCCGTTACCATGATTGAACAGTGCAATACTATGAATACCCAGCATACAGTGGTGGAGGGAGTGGCATCCAACTTAGAGAAAAACAAAAATGAGATCATTCAATATGCAAATGAGATCATGTCCATTTCCCATATGTTAGATGAGTCAGCCCAGACATCCTCTCGTAATCTGGAAACAATCGCTCAGGCCACCAAGGACATGTTCACCGCCACCAACGAGATCGCTCACAGCGTGGCAATCACCGCCCAGAAGGCCAATGATGCACAAACTCAAATCTCAGAAGCCCAGACAGCCATACAGAGTCTGGCTGTCAGTTCTGAAAAAATAGGCGATATCATTCGAGTGATCAATAACATAGCCTCGCAGACCAATCTTTTGGCCTTGAACGCCACCATAGAGGCGGCTCGTGCAGGTGAGGCAGGTAAGGGGTTTGCCGTGGTGGCCAATGAGGTAAAGGAATTGGCCAAACAGACATCCGGCGCTACGGATGAGATCACGCGCATGATCACCACCATACAGTCCGATACTCAACATGCTGTGGAATCAGTAGAGCGTATCACACAGGCGGTAAGCGAGGTGAACGACCTAGCCAATACCATTGCCAGTGCCACAGAGGAACAGACCGCCACGGTCTCAGAGATTACACATAACATTGAAAAGGCTGCAGATGGCGTCAGAAGCGTAATGGAGAAATCGCAAGTTTTACTTAAGCAGGCCTCTCTTTTCTCAGCAATGCGTCAGAAGATCGAAGCCAATGTCTACGGTATGAACATTATCGCAACAGAGATTGTTACCTTGCTGTCGCAGATCAAAGTGGAACCGAGCATACTGTCATCATTGATTACAACTGGGTCCAACAGCGTTCGTGTAAAGAGGATCATCTATCAGCACATGCAGTGGCGGAACAAGGTCATTGCAGGCCTGATTCAAGACAAGTCATTTGAAGTGGAGACAGACCCTCATAAATGCGGCCTGGGACTGTTTCTGGACTCTTATTTCCCTACATCCTCTCGTATCAAGGATCTTATTGGAAAATTGAAGCTTGTGCATGATGCCATGCATCAAAATGTCGTGGAACTTCAGCGTATCCTCGTTTTAGGTGACATGGGCCGCGCTCAGGACTATTTTGTGAACGAGATACAGCCGTATTTTGAACAGACCATAGCATTTCTATATTCCTTGATGAACCTGCAGGAAGATGAAGAAAGGGCTTCTATCAGCGCCGATGGCCTTGTATTTAAAAAGGCGCCCAATAAATTAGGCATAACTATGACTAATCGTCCATCTTCAACGGTATCACGATCAGAGAGGCATTCACATGCGCAGCCTGCCTCATTCGCTGAATTCATGCCGTGGGGGCCTAATTTAAGCGTGGGGATTCCATCCATCGATGAACAGCACAAGAAGTTGGTAGCCATGGTGAATACTATTCACAATGGCGTAAAGCAGGGTATCGGAAGAGATGTCGCTGCCAAGGTGTTAAATGAATTGGCGGAATACACGGTCTTTCATTTTAAGACTGAAGAAGACTTCTTTGATAAATATGGCTATCCTGAAACCGATGTTCACAAGGCCATTCATAAAGACCTGGTTCAGAAGGTCGTGGCCTTCAAAGAAAAGTTTGATAAGGGTCATGCCACAGTGGATTTTGAACTGCTGAATTTCCTCAAGAACTGGTTACAGAACCACATCTGTATTACCGATAAGAAATATGGGCCTTTTTTGGCGGAAAAGGGTGTGAGATAATCGAAAAAAGCGGCAAGGCTTGTCATTCCGAGCAAAGCGAGGAATCTTAAGATTTGTTGGGGCACGGCATGCCGTGCCCGTACCTGCGCTTCATTCGAAATGACAGGTGATGATGCGGTTGTCATTGCGAGCAAAGTGAAGCACCAAAGGCCTGTCATTGAATTGTACCTACGCCATTGTATTTCTCTTACGATAATACGATAACAGGCAGGCCTTTGGCCTGCCCTTGTTTTTTGTAGGTTATTTTGCGCAACGTCGCAGGGCCCATAATGGAGTTTTCTAATAGGCTGTTAACCCGGTACTGTCAACTATTTTGTGTAAATTTGATAAAGGGGCAAATTGGGCCGCACTTTTCCTATCGGATTTGAGCGCCAGCTCAACTCCATCTTTAACGATATAAATGCCAAAAGCCTGTAACAGGCATTCTCCCCAGCTACTATTTCCATAGACTTCGTTCTTCTCTTGAATTCCTTATTCAGCCGCTCAATAATATTC
>CAYRSX010000011.1:0-88965 GCA_964427245.1 uncultured Desulfobulbaceae bacterium | reverse complement strand
TGAGATGGTGATGCCTGGAGACAATGTCTCTCTTGAAGTGGCATTGATTCAGCCTATTGCCATGGAGGAAGGTCTTCGTTTTGCTATTCGTGAGGGTGGCCGTACTGTTGGCGCTGGCGTAGTAAGTCAAATTATAGAGTAAAGTGTTGGCGATATGTTGAATACAGAGAGAATTAGAATTAGGCTAAGAGGGTATGATCATAAACAGCTTGACAAGTCTGTTCATGAGATAGTAGATACTGCGAGACGGACTGGTGCAAGAGTAGTTGGACCTATTCCGCTTCCTACAAATATTAATAAGGTTACTGTTCAGCGTTCTCCTCATATAGATAAGAAATCAAGGGAACAGTTTGAGTTACGTACCCATAAGAGGTTGGTTGATATTCTTGAGCCAACTCAGCAAACCATGGATGCACTTGGTAAGCTTGAGCTTTCCGCTGGTGTTGATGTGGAAATCAAAATAGATTAGTTTTATTTTAAAAGGTGAGGAAATGACTATGTTGCCGCTCAGGGGTATTCTGGGTAGAAAAAAAGGTATGATGAAAACATTTACTCCTACCGGGCAGGCAGTGGCTGTCACGGTATTGGAGGTGGGGCCTTGTACTGTATTACAGACTAAAACCCTTGAAAATGATGGTTATAATGCTGTACAGCTTGGATATTTGGAGAAGCCTTTGCGCAAGCTTACACTTCCGGAGCAAGGCCATGTCAAAAAGGCCGGAGTTTCTCATGGGTTTTATCATCTTGCAGAGTTTAGGGTAGATGACATAGCAGCCTTTCATCCAGGGCAGGTTGTCACATTGAATGATATTGAGATCAAGCAGCTTGTTGATATTGTTGGTTATTCAAAGGGTAAGGGGTTCCAGGGTACGGTAAAAAGACACAATTTCCGTCGTGGAAGTATGGGGCATGGTTCCAAGCATCATAGAGAGATGGGTTCGACCGGTCAAAATACATTTCCTGCGCATGTTATAAAAGGCAAGAGGATGCCTGGCAGAATGGGTGGAGATAGGAAGACCGTCAAGAATTCATTGGTAATGGATGTCAGGCCGGAAGAGAATTTGCTTTTTGTCAAAGGTAGTGTGCCGGGCGCCGTTAATCAGTTGGTTTATGTGAATTGTAAGTAGGAGAAAGGCAAAAATGGCGATTCTACCTGTATATAATGCAAAAAAAGAAAAGATTGCAGAGTGTGAATTGAGTGATGCTATTGTGTCGCTTGAGCCGAACACTGCAATTCTATATGATGTAGTAACTTGGCAACTTGCTAAAAGACGGTCTGGCAACGCCTCTACAAAAAGACGGGATGAGGTAAGCGGTGGCGGCAAAAAGCCATGGAGGCAGAAGGGTACCGGCAATGCAAGGGCTGGCAGCAACACATCTCCTGTATGGCGCCGAGGCGGTTCTGTATTCGGCCCCAAGCCCAGGGATTATTCTTATAATATCCCCAAGAAAGTTCGTAAATTGGGGTTGCGCATGGCCCTGGCTTCCAAATATAAGGCTGATGCCCTTATGGTTATCAGGGATTTTGAGTTATCCGGAATCAGGACAAAAGAGATGGTGCAGTTTTTAAAGCGTTTTGATGCTGACAAGGCCCTGATTGTTTTGGATGCTGAGGATAAAAATGTAGAATTGTCAGTGAGAAATATCCCGGATGTTAAGGTATTGCTCTCATCCGCATTGAATGTGTATGATGTTTTGAGGTATAAGTATCTCCTTTTGAAAGAGGGTGCCGTTGAACAGATACAGCAGAGGTTGGTGATATGAGAGATATATATTCTGTTATCAAGGCGCCACATATTACTGAGAAGGCTACCTTTCATAAAGAAATAGCCAATCAGATTGTGGTGGGTGTCGATAAAACAGCTAATAAGATCGAAATCAAAGAAGCTGTAGAGAAAATGTTTAAAGTTAAAGTTATTTCGGTTAATACATTGAAGATTACCGGTAAGCCCAAAAGAATGGGGCGTTTTATTGGTAAAAGACCCGATGTTAAAAAGGCCATAGTAAGATTGCGGCCTGAAGATGCTATCGATTTCTTTTCAGGGGTATTTTGATGCCTATTAAGACTTTTAAGCCAACGACTAAAAGCAGACGGTTTATGACTGTTTTGGATAATAAAGATATTACCAAGAATAAACCGGAAAAAAGTCTGATCGAGCCTCTCAAGAAGACCGGCGGCAGAAATAATTATGGCCGTGTAACGGCGCGACACAGGGGAGGGGGGTCGAAGCTTTTTTATCGCATTATAGATTTCAAGCGGAATAAACTTGGTATTCCAGCTAAAGTATCAGCCATTGAATACGATCCCAATAGAAGTGCGAGAATCGCTTTGCTTCAATATATGGATGGAGAAAAGGGTTATATTATAGCTCCGCATGGTTTGGGTGTTGGTGATGCTGTTGTTTCTGATGTTGCAGCTGATATCAGGCCTGGTAACTGCATGGAGTTAAGGAATATGCCCTTGGGCACATTGGTGCACAATGTAGAGATGAGGCCGGGTAAGGGCGGCCAGATCGTTCGAAGTGCCGGCACTGCTGCACAGTTGATGGCCAAGGAAGGCGATTACGTGCAATTGCGTCTGCCGAGCGGTGAAGTGAGATTGTTTTTGGCTCGATGCAAGGCCACAGTAGGGCAAGTCGGTAATTTGGATCATGAGAATATCTCGCTCGGTAAGGCCGGTAGAAGTCGGTGGATGGGTATACGTCCGTCGGTCAGGGGTGTGGCCATGAATCCAGTAGATCATCCGATGGGTGGTGGTGAGGGTCGTTCTTCTGGTGGTAGGCATCCTTGCAGTCCCTGGGGTTGGCCGACCAAAGGTTATAAGACACGTAAAAACAAGACCAGTGACAGATTTATTATCAAAGCAAGGAAAAAATAATCTTTATATAGGGAAGAGCAATGCCAAGATCTATTAAAAAAGGTCCTTTTGTAGATGACCATCTGATGAAAAAGGTTGAAATGGCTGTGCAGTCAAAGGACAGGAAGGTTTTAAAAACCTGGTCAAGGCGTTCTACGATACTGCCGGAAATGGTGGGTCTTACCTTTGCGGTACACAACGGGCGCAAGTTCATACCTGTCTTTGTCACTGAGAATATGGTTGGGCATAAATTAGGTGAGTTCGCTCCAACGCGAACCTTTACAATGCACTCTGGTGATAGAAAGACAAAAGTGCAGAAGAAATAAAACGGAGATATAAACCATGCAAGCACGTGCTATTGCTAAATATATCAGAATTTCACCGCAGAAGGCGCGGTTGGTAGCCGATGCCATCAGAAGTAAGAAAGCTGGTGATGCTGTCCATATTTTAAATTTAATGCCTAAAAAAGGCGCAGGGCTTATTAAAAAGGTCTTGGAATCTGCTATAGCCAATGCAGATCAGAATCCAAGCATCGACATAGATAACCTCTATGTAAAGAAGATCGCCATAGATAAAGGTCCTCAGTTAAAGAGGATACAGCCAAGGGCGCAAGGGCGTGCTTATAGAATTTTGCATAGATATTCACATATTACTATTATTCTGGATGAAGCATAATAAAGTAGGAGGACAGTTTGGGACAGAAGGTTAATCCAATTGGTTTGCGTGTGAAGATCACAAGAAGCTGGGACTCTAAATGGTTTGCGCAAAAAGAATATCCTGTCTTGCTTGTGGAAGATAATAAGCTTCGTTCATATCTATTTAACAGACTAAAGCATGCTGGTGTTTCACGCATAGAGATAGAACGTGCCGCTCAGCGATTGATGGTAAAAATACATACTGCTCGTCCTGGAATTATCATAGGCAAAAAGGGCTCTGAGATCGAAACTCTTAAAAAAGACATTGAAAAACTCATCAAGAGACCTGTAGCTATTGATATTGTTGAGGTAAGGCGTCCTGAGATCGATGCAAAATTGGTTGCAGAGAATATAGCGGGCCAACTTTTAAGAAGAGTGTCCTTTAGAAGGGCGATGAAGAAGGCTGTCAGCATGGCTATGAAATTTGGCGCTCAAGGTGTAAGAATAGCCTGTGCCGGTCGTTTGGGCGGTGCCGAATTGGCCAGACGAGAGTGGTATCTGGAAGGTAGAGTGCCGCTTCATACCCTGCGTGCCGATATAGATTATGGTTTGGCGGAAGCCCACACCACTTATGGGACTATAGGCATAAAGGTTTGGATTTTTAAGGGAGAAGTTTTACCTGGACCTGAATCCGGTATGTATAATTAACCTATAGCTAATAAAAAAAGAGTTTTTAAGGATAATGATATGTTAAGCCCTAAAAAAGTAAAATATAGAAAACAACATAAAGGCAGAATAAAAGGATTGGCATTTCGTGGTTCAACGCTCGCTTTCGGTGATTTTGGCTTGAAGGCCCTTGAAAATGGTAAGATTACATCTCAGCAAATCGAAGCAGCAAGAATAGCTATCAGCCGTTACATGAAGCGTAGCGGTAAGATATGGATTCGTATTTTCCCTGATAAGCCAGTTACCAAGAAGCCTGCTGAAACGAGAATGGGTAGTGGTAAGGGGGCCGTTGAGTACTGGATGGCTCCAGTAAAGCCAGGGAGAATTTTATATGAAATGGAAGGGGTTGATGAGGCTTCTGCAAGAGAGGCATTCCGTCTTGCATCATACAAATTGCCTATAGCTACCAAGTTTGTTACAAGAGGTGAGATGGCATGAAGAAAAAGAACGATTGGAGCGAGTTGGATCTTGCGGATCTGATGAAAAAAGAGACGGAATATCGTCATGAACTTTTTAATTTACGATTTCAGCATGCAACTCATCAGTTGGAAAATACTATGCGTATAAAGGTTGTCAGAAGGGATATCGCGCGTCTTAAAACACTAATCACAGCAAGAATGGGCAATCAAGGACAATAATATGGATGAACAACAGAATGCAAAGAAAACTTTAATCGGTGTTGTTAGTAGCAATAAAATGAATAAAACTGTTGTTGTTACAGTAAATCGCAGATTAAAGCATCCTATTTATGGAAAATATATTTCAAAACACAAAAAATATATGGCGCATGATCCTGATGGTAGCTGTGGTCTCGGAGATACCATATTGATAGAAGAGAGCCGTCCTATCAGTAAGCATAAACGTTGGATAGTTAAGGATATATTGGAAAAGGCGATATAGTGAGTGAGGGATTGATATGATACAGCAAGAGACAGTCTTGAATGTTGCAGATAATTCAGGTGCAAAAATTGTAAGTTGTATAAGGGTGTTAGGTGGTACAAGACGACGCTATGCCTATATTGGTGATATGATTGTTGTTGCTATCAAAGAGGCTCTGCCAAATTCCAAGGTAAAAAAGGGTGATGTGGCTAAGGCTGTTGTGGTGAGAACTAAAAAAGAAGTGAGCCGTCCGGATGGTTCCTTGATTCGTTTTGACGATAATGCCGCTGTCATTGTCAATCAATATGGTGAACCTGTAGGCACTCGTATTTTTGGGCCTGTAGCCAGGGAGCTGAGGGCAAAAAGATTCATGAAAATTGTTTCGTTAGCACCTGAAGTTATATAGTTGGGGTCTTGTCCATGAAAACCTTTAAGACGAAATTGCATAAAAATGATAAAGTGTTGGTGATTGCAGGCAAGGATAAGAATAAGAGTGGTAAAATCCTAACTATTTTAGTCGATAAAAATAAGGCTAAAGTAGAAGGTGTTAATATGATCAAGCGTCATGTGAAACCTAATCCTAAAAGTCAAGGTGGCATTGTAGAGCAGGAGGCATTTATTCATTTGTCGAATTTAATGTTGATATGTCCTAAATGTAGTGAGCCTGCTCGTGTTGCTATGAAGATTTTAGAGGATGGTAAAAAGGTGCGTATTTGCAAAAAATGTGGTGACGTTATTCCTGTCGTAAAGTAATTGTGGAGATTATTTCTTATGAGTTTATTGTATCAAGTATATAAAGACAAAACAGTTCCGGAATTAATGGCGCATTTCAAGTATAAAAATATCTTGCAGGTGCCGAAACTTGAAAAGGTTGTCATTAATATGGGATTGGGAGAGGCTGTCCAGAACCCTAAGATTATTGAATCGGCTGTGGACGAGTTGACTGCTATCTCAGGCCAGAAACCGGTTATAAGAAAGGCTAAGAAATCTATTGCTGCTTTTAAAATACGCGTAGGTTTGCCCATAGGTTGTTCCGTGACTTTGCGTAAGGAAAGAATGTATGATTTTCTTACGAAATTGATACATATTGCTATTCCAAGAATCAGGGATTTCAGAGGGTTGTCGCCACGCGGCTTCGATGGGCATGGTAATTATACCTTTGGTTTGAAGGAACAGATTATTTTCCCTGAAATCAATTATGACAAAATAGACAGGATTAAGGGTATGAATATAACTATTGTAACTACTGCAAAAAATGACGAAGAAGCCCGTTATTTATTGACGAGCTTGAATGTTCCATTTAGAAAATAATTTATAGATTGGGAGGAAGACTTGTCAAGAAAAGCAATGTTGATTAAAGCCTCGCGGAAGCCTAAGTTTACTGTAAGACAGCACAACAGATGTCCTCTTTGTGGTAGACCAAGGGCATTTTTACGGAAATATGGTATTTGTAGAATTTGTTTCAGGAATATGGCATCTTCTGGTCTGATACCTGGTGTTACGAAATCCAGCTGGTAGTTTTTAAGGCTTTTTTAAAAAAAAGAGGAGTTGATTGTGTTATGTCTATGACAGATCCTATAGCAGATATGTTGACAAGATTAAGAAATGCAGCGTTTGCAAAGCATGATAAGATAGAAATATCTGCATCCAAAATAAAAGTTGCTATTGTAGAGTTATTAAAGCAAAAAGGATATATTGATAGCTATCGTATTATCCGGGATAAAGGTTTTGATGTATTGAAAATTGTTTTAAAATATAACAATAAATATCCAATGCTCCTTGGTGTAAAACGTTTAAGCAAGCCGGGCAGGCGAGTTTATGCTTCTTATGATAAAATCCCAAGCATCAAAGGCGGCGCAGGCATGGTGATAGTTTCTACTTCTAAGGGATTATTGACTGATAGGCAGGCAAGAGAAAACAAGCTCGGCGGCGAATTAATCTGTTCAATTTGGTAATGAGGGTACTGATATGTCAAGAATAGGGAAAAAGCCTATTGTAATACCAACGGGCGCCAAGGTTAATTGTGATGGCCGTTCCATTACCGTTTCTGGTCCAAAGGGGGTATTGTCCAGAGAACTGCATCCGCTTGCCTCTATAGAAATTACTGATGGTCAGCTTGTAGTCAGTCGCAAGGATGATTCTCGAGAAAGTCGTTCTATACACGGGTTAATGAGAACTTTAGTGGATAATATGGTTGTGGGTGTTACTAAGGGTTTTCAGAAAAGACTTACAGTTACAGGTGTGGGCTATAAGGTGGATGAAAAAAGTAATCAGTTGGTCCTGAATTTAGGCTATTCACATCCGATTGAGTTTACCTTACCAAAAGGCGTAGATGCAAAGATTGATAAACAGAAAGGCATTACGATAATTTTGGAGAGTGCTGACAAGGAATTGCTGGGCTTAATTGCTGCAAAGATAAAAGCCTTTAGACCACCTGAGCCATACAAAGGTAAAGGTATTCAGTATGAAAATGAAATTATTATTCGTAAAGCAGGTAAGGCTGCTACAAAGAAAAAATAGTTTAATTGATTGGAGCGGTCATGAAAAGTGGTGATAAGGTATTAGCTCGAATAAGAAGAAAGGTCAGAATCCGCAAGAAATTATCGGGTACTTCTGACAGACCTCGTTTGGCGGTATTTAAAAGTTCAAAGCATATCTATGCTCAGATTATTGATGATACCAAGCATATGACTCTTATTTCTGCATCATCCTTGAGTAAGGAATTGCAAGATCAGCTTAAGGATGTCGAAGGTAAGATTGCTGTTGCTCAATTGGTTGGGAAGTTGGTTGCGCAAAAAGCTAAAGCTAATGGTATAACTCGCATCGCTTTTGATAGAGGGGGCTATATATATCATGGCCGTGTCAAGGCATTGGCTGATTCTGCACGTGAAGCAGGATTAGAGTTCTAACAAGATACTGGCGGAGGAAAATGATGCAGGAACAATCTGCACAAGAAAATTATATCGAAAAGATCGTTTCCATCAATAGAGTGGCAAAAGTGGTTAAAGGTGGCAGGCGATTCGGATTCAGTGCATTGGCAATAGTTGGTGACGGCGAGGGCCGTGTCGGTTATGCTCTTGGCAAGGCTCGGGAGGTACCCGATGCATTGCGTAAGGCTGTCGAAAAGGCCAAAAAAAATATGGTGGCGCTTCCGATGCAGGGTAAGACCATAGCACATGACGTGCTAGGTCATTTTGGTGCAGGGAAGGTGGTATTAAAGCCGGCTTCACCTGGAACCGGAGTTATCGCTGGTGCTGTTGTGCGTGCAATTATGGAAGCTGCCGGCGTACATGACGTATTGACCAAAAGTTTGGGGACAAATAATCCTCACAATATTGTATATGCGACCTTTGAGGGAATTAAGTCCCTGAATATGTCCGTAGCTAATGCGAAGTTTCTTAAAAATGAGGTGTAATTTAGATGTTGACATTGAATGATTTGGCGCCGCAAGAAGGTGCTCGTAGAAATAAAAAACGTGTTGGCAGAGGTAGTGGCTCAGGTCATGGTAAAACCGCGTGCCGCGGTTCAAAGGGGCAAAAGGCTAGAACGGGTGGCAATATAGAGCCGGGTTTCGAAGGCGGCCAGATGCCTCTATATAGAAAATTGCCCAAAAGGGGTTTCAAAAATTCCTCGCATAAAACCTATGGGGTGGTAAATCTGACACAGTTGAATGATTTTCAGTTCGATAGTGTCATTGATCTTGCGATATTGAAAAAACATGGATTGATCAAGAAACGTTTCGATCTATTGAAAATTCTTGGAGATGGCGAGATAAACCGAGCGATTACAATTAAAGCCGATGCTATAAGTGATACGGCTGCCACGAAAATCAAGGCAGCCGGTGGTCAGATAGATATCATAACAAAATAAGGTACTTATTGTGTTACGAGGAATCCAGGCATTAGCCCAGGCACCTGAACTGGGTCGTCGTATAGGCTTTACCCTTTTTATGCTGGCAGTGTATAGAATGGGTGTCCAGGTGCCGGCTCCCGGTATAAATGCCCAAGCCCTTTCTTCTTTTCTGGCTAAGGCGAAAGGCACCTTGTTCGGGCTCTTCGATATGTTTTCCGGTGGCGCATTGGAGCATATGTCCATTTTTGCTCTTGGCATCATGCCCTATATCAGTGCTTCAATTATTTTGCAGCTTTTGACAGTAGCGGTGCCGCATCTGGAGGCTCTTAAAAAGGAAGGCGAATCAGGCCGTAAGAAAATCAGTCAGTATACCCGTTATAGTACGGTTGTAATCAGTTTGGTCCAGGCTATTGGTATGGCTATCGGTTTGGAAAGCATGACTTCGCCTGATGGTATCCCTGTTGTTTTGAATCCAGGCTGGAGTTTTCGTTTATTGACTGCCATTACATTTATGTCGGGTACAATGTTTATCATGTGGCTTGGTGAGCAGATAACGGAAAGAGGGATAGGTAACGGTATTTCATTGATTATTTTTGCCGGTATAGTAGCGAGAATGCCTGCTGCAATCAGCAATACTTTTTCTTTGGTTAAAACCGGTGATCTGAGTCCTATTGTTCTTTTGTTTTTATTGGTAATGATGGGTTTTGTTATAGCCTTTATATGTTTTATGGAACGGTCTAACAGACGTATTCCTATACATTATGCTAAACGAGTTGTGGGTAGAAAGGTTTATGGTGGTCAGACTGCGCATTTGCCATTGAAGATTAATTCTGCTGGCGTTATACCTCCTATTTTTGCATCTTCGATCATTATGTTTCCGGCTACGATTGCCAATTTTATTCAGATTCCGTGGATGCAATCGATTGCACAGGCATTGCGCCCCGGCAGTTTTTTTTATGAATTATTATTTGTAGTATTGATTGTCTTCTTTTGTTATTTTTATACTGCAATTACTTTCAATCCGGTCGATATAGCCGAAAATTTAAAAAATCATGGCGGTTATATCCCTGGAATACGACCAGGTCATAAGACTGCTGAGTTGATAGATAGAATTTTGACTCGCATTACATTGGTAGGTGCTGTTTATATATCTGCTATTTGTGTTTTGCCAAGTGTTTTGATTGCCAATTTCAATGTCCCCTTTTATTTCGGCGGTACAGCGTTATTGATTGTAATTGGTGTGGCTATGGATACAATGGCTCAACTTGAATCACATCTTATTACAAGAAATTATGATAGTTTTATCAAGGGCGTGAAGTTAAAAGGGCGTAAGGACTAGTGAAGAAACGGAATAAGCATATAAAATCCGTCATCCCGATCAAAGAAAAATGGGAAATAGACTTGATGTATGTTGCTGGCCAAATCGTGGCTGAGATATTACAGTTCTTAAAAGAAAATTTGAGACCAGGTATCACTACGGCTGAACTTGATGCCATTGCCCATAGTGAGATAGTGAGGCGTAACGCCTTGCCGGCATTCAAGGGTTACAGGGGTTATCCTGCTACTTTATGTGTGAGTATAAATCAGGAAGTAGTTCATGGAATCCCTTCTTCCAAGAGAATTATTCAACTGGGTGACCTTGTCAGCATGGATCTGGGTGTTATTTATGAGGGTTATTATGGCGATGCTGCTGTAACCGCAATCGCTGGCGGTGACGACAGCAGAGATGCCTCTGCTGTTAGGCTTTTAAATGTTACCTCCGCAGCGTTGAATGCCGGTATTCAAGAGGCTATGCCAGGTGCGCATCTGAAGGATATCTCGGCCGCCATACAGACTGTGGTGGAGGATGCTGGTTTCAGTGTTGTGAAACAGTTTGTGGGACATGGTATAGGTAAGGCATTACACGAACCACCGGAGATTCCTAATTATGGTGTGCGCGGTGCAGGGCCTGTTTTGAGGCCGGGCATGGTTTTGGCAATCGAGCCAATGGTTAACATGGGCAAATCGGATGTTTTGATGTTGTCTGATGGCTGGACTGTTGTAACGGCGGATGGTTCTTTATCCGCTCATTTTGAACATTCTGTTGCGATAACCCAAAATGGTCCTTTATTATTAACCAAGTTGGATTAATAAGGTATTTATGTCGAAGGGTGATGCTATTCAAATCGAAGGTAAGGTTATTGAAACTTTACCGAATGCTATGTTCAGGGTAGAATTGGAAAATGGTTATAAAATTTTAGCGCATATTTCTGGTAAAATGAGAATGAATTATATCAGAATCTTGCCTGGTGATAAGGTAACTGTGGAAGTTTCACCCTATGATTTGACCAAGGGTCGCATAGTATATCGTGCTAAATAAGGTAAAAAATAAAGAGGTGTATTATGAAGGTCGCTGCTTCAGTAAAACGTAGATGTAAAAAATGTGTCATAATCAGGCGTAATGGTGTATTAAGAGTTATTTGCACCAATCCAAGACATAAACAGCGTCAGGGTTAAGAAAAGGGGGTTGTTGTGGCCAGACTTGCAGGAGTAGATTTGCCAAAAAATAAGCGTCTTGAGGTGGCTTTGACCTATATCTATGGTATAGGCCGCTCTACAGCAAAAGAGATTCTGAACAAGGCTTCTCTGGATTATAATAAGAAAACGGATGCCTTGACGGATGATGATATCAAGACATTGCGTCAGATTATAGATGCTGATTATAAAGTGGAAGGCGATTTGCGAAGAGAAGTTGGCATCAGTATCAAAAGATTGATGGATCTTGGATGTTATCGCGGTCTCAGGCATCGTAGGGGATTGCCTGTTAGAGGGCAGCGTACTCGTACAAATGCCAGAACCCGTAAAGGTCCTGGTCGTTCCGCTATTAAGAAGAAGTAGTTTTATTTTATAGGAGGTAATTGTTATGGCTCCACCCAAACGTGGGGGTCGCAAAGAACGTAAGAATGTGCCTGAGGGAGTCGCTCATATTCAGGCTACTTTTAATAATACCATCGTTACCATTACGGATAAACAAGGCAATACCGTATCGTGGGCAAGTTCCGGCGCACAGGGTTTCAAAGGCTCAAGAAAAGGAACGCCTTTTGCCGCTCAGATCGCCGCGGAAACAGCCGCCAAAAAAGCTGCCGAAAACGGCATGCGGAGTGTGGAAGTCCACATCAATGGCCCTGGCTCCGGAAGAGAGGCGGCATTGAGGGCGTTACAGATGGCTGGTTTGAGCGTGAAGGTTATTAAAGATATAACGCCGATACCACATAATGGTTGCAGACCACCAAAGAGAAGACGTGTTTAATGTATTTTCTTTTTTGCGTTGGCTTTTGGTTCATTGGAGGATAAAAGAAATTGGCTAGATATACTGAAGCTCGTTGTAGATTGTGCCGCAGGGAGGGAATGAAGCTTTTCCTGAAGGGTGATAGATGTTACTCGGACAAGTGCGCCTTTGAGAGGTCTGCTTATGCGCCTGGTCAGCATGGTCAGACAAGACATAAGATTTCTGATTACGGTATTCGTCTTAGAGAGAAACAGCGTGTACGCAGGATTTATGGGCTGTTGGAGGCGCAGTTCAGGCGTTACTTTGAGACAGCTGATAGACAGAAAGGTATGACAGGCGTTAACCTGCTGGTTTTGCTTGAAAGACGTTTAGATAACGTGATATATCGCCTTGGTTTTGCTGATTCAAGGGTGCAGGCCCGTCAACTGGTGGGACACGGTCATTTTGCTGTGAATAGATGCCGTGTGGATATCCCTTCTTTTTTGGTAAGGAAAGGTGACGTCATAGAGCTCTTTAATAAGGAAAAGGTTTGTGCCCCCATTATACAGGCGTTGGATGCTGTGGCGCGTCGTGGTGTGCCTGAGTGGTTGCAGTTGGATCGAGAGGGTTTGAAGGGTTCAGTGGTTTCCTTGCCTGAGCGACGTGATATCACTATGCCTGTGCAGGAGCAGTTTATAGTTGAGTTCTACTCAAAATAATACTCTGTAACATTTGGAGTAACAGGATATACCCCCTTTATGACTAATGGACTGATTCCAAATTATAGAAATTGGCGTGACCTGATTTTCCCTCAAAAACTGGAAAAACATTCGGATAGTTCGAACCGCTATGGGAAGTTTGTATGCGAGCCATTGGAAAGAGGTTATGGTATTACATTAGGTAATGCCTTGAGAAGGGTTTTGCTTTCTTCCTTGCAGGGTGCCGCTATTGTTTCTGTCAGAATCGACGGTATTTTGCATGAATTTTCCAGTCTCTCGGGGGTCGTGGAAGATGTAGCTGATATCATTCTTAATCTTAAGGGCGTGCGGCTGAAATTATTGCAAGATGAGCCCAAGACATTGACAGTAAAAAAGAAAGGGCCATGTGTAATTTATGCAGGAGATCTTGCTCTTCCCAATAGCAATGTGGAGATATTGAATCCAGACCATAAAATCGCTACGCTTTCTGCTGATGGTGAGTTACAGATGGAACTGGTTACCAAATGGGGAAGAGGCTATGTCCCTGCTGAAAGAAATAAGGATCCTGAGCAGCCCATAGGAACTATTGCGATTGACTCCATATTTTCGCCAGTTCAAAAGGTAAACTATACTGTTTCACAAGCGCGTGTTGGTCAGATGACCGATTATGACAAGCTGATCATGGAGATATGGACTGATGGCAGTGTGACGCCTGAAGAGGCGCTCGGTTATGCCGCTAAGATATTGAAAGAGCAGTTGTCGATCTTTATATGTTTTGATGAATTGCAGGAGCCAAAGGAAGAACAGGCGGTCATCGATATCACAGCGATAAGTGATTACCTGAATCGTTCCATAGAGGAGCTTGAGTTTTCTGTGCGTTCCGCGAATTGTTTAAAAAGCGCTAACATTCATTATATTGGTGATTTAGTGCAGAAAACGGAACAAGAGATGTTGAAAACGAAGAATTTTGGTCGTAAGTCTCTGAAAGAAATAAAAGACATCCTGAATAATATGAATTTACATCTTGGCATGAAATTAGAAGGTTGGACTTCTCCTAAGGCAGACAACAATCATGAACAAGAGGCTGAAAGGGAGTAACATTATATGCGCCACAGAACACGAACACGAAAATTAGGTATGAAGACTGCTCATCGTCAGGCGGTATTACGTAATCTCATTACGTCATTGATGGAGCATGGAAGAGTATTGACTACTTTACCGAAAGCTAAGGAAGCTAGACGGTTAGCGGATCAAATGGTGACTCTTGCTAAAAATGGCACTGTGCATGCGAGAAGACAGGTGCTTGCCTTTATAAAAAGCAAGGAAGCTGTCAATAATTTGTTTGGTGAGATTGCCCAGGCATTCGCTGATAGAAATGGTGGTTATTGTCGAGTGTTGCAAACAGGTTATCGTCAGGGCGATGGGGCTTCCATGTCCATACTTGAGCTTGCGAAAGAACCTCTTGAGAAAAAGAAGGCTGGTGTCGGTACACAGACGGCTAAAAAACAGTCAGCGCCGCTTAAGCCTGTTGTTGCAGAGGCTACACCGTCTTCCACTGATTCAAATGATTGACGATTTTAATAGAGATATTTCCTCAGATCGATAACATCCGATGCCGCACCTTGTTTGAGGTGCGGTTTTTTTGTGGCAATATTCATGGGCAGCCGGTATTATTATTTAAGTCTGTTGCAAAACGATTTTTTCGCTCAGATTTGTGTTATGCTCAAAAAAAATATCCTCTTGATCTTCTCGGGCCGTCTGCTGTGGTATATTTAGTCGCCATGTTACACAATAGGCGGGTGTCCATGGGGGGTACTCTTTATTTTGCCTCTTGGTGGAGTTGATATGAAAATTTTTGTCTATGCTGTTATAGCTATTTTGCTCATAATTCTGTCGGGCGGCGCCGTCATCGCTTTTTTGACATTAGAAGGCACGCCGCCAGTCATTACGCCGGTAATTGTACAGGATAGATTGGGGAAGCAGGTGTATATCGAGGCAGAAGTCAGTGATGAAGGCCGCGGTTTAAGGGATATGGCATGTTTTTTGACGCAGGGCAAAAAAAACATTGCATTCGAACCCAAGACCTTCCCCGCCGTGTCCTGGTGGCGCGGCTCGAATATAAAGCGGATGCGAGTCAACTGGACCGGTGTGTTGATGGAACATGGTTTCACTGAAGGCGATGCACAGCTCGTTTTGATTGCCCACGATTATTCATGGCGTAATTCCTTCAAGGGCAACACGGCCACGTATCAAAAAGATGTGAAAATTGATTTCACTTCACCGTCTATCGCCATCAAAAGTATCTTTCATAATATCAATACCGGAGGAGCTGGTCTTGTCTCCTACTCTGCCAATGAACCTCTTGTTCGTACTGGGGTCTGGGTAAATGATTTGTTTTTCCCCGCTTATAAAACTGGTTCCGATAAAAACTATGCAGCCCTTATCGCAGTGCCCTTCGATGCAAGACCGCCGGTTCATATCATACTGGAGGCGCAGGATACAGCCGGCAATTCAAGCAAGCTTAATGTTCCCAACAAAATTGCTTACAAACCCATCAGAAAGGATGTGATCAACCTGAGCGACAATTTCATTGCCAGTAAGGCTATTGAATTTTCATCCCATTATTCTGAATTAAAAGGTACTTCTCTTGAGGTATTTTTGCAGATAAATAAAGACATTAGACAAAAAAACAATGATGAGATTTATGCGGTCACTTCACACGGTGAGCCGGCTTTTTTGTTTCAGAAGGCGTTTTTAAGACTACCCAATGCGCAGCCCAGGGCTGGCTTCGGGGATGAGAGGCACTACATCTATCAGGGTAAAGAAGTGGATGTTACAAATCATATGGGGGTGGATTTGGCTTCACTGGAGCACGCCCCTGTTCCTGCCGCCAATAGAGGCAGGGTAGTGTTTACGGGCTATATGGGTATTTATGGCAATTCGGTTATCATCGATCATGGCATGGGTCTGTTCAGTCTCTATTCTCATCTCAGTGAGATCAAGACATTGGCCAATAATATGGTGGAACAGGGTGATGTAATAGGCTTGACTGGTATGACCGGTCTGGCAGGCGGTGACCACCTGCACTATGGTATGCTGATTCATGGAGTCTATGTCAATCCCATAGAATGGTGGGATGCCAAGTGGCTGCAGGAACGCATTTTTAATAATCTTCATCAGTAAAAATGAAGCGCTATACAAGATTCGCCAGATTATCATATGTGCTTTGTTTGTGCAGTGTACTTGTTTTGCTAACTGGTTTTACGTTTCCACAACCTATTGATATTAAAAGACAATTACAGGAAAAGTGGCAGCTTTTGATTTCAAAAACGCCAGGAGGCAAGGAATTGCAACAGTGGCGTGAAATGTATGCACAGGCCAGAAAGGCCATACAGAGCGCTCATGATTTGAGTGCGGATAAATATGCACCTGAGAAAATGCAGACAGCTGAAGAGGCATTGAATACCGCAATTGAATATGCAAAAGAGCGTAATTATAAAAAGGCTATGGCATCTGTCAAAAAGGCCAGGGAGGCGGCTGAAGCTGCCTTGACGGATGCCGTGAATCTAAAGACAGCCCAAGAGAAGCAGTTGCAAAAAGCCCTGTTGGAGATGGATGGTTATGTGCTGAATATGTCCAAATCCAATCAGAATAATCAGGCAGGTCACAGACAGGATGACGCAGTGCTATATTTAAGTGATATAAGACATGCCGTTGTATTGGAACAATTCGATGAAGCCGCCTTGATGGTTGATGCTTTCAAGAAAGAGTTTATGCACTGACATACGGCGAGTTTCCCATTTTTAGTTGCAGTTTATTATGTCGCGGATTCAAGTTATAAGTGCAACAGGTTTGATGTTATAAAATACTTCTTTTGGTGTCAAAAATCCAAGCCCTTTTCTTGGTCGGTTGTTAAGCCGGTCGATAATTAAATTTATCTGTTCTTCGGTTATGGTTTTAAAGTCATGATCTTTAGGGAAGTACTGCCTGACCAGGCCATTTATGTTTTCGTTCAAGCCCCGCTCCCATGCGTGGTATGGGTGTGCAAAGTAAAAGGCCGCTTTTAATTTCTTTGCGATAGTTTTATGGTCTGTAAACTCCCTGCCATTGTCCGATGTTATAGTATGGACCATTTTTTTAAAGGGGATGAGCAGTCTGATAATAGTGTCTGTCACCAGTTCAGTAGATTTTTGGGGCACTTTTCCTAAAAGGGTAAACATAGACCTGCGCTCCGTGAGTGAAACTATGGCCTGACAATGACCCTTGCCGATGATGGTATCAACCTCCCAGTCGCCTATCCGACACCTGGCATTCACTATAGCTGGGCGCAACTCAATGCCGATCCTGTCTGGAATCTGCCCACGTAACGAGTATTTCCCGTAGCGTTTTTTTTGACAACGCAGGTGTTTGTATAGGTCGCCACTGTTTTGTTTATCGGCATAGATATACTGATATATACTCTCATGGCTTATAGATATGCCTCGTTCTATTTTCAGACGACCAGAAATTTGCTCTGGGCTTAAATCTAACCAAAGGATTTTTTTTACAAGCTCCCATATATCCTGGCTTATGTGTGTTACTGCATGTGCACGTCGCCTGGCTAAAGCAAATTCGTGTGCCTGCTTTGGACGATATCCGCGACCGCCTCGATTACGCTTTAGCTCACGGCTGATTGTTAATTTATGAACGCTTATCATCTCGGCTATCTGTGATTGTGTAAAATTCCTTGTTCTCTTCAAAGCGTAAATGTGATAACGTTGTTCTTGGGTAAGTTGTGTGTATTGTCTCATAAATGCTTCTTTGACGGTCAGGTCTAACGGGCATTAAAACTACCACAACTTCCCATTATGCCTAACTCATCAAGTTGCACTTACAAGTTGAATTCGGCTTTCACGAACAGGTTCAATGGATAATAATCAGTCTTATGGAGGATGAACGAATGGCTATTTCAATGATTCTTGTACCCATTGATTTTTCTGATTGTGCCGCTACAGCATTGTCTTATGCCATAAGAATGGCTTCTACATGGAGTGCAGAAATTATCCTTATACATGTGATTGATTCTAGAGAAACAGATATGATTGCCAATTATATCAAGGAACCTGTTGAAAAGGTGAAGGAACGACTTGTAAATCAGGCAAAGCAAACAGCAAGGAAATTTCTCATTCCATATAAAAAGCAGGAAGTTATAAAGGATACGATTATATCCTATGGAAGACCATTTCAGGAGATCGCGATCAAGGCCCGTGAGTTGCAGGCTGATATGCTTATAATGGGAGGATATGGCAGCATGGGGCGCGGTATGATCGATGAGATATTTTTTGGTAGTACGGTTGAAAAGGTGATTCGTCTGTTGCCATGCCCTGTATTGTGTGTGCCGATAGGTTGGGGTGGCGATGACATCAGATGAATATATCCATCAATTCATAGTTTTTGATACCTGAGGGGCTTCTGAATTCGATCTCGTCGCCCTTTGTTTTGCCGATCAATGCCCTGCCCAAGGGTGAGGAGGTGGAAATACGGCCTTCCTGTATGTCGGACTCTTCCGGGCCTACGAGTTGATATATGACCTCTTCATCTGTGTCGAGATTAAGGAGTTTCACGCGAACGCCGAAGACGACTTTGTCGCAGGTGAGATTGGTGCAATCTATTACCTCTGAGTTTGCTATAATCTTGTTCAGATGCTGAATACGGCTTTCTATGTGTCCCTGTCGTTCCTTGGCTGCGTGGTATTCCGCATTTTCTGACAGGTCTCCATGACCTCTGGCCTCGGCGATTGCCTGAATGACAGCCGGACGTTCTATTTTTTCCAGTTGTTCCAGTTCTGTTTTGAGTCGGTCGTAGCCTTCTTTGGTAATGGGTGTTCTGGTCATTTGTGATATGCTCCTCAAATAAAAATGCCCTCAAGATATACTTGAGAGCTTTAATATTATAGCAGGATTTATGCTCTCTGCCAAGGCAATTTGATGGCTTTTCGGTTATTTTTATCATGATATGGGTTGACGTTGTTGGCATGAAATGTTAACAAATAAAGAATAAATTTGTAAAAAATGGAGTCAGAGACGCATGATTATATTTTTAAAGCCGACATGCGGTATAGAAGGGCCGGAGCTGGCCAATATCAACGCTTATTTGGAAAAATTCCCAGGTATCAGACTTAATCCTGTGGAGTTTCAGGGCGATACGAGAACGGTTATCGAGGTGCATCTCATAGGTCAGACGCACAATATCCCTATCGATGCCCTGGAGCAGATGCGCGGTGTGGAGCGTGTGATTCGCGTTTCCACCAAATATCGTCAAATAGGCCGTCATGAGGCAGGGATCTCTCCCATAGGTTTTATATATCAGGGGCTGCATTTCGATCAGGATTCCTTTCACATAGTTGCAGGGCCCTGTGCAGTGGATACGCCTGAATATACAGAGATGCTTTTTAGGTTTTTGCAGGGAGCCGGTATCACTACAGCCCGAATGGGTGCCTATAAACCCCGCACAAGTCCTTATGATTTTCAAGGCCATGGCGCGGCATGTTTGCCTTGGGTCTTTGAGCTTGCTGGCAAATATGGCATAAAGGCCATAGCCATGGAGGTTCTCAAGGAGCAGCATATAGAAGAACTCTTCAATACCCTGGAGGCGGCCGGTCGGCCTACGGGTGTAATTTTGCAGATAGGCACGCGTAATGCGCAGAATTTTGAATTGCTGAAGGCTGTCGGCGCTCAGAAGGAATTTCCTGTTCTCTACAAAAGAGGCATGGGGCTCACTTTGGAAGAGTCCTTGAACGCCTGCGAGTATATCGCCAGCGAGGGTAATAACAAGATTATCTTTTGCCTCAGGGGCGCCAAGACTCAATTGGGAGCGCCTCATAGAAATCTGGTGGATTTCATTCATGTGCCGGTGGTGAAGAGGCTTACAAGGCTGTCGGTTTGTATTGATCCAAGCCATTCAGTGGGCAGACGAGACATGGCCCCTGACGGTATTCTTGATATCTTCCATGCAGCGGCTCAAGGGGTTGTGACTGGTGCCAACATGATTCTTGTGGAGTGTCACCCTGAGCCCGAAGCAGCCCTTTGTGATTCTCAGCAGGCCCTGAATTTTTCTCAGATGGAGCAGTTTATCGAGGATATGCAGGCGGTGAGAGATACCTATGTCAAACGAGTGGCTGTTGCAAATCGTGCTCTTGTGAGGCAGATGTCATAGAATCAGTCGATTGATTTATTTTATGAGATAAATTACGTTGCTTGCAATTGGAAGGGGAAGCGGCGCAATTAACAAAAAAACAGGAGGGAAAATGAAAAAAAACAGGCAGTTCAAGGCAAAACATGTACTAAGTGGTGTTTTTGGGGGGCTGGTGGCCGTGAGTATGGCCAGCAGCGCAATTGCAGGCCCGGGTTCTGTAGAGGTCACTACAGTGGGTGATATCAAGATCAAGATGGGTGCTCAGGTGAGAATCGTGCCTACTCTTGAAACGGACAGGGATTTCGGTCTTGGTCAGGATCTGACTGCGGCCCAGGAAGCCAAGGCAGCGGCTGCCATGGGGCCTCTGGGCGTCGGTGCTGAGAGTACACGTGTGCACCTCACAGAGGCAGGTGGCGCTGTAAAAGACGGTTATATCCGTGGTGAAAACCGTCTATTCTTTAACTTTTTAAAGGGTAAGGACTGGGATGTGTATATGGCCCTGGAGTCGGACACGGTGCTGGATCGCAAGAGCGCTGATCGTACCGACTTTGCCTTTGGTCGTGACACACAGCAGTTTGGTATTGAACGGCTTATGGCAACTTTTAATGTAGAGGCCATTAATTCCCGTGTGCAGGCTGGTTGGGACGCCCTGGGAGTGGATATTGGCTATGGCGGTTTGGTTTATGGCGATGACGATCCAGGTATCGGAATTGTTGGTAAAAATGCAGGTTTCAATTGGGATGTTAGATACCTGAAGAAGGACGAAAAAGAGGCTGGCTTCTACAAGGATGCCTATGGCGGAAATACAGTTAATCCCATCGGTTATCCAACGGATGTCCGGGATTCCGACCGCACCTTCTACTATGGCTTGCTTGGTTATGATGTCATGAAGGATGTCCATGTGGAGGGTTTTTATTTTCTGGATGCTAACCATTTGAACACCAAGGAGATCGACCATCACTTCGTAGGTCTTCAAGGTAAGGCGACTTACGGTATTTTCAAACCTATGTTTGAGGCTGTCTATTCTTTTGGCGATTATCGTGAGGCTGGAAAGCCTAACAAAGACATAGACGCCTGGGCCATTTTTGCCGATGTGGCTGTTGATCTCAAAGAGATGGTCGGCCTCAAGGAATTTGAGGCGCATGTAGGTGGATATTATCTACAGGGTGATGACAATCCCAATGATAATGATCTCAAGGGGTTTGCTTCAGCGGTCAGCATAGATCGTTTTAGCCCCCGTTTCGGCACTGAACAGGGTATTTCTAATGATGGCAATCCCATATTTGGTCAGATTCTTTACAGTATATTCCCCATGTATTATGGCAGCGTAAGGGGTGCCGGCATCAATGGCGGAGCAGCCCTGGATAACCCCGGCTTTGTCATGTTTGGTGGTGGTCTGAAGGTAGGTTACGAGAAGTGGACATATATTACCAATGTAATGGGTATGTGGTTTGACCAGCCTGAGGCAGTGGAAAACTATTTTGCGCTGCAGAAGCTGGCAAATGTCAAGATCGACAATTTCATGGGTGTGGAGTGGAACAACGAGCTTCGCTATCAGATTTTTAAGGAAGTCACTCTCAAGGGTGGAGCCGCTGTGATTTTCCCCGGTTCTGGAGCAGAGGACATCACAAAGGCATTGAATGCAATAGCTCGCGGTGTAACCTTCGATCAGGGTAAATCCTCCAATGACCCGTCTTTGAGATTGGCTGCGGAGCTGCTCTGGTTCTTCTAAACAATTGACGCAAAGCGAAGCGTTGTACTATGCGTTTCGCTGTATGAAATTGGGCTTTCAAAGGGCTGTATCATGGCTTATAATGCCGGTGCAGCCCTTTTTGTGTGATTGGCATTGATTGTCAGAGGTGACGATGGAGGATGTTATGTATCCATTTGTTTTTTTATTTGTTTTGTTGATAGGATTCTTGCCTGATTCGTGCTGGGCGTCTCCTTTGAAAATAGCCGTGAGTATTCTGCCGGAGAAGTATTTCGTAGAACGTATCGGCGGAGACAAGGTCGTTGTTGAGGTGATGATTCCGCCTGGTGCCAATCCGGCTGTTTATGATCCAAAACCAGATCAGCTCAGAAGACTCAGTGAATGTCAGCTCTATTTCGCTGTTCGAGTGCCCTTTGAGAGTGTGTGGGTGCAGAAGTTCCGTTCGATGTATTCAGGTTTGGAGGTGGTGAATGTCACAGAAGGCATGGAGCTCATGGATATGGTCGCCCATACTCACGAAGAGGGTGATGAGTTTCATGGCCATGGGCACCACCATCATGAGGCAGGCCTTAAAGATCCGCATGTCTGGCTTTCACCGCCCTATGCGATTTTGATGGCCCAAAATATGTTAAATGCCATGATGAGAAAGGACCCGCAAAACGCCTTTTACTACCAGGCCAATTATGATCAGCTGTCTCTTGAGATCAAAGAGCTGGATACAGAGTTGCGCAGGATTTTCAGCGTTTCTTCAACTCAGAGTCAAAGAAAATTCATGGTTTTTCACCCTGCGTGGGGGTATTTTGCAAAGACATACGGCCTGATTCAATTGCCTGTGGAACTGGAAGGCAAGGAGCCCAAGCCCGCACAGCTTCAAAAGTTTATTCGAATAGCTCAAAAACAGGGTTTGAGAGTCATTTTTGTGCAGCCGCAGTTTTCCAAAAAATCAGCAGAGGTTATCGCAACGGCCATCGGAGCCAGGCTTGTGACTCTGGACCCCTTGGCCTACGATTGGTTCAAGACACTTAGAGAGGCAGCTCATGCATTGAATGAAAACGCTAAGTGATGTACCGGTCATAGAATTTCGGAATGTCTGTTTTTCTTATGGACAGACCTCCATTCTCACAGACATCAATCTTACAGTGCCTTCTGGGGATTTTCTGGCTATAGTAGGGCCGAATGGAGGGGGTAAGACCACGCTTCTCAAGCTCATTCTTGGTTTTCTGCCTCCGTCCGAGGGCAGTGTGACCGTGCTTGGTATGTCACCGGGAAAGGCGCGTTTGAAAATCGGTTATATGCCGCAACGGCCTTCATACAACACATCCTTTCCCATTACAGTCTTTGATATGGTCTTGAGCGGACGCATTAAATCCGGATTTTTGGTAAAGGGTTATGATAAAAATGATCGTAAGGCTGCAGAAGAGGTTTTAGAGTGGACCGGTCTTGTGAATTACAAAAACGCCAGAATGGAGGAGCTGTCCGGTGGGCAGGTGCAAAGGGCGCTTCTGGCTAGGGCAATGGTCAACAGGCCTGCTGTCTTGCTGCTGGATGAACCCACGGCCAATATCGATGTAAAAGGTAAGATGCAATTTACGGAGCTGTTCGTCGATATCAACAAAACCACCACTATTGTCATGGTAAGCCATGATTTAGATCTTTTTTCCAGAGGAATCAAGCGAATAGCCTGTGTAAACCACACGCTGTATCTCCATGCCTCTCCTGAAAAAAGCGGAGTCCTATCTTCTTTGAAATGTCCTGCAAAAGAGGTCTGCCCTGTGGAGTTATTGACACACCTGCATTTTAATGGCAATGGGTTAAATCGTGTCTGATATAACCGCGTTTTTTAGAGAGCTGCCTGATTTTATGCGTAATGCAGCACTGGCTGGCATTCTATGCAGTATAGCCTGTGGTTCCATGGGCAGTCTCGCTGTTGTGAACCGAATGGTGATGTTCGCCGGCGGCATAGCCCATGCAGCCTATGGAGGGGTCGGGCTGGCCTTTTTTTTGGCATTGTCACCCTTTCCGGTCATTCTGTGTTTTTCTCTTTTGATGGCCTTTTTGATGGCCTTTTTCACTCTTCGAAAACAGGACAGGGCCGACGCCATCATCGGCGCCATCTGGTCAGGCGGCATGGTCATGGGTATTATATTGCTTGATCTGACTCCTGGCTATAATGTGGATCTCATGACATATCTCTTCGGCAGCATGGTTGCGGTTCCTTCCTCGGAGCTGTGGCTGATGACTGGAATGAATATTTTTATCCTTGTTGCCCTGTTTTTGTTTAGTAATCAGCTTGTGTTGCTCTCCTATGACAGGGAAATGGCCTTGCTGAAGGGTGTGCCGGTTACTTTTTTACATTTTTTACTGGTAGGGCTTATGACCTGTGCAGTGGTGATTACTATGCGTGCAGTGGGGCTTCTGCTGGTTATCGCGCTTTTTTCCATTCCACCCTACATGGCTGAGAAATATTGTCGTTCCATCTGGAGCATGATGTTACTTTCAAGTATTTTCAGTATGGTTTTTACTCTATGCGGTATCTGGTTATCGTATATTTATAATATCTCTACAGGGGCAACCGTCATTCTTTTGGCATCCATCGCCTTTGGTGTGGAGAAGCTGGTATTTGTATTTTATAAAAAAAACAGGCTGAAGATAGAGATTCCCAAGGTCGCTGTCACACAGCAATAAGGGAAGCATAAGCGCCTGCCTGTCATTTCGAAGGAGCGCAGTGACTGAGAAATCTTAAGATTCCTCGCTTCGCTCGGAATGACAGCGTGTTGTAAGGAGCAATAAAGGAGGTATCATGCCTATACATGAATTTCGTTGTAACAGTTGTGACCATGTTTTCGAGGTTTTGGTGATGCAAAAGGATGAGCTTGCGCATATTAAATGTACTCGATGCCAGAGCCCTGAGGTGCGCAAACTCATGAGCGCTTCCAATATGGCTGTATCGGACGGCATTCCAGGTCGTGTAACCAGTCCTTCCGGCATGCCTAACGTGCAACATCACTCTTGTGGCTCGGGCAGTTGTTCCGCCATAGAACTACCCGGGCACAGTAAGGGTTGAGATATAGTTATGAACGGGCAGGAGACGGTCGCCGTAGTTGGTTTGGGATATGTTGGCCTTCCTCTTGCCATATCTTTTGGCAAAAAGATCAAGGCTATAGGTTTTGACCTGTCGGAAGAAAAGATTCGTTGTTATAAGACATGTCAGGATACCACAGGTCAGGTATTGCAACAGGATTTTGCCAGTGCCGTGCACCTTACCTTTACCGCCGATGCGGCTCAATTGAGCAAGGCCACTGTGATTATCGTGGCTGTGCCCACTCCCATCGACGCCAGCAAGCAGCCCGACCTATCACATCTGGTTTCAGCTTCACGTATTATCGGCCAGCATCTTCAGAAGGGCACTGTGGTGGTGTACGAGTCCACAGTCTATCCTGGTGTTACGGAAGATATCTGTGCCCCTGTTATAGAAGAGGTTTCATCACTTCGTTGCGGCGTGGATTTTTATCTGGGCTATTCACCCGAACGCATCAATCCAGGTGATAAAGAACATACATTACAAACCATTGTAAAGGTGGTAGCGGCTCAGGACGAGAAGACTCTGGAGCGGCTGAAGAGTCTTTACTCTCTTGTGGTCCCGGCGGGTGTTTATCCGGTCTTGGGAATCAAGACCGCTGAAGCAGCCAAGGTTATCGAGAATGCGCAGCGGGACCTGAACATCGCCTTCATGAATGAGTTGGCCATTATCTTTCACAGACTTGGTCTGGACACTCAGGAGGTTTTAAGGGCGGCCTCGACCAAATGGAATTTTCTGCCGTTTAAACCTGGATTGGTGGGAGGGCACTGTATCGGTGTGGATCCGTATTATCTCACACATTGTGCCCAAAGGGTGGGTTATCATCCTGAGGTGATTTTGGCTGGCAGGCGTATAAACGATTTTATGGGCACTTATGTGGCTCAATGCACGGTTAAGGAACTGATTCGAGCCGGAGTGCGTGTGGACAGCGCCAGAGTGGCTGTGCTGGGCCTGTCTTTCAAAGAGGATTGTCCTGATACAAGAAATACAAGGGTAGTGGATATTTTGAATGAATTGCGGGAATATGGCATGAATCCAGTGGTTTTTGACCCTGTAGCCGACAGCAATGAGGCAAAAAGGGCGTATTCTATAGAGTTGGCCGAAACACCACCTACAAATCAGGATGGAGTGATCATCGCCGTGGCCCACAATGTTTTCAAACAGGCTGGTTCCGGCTTTATAAGAGATATATTGAAGGCGAAGGGTAAAAACGGCGGTGTTGTGGTGGATGTCAAGGGGTTGTTTCAACGACAGGAGTTTCCAGACTGTAGATATTGGCGATTGTAAGGAGATAGCTTATGAGTGTTTCATCAGTGCGAGTCTTGCTGGTCTATTATTCTCTGTATGGTCATGTATATCGTATGATACAGGCGGCAGCAGAGGGTGTTCAACGAGTTACCGGTGTAGAGGCTGTTATTCGCAGAGTGCCGGAAACCTTGCCCGTCGAGGTCATCGAAAAGATGGGGGGATCTCAGTCACAAAGAGAACAGGAAGTGATACCTATTTGCAGCCTGAATGAATTGAGTGATGCTCATGCCGTCATATTTGGAACTCCTACTCGTTTCGGCAATATGTGCGGCCAGATGCGTCAGTTTCTGGATTCCACCGGTAAACTTTGGCAAAAGGGTGCATTGGTGGGCAAGGTGGGGAGTGTAATAACCAGCTCCAACACGCAACATGGTGGTCAGGAGTCCACGATTCTGAGCTTTCACATCACCCTGCTGCATCAAGGCATGGTGATAGCGGGGCTTCCCTATACCTTTGCTGGGCAGATGACTTCAAAAGAGGTGACAGGTTGTTCACCTTATGGGGCTTCCACCATAGCAGGCGAGGACGGTAGGCGTATGCCCAGTGAAAACGAATTGGCCGGAGCGCGTTTTCAAGGTGAGTATGTGGCCGGCCTCACTGTAAGATTATGGGGATAACATAAGGTAGGATCAGCGTCTTCCTCTGCCCATACATCCACCTCCCATTCCCCTGCCACCATAGCTTGAGCCGCCGTTTTCTGATGTCTCTCCCCCCATACGCATCAGCCTTGAACGCACTCCAGTAGTGTCGCAGGGGCAGCTGCTGTTTGCTGATGTATCATTTTCAGCTGATTTGTCTATTTTTATGCTTTGCCAGGAGGTGTCTTCAGACCCTTTGACGGGCGCCTTTTCATTGTTTGATTCCGATGCCTTTTCAGTAGGTTTTGTAAGGGTATTTGCTGGTGGAAGCTGTTTCAATCCGGCGTCTTTTGGCCCTTGCAGCTGTTCATTTGCAAAGGAACCGATTGTGGAGTTCAAGAAGAACCCCACTGCAAGCATGATCACAGATATGAATTTCATGCCAAGTCGCCTGTGTTTGACATTCTTCTTTCTTGTTCGACATTTTTGTATTTTATGGGCGGTTGTCATATGAAATACGATGTTATTTTTTCGAGGGTTTCGCCTTTATTTGTTTGGGGGTTGACCAGTTACAGCCTTTTCGATTAAAAACACGAATATTCTATTTTGTCAAAGCATAAAAAGTGCCATCGAGAGGATAAGTCATGAAAGAGCTTTTTACGGATGAATTTTTGCAGGAACTTTTCCCAAGGGGTAGGGATGACCAGTTTTTCGATGCCCTTTACGGCGGCGCAGAGGAGGGGGCATTTGATATCTCCCTATCGTTTATCTCGTTTGAACCGGAAAAAGGCAGATTGATACTGGAGTATAGGTTGACGGAGCGGCCAGGCAAGTGTATGGCATGCAGTCTGACCTATGGCCTGCCGCAGGTTATGGAGCGTCATCCCATCATAGATGTTCAGGGGATGGTTGCTAAAATAGGACAGAGGCTGAAGAATGACTGGGTTGTGGAGAATTGGACACTTGGCCGGACCACGCCTCATGCACCTAAGGTAAATAGCATTCCCTTGATGATTCAGTTGAACAGGGCATCATGAGCCGCCCTGTAGTGAAAAACAGGAGGTGAGTATGAGAATCATAGCTTTTGGCGATATTCATATGGAATATGGTGCATTGCAGGCTGTTTCAGGGTTTGCAAGTGCAGATCTGGTAATCGTGACAGGGGATTTGACCAATTTTGGAAATCGAGAGGCAGCACATCAAGTGATCTCCGCTATTCGTAGTATAAATTCCAATATATATGCCCAGCCAGGCAATCTGGATGATGCCTCTGTCATGGCATACCTAAATGAATTGGGCATCAACCTGCACGGAAGAGGTTTTTTGTTGAATGATATCGGTGTGTTTGGAGTAGGAGGTTCCAACCCCACGCCTTTTAATACACCTACGGAGTTTTCAGAGGAGGAAATAGGCCGGTTGTTAAGCCAAGGGCATACGTCTGTTGCCCATGCCTCCATTCAGATCATGGTGCCCCACGCCCCGCCTTATAATACAGCGGCAGATCTTATTCCAAACGGCATGCATGTAGGCAGCAAGGCGGTGCGTGAGTTTATCGAACGTGTGCAGCCTGATTTCTGTCTGACTGGTCATATCCATGAGGCCAGATCAGTGGATCGAATCGGTAGGACCGTCATTCTGAACCCGGGGATGTTCGGTAGTGGTGGCTGGATAGAGTTGCAAAATGAATCCGGTGTATGGTCAGCTGTGTTAAGGCCGTAACAATGTAGGGTTAGACTCGCGTGTCTGCTCAATTGGTGAACGGCTATAATGTCAAAAATAAGTAAATAAAATTGTAGGGTAGATTTGTTTATCTGCGTAATACGCTGTCATTCTGAGCAAGGGTTACCCTCACCCCGGCCCTCTCCCACTGGGAGAGGGCCGGGGTGAGGGCCGAAAGAAAAAGTGCCATTGAGAAGCGCTGTCATTCCGAGCGAAGCGAGGAATCTTAAGATTTCTCAGTCGCTGCGCTTCATTCGAAATGACAGGCAGGCGCTTTTATGTAAAGGTGAAGGGTGTGTTGAATTCTTTAGTGGACCTGTTGCGGACTCATGGAGCTGTCAAGGTCTCTGTCACAGGTATTGAAAAGGCCGCTGCGGCTTGGTGTGCAGCCCGTATCTTTCAGAATATCGGCAGGCCATTGGTGTGGCTGACTGCTTCTTCAAAGGAGGCTGAAAGGGTTTGCACGGACCTTGCCTGTTTTACAGAACAGCCAGTTTTGTTATTCCCTTCCCATGAAAACCTGCCGTTTGTGCCCATTGTTCCAGCTTCTGAAACGGTCGCACAGCGCATCTCTGTATTGTATCGTCTGACCGTAAGCCCTGATCCGTTTCTGCTGGTGGCACCGGTGCAGGCCGTCTGTGAGCCCACATTGCCTAAAACCGTTTTGAGCAGGAACGTGGAATATCTGCTGGCAGGCGAGGAAACGGACCGAAATGCACTGGTATCCTGGTTGCTGAAGGTGGGATATGAAGCCGTCGCAGTTGTGCAGTCTGTGGGCCAATTTAGTGTGCGCGGTGGTATTTTGGATGTTTATCCGTGTAACAGCACTGCCCCAGTGCGTTTGGATTTCTTTGGTGATTTTGTGGAAGAGATGCGTTATTTTGATCCAGAGACACAGAAGTCCACTGACGTCCTGACGGAGTTGACTATCCTTCCTTGCTCGGAGCTCTTGTTCGAGGAAGAACTGATAAAAAAGGCTCAGGAGACCATGATTCAACAGGCCCGTATTATGGATTGGCCTGCCAAGCAGTTGACCGAGTGGCTGGAACTTCTGAATGCACGCCGGTTTTGGGAGGGGGCACAAGCCTTGCTGCCGGTCATTTATGAAGGCAACAGCACGCTTCTGAATTATCTACCTGAAAACACCCTGTTTCTGATGGACGGTTATGAGGAGGTTATAGATAGTCTATATGCCCTCTGGAATACTGCAAAATATGCCTATGAGTCCGCTCGCGCCGTTCATCATGTCTTGTCGGAATTATCACATCTGATTTTGCCGCCGAATGTTGTGCTCGAGCGTATAAGTACCTGTGCAAGATTGAGTTTTTCTGCCATTGGGCTTGAGACGCAGTGTGAGGTGAATATTCAGCAAGGCAGTAAGGCTGATATCGCGCCTGTGAATTCATCGGCGCATACCGTCGAATTTCAGACAATTACTCCGGATTTGCCTATTATCATTCCCCATCATGCAGGAGAGGATCTTTTGCTGCCGGTTTGGAATACCCTGGCTGAATGGGCTCGTGATAAAAAGCGAGTGGCTGTCTTTGCACGTTCTAGCCGTCATCGTGACAGACTTATGTCCCTTCTTGCCCATTATGCGAGTCAGGAACCGGAATCAGCACAAATCCCGCTTTATTCAAAAGAGGATGTCTTGAATCAGGAACCTCCGGTGGGCGCCATATCCTTTTTTGTAGGCAGCCCTTCCAGAAGATTTTATCTGTCGGCTGCTGACTTGATCGTCATTTCCGAGGATGAGCTCTTCGGAGGCCTGTCTTCGGCAAAAGGCAGAAAGCTGGCACGAAAGAGTGTTAAAAGAACGAAACTGGCCGATGTCATCTCCCTTGATCTCACACCGGAAAGCCTGATAGTGCACCGGGATTATGGCGTGGGTCTCTATAAGGGGCTGGTTAAAATGGAGATTCAGGGTGTTCGAGGCGAGTTCCTGTATATTGAATATAGGGGCGGCGATAGGCTTTATTTGCCGGTGGACCGCCTGGGGCTTGTGCAGAGATATGTGGGGGTTGAGGGCAGACAGCCTGTTTTGGACAAACTGGGAGGGGCGGCATGGCAGTTCACGCGTAAAAGGATCAAAAAGGCCGTTTACGAGGTGGCCCATGAGCTGGTGGAGCTTTATGCAAAGCGGCAGGTGCAGGAGGGTATTGCCTTTTCGAAGCCGGATGTCATGTACAGACAGTTCGAGGCAGCCTTTCCCTATGACGAGACTCCGGACCAGGCCGGCGCCATAGAGGATGTGCTCAAAGACATGCAAAGACTTAGGCCCATGGACAGGCTGATCTGCGGGGATGTTGGTTACGGTAAGACCGAGGTGGTGATGCGTGCCGCCTTCAAGGCTGTTACAGACGGCAAACAGGTGGCGGTGCTCGTACCTACAACTCTGCTGGCGGAACAGCACGAACGCAGCTTCAAGGCCAGATTTGAGAAATTTCCTGTGCGCATAGCCGCCCTCAATCGGCTCAAGTCTTCGAAATACATGAAAGAGGCCTTGGCTGGTCTGGCCGGAGGTCAGATCGACATAGTCATCGGAACGCACAGATTGCTGCAAAATGACGTGCAGTTTAAGTCATTGGGGCTGCTGGTAGTGGACGAAGAGCATCGTTTTGGCGTCAAACACAAGGAAAAACTTAAAAAACTCAAACAGAATATAGATTGTCTGACTCTGACCGCCACGCCTATTCCACGCACTCTGCAGCTTTCATTGCTGGGGTTGCGGGACCTGTCCATAATCAAGACTCCGCCTCAGGACCGTCTTCCTGTCAAGACCTTTGTGGCCGAATTTGACGATACCATCATATCCCAGGCTATCAAAAGGGAACTGGAACGCAATGGACAGATATTTTTTGTTCGAAACCGCATACAAGGTATAGAGCGGTTGGCGGAATATGTCAGAGGTCTTGTGCCTGGTATAAGGGTGGAGGTTGCCCATGGGCAAATGGAGGCATTCAATTTGGAAGATGTCATGATTCGGTTTGTGCGCGGAGAGATAGACTGTCTTGTCTGCACTGCTATTATAGAATCAGGTATCGATATACCTGCTGCCAATACCATTCTTATAGACAGGGCGGATCTGCTTGGAGTGGCCGAGCTTTACCAGCTTAGAGGCCGAGTGGGCCGTTCCACTGAGCAGGCCTATGCATATTTTTTCGTGCCGCCGGGTGCACATGCAGAAAAGGGTGCGTTAAAGCGCATCAAGGCGGTGATGGACGCTATTTCTTCAGGGGGTGGTTTCACTCTGGCCATGGAGGATATGCAGATGCGGGGTGCAGGCAATATCCTCGGAGTGTCTCAATCCGGCCAGATCGCCGATGTGGGGTATGAATTATATCTGAATATACTGGAAGAGGCTGTGCAGGAGAGCAAGGGGCTGCCTGTCAAAAAGATTATGGATCCCGAGGTTAATCTGGGCGTCTCAGCCTTTATTCCTGAAGAATATTGTCCTGATATCGAAGAGAGGCTCAGATTGTACCGCAGACTCAGTCGCATAGAGAGTGAAGAGGAGGTTTGCGAGTTTGAGCAGGAATTGACGGATCGTTTTGGTGAATACTCACAGGAATTGGCTTCTCTGCTGCAGATTATGGCTGTCAAGCGAGTACTTGCGGCCATAAATTGCATTCGTCTGGATAGAAGCAAAGTGAAGGAACAGGATATGCTGGTCTTTACATACGGCCCTGAAGGCCCTGTAAATCTGAAAGGTCTGCTCGCAGCCTTGCCAAGGCACAAGGATTGGCGTCTGCTGCCGGATGGCCGTTTGATGGTTCCGTGGCAGGGCAAGGATTTGCAGGCTGTCTTGAATACTGTGCATATGGTAAAGGAGCTTTGATGTTTTTTTTGTGGCAATAGCCGGCAAATGAGTTTATTTTGAGGCATATTTTTCTAATTTTTCTCAAAGATAAGGAGGTCACATGAAAGTAGTTATAGTTGGTGCGGTTGCGGCAGGGCCCAAGACCGCCTGTCGTGTCAAAAGACTGCTTCCTGATGCTGAGGTAATTTTATTGGATCAGGATGATCTCATCTCTTACGGCGGTTGCGGCATTCCATATTTCGTGTCGGGTGATGTAGGCGATGAAAAGGAATTGCGTTCCACCAGTTATCATCTGGTAAGGGATGAAGGGTATTTTGAAAACGCCAAGGGAGTGAAGACTATCACATCCACTCGCTGTCTCTCCATCGACAGAAAGACTAAGACCATAGAGGTGGAGAACCTCAAGCTCGGTGAGAGATATACTCTCTCCTACGACAAGCTGGTGCTTGCAACCGGGAGTCAGCCTCGTGCATTGTCCATTCCTGGAAGCGATCTGAAAGGGGTTTTTTCTGTGGCCAGTCTGCACAAGGCCATCGAGATAAAGCGTTCCATAGAAAAAGGCGAGGTCTCTCATGCGGTTATTGTTGGAGGTGGCGCCATTGGTCTTGAAATGGCCGAGGGGCTTGCAGATCTATGGGGCATTGAGACCACTGTCATAGAATTTATGCCCCAGATTCTGCCGCGTATAGTGAGCCCTGTATTGGCTCGCATGGTCATGGAGCACATGAAGGAGCATAAGGTGCAGATTATGCCTGACGAATATGCCAAGGAGTTTGTAGCGGATGGAAACGGCCGAGTGGCCAAGGTCGTCACCAATAAACGTGAGTTGAAGGCTCAGCTCGTGATAACAGCCGCAGGCGTGTTGCCTCGTGGCGAATTGGCGCGTGCGGCAGGGCTTCAGACCTCGGCCACCGGAGCCATTGTAGTGAATCAACGCATGCAGACCTCTGACCCGGACATCTACGCGGCAGGTGACTGCGTAGAGCTTCTGAGCTTGGTCACCGGCAAAAAAGGCTATGCCCCTATGGGTTCCATTGCCAATCGTCAAGGCCGTGTAGTGGCTGACAATATTGCTGGCATTCCCAGCACATTCAACGGCTGCATCAACAGTTTTGTAATGAAAATTTTCGATCTTGCAGTGGGTGCCACTGGTATCAGCCTCGAGGTGGCGAAGGCAGAGGGTTTTGATGCCTTTGAGGTCATCTGCGTGCAGTCGGACAGGGCACACTTTTTCCCCACTCAAAAACTTATGTTTCTGAATATGGTGGTGGACAGGCGTACGCAGCGCGTGCTCGGTTTGCAGGGTATCGGTCAGATGGGGGATGGGCTCATGGCCCGCATCAATGCAGCGGCAGGGCTTATCGAAAGAAGGGCTGTGGTGAGCGATTTCAGCAATTTGGAACTGGCCTATGCCCCATCTTTTTCCACTGCCGTGGACATTTTGAACGCAGTGGCCAATGTGGCGGATAATGTCATAGCAGGCCGCATGACCTATGTTTCGCCATTGGATTTTGTGGCATGGATGAACGGTGACCGAGAGCATTTAGACTGGATGGTGCTGGACCTGCGGCATGTCCGTGAATCGGGAAGATATGTGGAGACATATAAAAACCGCTGGATGGCCCTGCCTTACAACGAGGTAAGAAACGGTTATGAAAAGCTTCCAAGAAACAAGACCTTGATTTTGGTTTGTAACGCTGGAACTCGTGCCTATGAGGTTCAGGTATTTTTGAAAACTCAAGGGTTTCAGAATACATTGGTCTTGACCGGCGGCCTCAATGTGATAAACAGACTTAATCCCACATGGTTACTGTAAAAAATTAAACATAAGGAGCGATTTATGAATCGTAAGTCAAGTGTGGTTTTGATAGTGGTGTCTCTTGTTTTGTCTTGTTCCGCAGCCTTTTCCTTTGCTCAGTGTCCTTCCAAAGATGTGGTGCAGAAGGCCGTGGAAGTAGCCTTCAAACAGAACGATGTCAAGGTCGTGAATGTGACGCAGGGGGCGGTGTCGTGCCTGTGTGATGTGGAAGTGGAGCAGAAAGGCCAGAAACGCATGGTCTATACGGATTCCGCTGGCCAATACCTCATAGCAGGTCAGGTTCTCAAGGCATCCGATGGTACTAATATCACTCAGGAGGCCGTTTCCAATCTGAATCGTCTGAGTGTGATGGAGATAGCGCAACTGGACAAGTTCGTGGCCTTTACTGACGGCAACAAAGGTAAGGTGGTCTATCTGGTGACCGATCCCCAGTGCCCTTACTGTCAGAAGGCCGAGGCGGTTTTAAGCGAGATGGTCAAAAAAGGTGAGGTACAGGTGAAATACATACTGATGCCGCTTCCGTTTCACAAGGGCGCCAAGGAGGAGAGTATTTCCATCATCTGTGATAAAAAAGCCATCGAAGGCCTGAAATCCCGTTATCGATCAGAGAATCAGTGTGCCGAAGGTATCAAGAAGATCGATGATGGCATAGCCTTTTTGCAGCAGAAGGGCATAACCGCCACGCCCACCTATATCTTTACGGACGGTCGTTTTCAGTCCGGTGTGTTGGATGAAAATCAGCTCAAACAGAAGTTGAAATAGGAGGATGAGTTATGGCTGATCTGAAACAGATGTACAAGACTCTCATCGGTGACCATTTTCCAAACGAGATGCGCATATCATTTGGTGATACAACTCTGATCTATCGCAAGCGTACCTGGACCTTTCCCAATGAAAAGACAGGACAGTTGGAGGAGCGCGGAGTGCGGTATGGTGAAAATCCTGATCAGGAGGCCGCCCTTTATGAGCTTGTAAGTGGCAATTTGGTACTTGGGGATTGTGTCTATATAGAACCCGGGCTGGGCCTGGTAAGCGCAGTTGACGAAAAGGCCATGCTTCAGTCGGGTAAGCATCCAGGTAAGATAAATCTCACTGATATCGACAACTCTCTTAATATACTCAAGTTTTTGATGAAAAGGCCTGCGGCTGTCATTGTAAAGCACAACAATCCCTGTGGTGTGGCATACGGCGACACCATAGAACAGGCATTTACTCGTGCCTTGCGTGCGGATCGAGTGGCTGCCTTTGGAGGTTGCGTGTCTGTTAACAGGCCTGTGGACAAGGCCCTGGCTGAGGCAATGGCCGCTCAATATCTGGAAGTGGTGTGCGCTCCTGGTTTTGAACCGGGCGCATTGGAGATATTGAACAAAAAGAAGAACCTTCGCATCATCGAGATTCGGCGCATCGAGCAGCTGGCTCAGTATTGGCATAAGAGATTTGTGGATTTCAAGAGCCTCATAGACGGCGGCATCATAATTCAGCAGTCTCCTATAAATCGTATTTGTACAAAGACCGACCTCAAGCCTGCGGAGTGTGAATATCAGGGAAAGGTCTATAAGATTAAACGGTTGCCCACAGAAAAGGAGTATGAGGACATCATCTTTGGCTGGGCGGTGGAACAGGGAATCACCTCCAATTCCGTTATATACGTAAAAGACGGCGTAACTGTGGGTATTGGCACAGGCGAGCAGGATCGCGTGGGTGTGGCTGAGATTGCAGTTTACAAGGCCTATACCAAGTATGCCGACATTCTTTGTTACGACAGGCTGGGTATTCCCTACAAGGAACTGGAACTGAAGTCTGAAAAGGGCGACAAGAGGGCTCTGGAGCAAAAGATCGAGATAGATGAACAGACTAAAAGAGATCGAGCAGGACTTTCAAATTCAGTAATGGTATCCGATGCCTTTTTCCCATTTAGGGACGGCGTGGATGTGGGGATTCGGCAGGGTATAAGTGCTGTGGTGCATCCAGGAGGTTCTTTGCGGGATTGGGAGGCGATAGAGGCATGTAACGAGGCAAATCCGCCGGTTACCATGGTCTTTACAGGCCAGAGGGCTTTTAAACATTGATTGACCGCGCATCCTTCATTATTTTTTGAAATTTTAAAGGCAACAGATGGAGCATGAAATGGCGAAATAACACTTCGCCCTTTTTATTTTGTGAAATAGTCCGTCTCGGTTTTCCCATGGTGATTTTTATTGGCAGATATTTAAAAATCACTTTTATATCTTGCCTTTTTTCGTTTTTTTTTGTTAAAAGAGTATAGAAACAATTATTTAAAATATATAATGTTATCAAAGGAGGTGCGCCAAAAAGTCGAATTACAAGGGTTAGTGTGCCGAAGGTCAGAAACTGCCCTTTGGTTTTGTTAAAAATACACTTAAAGAGGAGGGTTTTATGAGAAAAAGATTGTTGGGTTGTATCTATGTGATGTTGTTATTGTTGATGTCGGCAGGCATTGCACCAAGAGCGAATGCCGCCTGTACACAGGAACAGACGCTTATAAGCAGCGGATACACAGGTGCCTGTGGTGTAAGCAATGTGCAGGTATTTAATCTGGGGCAATCGGCTTTTGTAACAAGAATTAGAATCTGGCACAATACCAACATAAGCGGCACCACACCGCCATCCGTGACCATTACAGGCCCGGGCGGTTACAGCTTTTCGGGCAGTACTACAAAGGGTGGGTGCGATACATATCAGATTAATTGGTGTGAGGCATGGGTGGACTTGAATCAGGATCTGGCGCCTGGTGCATACACACTTTCCATTCCCGCATCTTCCATCTGTGCCGACCCAAGCGGCAATACCACATTGTTTGTTTATGGCTGTTATGTCTCACTTTCACAGGTCTCTAATGTGAGCCTGGAGTTTTTATTGCCCAATGGCTCTTCCTTTCATACCGATGAGATGGTGAAAATCGGATTGACGGCCTCTGGTGGAGCGCCTGATACCACTGCTGCCATTTATCTCAAGTATCTTCAGGCCAGCAATAGTTGGGTGGATATGTGGAATTCATATATCTCCATAAATGGTGTATTTAGAGATCCTATTCCTATTATATCAGTTTTATTGCCTGTGCAGACCTATAATCTGAATTGTCACCATTCTCCTTGTTTTATGGAGTTCCCTGCTGGTTTGCTGGGAGAAGGTCAGCATGGCTTTGAGGCGTTTTTAGGCGGCCTTCCCGGTCCTTCCGGTGTAAGCCCCATTTCCAATGTGGCAAGCGTATTCTTTGATATTCACGCAGCACAGCAGCCACAACCTCCTGTACCTCAGCCAGGACAATATACCATTTCCGCCTCCGTAAATCCTGTGAGTGCAGGCAGTATCTCCTGTAGTCCAAATCCAGTTACCGCTGGTTCCACCTCCAGTTGCAGCATTACCGCAAACAGCGGCTATATCATTGAAAGCGTTACGGGCACCTGCGGCGGCGCTCTGAGCGGTAATGTCTTTATTACTAATGCAGTGAATGCCGATTGCACTGTGCTGGCCAATCTGGTTCAGCAGCAGTCACCCGGCTCCTTCCTCGTGGGTAACTGGACTGCTGAAAGGATGTCATTAAGTGCATTTATAGGCTCCGGTCCGTGGTCATTTAATTCCGATGGCTCCTTCATATATAATGAGCAGGGACAGTATTACCGACATGTCTTCAAGGGTACCTGGTCCTATGCCAATGGTCAGCTTTCCTACCGTTATGAGGAAAAGACAGGTTATGACCTTTATACAGGTCAGGTGATACGTCATTGTGTGACTTCCACATGGCCCAATGCTGTCTGTGATGTGGGCACGCCTTCTACTGATACATTCTATAGTGGTTCTGCTACGGTCTCAGCAGGGGCCAGGTCGTTTATCGCTAGTCAGACCGATGGTTATTCAGTCTCTTTTATGAAATAATTATAGCGAGGTGAGAATATGAAAAGAAATATGAAAATTTGTGCTGTTACAGCCGGCGTATGTCTGGCTTGTGCTGGAAGCGCCTGGGCCAGCCCCATGAATCTGCCGCTTCCCAATTTTAATACATGTAATCTGTTGTCGCTTGGAAGCGTACTGTATCAGCAATATTGCGGCGGGACTGTGACCGACACCCCTTCCTATTCCAATACAGTGGGAGCTACCGGCACGGTGGTAAATACCATTACAAGCAATGTAGTCATGCCGTCCGTGGTCCCTTTGATAACTCAGGAAAAGGACAAGGCGGTTATGCAGTCAGGTATGAGGCTTCGCACCCTTGGCGCCATGTTAAAGTATGAAAACGCTGAATTCCGCACCGGTGACATGCCTGAGGCAGATATCTATGGTGGAATGCTGGGTTTTGCCATGGATACGGAGCGTTTCACCTTTGGTGTGATTGTACCGTATAATTACATGGACTTCAGTCGTTCAGATATAAAGGACATAAATCAGATGGGCGGCGTGGCCTTTGCCCAGTATAGAATGCCCATTAGAGATCGCTATGAGTTGTCCTTTCATGCCACCCTCGATTATATATGGGAGGGCATAAATCGTAAGGTCAATGACGATGATATCAATACGATGGGAGGCTCTTTGGGTATGAGTCTCAAGACCAGGTGCTCCGATATGTTGGAGCCGTCCGTAATGGTGTTTTATCACTATGGCCATGATGATGGAGAGATTGGGGATCATCATCTGATTCGAACCGGTATGAACCTGGCCGTATATCCCAACAAGACCATTGCCATGAATATATACGGTCTTGCCAACTTTGATGAGACCGATTACCCCCAAAACATAGCGGTCACCGATGATCTCTATTGGGATGCGGGTATAGAGATGGCATACCAGGCTACAGACACCTTCAATTTCACGGCAGGGTACAAAAAGGTTCTGGGCATGGAGAAGTTTGACTCAGATATGGTTTATATTGGAAGCCTGTGGAAGTTTTAGGGGCACCATGTGTTTAAAAAAGGTAGGACAGGAGAGGAGTCTGTCCTGCTGAATCACATCGGAATCTGGGCGGTGGATTTTGCCTTCTTGTAAAAATCACTTGACGCTCATACAAAGCTGGCTTAAGATATTTCATCAAAATTAACGCATGGCAGTATGGTGACGAGTGAAATAATTTGGGGCCATCTGTTTTGCTATATAGGGCGGTCGCCCATTATTTTTTATGTAAAGGAGTTTTTTCATGGCGCAAGGGAAGGTAAAGTGGTTTAACGATCAAAAGGGTTATGGGTTTATCTCTCAGGAACAAGGTCCGGATGTATTCGTGCATTACAGCAAAATCGAAGCCAATGGCTTTCGTACTTTGAAAGAAGGGCAGGCGGTCGAGTTTGAGGTGGAGAATGGCCCCAAAGGTCCTCAGGCATCCAATGTAAAGATCAAGGGTTAATTTCCAATATCTTGTAGGTATTGCACTTAGCGGGCATTCATGTGAATGCCCGCTTCTTTTTTTATTGCTGTGATCTCATACTCACTTAAGTAACGCCATTTCCCCACAGGCAGCCCTGCAAGTTTAATAGGTCCTATTTGAATTCGCTGAAGCGTAATGACATCATGACCTATGGCCTGGAACATGCGTCGAATCTGCCGCTTTCTGCCCTCCCTTATCTCCACTTCAAATTGAGTCGCGTGTAGATCTTGAGAAAGCCTATGAATACTGCATGGCAGCGTTATTCTGCCGTCTATGTCAATGCCGGCAGTCAGGCGTGCGATGTTGAATTCTGAAGGATGTCCGCTGACTTGCACATGATACAGCTTTTTGATTTTATGCCTGGGATGTATGAGCCGATTGGCGAGTTCCCCGTCATTTGTAAATAAGAGCAGACCCTCACTGTCTTGGTCTAATCTTCCTACAGGATATACCCTTGCCGGAATATTTACAAAATTCATAACAGTCGGTCTGTTGAAAGGGTCTCTGACTGTTGTCAGAAATCCCCTTGGTTTATTGAGTATGATATAGATAAAATGTTGGTTTGCAGTGGTTAATCTTTTCCCGTCTATTTCTATAATGTCTATAGTTGGATTTATTTTTATACCAAGTTCGAATATTTTTTTGCCATTCAATAATACTCTGCCATTAGTTATCAATAAATCGGCCTGTCTTCTGGAGCATATGCCGGCTTCTGCTATGAATTTATTGAGACGGATAAGGCCATCGTTTAGTTTTTTGTCTGATTTCATTTTTTTATGTGATTTATGTCAGAAAGTTACTTGAAGGAGGTTTCAACAAAACAAAAATGTGGTACTGCCCGTTGTGTTAGAACATTAAACAATAACCTGTAAGGACTATTAGAATACTTGTTATGCGTAATGCCTGACTTGTCAGTAGTATCTGTGTGCCTATGCCTGGAGTAAAGATTCCCAGATATGTGGGAAGTTGATGCCGTAGTGCCCTGACAGGCGTCGCTATTATATTCCCTATCAGTAGGGCTATGACTGTTTCCTTATGGGTCAATATTCCGCCATGCAGCATAGCTCCGGCAGCGGCTGCGCCCGCGGTAAACTCCGAGACTATACTGAATACCACTACGGATACCCCTTCTATTGGCAAAATGGTAGTGGTGAAAATGTGAGAAACGCTTTGTTCCAGCCATTTAAAGAAGCCTTTTTCCTGCAACACCACCACAAATGTATAAATAGGTACTGTATAGATGGCGATTCGCCAGAGCCTTTTGATGAGTTGTTCCCATATGTTATTATTGGTTGTTGCCTGTGATTGAGTTGAAATTTGTGAGTTGTCATTGCAGGGAGCTGGAGTGCCTGCCTGCCTGCTGGTGCACTTGGGCTGGTAAATGTTGGCGATCGCCAGCACAAAAGCAGTGCGCAGAATGGCCGCTAGAAAGGTGAGTACCAGATAGATGACCCCGGCTTTGCCCACCATAGGCAGCAAAATGGCCATGGCAGTGGGGAAATGGAGGGTGTATGCCGGAAAACCCACATTCAGTAGGTTAGCCAGAAACAATTCTCGTTTGGAAATGGTGTTGTCCTGGTATGCCTTGGCCAAAATGGTGTTGGCAACAATCCCTGAAAAAAAGGCAGCTGTAAACGCCGAGGCGGTTGCAGCGCTGAAATGTCCCATGCGCAAGATGGGATGAAAGATGCGCGCAATTACTGTGAAATAGCCTTTGGCCTCCAGCAAAGATGTTGCTGCCAGCACGATGGCGATAAGTCCAAGCATGCGAAGCATGGGCCATCCGATTCTGTGCCAGGCGAAATCCAGGCCTCTACCTGCGTAACTAAGCAGGAATACCACCATGAGAAAGCTCATCAGAATGGAGAGAAAGGCTTGATTGCGTTTTTTATGTACAGTTTGTGAAGAAGATGGATTGTTGGATGTAGTCATTTAAATGGTTTTATTTGGATTGTTTGGGCGTTTTAGGTTCAAATTGATAGAGAATCTCATTTTCTTTGATCCAGCCGAGTTCTTTTCTGGCCATCTCTTCCTGATAGGCTGAATCGGTTTTCATTCTTGTAATTTGTTTTTCTAATTGGTTGTTTTCTTTGTTTTTTTCTGCAAGAATTTGATTCATTTCCTTATTTTTGGCATTTATTTTATATAGTTGCCATAGACCGTTTGGTCCGAATAATATCCATAATAGGAGCCCTGCAACGATGGGCAGTAAAAAAGGCCACAAACTTCCCTTTGAATGGGTCTGGTTTCGTTGTATAAAATGAGAATGTGTGGTTTTCAATTGGGTCCACTCGATATTGATGAAATTTGAAAAATTATATATTCGGAGGTTATTCTCCTCAAGTCAAGAGGTAATCTTCATTATTGGGAGTATGATATGTTGATAGTCATGTCGAATCATGCCGGTAAGGAAGAACTGGATAATGTCATAGCCGCCATAGAGGCGCACGGTTGGCAGGCCAAGCCCATACCCGGTGGAGAAAGGATCGCTATAGGCATTCTGCGCAATACAGGGCCGGTGGATTCGGCTATCTTTCTCGGTATGCCTGGAGTTAGGGATGCAATAGCTGTATCCAAACCATATAAGTTGGTGAGCCGAGAGATGAAGGCGGAGAATACCGTTATTCCGCTGGGAGACGGCAAAGTGATCATAGGCGGGGATAAACTGGTTTTGGCTGCAGGGCCTTGTGCCGTGGAAAGCGAGAGACAGGCCATGGAGATCGCTCGGGCCGTGAAAAAAGCTGGTGCCGTTCTGTTCAGGGCAGGCGCATTCAAACCTCGCACCTCACCCTATGTCTTTCAGGGGCTGGGGGAAAAGGGGCTTCAGATCCTTGTTCGTGTGCGTGAGGAGACAGGTCTGTTTATCGTGTCCGAGGCCACTGACCATGAGGTATGCGACCTGGTGGAGGAATACGCAGACATCATTCAAATTGGCACACGAAACATGCAGAATTATAGGTTGCTCAGAAGGGCAGGGCAGGCCAAAAAACCCGTGCTGCTCAAACGAGGAATGAGCGCCACCATAGACGAGTTTCTCATGGCAGCGGAATACATTATGTCCGAAGGGAATGATCAAGTAATTTTGTGCGAAAGAGGTATTCGAACATTTGCCACTCATTCCCGCAATACCCTGGACCTGAACGCTGTGCCTTATATACAAAAAGAGAGTCATCTGCCTGTATTCATAGACCCCAGTCATGCCGCAGGCAGACGGGATCAGGTCATACCCCTTGCCAGGGCAGGGGCTGCGGTAGGTGCGGCAGGTCTTCTGATAGAGGTGCACAGCTGTCCAGAAAAGGCCATGTCCGATGGTCCTCAGTCCCTGCTGCCTGTTGATTTCGAGCGTTTGGTGGCGGAACTGCGTTATATGGGTTTCAAGATATAAGGAGGCTGTCATGTCCAATACCTATTCGGCTTATATACCCCGTATCTCCTGTAAACACTGTGCACATACCATTCAAATGGAACTCATGGAACTGACTGGCGTAAAATCTGTTCAAGTGGATGTGGAACACAAGAGAATAACTGTCGTCTATGATCCTCCCGCCTCCGAAAAGGCTATACAAGCCCTGCTGGTCGAAATAAACTATGCCCCGTCACCATAATAGCCATGCGCCTATTGAAAGACAGCCGAGGTCTCGAACCTTGAAGAAGGCTGTGTCACTCAATGGCCTTGAGGCGTTGTCTCAAGGGTCTGAACTGTCAGAAAGAGATATGTGCGCTGAAAAAAAGGCCTGCAAAAAGATGGAGTTGCTGGCGCCTGCCGGTACAAAAGAGGCATTTTTCAGCGCCATCGAAAACGGCGCCGATGCCGTATATGTGGGGCTTAAAACCCTGAACGCACGGGCCCTGGCCACGAATTTTTCTCTTGCCGAAGTGGCTGTCCTTACCTCCCTTGCTCACGAGGCCGGGGCCAGGCTCTTTGTGGCATTGAATTCCCTTGTGAAAGAGACAGAAATCCAGGCGGTTGTGGAAATGCTTTCCGGGCTGCATGAGATAGGTTTGGATGCCTTGATCATTCAGGACCTGTCTGTCTGGCGGCTTGCAAGACGATATTTTCCCAGTCTTAGGCTGCATGCCAGCACCCTCATGGGTATTCATAACTCCTGGGGTGTAAGACAGGCATCTCAGATGGGTTTTAAACGTGTGGTATTGGCCCGTGAAATGACTTTGCATGAGATTCAGCAGGCGGTCAATGCCGCTGATGTGGAGATCGAGGCCTTTGTGCATGGTGCCATGTGTTTCACCTGCTCGGGTAGTTGTCTCATGAGCAGTTATTTTGGCGGAAAATCCAGTATGCGAGGTAGGTGTGTCCAGCCATGCCGAAGACAGTATGATGTGAACGGGGCCAAGGGCTTTTATTTTTCCATGTTCGATCTGTGCGGAATCGATGTGATTTCCGACCTGGCGGATATGGGTGTGGCATCCATAAAGATAGAGGGTAGATTGAAACCCGCAAGTTATGTGGGGACAGTGGTCAGGGCGTACAGAATGCTTCTGAATGCCTTGCCGTGTCGAAACACGCAACCGGAGATGTATAATGAAGTCTTGCAGGAGTCCAAGGCGTTTTTAAATACCGCAATGGGCAGGGATTACACCGGAGGATTTTTTCGAACCGCTGCTTCAAAAGACTTGCTGAATGCCGGCAGGACCGCCAATACAGGTAAGTATCTTGGAAGGGTGACGAGTTCAAAAGATGGCGTATTGTGTGTCAGGACTGATTCCATTGTGCATAAAGGCGACAGATTGCGTATAGTCTTTCCCGATGCCATGGAACAGCGTTCGTTTACCTGTCATGCTGTTGAAGGGGACGGTGACGGGCTTTTTCGTATTTCAACGGCCATGTCTGGGGTCGTCCCTGTGAATTCCATTGTCTTCAAGACGGATCAGCGAAAACAACAGGCATTGGGTGCGCCTTTTTTCGATGTGAGTTCATGGAAGGACCGCTGGCAGGGGCTGGGGGCTGCATGGAGGATATACGAGAAAAGGGCGCATGACAATGGGGTACAGCTCATGAAGCAATTGACGAAGCAGTGGGCTGTGGAGAGGCAAAATAGTATCTCTCACAATAGTAGGCATGGGTTGTGGGTTAGGCTGCACAGCCCAGCCATGCTGGAACTAGCCAAGGCATTGAATCCTCGCGGCATTATCGTGGAGTTGGATGGAAAATATACGAGTTTTTTCTTAAAACATTGGCATAATGATATGTGTTGGTCCATTCCAGCCATCAGTTATGAAAATGACCTGCGTTTGATGGAACAGCAGGTTTTACGTCTGTTGCGCATGGGTCATCGTTCTTTTATGGTAAATAACTTGGGTCAGATAGCCTGGTTAAAGCATCTGGCAAAAGAGAGTCGCGCTCACGGTCTGGAGCTCTTAAGTGGTTATGCCTTGAATCTTTTGAACTCTCAGGCATTGCAGGCAGTCAGGGATCTTGGTGTGAAAAATCCCATGTTTTCCGTGGAGACGGATGAGAGGAATCTATCGCTGGCCCTTGTCCATGCGCCATTCATACCTGTGGGCATGACCATATTCGGCTACCTTCCCCTTTTTGTCAGCCGTCTCAAACCATTTGAACGGCCCGAGCGCCTTGCTATCACAAGTCCCAAGGGCGAGATGTTCTGGTGGCGGAATACACCCCAGACAGGTTGTTGTCTGCCGGACAAGCCGTTTTCTGTATTCGATTTTCGAGGGCGGTTACAGGAGATAGGTATTGCAATGCAGGTGATTGATCTCATATATTGGCCTGCCCAAAGGCGTATCTCTGAATTTCAAAAACGCAGGGATTGGATAAAGGTCTTTTATATGGGAAGACGTTTTAATTTTACGGACAATCTTTTGTGAACCGGTTCTCTGATTTTCGTATTTCGGTTCTTTGTCGTGTTATATATGAATGTTCTGTGAGGTCATGGCATTGAAAAAACGAATACTGGTGGTGGATGACGAGCACACCATATTGGAGAGCGTAAAAGGTATTTTGGAGGATGAGGGCTATGAAGTGATAGTGGTGTCCAGCGGTAAGGGATGTCTTGAGATTCTGAAGACAGCCCTGGCCGACCTCGTGGTCCTGGACATCTGGATGCCGGGCATGGACGGACTGGAGGTCTTACAGAGAATAAAGAGGGATTGGCCTTTTCTACCAGTGGTGATCATGACCGGCCATGGCACCATCGAGACCGCCGTGAAGGCCACTCGCATGGGTGCCTATGATTTTATTGAAAAACCCCTTTCTTACGAATCCCTTTTAGTTTCCATAGAAAATGCCCTGAAATATAAGGCGTTGGAGGATGAAAACACTATTCTTCGCCAGCAGACCGATGCGTCTGTGCAAGACATAATCGGTATGAGTCCTGTAATGCTGAAGTTAAAGGAACAGATCACCATCATTGCGCCCACTGATGCATGGGTATTGATTCGAGGGGAAAACGGCACAGGTAAGGAATTGGTGGCTCAGACCATTCATCGCATGAGTAAACGCAGTCACAAGCCCCTTGTTGAGGTGAACTGTGCGGCTATTCCTGAGGAGCTCATAGAAAGTGAGTTGTTCGGTTATGAGAAAGGGGCATTTACCGGAGCAGGTGCCACAAAACGCGGCAAGTTTGATCTTGCTGACGGAGGGACACTGTTTTTGGACGAGATAGGCGATATGATTCTGAAGACTCAAGCGAAGGTGTTGCGTATTCTTCAGGAGCAGCGTTTTGAGCGAGTGGGTGGTAACAAGACCATCTTTGTTGACGTGCGTATCATAGCAGCCACCAACAAGGATATGGAAAAAGAGATAGCCGAGGGCCGATTCAGAGAAGATCTGTATTATCGGCTGAATGTAATACCCATAGAGATCCCGCCGTTGAGGGAGCGTATAGAGGACATTCCGCTGCTTTTGGAGGCATTTGTGGCCAATTTTGCTAGAAAGATGGGCAAGGGACCCGTGAAGATCGATTCGAAGATATATGAATGCCTTCAGGCCTATAATTGGCCGGGGAACGTGCGGGAATTGCACAATCTGGCTGAGCGCATGGTCATTCTTTCTAAGTCCAAAACACTGACCTGTGATGACCTACCTCAATCCTATCGGGCGGTCTCCAAAAGCCGAGTTGAGGCCATGAAAACTCCATGCGCCATGTTGTACTGCGAGGACTTTCGAAGTGCCAAGGCCATGTTCGAGCGGGAGTATATAGCTAAAAAGCTTTCAGAGAACAACGGCAATATCACCAAGACCGCCGAGGCCATCGGCATAGAAAGACGTCATCTGCACAGAAAGATACAGCAGCTTGGACTGGAAGACAGGCTGGAAGGCATGAAGGACTGATGGCCATGAAACCGGAAGCCGATAAATTAAATGATGCGGCGGTTCTACTGGAGATTCGTGGTCTGCGTAAGGCCTTCGGAGAGCGGGTGGCGGTGTCAGACCTTGATTTTGCTGTAAGAAAAGGCGAGTGCCTTGGTCTGCTCGGGCCTAATGGAGCAGGTAAAACCACTACTATTCATATGCTTCTGGGGCTGGTGATGCCTTTGAGCGGCAATATCTATTTTTTTGGAGTGAATGCAGCACAGCACCTTGCGGAGTTGAAGAAATGGATAGGCGTCACTCCGCAGACGGACAACCTGGACCCTGACCTGACAGCCATGGAGAATCTGACGGTCTATGCCTCTTATTTTGGAATAGACTACAAGACGGCCGTGGCCAGGGCTGAGGAACTCTTGGATTTTTTCGCCCTTAAAAATCGGCGAAATGAGATCATTTCCGCATTTTCAGGCGGCCAGAGGCGCAGGCTGCTCATAGCCCGCGGGCTTATCAACAATCCCGACATCCTGATACTGGATGAACCGACCATAGGGCTTGATCCCCAGGCCAGAAGGTTGATATGGGACTGTCTGGAGATGCTGCGCAGGAATGGCATCACTATGCTTTTGACCAGCCATTATATGGAAGAGGTGTCCAGACTGGCCACACAGGTGTTGATCATGGATGGTGGCAAGGCGGTGGCCTATGGTATTCCTGATGACCTTGTGTGGCGTTATGTGGGCAGGGAGGTCTATGAGATTCGAGGTAGTCGTGAACAATTGACTCGGCTCGAACCCATTCTTGCCTCCTGTAAGGCGGATTTCGAGACAGGTCAGGATGTCCTGCGTATCTTTGTGAGAGAGACCTGCCCTGAACTGGATGCCCTGGTATTGGAGCAGTCCTATGTCACTCGCAGACCGGCTGGACTGGAAGACCTGTTTCTGAGACTGACAGGTAACGAGTTGAGGGAGAATTGAACATGCTGGCCTTAACTGTGTGGAAGAGAAATGCCATGGTTTGGCGTAAGCACTTCAAGGCCAGCATCATGGGGAATTTGGGTGAGCCATTTCTTTTTCTGATCGCCATGGGCTACGGGCTTGGAAAGACCATGCCGGTGGTGGCAGGCATGAGTTATTTGGAGTTCATTGCACCTGGTTTGGCGGCATCTGCGGTGATGTTCAGCGCTGCATTGGAGACCACATATGGTTCTTACACGCGGCTGGCGACACAGAAGACCTATGAGGCCATTCTCATGACACCGGTTTCAATATATGACCTGGCTTTAGGTGAGATACTATGGGGTGCCACCAAGGGGCTTATTTCGGGTCTCATCATGATCGCCCTGTTTCCTCTGTTTGGTATTAAACCGTCTTTATTGACCTTTTTCATTCCGTTTTTGTTGTTTCTGGAGGGTATCATATTTGCCTTCTGCGGCATCATCATGACCGCCATAGCCCAAAGTTATGAATTTTTCAATTATTTCATGACGTTGTTTATCAACCCATTATTTCTTTTTTCAGGCATTCTTTTCCCAATGGATTCCCTGCATTCAGTGCTCAAGGCGGTGTTTTTGGTGCTGCCCCTGTCCCATGCAGTGCAGCTTTACAGGGGATTGACCTATGGCAGAACAGATGAATGGTGGCTGCATCTTTTGGTTCTGACCTCATATGCGTTTTTTCTCGCACTTATCGCCTTAAGGCTTCTTAAGAGACGGCTGATCAAATGAAGCGGACATTCATCTCTCAAAGCCCTTCAGAGACTTGCAGAATCGCTATGGAGCTCTCCAAAACCCTGATGCCTGGCGATGTATTGCTTCTATCAGGTGATCTGGGGGCAGGAAAGACCGCTTTTGTCAAGGGTGTTGCAGCAGGTCTTGGTATTCAGGAACGCAGAGTGACCAGTCCGAGTTTCGGCCTCATTCACGAGTACGAAGAAGGTCGTATTCCACTGGCCCATGCAGACCTTTACCGTCTAGGTCCGAATATTTCCGAAGATGGTCTTGAGGAGATCGGATTATATGAATATCTAAATGGAGAGTGGGTGTTGGCGGTGGAGTGGCCGGAATACTGCCCTGATTTTGTACGATCACTTGAGAGAAGTAATGTGATTACTATTCATATTGCATGGAGGGGGCAAGAAGAGAGGTTGATAGAATTTGATGACGATGAATTTGAAACCGGCAAGAAACGATGCCAACCACCGAGGCATGCGTCGTAGTGGATGCGCTATGGTTTGTCCTTTGATAGGGGCACGGTATGCGGTGCCCCTACGATATTCGGGTTTCCTCGATTCAATGTTTATACAATGGGTTATTAGAGGCGTTCATGAATCGCCTCTAATATATTTATACCTTGAACCTTGATATCTCTTCCTGAACTGTCTTAGCCTTTTCAAGCAGCTCATCCATGAGAGTAAGAGTGGTTTGTGCATTCTCGGCGTTCTGTTTGGCGCTTTCTGCGATATCGGCCATAACCTTCTGCAAAATAGCGCTTCGTTCTTTCTGTTTGCTGGTTCTGTTGGTGATCTCCATGGAGTTCAACACGACTCGTCCCACGCCTTCTACTGCCGTTCGGGATGTGGTGCTGGTGTTGTGAGCCGAATCCAGAATGTCATTGCTGACCGCTATGACCTGTTGTATGGAATCCTCGGCCAGTTTTCTGCGCACCGCCTGTTTTTGCGTCATTTCCACGATATTGCTGGACGCCTCTTTGAGGCGGTCTGTTTCTTTCAGCAGGTCTGTTGTGCCGGCTGCCTGTTGAATCGTTGTGGAGGAGATGTCTATGACGAGCTGTGATGTATTTTCGATATTTTGAATGATGTGTTCAAAGACCGCCGCTGTCTTTTGTGTCAACGCCCTACCTTCTGTGATGATCGCTGTGCTCTGCTTTATGAGTTCGGCTATCTCTTTTGTGGATTCAGCAGTTCTTTCAGCCAGTTTACGAATTTCCTCTGCAACGACTGCAAAGCCGCGGCCATGCTCGCCTGCTCGAGCGGCCTCGATGGCTGCATTCAGGGCCAGCAGGTTGGTCTGTTCGGCAATGTCGGAGATCAAGGTCACGATATCCTTGACCTGTTCTGAGCTGTCTGCGATGGCCTCCATGCTTTGCACGGTTTTATCCATGGCCTCTTTTGCTTCTGTGGATGACAACAGCGTTTTCTGTGCCTCTTTGGCGGAATTTTGCGCATCTTCAGCCATCTTTTGTAGTTGCTTGGACATGTCGTTCAGAGACTGCGCCGTCTTGTTGGCGGCCTCGGACTGAATCAAAGCCCTTGCCTGAACCTCTTTGGCGGTCTCACCCATGGCGATGACCGTCTGAACAGCGGTATTGGAAACATCCTTACCTTGAGCAGATGTCTCTGCGATTTTTTGTGCGGCCTTGGCTATATCTTCTATGATAGCGGCGGTCTCTTTGGAGAGCTGTGCAGAGGACTCGGCGTGCTCTGCTACCTCGGCCGCTGTCTGTCCCATGAGCATTACACGTTGCAGCACATCCTTAGCCCTTTCAGCCTGCGTCTGTGCTGTCTTTGAAATGAGTTGCGCCCGTTCATGCACAGTATGGCTGGCCTGTGTGACATTTATTACCGTTGTCTTCATGTTTTTGAAGGTGGTTTGAAGGGCATCAATGAAGTTGTTGAAGGATTCCGCCATGATGCCGATTTCATCACGATATGTTACTTTTACATGTTTGGTGATATCCATATACTTGGTGATGACCTGAATTGTCGTTGCGGTTTCTGTGATTGGCCGAATTATGGCCAGGTTGACGAAGAGCGCTATGGCTGTACCCATGATGAATATATACACCGCCAAGGCACCTGTGAATTTGAATCGGTCTATAATGAGGTTGTTGATGCTTTCATTTAGAGAGGCTGCATCTTCTGCAAACAGATGCAGACCAACGACCTTGCCCTCATAGTCCACCATTGGAAGAGAGCTGATGAGATATTTGTCGGTGAGCACATAGCCTTTTTGAACAAGTTCATTGTAATTGATGGCCTTTGCCATGTTTTTTGTTGTATCATCGAACCACTTGTCATTGGCTATGACATAGCCACCACCTACCTTGGTCTGTTCACCGATTATGGTGCCCAGTTTGGCTATATCTTCCTTGAGTAGGGCTGCATAGAGGATTTTTTCTGTCTTCATGTCATTGGCTATGATATTTAGCCCCATAAGTATCTCAATGGAGCCTATATAGTCGTTGTCTCGAATGATGGGGGCTATGCTGCGCAGGGCCAGTCCGCCTCTGCCCACTTCAAAAAAAGAATAGGGTTTTTGAGTTGCTTTTACCTGCACGATGGATTTACGAAAGGCCTTTAAGTCATCTCCGTGTTTGTCCGGAGCCCATGAACGCAGAAAAGAGCGAATATCAGCGGTGTGAATCTGAACCTTGAGGTTTTTCATGTCGATTTTGTCGTAGTCTTCAAACATGCTGTAAAGGCGGTTCAGCGCCAGCTCACGATTGTTCTCTATGAGCGCCTTTGAAAGGGTGCCGTTACCTGCTATGGCCACTATGTTGGTTTTAGCTATTTCAAACCACTTGTTGATATCTTCCTGTAATAATTTCGCAGTGACATTTGTGCGGTTTTTTATTTCCGTTTCTTTCAGCGGTAGCGTGCTGTACCAGGTGTAAAGGCCGTTAGCTATAAGGATAAGGAGTCCGGTTACAGCCGCTATGCCAAAGAGTTTAATTTTCAGACTTACATTGAAGAGATTGAACATTATTATACCCTCCCAGGAAAATATATTATACTAGTTATGTTTGTATAGAGTTTTGTTTTCCTTTTAGCGCTTGCTGGCTTGATATATAAGCTATGATGCTTTGTATGTCGAGGACAGGTAAGCTGTAGCCTTTTGTATTTGTTATGGCTTTAGTGAACAGTATGTTTCCCTGCTGTATAGATTTCAGGCTGTGGGACGGAGCGTGTGTTTCCCACAGACCGTCTTTCACTCTCAATACAGAAGCGACCATCAGGCCATGAGGGCCATGGTCGGATTCCACCAGAACGATTCTCGGATTTGATGAATTGGCGTCCAGCGCCCGGTAATACTCGGAAAGAAAGTATTTGAGATCAACGATAGGCAAAATGTCTCCTCTGACATTTAGAATGCCTGTGATTGGAGTGATCGCATTGGGCAGATATTCGATGTTAACGGCAGGCAATATCTCTTTGACTTGTGACAACTCTATAGCGCTTTCGTGGCCTGCTATGAGCAGGACAAGGACCTTCAGATGTGTGTATCGCGGTGTGTCGTCTTTATCAGCCATGGATATCTTTCACTCCAAACGCAATTATCAGATTCTTCAAGAAGTATGCAGGCGTTTCAGGCCGTCTTTATGATGTTTTTTACAATTAACATATCTTAATGAAAATATCGACAGTTTTTTGAGGTGTTTTTTTGTTGAAAGCCCTAAATATATATAACTGAGGGTTCCAAACATAACTAACATTAAATTTCCCTTATGCAGTAAACGGATACCGCCTGTATTTTTCATACTCTGGTCCATGGGTTAGTAATCTACTTTTATATATCGTCACTTCCTGAACGCCGAACGGTTCGGATTTACATGGAGTACTCAGGAATTCTGTAATGATTGATGAAGGCGTTTTAAAGCGTACGCGGCCTAATGTTATATGGGGAGTGAATGGGCGTTCTTCAAAGGGCAGACCAAGCCTTTTTAGTGCTGTCTGTATGTTTTTTTGCAGGGTTTCGACGGCCTGAAGATCGCCCCTGCATCCGCACCAGAGTACACGCGGGTTTTTGTGCCCTGGGAAAGCCCCTGTGCCGAAAATGGCTATGGTGAACGGCTGTGTGGCGCATGCTATACCTTGAACGGCATTGCAGACCCTTTCTAATAATTCCTCTGAAATTTCGCCAAGAAAGGCCAGAGTTATGTGTAGTTGTAGTGAATCGACCCATCGAACCGTGGAATGCGGCGCTGTCTGCCATTTTTTTATAAAACGGCTCAGCATGGTCTTTACTTCATTTGGTATATCGAGAGCTATAAATATGCGTGCCATATTGTAGATATATGCGCAGCCAGTCCAGCGCTGTTTCGGCCGTCAGTTGTTGAATACTGGCTCGATTAAATATGTTATGGCCGTTTCCCGGTTCTGCAAACAGGAATCGTTGGCAGTATGTCTTTTCTGAATCGGCAATGGCTATGTAAACTGTGCCTATGGGCTTCTCTGAATTGCCGCCGGTAGGGCCTGCTATGCCGGTGACTGCAATGGCATAATCGGTTGCAGCAAGGCTGCGTAGGCCTTCAGCCATCTGATCTGCGGTTTGTTCGCTGACAGCGCCGAACTGTTCCAACGTGTCTTTTCGCACTCTCAATATGTCCATCTTGGCCTGATTGCTGTATGTTATTACGCCTTGCTCGAACCATTGAGAGCTGCCTGCAACGGATGTGATGCGGCTTGCGATGAGTCCGCCTGTGCAGGATTCAGCTATGGCCAAAGTGGCGCCTTTCTGCAGCAGCAGATTCCCCACAACGGCCTCAAGCGTATCATCGCCTTCGCAGATTACATGTCTGCCAAGCATGGATGTCGTCTTTCGCCAGAAATTCAGGGCATTTTCAAATTCATGTTCGTCTGAAGCAGTATCAGCCCACATAGTTTGTGGCCTTTTATAGAGCATGGAGATCAAAACCTCTGGAAATATGGGATAGTATCCAATGATTATATTTTCAGGTATGGATGAGGCCGAAACCAGGCGGTTTATTTCTGTTTCAGTGAGGCCAAATGTTCGCATGACGCGGTAATGGACAACTTGTGTTGGCAGGTGGTTTTTCAGCCACGGAATGACCTTCTCCTGTAAAAGGGTAATGGCCTGCCATGGTACGCCCGGAAGAAAGAAAAGAGGGATGTCGCCATGAATAAGGAAATAGCCAGAGGTATCTCCTTCTGGCTTTAGAGGGATGGAGCCCAAGGGCATGGATGCCAGTTTTTCCTTTATTTTTGAGGGGAATCCATTGTGGGCATCGAGTTTATGGAGGACATCTCCATTGATAGTCAGAGGCAGGTTCATTGCCTGAGCTGCTGCCTCTGATGTGATGTCGTCGGTAGTTGGACCAAGGCCGCCTGTAAGAATAATAAAATCTGTTCGTTTTATGGCTGAAAGCAGGACATCCTGAATATCCGCCATATTATCGCCTACAGTTGTGATGCGCCGGCATGTCCAGCCTGCCTCGAACAGTTTACGGGCTATGGTGTGGCTCGTGGTATTGAGGGTTGAGCCCAGCAGCAGTTCGTCTCCTATGGCTATGATCTCGTAAGACATGATGTCTTCACCAACGAATGGCATACAGACAGATATTGGCAAGAATTCCGGCCATGATATCATCGGCCATGATTCCCAGCCCTCCTTTTAACCTCTCCAACTGCCTTATGGGAAAGGGCTTTAGTATATCCAGTATGCGAAAGAGCATAAAACCTGACAACAGATGTATAATAGATGGTTCATGGCCTACAAGTGTGATGAACATGCCTGCTATTTCGTCTATAACCACAAGAGACGGGTCCTTGACATGGAGTATTTTGCTTGTGACATTCGCTGTTGTAATGCCTGTTATAATAAGGAAAATGGCGCAAATCACTTGGAATGTCAAGTTATTCTGATTCAGGATCTGTCTTGTGATCCAAAATATGAATATGCCCATTACACTTCCGCATGTGCCTGGCGCATATGGTGAATACCCTACGCCCAGACCGGATGCCACGGCGATGGAGAGCCGCTTCATGGCGGTTGTTATCAGTCTTTCAAAGTGTGTTTTTCTATCCATGCATATATCTTTTCCCTGTAAAACCAGACGGGCGTCATGAGCAGCAGAGAAATTGCGAAGATGGCGGCGGCGTGGTGTATGTTGCTGTCGTAGAGATCTGCGCCCTGTGTAGTCAGGAGCCAGGTGCCAGGCATGCGGCCTATGGTGCTGATAACGAAAAATGCCTGCCACGGAATACGGCTGAATCCCATGATGTAACAGAGTATGTCCTTTGGAAAGCCTGGAATCAGATAAAAGATGAAGGCGATGAAGACCCCTTGATGTTCCGCCAGGTATTCGAGGCGGTTGTAAAGTCCTGTCTGTTCTATATAGGGTTTGATCAACGCCCTGAAATACCTGCCTGCAAAAAATGCGGCCATGCTGCCGATGGTCAGCCCAATGGTGGAGTAGATTAGGCCTAGCCCAGGGCCAAAGAGAAAGCCACCCAAAATGCCGGTGGCCTCGCCGGGCACAAATGAGATAACCACCTGTGTAATTTGAAGCGCCATAAAGAAGATCGGGGCGAGAATGGGCCAGTCCGCAAAAAAACTGCGCACCTGGCCGCGTTCTTCATAGATATTTATCAACATATTCCATGCGATTCGAAATGCACCTTCGGGAAGCAAGATGAAGGATACGACGGCTACGGCTAATAGAAGACTCACCAGAATATATAGTATCAATTGTTTTTTTTTGATATGTTGCGGTGTGATGCCTTCCATTTCCAAATCCCTTTTGCCTTCATCATACTCTCCCCTTTAAAAGAGCGGGAGTTTTGAGTTCATTTCATACTGATTTCTTTAACAGGTGATACGCCTGCCCTACTATTTGAATCGGGAAAGCAGGGTGTCTCTGCGCCAATTCCAGTCATTTTTTTGAGGAAAGTCTATCATGTAATGGCCGCCTCGGCTTTCCAGTCTGGTACTTGCGGCACGTATGACCAGACTGGCCACTTGAGCCAGATTGCGAAGCTCTATGAAGTCGCTGGTCAGCAGGTAATCCCAGTAGTGCTGATGAATCTCTTTTAAAATGGGTTCGATGCGTTGAGCTGCCAGAGACAGTCGTTTGGTGCTGCGCACTATCCCCACATAGTCCCACATGAGCCTTCGAATGGTCTCCCAGTTGTGGGATACCAGCACCCCTTCCTGCATATCCACGGCCTTGCCCGTCTCCCATTCCGGCGGTGAGGCAAAGGGCAAGGCTTTCAGGTGTTGCCATGAGGATTGAATGCGCATAAATGCCTGATGGGACATGACCAGATTTTCCAAAAGTGAGTTGGATGCAAGACGGTTGGCACCATGAAAACCGGTGCATGCCGTCTCTCCTATGGCAAACAGGCCTGGTAGATCTGTCTGTCCGTATGAATCCGTAACTACACCGCCGCACATGTAATGGGCGGCAGGCACTACAGGAATGGGCTCGCGTGTTATGTCTATGCCTAATTTCAGACAGACAGTATATATCTGAGGAAAGCGTTTTTTGATGAAATTCAGTTTTTTGTGAGTGATGTCCAGATATACGTAGTCGCGGCCGCTTTTTTTGAGTTCTGCATCGATGGCCCTTGCAATTACGTCCCTGTTGGCCAGTTCCATCTCTCGTGGGGCATATTTCTGCATAAATGCCTCTCCTTCATAGGTAAGGAGTCTGGCTCCTTCACCCCGTAACGCCTCGGATATGAGAAAGTTCTTGCGTTGAGGGTGATACAGACAGGTGGGATGAAACTGAACGAATTCCAGATTGGCTACTCTGGCGCCGGCCCTGTACGCCATGGCAATACCGTCTCCGGTGGCCACATCCGGATTGGTCGTGTAGAGATAGACCTTTCCGCATCCGCCTGTGGATAGAATGGTGCAGCGTGACAGAAATGTATCGATTTCGCCCGTGATTCCGTTTAGTGCATATAACCCCACAACCCTGCAAGTTTCATGGGGAGATGCAGCTGTCCGCATTTCATGTTGTGTGACAATGCCTGTTTTATCGAGCAAGGGCTCACATTGGTTGTCGAAACAGCTATCGGCTTTCATGACCAGGAGGTCCACTGCCGTATGGTCTTCCAACAGAGTGATGTTGCTGCACTCCATAGCTCGACGAGTAAGGGTTCCTTGTATGGCCTTGCCCGTATAGTCGCCCACGTGCCAGATGCGTCTTTTTGAATGCCCGCCTTCTTTGCCAAGGCTGATTCGGTCTTGTTTGTCTCTATCGAATCGCAGACCATAGTTCTCAAGTTCCGCCATGCGTTCAGGGGCTTGTCTGACGATGAGTCTGACTATGTCTTCGTGACAGAGTCCGTCGCCCGCCTTGATGGTGTCGTATTCATGCAGCTCGAAGTCATCGTCTTCCCCTGTGACACAACATACACCGCCTTGAGCCAGATTTGTGGCGGTGTCGTTGACCTTTTTTTTGGTCAGAATCGTGACATGGCCCAGTTCACTCAGTTTAATGGCCAGACTCAGACCAGATATACCGCTTCCTACGATGAGAAAGTCTGTTTCAAATTTCATGGCTGAATATATCTGGAAATCTTTCGGTCATTTGTTTTTTAAGTTTCAACATGATTTCCTGCATAGAGGGATCCGCCCATTTGGAGGTGCGCAGTCTGAAGATATGTTCCCACTCCTCCAATGTAGCATGTATCATGATTTCTGTCTTACAGGAATTGGGTAGCACTGTTCGGGCCGCCTGAGGCGATGAGGTCTTGAGCAGTTCTATATATATCCTTTCGGCCTCTTGCATGGCATTTTGCCATAGATTGTATTCATGTGAGCCTTCTTCATAAAAACACGGTTTGATGAAGATTACCTCTCCGCCGAATCTCTCCTGGTCATAGCGGCAATAACGCTGGGATTCCTGAAGATAAGATGCCACACGATGCCTGACCAACTCATGGGTTACAGCTCTGTTGACAGTGAGGTGTGCCAGTACCGTGCGATGCCGTTTCTTGAGATATATGGGCAGTGCATCGATCTCCTGGGCGGAAAGCATGCGAATGGCCACGCCGTCCGGCTCCACCAGGCCGTGTTTGGGCAACAGGTCTGTGTAGAGCACTGGGTAAGCCTCTGACAGGAGTTTCAGAATGGCCTTGGCGATCTTGAGCGGGCCATGGTTCAAAATGAGTTCTCGAAATGCTCGAGGATTGCCGGATAGCAGAAAGTGTTTTTTTTCCAGCCGATCTGCGGTGATGAAACGGGGGATGGTCTCAAATAGCTTCTGAATTACCGCCTCGCTGTCGATGGATATGTCAAGGACTATCTGCCCCATTTCGGTTACAGAAAAGTGGCCGCGCTCCACAATTCCCTTTATAAATGTGGCTGCTGATGTAGCAGTGATTTTGTCTTCGCTCTTGTAACATATACGGCCGCATCGTTCTATCTGTTGTAGAAGACGGCCTTCCTGAAAGTATTCCTCGATTATGCGACAGTCCGGTTCTACGATCTTCATATTGGTTACTCCTTTTATTGAGCTGATAGTTCTCCCTTTGTTATTGCGCGTGAAGCGATATTATTTTGAGTACCTTTTGTCATTTCGAGCGAAGCGAGAAATCTATTTCTCACCGTATCGTACTGTTATAAAATGCCTCGTATGCCTTGTGTGACATCAGTATATCCGTCTTATGGGCTATTTCAAAAGGGGAGTGCATGCTCAAAAGAGGTGGTCCTGCATCCACCACGCTCATGCCGTGATAGGCAAGATATTTGGCCACTGTTCCACCGCCGCCTTCGTCCACACGGCCGAGTTCGCCTGTCTGCCAGATGATTTTCGCCTGGTTCCATGTGCGTCGAATCCAGTTGATGTATTCGGCATGGGCATCATTGGCGCCGTATTTACCGCGGGAACCAGTATATTTTGTGAGACAGATACCATATCCCATAAGGGCGTCGTTGCGTTTTTCATGTACCTCTTGATAGTCCGGATCGATTCCGGCGGTTACATCGGCGCTGATGGCTCGGGAGTTACGAAAGATTTGCAAAAGTGTGCTTGGGTTTGTTTTTTTGCCTATATAATTCAAGAGATCATAGAGCAATAGTTCCAAAATACGGGATTTCGCCCCTGTATTGCCATCACTTCCGATCTCTTCTTTGTCCATGAACAGTGCAATACATGTGTGCGCTGGATTTTGTATCTTCAGCATGGCCGTCATGGAGGTGTAGGCACAGACGCGATCATCCTGACCATAGCCGCCCACAAATGCTCGATCCAGCCCCACATCTCTTGCAGGGCCCGCAGGCGTGATTTCGATCTCGGCGCTGATGAAATCCTCTTCAGTTATGCCGTATTGATCGTGCAACATCTTGAGTATATTCAGCTTTACCGTTTCTTTCAGGTCTTCCGGGCCCAGAATTGGCAGACCACCGAAGAGGACGTTGAGTTTTTCACCTGGTATTGCCTCTGAGAGTTTCTTGTCGGCCTGCACCTTGCCGGCCAGGTGGGGAAGCAGGTCATTTATGGTGAAGACCGGGTCTGAGGCATGTTCTCCCAGCACGAGCTCAATGGTTTTGCCGGTTTGAGTCAGGAGAACGCCATGTATGGCCAGAGGTCTGGCAACCCACTGAAATTTCTTGATGCCGCCGTAGTAGTGGGTTTTCAGATAGGCCATGTCCAGTTCTTCATAAAGGGGGTTCTGTTTCAAATCCAGACGAGGGGCGTCGATGTGGGATGCGATGAGATGAATGCCGTCAAGGATGTCCTGTTTGCCCAGATGGACAAGGGCCGCCGCCTTTCCGTTTATCTGCCAAAAGAGTTTTTTGGCTCCGCTGCCATGATTAAGGGGCTCAAAATCGGCCTTTCGAGCTGTTTCTGCAAGATATTTCACGGCCTCTCGTTCCGTCTTGGCCTTACTTAAAAAATGAGCGTAGTCTGCGGTATATTCCATGACCTCTTTGCGTTCATCATTCGTTAATTGAGACCAGATGCCTTGCCTTTCAGATAGAAGCTGTTTTTTGAGCTGTTTTATCTCGTTTTTTGAGTATTTTTTGTTCATTTGTCGTTCCTATTAGACCATTTGTGTGAAAATATTTCTGTGATTTTATTGTTGCTGTTCACGGTTACTATGCGGCTTTCACCAGTGAGGCACTCCTGCCTATCGAAAAGACCATAGGATGCTATGATGATGAGGTCCCCAGGCGCACCCTTTCTGGCAGCTGCGCCGTTCAGACAGACCATACCGGAACCCCTTTCTGCCTCTATCACATAAGTGTCAAAGCGTTCACCGTTTGAGATGTTATAGACCATGATCTGTTCAAATGGAAGTAGTCGGGCCGCCTCTATCAGGTCTTTGTCCAGGGACAAGCTGCCTTCATAGTGCAGGGCGGTTTGTGTAACAGTAGCCCTGTGTATCTTGGATTTAAGCATGGAACGAAGCATGATGATATCCTTTTTTGATGTTATGGCAAAATGCCGTAGTGTACCCCTGTTATTCCGAGCGAAGCGAGGAATCTTAAGATTTCTCAGTCGCTGCGTTTCATTCGAAATGACATATATATGTCAGCACCGCTGTTTTTTGAAGTACATGTTGTCGATGAGCCTGGTTTTGCCCACCCAAACGGCCAGGGCCGCCAGCACCTCCTTTGCCTTTTGAAATTCGTCTTCATTGTAGGGTTGAAGGGAATGTGGGTCGCCTATGAAAACATAGTCGATCTTTACAATAGGATTGGCTGGTATCGCGCTTAAAATGGTTGTTTGCAGGGCTGACAGGTTTATGGCCTGGTTTTTTAAGGCATTTTTCGCAGCGCACAGGGCCTGATAGAGGCATAGCGCCAATACACGCTCCTCCTGAGAGAGGTATGTATTGCGAGAGCTCATGGCCAGACCGTCAGGCTCCCTTATGGTTTCATGCGCTATTATCTCCACTGGCATGTTCAAGTCTCTTACCATGCGTTTTATGATGGCAAGTTGTTGAAAGTCCTTTTGTCCGAATATTGCCTTGTCCGGCTGTACGATACCGAAGAGTTTGGCTACGATGGTGGCTACTCCACGAAAATGACCAGGCCTGCTTCTGCCGCACAGATGTTCGGAGATGCCTTCTACATGAATCCATGTGCAAAAATCCTGTGAATACAGCTCGCTGGCATCTGGTGTGAAAAGTATATCCACGCCGGCATTCGCTGCCATTTGTATGTCCCTTTCCATGTTTCGAGGGTAGCGGGACAGGTCTTCATTGGGCCCGAACTGTGTGGGATTAACAAACAGGCTCACCACCACGCGATCTGTAATGTCTTTTGCCCGCTTCATCAAGGCGATGTGGCCTTCATGAAAATATCCCATGGTGGGCACAAAACCGATAGTCAGCCCCTCTCTTTTGTATTGCAGGCCCTGCCCACGCATTTCTGAGACCGAGGAGATGACTCTCATTTACACTCCTTTTCTACTTGGCAAGCCCCTTCCTGGTCCGCAGGCGGCAACAGTGGGTTGGAGAGTAGAGAGTCCAGTCCGTGTGGCGTTTCAGGCAGAATGCAGTGGTCACGTACGTAATTTACGATATTTTCCTGGCCCTTTACCAGTTCAAGACCGCTGGATGTCTCGGAGATCAGAATGGGTATGGTATAGATGCCGAGCATTTTAAGGATGGCCTTGTTGATCTCTGGATTGTAGTCCTGAATGACTGGCAGGTCCTTGAAGATCTCCTGGGCATTTGTCAGCCTTGTGACAGGGTTGAAATGAAATTCACATAGTGAACAGTTCGACAATTCCTTTAAAACCGCTTGGCAGTGAGGGCAATTTTCGGAAAATACGAGATACATGCGGTGTTTGGGTCTTTCGCAGTTCTTGATTGCATAGGTGCCTTTGTCCATCGACAGTTCGTCCAGATTCAATGTGGAGGTGTTGAAGTTCAGGGATGCAAAGACTGCAAGTTGAACGCCCAGAATGATGCATGCCTTTAGGAGTTGTCTCACGCCCAGAATCATATTCATGAGTGCGATGAAGCCGAATATGATGAAACAATACAGGCATACAGTCTTGACCACAAATAACTGAAAACCTATCAGAATGCCCTCGGCCACTATGCCCATGAGCAGCATAAACTGCAGAAGAGAGCAGGAGGCCGTTTGGGACCGGTTGTAAGGATCGAAGAGATAGTGTCTGTGCGTCTGCCCCTGTCTGCTGCCCACCGTCAGCCAGAAAAGCAGCTGGAAATAGATGAGTCCCGCCAGATTGATATATATCTGCGAGACATTTGTGAGGTCGTGGACCACCTCGCATCCATCGCTTGGGCAGAATGACTTGCCTGTGGTCAGAATGGTGAATAGCTGGGCCAAAATGGTGAGTGTGGCCAAAAGGCCCAATAGCAATAGAGTGGTCCTCTGCCGAGGGTTCATGTCGGATTCCATGTGCATAATTCCTTGTCTTTTATAGAATCAGCCGCTTTTCAGTGGTTATGCGATAGTCCAGATAATATAACACAGGAACCACCAGTCTTGAAAAAATGGTCGCCGCTATCTCACCCGACATCAAGGCAATGGCCAGACCCTGAAATATTGGGTCGAAAAGTATCACAAATGAACCGACCACCACCGCTGAGGCAGTAAGCAGCATGGGCCGGAAACGCACGGCTCCGGCATCTATTACTGCCTCTTCGATGGTAAGGCCTTCTTTCAGGCGCAGTTCGATGAAGTCCACTAAAATGATGGAGTTTCTGACTACTATTCCGGCGCCTGCGATGAAGCCTATCATGGAGGTTGCAGTGAAAAACGCACCCATCAAGGCATGGGCCGGTATGATGCCGATCAAAGAGAGGGGAATGGGCGAGAGAATGACGAGGGGCACAGAGTATGACCTGAACCAACCCACCACCAGAATGAAGATGATCACCACCACCACGGCAAAGGCACCACCCATGTCGCGAAAGACCTCATATGTGATGTGCCACTCTCCATCCCATTTCATGCTCCAGTCCTTTGTGGAGAAGGGTTGTGTGGTGTAGAGTATGTTCAATCGTTCGCCGTTGTCTGAGTTGTTTACCGGCAGGTTCTCCAGCTTTTTATTCAGTTTTAAAATGGCATATACAGGGCTTTCTTCTTCACCTGAGACGTCACCTGTTACATATACCACTGGTTGAAGATTTTTATGATAGATGGGGTGTTCGATGGTCTTTTCCGTTACCTTGACCAGTTCCGAAAGTCTGACCATGCCCTTGGCCCCGGCCACCTGAATGTTTTGCAGATTACTTATCAAATTTCTGTCTGCCAGAGGCAGTTTTATCACTATGGGCACATCCTCTTTGCTGTTGTTGTCGTGTAGAAGCCCCACTGCGCTGCCGTTCAGGCCGGTTTGAATAATTCCGAGCAGGTGTTCAGGTGTTATGCCCATGGCAACGGCCTTGTCCCGCTCTACGGTAAGGACCAGTTCTTTTTGCGAATCCGTCATGTACCAATCCACATCCACCACGCCTTCGGTCTCATGGAATATCTTTTTGACATGGCTCGCAATCTCTATCTGTTTTTCATAATCAGGTCCGTATATCTCGGCCACCAGGGTCTGAAGCACAGGTGGACCAGGTGGTATCTCCGTCACCTTTATACGCGCACCGTGCTTTTGGGCAATGGCAGTCAGCTCCGGCCGCAGGCGCTTGGTGAGCGGGTGGCTTTGTTCGTCACGCAGTTTTTTGGGCAGCAGATTTACCTGAATATCCGCCACCGTGGGACCGCTTCGCATGTAGTAATGGCGTACTAACCCATTGAAATTAAATGGCGAAGCTGTGCCTACATATATCTCGCAATCGGTCACAACAGGCTGTTCCATGAGATATCTGCCCAGTTCCTCTGCTACTGCAGCGGTCTTTTCCAGGGATGTGCCGTTGGGCATATCGATGATCACCTGAAACTCGCTCTTGTTGTCAAACGGCAACATCTTGACCTTGACCACCTTAGTATAGATGAGTGAACAGGCCAGCAGGAAACAGCAGGCCATGATCCCCAGAAAACTCCATCGCCACATGGGATTTTTAATTAGATGTCCCATAATCCAGCGGTAAATGCGAGTGAGCAGCCCCTCCTGTTCAGTTTCGTGTTCAGGGACGCCCTTTAGTATGTGGTATGCAGCCCACGGGGTGATCACAAAGGAGATCAACATAGATAAAAACATGGCCACGGATGCGCCTACCGGCATGGGTCGCATATAGGGTCCCATGAGCCCGCGCACAAAGGCCAGCGGTAAGATGGCGGCTATGACCGTAAATGTAGCCAGGATCAGAGGGCTTCCCACCTCAACAACCGCCTTTGTAATGATATCTTTGAGGGGCAGCCCTTTATTTTCCGGCAGGCGCAGATGCCGTATAATATTTTCTACGCCCACTATGGGGTCATCTACTAGAATACCAATGCAGAATATGAGGGCAAAAAGCGTAACCCTGTTCAATGTATAACCGTAGAGATAGTAGATGAAGAGGGTCAAGGCCAGAGTGACGGGAATGGCCACCAACACCACGAGGCTGGCTCGAAAGCCCAGGAGCAAGGCCATTAAAATGGCCACGGAAAGAGTGGCAAGGGCCAGGTGCTCCAGGAGCTCATCGGACTTCATCTTGGCAGTCTCGCCATAGTCCCGAGTGATTACCATGTGCACGTCGTATGGCAGCAGGTGGCCCCGCAGCGCCTCTGTCTTTTCTATAACCGTTCTCGCCAAATCAGTGGCGTTTTCGCCCTTTTTCTTGGCTACTTGCAGGGTCACAGCGTGCTTAAGGCCGGACTGTGGCACCTGAACGCCCTTTGGGGAAGCCGCTTTTCCACCTCCGATCATCACATAGGAGACAGGCTCTTCAGGGCCGTCTGCAAGCTCTGCGATTTCCTTCAGAAATACGGGTTTGCCATTGTGTACATGCACCACGGTGTCCCCCACATCCTGGACGGTGCGAAAGAAGTTATTGAGCCGAATGGAGATGTTCTGATTGTTTTCAGTAAGTTCCGTTACCCATGAGGCCTGGTTCTGTGAGGACAGTGCGGCTATGACCGCCTGAAAGTCCAATCCCATGGTATAAAGGGCGTCTTCTTTTGGAAGAATGCGAATCTCCCTTTTGAGTCCTCCTATGACCTTAGTCTCGCTGACGCCGGGAATGCTGCGAATCTCGTCGTTCAGCTGTGTGACAATCTGCCGCAGGGTCAGAGGGTCATGCCTGTCGGACCAGAAGGTCATTGCGAGTATGGGGACATCATCGATGGAATGCATCTTCAAAAGCGGTTTGGAGCAACCGGGCGGTATCCAGTCGAAGTGAGAATAGAGTTTGTCATACAGCCGTACAGCGCTTTTTTCAGCGTCTTCTCCCACATAGAAACGCACGACGGTTATGGCCTTGCCTGTGTCAGCCGTGGAATAGACATACTCCACACCTGGAATCTCCCAGATGAGCTTTTCCATTGGGCCTATGACGCGATTTTCCATCTCCTTGGGCGATGCGCCCGGCATGGAGACCAGCACGTCTATCATGGGTACCACGATCTGTGGTTCTTCCTCGCTGGGCGTAAAGAGAACGGCGAAGAGCCCAAGGAGCAGGCTTGCAGTTATGGCCAATGGAGTGAGCTTGGAATCAACGAAAAAACCAGTAATTTTTTGCAGAAAACCGTGGTTATTCAAGCCTTATGCCCTCCCGGACCTGTTCGAGGTTGGAGATCGCTATGGTTTCTTTGGCGTCCAGCCCTCCAAGCACCTCCACCCATTCTTCTTGCGTAGTTTCCTTTGCTGCCTGATCGTTTTTATACTGATTTTGTGAATGTGTTATTTCTATCCATTCGTTACCCAGTTTGACCACGCGCCAATGGGCGATGCGATCCCTGCCGATGGTATAGACGCCTGTGATCCCTCCTCGATTGATCAAGGCCTTTTTGGGCACAGCGATTACCTGTCTGGTCCCTGTTGGTATGGCTATTCTACCAAACATACCGCTTCGCAGGCCTTTGTGCTGAATCTCCGCCTTGATAGTGAAGGTATTGGTGGAGGGGTTTATCTGGGGTACTATCTCGCTGATAGTGGCCATAAACGGCGTTTCAGAGCCAATGGCTGAAATAGAGACCCAGACTTTTTGCCCCTTAGCGAGTTGGCGTATGAATGTCTGATCCACATCTGCCTCGAACCAGAATCCGTGGTCCCCTGAATCAATCTTGAGAATGGGTATGCCTGGATTGACGTAACTACCAGTATCTACGAATTTTTCCACCACCCAGCCGTTTACCGGTGAAATGATACCAGTGTATTGCAGAAGATTGGTCACCTCCTGAATGTTGGCATCCACGGCCCGGATACTGGCAGTCATGGCGTTTAGGCGTTCTTTCGTTGCATTGAGCGCGCTCTGCGAGCGTTCAAATTCATCTTCAGTGGCGGCGGCTTCGTTTTTTAAACGTTCAATGCGCTTGAAATTGGTCTTGACATAGGCCAGATCGGCTTCCATGGCCATTTTTTGTCTTTTAAGGCCGTCTTTTTCCGCATTGAGGGCATTTAGTTTGGATATAACCTCTGCATCGTCCATCTGCACCAGAAGGCTGCCGTTGGATACGGCATCCCCGGCGTTTACAGTCATGTTTTTGATATACCCCGAGGTCTTAGAGGCCAAGATAATCTGACGTTTCGCTCGAACCCTACCTGTGAAAACCGCTTCGGACGCAGCGGTTTTAGGTGTTATCTCCATGATATCCGCCTTTACAGTGGATGGTATCTTTTTGGGCGCCTCGTCTTTTTTTGCTATGCAGGCCGTCATGCCGAATACGAGACATGTACAGATGCAGTAAAAAAACAGTCTTTTCTTCATAAACATATTCCTCTCTGTGTATTTGTTTGTATTTTTAGTCCTGGTGGTTGTCCGTTATCCTTTTGCTCGCTGCTCTCTCATTTTGAGCGAATTCTTGTCCTTTCGAATGAGTAGGGGCGGGTTCCGAACCCACCCCTACCGTTGTCATTTTGAACAACGCTCTGTCATTTCGAGCAAAGCGAGAAATCTTTTATTTTATCTCAAGCAGGCCGGTGCGTAGTTTGAGGGCGGTTTCAGCTGTTAGCACCTCAAAAGCCGTGCGCTGCATGTCGAGCCCCGCCTGTTTGAGGGCGGTTTCAGCTGTCAGCACCTCCACCATCAACGCCATGCCGTTGTTGTAGCGGTTTTGTAAAATGCGAAGGGCCTCTTGGGCATTCTTTATGGAGCGTCTTGCCACCTCTCTTTGCTGAACAGCCGTCCGCAGGTTGTAATAGGCCTCTCTCACCTCCATTTGAACCTGTTCCTCCATATCCTTGACTTGATGGGAGATGGCCTGTTCTTCGAATTTGGCTGCGGCGATTCTGGCCCTGTCGCCGGTGCCGTTGAAGAGATTGAATGAGATTATACCTGCTACCGCCCATGCATCGCCATCGGAGCCTACAAAGTCCTTGGCGTTCATCTCATATGCGGCCTGAAGTGAGACAGAAGGCAAATAGCTGAATCTGGCCTGTTTTGTGTTCAGACGTCCGAGTTCCAGGTCTTTTTGAACAATGGCCATGTCCGGCCGTTTTCTGACAGCGGTTTCGGTGAGTTCATTCAGGGAGTTAGTTAGAATCTCCGGCTGGTTGTTCAGAAAATCCTCTGTATCGCTCAGGCGCCAAGAAGTCTCCTGAGGCATTCCCATGAGTTTGTTGAGCCTTGCATACGCTACCTTCAAGTCGCCTTCGGCCTTTATTCTTTCCATTTCCACTCGAGCCTTGTGTACTTGAGCGGATGTGAGGTCGGATAGAAGGGCATTTCCTGCCTTGTGGCGTTTGTATGCCAGAGCTTCCAGCTCTGATACGGTCTTTAAAGAACTATTCAATACATCCAGATTGCCTTGAGCGAGTAGTGTATCATGATAGGCCTTTTCCACCATAAAGTGAATGTTCTGCTGCATTTTGACGAGTTCCATGTCTGCCTTGGATTTCTGTGTTTTGGATGCATGGTAACCAATCCACTCCCTGCCTTGATCGAAGACTGGTTGCGTGAGGATAAATTGAGTTTTCCAATTGTTATAAGCAGATGGGTGATTGAGGTTATTCAGTTGAAAATCCTGGGCTGTGAACGCCTCCTGTTGCAGTTTTTGAGTAAAAACCAGAGGGGGGGAATTGGTGTGTTCCATGCGCTCTTGCATGTCCAATCTTGGCAGAAAACGGCTGAAGCCTACCGTTACGTTTTCCGAGGCCGCTTGCAGTCTGGCACGAGAACCCTGAATGAGTTGGTTGTTTTTTAGGGCTTTGTCTATGGCCTGGTCCAGCGTAAGGGTTTCTTCAGCATAGCTCAAAGCAGTCATCCCAGAAGTCGTTATCAGGGAGACCACACAGTATGTAAAACAGAAAAAAAGCAGCATCCTTGTGTGCATTATGGTCTTCTCTCCTTCAGCACTTTCAATCTGTTGAAAATTGTTGTATCAAAAAGCCTTAGGTATTCTACTTAAATGAAGGAATTTTAGTCTGTAGAATGCAATCGTCAAGCATTTTCATGAAATACAGTGAGATTGACTCGGAATCAGCGACAATCTCTGAAATTTTTATCTATTATTAATTAAAAAGGATTTTATAATGATGCAGACCATTTTATATCCCATCGCATATCCCAGTCGAGTTTTACTGAGGGCATTGTCACCGTTTTTTTTGCGAAACACCCTGTTGGTGCCCACCGAGGACCTGTTGACGGAGATTCAGTCCCTTTCAACGGCTACCGGTGTAGTACTTCAGCCTTATTGCCCTGTGCCATTGCATGACGATCTTCCTGACATGCTTCAGAGATTCAGGCAGTGGACAGGTTGGGCCTCTTCCATTGGAATAGGAGAAAGGCTTTCCGGACAGAGCTTTGTCTCTCTATCCAGCGGCCAGGACGAAACTATGCAGGCTATAATGGAACAGATCAAGATGAATGCCGGATATGATTCGCTGCTCATGGCGCGGTTTTTTCTATGGATAGCCTATCAGGCCGACAAAACGGAGGACGATGTTCGCATGTCTCTTGACCGCCTGCCGTCTGAGAATGCCTTTCTGCGTGAACCATTGGAGGATATAGAGGGTTTTGGGGAAAAAGCACCTGCCGTAAGGCTGGAACCTCTGTCACAGGTGAGAAAGCGGCTTGTAGACTGGACTAAATTTGCGAAGATATATCTGGCTGGACTCGATGTAAATAACCTGTTGCCGGTAGGCCAGGATATAGGTGTGAAGGACCTGATGGACAGCGCTTACGAGGCCATGTTTTTGGGGCATACGGCGCAGGAACTCTTGTCTCTTCACCTGTCTTTTAACAATTTACAGTGTCTGGCGGATTCGTCTGAATTTCAACAGCTCTGGCAGACCTTTTCCAATGGCCTGAAGCAGCTTCTTTCGGCACTAAACGAGACAGAAGACACAGTTAGGCGTCTGAAGGTGGCAGCAAATGACATTCATGCAACAGTGCAGCAACTTTCGACAGGAGAACCCAAGACCGTCACTCTGACCTGTACGCTTTATGCAGGGATTTCATGGCAGGAACTGCTGTTTTATGCTTCTGGAGAACGGAGGCAGGTTCAGCCGCTCTTTGACAAGAATGTATATGGTGTTTCATTTTTTGTTTTTTAAAGCCGCTTGCCCCGTTGAAAAATGCTGTCAGGATGCCGATTTTCGCTCGATGCAGTGGGCACCGGTGTCCTTGTCTATGCCCAAACGGTAGGGGTGGGTTCCGAACCCGCCTCTACAAACAGTATTTTTAATAAAAATAGCTAGATACATGGCATTATAGATACTGTTTGGCAGAATGCGCACTGTTTTTGCGAGTTCGGGCGACATCTCTTTGCCATTCCATTGAGTCAGGCCCTGCTGAATATTTGTAATGGGAAGCCTCATCGGCAACAGTCGAATTTCCTTTGAAAATTTTTTCAGCACGTGGTTTACCACCAGTTCATTTTCCTCGGGAGCGAAGGAACAGGTGCAATACACGATTGTCCCGTTGGGTTTTGTGGCCTGAATGGCGGAAAATAAAAGTTGCCTCTGCTTTCGGGCCAGCTCCTGTATCTTCTTTTCGCTCCAGTGAGCCCAAGATGTGGGCTCTTGTATGGAAAATCTGGCCTCGGAAGAGCAGGGCGCGTCCAGCAGAGTGCGATCAAATCGGCCTTGGCATTTGAATCCAACGGTTTTGCCATCTTGAAGGTAGGTCTTTACGTTTTTTGCACTATATAATTCGAGAATATGCCGCAGCTTGAAAAAACGCGGCCTTACTGCCTCCACCGCCGAGATTTGCCCCGTATTTTCCATGAGCTCCGACAGAATCAGGGTCTTGCCGCCCGGAGCCGCTGCCAGGTCCAGTACGGTTTCGCCAGACATTGGAGCAAGGAGAAGCGCTGCCAGCAGGCTGGATGGGTTTTGAATGTAGATGAGCCCATTTTTTGCAAATGGGTGTGAAAGCAGCATTGCCTTGTTTTCAGCAGGGCAATGCAACATATTAGGCCAGAATTCAAAGGCAGTGGCACAAATGCCTGCCTCTTGCAGACCGGTCAGTACAGGAGTGTTGTTTGCTTTTAGACGGTTAATGCGGAATGAGATGACTTTGGGCATCATGAAGGACGCAACTACCTCCTGGTAAACGGCATTTGAAGGCAGTATGAGCCGCAACCTTTGAAGAAATCCTTCAGGTAACTGCGTCACCGCGTCTGAAACCCTTTAATTCAATCCTGAATCGTGATGGCCCCTACTGGACACATGGCCGCCGCTGATTCGCAGTCGCAGGTGTGGCACTTGTCAGGTCCGATCACCTGCGCCTTGTCGTCTTGTAGTTCAAAGACCTCAGGACACACCTCCACACAGCTTCCACATCCCACACAGAGTTCCTGATCTACTACTGGAGTCGCCATAATTTATCTCCTTATGGTAATCTTGAAAAAATCAAAAACCATGGAGTTCCCATGCTTTCGAGCCTGTGCAATAGGCACTGCCATTTCGAGCAAGGGTTACCCTCACCCCGGCCCTCTCCCAGTGGGAGAGGGTGGCCTGAGGCCGGGTGAGGACCGAAAAAAAAGTGCCATCGAGAAGCGCTGTCATTTCGAGCGAAGCGATAAATCTTAAATTTTCTAAGGTATCCTTATGTGTTTGATTGTATTGTGAGTCTGGCCGCAAGTATCGACCAGGTTTCAAATGCCTCAGCCTTTTCTATGACCTCCTGGGCCGTCATCCAGCCCGAATGTGTCAGGTGTTCGCCGTGCGTTATGCTCAGATTCTCGGCAGTTGTCACCTTTAGGAGATGCACGGCCCCCATGTGCACTCGGCCCACTGCATTGGATTCGTCGTTTATCCAGCCCAGAAAGCGAGGGAAGAAAAACTCACCTGTGCCCTGAATCTCTTCCGTCAATTCGCGTTTCAACGCCTTTTCGTATATTTCGTGTGCGCTCACAGCGTCTTTTGCGTCCTCTTTGTCGATATGACCGCCTATGCCGATGGATTTAAGCCCTGCAAGTCTGCCTTCTTTTACGCGTTTTTCGCGTCTGTACACGAAAAAACGGCCTTGATGGTTGAGAATGACATAGGGAATGAGCTGCTTTAGACTGTCGTCCATCTCTGCCTGTTCCCTGTTCACAAATTGGAAGGGCAGGCGTAAAACGTCTTCTATATGAGGCGATGGCCTAATGCTTGAAAAAATAGGGGTGCCGAATAGTGGTTCTAAAAATTTTCGAGGAATACAGAGAACCTGTTGTGTGTTCATAGATGAATTTAATTACCACATAATGCAAAAAATGAAAACCGGTTTTGCAAAATCCGAAAAAATAGACATAGGATGAGAACCTCTATATTTTACTTGTCATTGCGAGAACTCAAAGAGTTCGTGGCAATCTCATTACAAAAGACGAGATTGCCTCGCTACGCTCGGAATGGCAATCTGCTTGTCTATCTTTCGGACAAAATCTTGAGGACTTATCGGCTTTCAAAAGGTGTTCGCTTCTGTTAAACTAACAGTCAACAAGAATTGTACAAACAGGAGGATATTCAATGGACCAAGGGCTTTTTGACATGGTCTTGCTTGATCAGAATGGTAATGAGGTTAGATTAAAAAATTATTTGGGCAAGTGGCTGGTGCTTTATACCTATTCAAAAGACAACACCAGCGGCTGCACACAGGAGGCATTGGACTTTTCCGCTGTGGTGGATTGGTTTCGCACTCGTGGTGCCGAAGTAGTGGGGGTAAGCCCTGATTCTGTAAAGAGCCACAAGAATTTTGCAGCTAAACACAATCTTTCCATCACCCTTTTAAGTGACCCTGAGAAACAGCTGCTTCAGGCCTTGGGTGCATGGGGGCCAAAGGTCATGTGCGGCAAAGAGTGTATGGGCGTGATTCGCAGCACCTTTCTTTTTGATTCAAAAGGGGAATTGCGCCGGGACTGGCGCAAGGTAAAGGTCAAGGGCCATGTGGAGGAGGTCAAGGCAGCCTTTGAGGCATTGACTCATGGTGGTTGAAGTGAGCAAACCCTCCTCTCCAATCAATTTACCCAAGAATGCTCAAATCCATCTTTTGGGCATCTGCGGAACGGGTATGGCCGCTTTGGCTGGTCTTCTTCATGAACAGGGATATATCGTTACCGGCTCAGACACTCAGTTCTATCCACCCATGGGCGACCTGTTGAAACGCCTGGGTCTGCGCACATTTCAGGGCTATTCCCCTCAAAATATTGCCGAAGTTCAGCCGCATCTGGTGATTATCGGTAACGTAATCTCTCGTGGTAATGAGGAGGCACAGGCCGTGATGGACCATGGTATTCCATTTATGTCCTTTCCTGAGGCCATGCGTCGCTTTTTTCTCATGGAAAGAACCCCATTGGTGGTGGCGGGTACTCACGGCAAGACTACCACATCCTCTTTGCTGGTGGCAGGGTTAAAGGTCGCAGGATCCAACCCAGGTTTTATGATAGGTGGTATTCTGCGGGAATATGGTGTGGGTTTTCGCATGGGCGAGCCGCCGTGGTTTGTGTTGGAAGGTGACGAATATGACACGGCATTTTTTGACAAAAGCCCCAAGTTTCTGCACTATGCCCCTCAAGGTTTGATTATAACCAGTCTGGAATTCGATCATGCAGATATCTATGCAGATTTAAATGCAGTAAAACGGGCATTTGAGCGATTGGTAGCCATTGTGCCCTCAACTGGTGTGATTGTTGCGTGTTCTGACTGGCCATCTCTTATGGAGGTGTGTAAAAATGCCTCCTGTCCGGTGATTACCTATGGTTTATACGGTAATGTGCCTGCTTTTTCCAGTGAGCATTGGACATTGACTGATTATGTGTCTTCTGTGGAGGGTGTTGCCTTTAATGTCCTGCTGCAAGGTGGGGTCATGCACTCTGTCAGGCTTTCCATGCCGGGAAGGCACAATGCATTGAACGCCTTGTCGGTTTTGGCCCTTCTGTACGCATTGGGCATTCCGCTGAAGCATGCGGCGGCCGGTCTCAGTCTTGCAAAGGGTGTAAAACGCAGGCAGGAGGTGTTGGCCGAGGTGAACGGTGTTTTGGTTATAGACGATTTTGCTCACCATCCAAGTGCGGTGAGCGTCACACTACAGGCCCTAAGAGAGCGCTACGCAGGCAGAAGACTTTTAGTTGTCTTTGAGCCTCGCACCAATACCAGCCAGCGGGCCGTGTTTCAGACCGCTTATGCAGAGGCCTTTGACGCAGCGAATATGGTCTTTGTACGAGAGGCCCCGCATCCTGAAAAGGCGCCGCCTTATGACCGGTTCTCTTCCGTTAAACTGGTTCAAGACCTGAACAAGAGGGGAGTTGCGGCCATTTGGGGCAGTTCTGCCGATGAACTGCTTGACAGGCTTTTGGATTTAGTGAGAGAGGGCGATGTGGTGGCGGTTTTTTCCAACGGTGCATTTGAAGGCGTTCATGGCCGTTTGATTGCGGCGCTGAGCCATAGAAAAATATGAGTGAATATCAAGGCCAAGGGCCTCTGCACTCAGCTTTTTTTCAGGAATTGTGTCGAGCGAGTGATTCGTTTGCCCGTCGAGGTCGGCTGTTTCTGGCCCATGGGACCGTGGAGACGCCTTGTTTTATGCCGGTGGGTACTCAGGCCAGCGTCAAGGCCCTTTCGCCCAGTGACCTTTTGTCCTGCGGTGTACAGATCATCTTGAGTAATACCTATCACCTGTATCTGCGGCCGGGTCATGAACTCATCAAAAAAATGGGCGGGCTTCATGAATTTATGGGTTGGAACGGTCCTATTCTTACTGACAGCGGTGGTTTTCAGATATACAGCCTTGCGCAGATGTGCCGTATTCAGGAGGAGTGGGCGGAATTTCGTTCTCATATAGACGGCTCTTTGCACAAGCTCACTCCGGAGTTGGTGATAGAGATACAAGAGGCCTTGGGTTCGGATATCATGATGCCTCTGGATGTCTGTATTCCATATAGCGCCTCGTATGATGAGGCATTAAAGGCACTGGAGCGCACCAGTCGATGGGCTATGCGGTGCAAGTCCGCTCAAAGACGGCATGAACTGGCTCTGTTTGCCATTATTCAAGGGGGCATGTTTACGAAGCTTAGAAGGCGCAGCGCACAGGAGCTTTTGGCTATGGAAATGGACGGTTATGCCATCGGCGGCCTAAGTGTAGGAGAACCTAAGGATGTGATGCTGCAGATTCTAAGTGAAGTGCGCCCTGTCATTCCTTCTCGATACCCCGCCTATTTGATGGGTGTGGGAACGCCTGAGGACCTGATTGACGCAGTGGATTTGGGGATAGACATGTTTGACTGTGTGATGCCCACTCGAAACGCCAGAAATGGAAAAATCTTTACTTCCTTTGGCCATATTGTTATAAAGAATGCACAGTATGCCGATGACAATCGTCCCATAGACGAGGAATGCCATTGTTATACCTGTAGAAATTTTTCTCGTGCATATCTTCGCCATCTTTTTATGGCCAATGAATTGCTGGTATATAGATTGCTTTCCATGCACAACATACATTATTATCAATCCCTCATGAAATCCATGAGAGATGCCATAGAAGCAGATGAATTTCAGTCTTTTAAAAGACAATTTTATGAAAAAAGGAGTGTAAAACAATGAACCTCATCGCTACCGCATTCGCCATGGGAGGCGCACCAGATGCTCAGCAGGCGGCTGTTCAAGGCCCAGCAGCCGTTCTTATGCAGTTTCTGCCCCTCGTTTTGATTTTCGTGATCTTTTATTTTCTGCTCATTCGTCCTCAACAGAAACGTGCCAAAGAACACCAGAATTTTCTGGACAACCTCAAAAAGGGTGATGAGATTGTTACTGCTGGAGGTGTAATAGGCCGTATCACAGGTCTTACTGAGCAGGTGGTCACCATAGAAGTGGCCGATAATGTCAGGCTCAAGGTACTGCGCACCAATATTTCAGGGCCTGGACCTTCCAGGGCTGAGAAGGAAGACAAGTAATCAACGGCTGTTTGTACCAGCCGTCAGGAGGTGCTGTAATGAGAAAGCCCTTTGTTGCCTTGACCGTGGCAATGGCGATGCATCTCTTTAGTGTATGCGCTGTTGCAGATAGCCGTGAAGTAGGCTTTACTCAGGAAGACAGGGATCGCATAACTCGCATAGAGGTTACACTTCAGACCTATATGCAGCAGAATGACAAGCGATTAGCAGAGATGCAGGCCTCCGGTGATAAGCGATTTGAGCAGATAGACAAGCGATTGGAGTTTATGCAGAATTTGATGATAGGCATGCTTGTGGTATTTGGCAGCCTTTGTGGTGTGTTTGTGGGTTTGCTTTTGTGGGACCGCAAGACCTTTAAGGAGCGTGCCAAGGAGAAGGCATTGCAGGAGCTTGAGCGCAAGTGGCGTATATCTGATTGGTTGGAGGCACTCAAGGCCTATGCCCGTACGCAGCCGAATTTAGCTGAGATACTCAAGGGAGCGCATCTTTTATGATAATCATTTGAAAAGTCGTTTCGAATGTGTTTTTTTGTTTATTTTTTAGTGACTTTTTTTTATATTGTTGTATCATACCATTTTAGTTATGTCTGAATAAATGCGATTGATAATATCATGCTGTATTCAGCTTGAGTATGCCAATTTGTCAGGAGGGTGTTTATGAGATTCAAAACCGCAAGTCTTGTGTCTGTGTTCATGTGTTTTTTGTTGTTGACTGCTTGCGAGCAGGTGGTGAAGGAGTCTATCTCTCCGGTTCAGTCCACATATCCTGGTTATGAGCAGAACCCGCAGAAGCGGTTGGTGATTCTGCCCTTTGCAGACTACACGCGAGGCACCAGGCTCGATGAGTTTATGCGCAGACAAGTAAAGGTGCTGGGGGCCATCAATCATTCTCTGGCCGATTATGGTTTTCTCACGCCGGTGCAGGAAGATGTCATTCAATTTCTGGCCAATCAGGGAATTATTCGTATCATCGAAGGCCAGCATGACCGGTATGGTCAATATCTTGCTCGTGAGATGGGCAATGGCTGGTCGGACGAGATGCGTCAAGAGATCGATCGTCTCATAGCAGCCAATGAGGCCATATCCAAGCGGAACAAGATGGAGATTGCCAAGGTGGGCTTTGAGAAAGAGACTATAAAGGAGCTTGGGGATTACTTCGGCGCCAACTATATACTGCGTGGTCGCATAGTGGAATACGAGATGCGCAAGGAACACACTCTGAATCCATTTCAGCGGGGGATTCTGCCCTTTTTCTTCGACACCACCAACGCTACCATCTTCGGTGTGGCAAAATCCGAAGAATATGACCTCTGGCAGAATATGGCCATCGGAGGCAGCCTCGGCGCCCTGTTTGGATCAGAGGCCACTCATCCATTCAGTCCGGCCGACAAGGTGGCAACCGGTGGGCCGCATCCAGCCTTTATGACCTTGGTTGAACAGGGCGGAGATGCCCATTATCAGGGTTATAACGCCGCTGTGTGGGGTACGGCAGGCGCTGCAGCTGCATATTTGGCAAAGCAGGGCGGAGCCAGGCCTCTTGCCGTGGTGCAGGTGTATCTGGCGGCACAGGAAGCGGATACGGGTGTGGTGGTGTGGTCCAATCGAGCAGAGGTGCAGGTGGCCTCTCAGAGCGCATGGGGTGATGCCCAGGCTAGAAACCTCATGGACAGGGCTGTGGAAGAGGCGGCCAAGACCTTGGTCTGCGATTTTGTGAAATACAGCCATCGCCTCAACTGGCAGCCTCATAGCGAACCCAATTACGCAGTGAACTGGGCGGCTCCTGCACCTGTTCAGCAGGCACCCGAAAGACTTCAGATGCCCAAGCTGAATAAACCGGCGGAGCTTCCACCTGTGCTGAGGGGGTCATAAGCACAAAAACAATCTTGCCGTATTGTTTTTGTGCTTATTAATCGAGATGAGGAGGCGATAGATGCTCAAGAAAATAATTCTCAACATATTTATTCTGGTTGTTATGCTTGTCACAACCAATTCGTTTGCAGCCATAAAGGTATATCCCAATCCCGACACCAGAAGTGTCAGCCTGTCAGTGGCAAAAGGCGCTACTACATCATTTCAGTTGGTATTAGATGAAGATACAAATGCTTCTTTTACATGGAATATTGCCTCATCCCCAGGAGCGGAGTGGATGAGTTTCTCTGCTCTTTCCGGTACAGGCGCCGCTACCTACAGCATCGAAGTTAAATTGAATGCAACCAACATGCTGGTAGGGAATTATTCCGGTAAATTTTTTATAATCGATCCTGATAATAACACCACAATTGATTATACTGTAAATCTGACTGTATTATCTACTGCAGAACCACCAGCTCCGCCCAATCTACATGGTGCTATTATATCAATTTATCCTAAGGATTCGGTCAATATAAAAACCATTCAGGGTCAAAAGACATATTTTTATATATCGATTGTAGATGTCAACGGAAGTGTCGCAGTTAAGACAGATAATCCAGGTTTTTGTTATGCTATAGCGACTTCTCCCAATCAACAGTGGTTATCAGCCGATACCCCTTCTGCATGTGGAAGTTCAGTATATAGTGTGAAGATGGAGTTAGATGCGACAAATATGGCGCCGGGTGCGTATGATGCCACTATTTATGTTACGACAAATGCAAACTCGACTCTATTCACGTTACCGGTGAGTTTTAATGTTCTTGCGGATGCAGCCCATGGAGTTTCCATAATTCCATCAGGCAGTGTGACCCTTGAAGCGGCGCCAGGCCAGCAAGAGAGCCTTGATGTTGCATTAACAGGTTCAACGCCTTTTAGTTGGGTGGCAATAAGTGATGTTGAATGGCTTACTGCTGATCCCAATACAAGCACAGCTGCCGCTTCTAGTGCTGTCTATTCTGTTAGAGTAATAGCTGATGCAAGTAAGCTTATGGCGCAAAATGCACCATATATTGGCACAATCAGCTTCGCTACGGATTTGGGTACAGTGCATTCATTGACTGTGTTGTTCTATGTTAATTATGCTAATATCAATGCAGAGCCTGTTATAAATCTTACCTATAATACATCTTCCTGGCTGAATATCGTACAAAGTTTAAATCCAGTTAATATGTCAGGCCGTCTGTTTGTACTGATGGAGCATTCTCAACTGGTGCCGTATCAGGTATATGCCTATCGTGTAACTGCCGATGGCCCTCGACTTGACCTATTTTCACAGTGGGGCCGTCCGGTAACCGATGCCATAAATCTGGCTTATGCCAATGATGTGAAAACCGTAAATCAGATAGTACTTGGTGGTTTTCGCATGGCTGGCCTTGAAGGTAATCTGATCATCAGGTTGATGGTAGGTAATGATGTCAATAACCTAATAGAACTTAAACGTTGGAATATCACCATTCAACCTCTGACAGGTGAGTGGGATTTGCAGGAGTTGTTTTATGGTAATTGGTGGCATTATCCTGACCTGCTTATAATTTCTGAGAAGGGAGGGCTTTTAAGTGCATTGTGGGGCATTCTGCCAGTGAGCTTGAGTTATGGCAATACTATTACCTCGAGCGGTTCATTATCTATCTGCTCGAATGGTATGAGTTTTTGCAGTTCCAATCTTGCATTGCCGGGTAATGCAGATTATCAGTTCACTGTAGTGCGTAATACTATATATGGTCCCATGGAGTTCATGTATCACATCACTCAACTGGATGCCTCTCTTATGAGTGGCACATGGCAATACAGATTGTCTGGTACACAATCTTGGTCTCTGCCTGAGCGTTTTGAGGCCAGGGTTCATGGCGGACTTGTGATTCCATACGATGCTGAACGTCAGGCATATTTTGTAAACGGTACGGTCCATGGTTTGAGCAGCACAGATTATCCAGTACGTTTTCAGGTGGATACAGGGGCTTACACTGTATTGCTGGACAAGAACATTGCACCGTATCTTGGTATCAATATAGACGATTCCACTGACTCAACTTATAATGCAGCCTCTTGTTATGCATCAGGAGGTAGTGGAGTGGGTGGTACGATAACTACGACTAATTGTCTGGTCAAAAACATTACGCTGGACGGCAAGCTCTCCAAAAGTAATGTATGGGTCAGCTTTGGAGACTGGCCGCAGCCCGCACTTCTCGGCATGTCCTTTCTGGAAGGTTTGAGTGTCTCCACCAATCCATCTGACAGAAGCATGACCATTGGTTATTGATGTGAAGTGATTTTTATTTGATTCATGAAACTGAAAGGGCAGTCAAAGGCTGCCCTTTTTTGTAAAGATTTCACACTCTCGTGAGGGGCGTGCCTCAAAGGGTGAGGTGTTTGTTGAGACTTGTGTCTATCTGTTTTTCTTAATCTTTTTTGTTTTGCCACTGGTGGTCGTTTCTTCCAGTTCGAAGTTTATGCGCCTTCTGGCGATATTGACCTCTTTCAGCCGCACTCGCACCTTCTGGCCTATTTGAAAGATACGATGTGTCTGTTCACCAATGAGTTTATTGCGGGCTTCGTCAAACAGATAGTAATCGTCCGTCAGGTCCACCAGCCGTACCACTCCCTCGATAAACATATCTCTCAGCTCCACAAAGAAGCCAAAGGACGTCACTGCGGAGATGATGCCGTCAAAGCTTTCTCCCACCTTGTCCGCCATGAAACGCACCTTCAGGCGTTCCAGCATCTCTCTTTCAGCCTCCATGGCAGTACGCTCACGACCTGTGGTGTGATTGCCCAAGGTGACCAATTCTTCTTGGGAATAGCACTGAATTATTTTGCGTTTTTTTAGGTTGGCCTTTAAGATTCTATGGACTATCAGATCTGGATATCTTCTGATCGGTGAAGTAAAGTGTAGATAGTTTGCGGACGCCAAGCCGAAATGCCCGATGTTGTGAGGTTGATAGACTGCTTGCCGCATGCTTCGCAGAAGCATGGTGTTTATCATGTATTCTTGATCGGTGTCTTTGATCTTTTGCAGAACGGCCTGACACCAATCGGGCGTGATTTCTGTGAATTTTTCCATGTGAATTCCCAGTTCCTGCAGCATATATAAAAGCCTTTCCATCTTTTGTGCATCAGGCTTGTCATGAACCCTGTAAAGTGTGGGGATTTCTTTCTGAGCGAAAAAATCCGCTACCGCTTCGTTTGCTGCTATCATGAATTCTTCTACGATCTCATGTGCTTGATTGCGTTGCCTTTTTACGATCTCAGAAAGCTCTCCTGTTATACCCAGTACTACCACTGGTTCTGGCAGGTCGAAGTCTATACTGCCTCTTTGTCTGCGTAATTCATGGAGCTTTTGCGCCAGCTCCGCCATGACATGGAGGTGTGTCAAAAATAAGGGGTCTTCTTGGCCATTCTCCCTGTTTTCTGCAGAAGAGAGAAGGTCGGCCACTTCTGTATAAGTGCAGCGCCTGTGGCTGTGAATAACCGCTTCATAAAAAGAGGCTTTTTTGCGGTTTCCTTGCTTGTCGAAGGTGATTTCGGCTACAAGGGCCAACCGATCCACGCCTGGTATGAGGCTGCATAGATGATTGGAGAGCTTTTCAGGCAGCATGGGTACAACTGCATGGGGGAAATAGACGCTTGTAGCCCGTTCAATGGCATCTTTGTCAATGGAAGAGCCCATTTTGACGTAGTGGGCCACGTCTGCGATGGCAACGGTCAGACGATAGCCGGTGCGTGTTTTGACTACATGTACGGCGTCGTCGAAATCCCTGGCTGTTTCGCCGTCTATGGTGATTATGGGCAGGTGTCGCAGGTCTTTTCTTTCTTTACACTCCTCCAGCTGTACGGATTCCGGCAGCGATTCGGCCTCCTTCAGTGCCCGTTCTGTAAATTTGTCCGGCAGTTGATGTCTGTGAATGACAATCTGCACCTGAACATCCATATCATTTGAATCGCCTAATATCTTTGTGATGCGTCCCTGTTGATTTCGGCTTTCCATGTCAAAGCCATTGGACGGCTCAAGTAGTTCCACCAGCACCACCTGTCCGTCTTTGGCCCTCATAGTGTCCTTGGATTTCACTAATATGTCGAAGTGAAGACGTTCATCTTCGGGTGTTACTACAGAGATACCCCTTTTTTTGTGAAAGATTCCCACTATTTTTTTGAGATTCCTTTCGAGAATACGAATAACTGTGCCTTCTATGCGTCTGCCTCGTTCTCCATCTATGCGTACAGCTACTCTATCGCCGTGAATTGCACCCTTTATCCCCTTGAATGGTATAAATATGTCAGTGTCTCTTGGTTTGCCTACGGCATTGTCCGGAGTTACAAATCCGAAGCCATCTGGATGCGTGGACAGTCTGCCGGTCACCAGTCGCAGCATCTCTGTGAGGCCGTAGTGATTGCCTTTCAGCCCCACTATTCGGCCTGTTTTCATAAGGTCTTCAACTGCCTCGTTCAGGTCTGATTTTGCTATCTTTTTTCCGGTGGCATGAATAGCCTTTAGAATCTCCTTCAGCGGAAGAGGTCTGCCTGCCTGCTTCATTGACTCAAGGATAAAGGATTCAAGCATTGTAGTTGAGGGCTGTTGTTTGTTTTTTTTTCATTTTTCGATGCCTTCTCTGGCTGGTACGCCTTGTTCATAGTAGTGGGCGAGACAATTCATTTCAGTAACCAGGTCTGCCCGTTTAATAAGTTCTTTTTGCGCCCATCGGCCTGTCATGATTATCTCCACGTCCTTTGGCATTTGTTCAAGGAACATCATGACATCAGTTAAGGACAAGAGCCCAAAATGAATGGCTACATTGATTTCATCCAATATATAGAGGTGATAGGCATGCGTCTGTGCAGTTTTCAATATTTCCCTTAGGCCTTCTTGAGCCTGTTTTATGTCGTTTTCTGTGGGATTACCTCGAATAAAACGGCCTGTGCCATACTGACGAATAGTACATTGGCCCTTAAAACGTCTCAGTGCCTTGATTTCATTAAAGTCCCCATGTTTTAAAAATTGTGCAAAGAATACACGCCAGCCAGCCCCCATGGCACGCAGTGCGAGTCCTAAGGCTGCGGTGGTCTTGCCCTTGCCTTCGCCAGTGTAGATGTGCAGAAAGCCTTTTTTAATGTTTTGTGTTGGAGTTTCTGCCATTTTGAGACTCGTTGGATTGGTTGGTTGGAAGTATGGGTTCTATGATTCTGAAGGGCAGCTGAATGGTGTCTGTAACCAGCTCCAGAATGCTTGTGCCGATGGCTGAAATGGGTAGTATGTTGACCTGTGGGTCTTTGAGCGGCCCCTTGATGCCTACAGGTATGCCCACGATGGAGCCGGTTTTGCCGCCCAATACACGACCTATAAACGGTATTCGAGTCAAAATGGCGTCTATGGTCTTGAATGGCGCTATGATCATGACTAGATCGCCGTTTATGTCCTTTAGGACTATGGAACCCCTGGTAAAGATGTTGACCCCCGTGCCCTTTATGACGTTTTTTTGTAATATCACGGTATCGTTTTCGATATCTCCTGTTATCTCTAGCGTGGAATAGGAAAAACCTGTGCTGGCCAGGTCAGGAAGGGCATTTTTGAATATATCCGTGAGGTTCAGCAGCCCGAAGACCTTGGCCAAGAATGTGAGTTTATATATCTTTCCACTGGTGGAGGTGATTTTTACGCTGCCCTTTTCAAAGAATTCAGGATTTCCATATACCTTTATGTCGATGTTCAGCGGGCCTTCCAGGATATGTTGGGGGTATCCCAGACACTGCATGAGATCCTGGGCCATAATCGAATGTGATAAATCAGTGAAGAGCTCAAAGGAACCGCGGCCCCCTTTGAGGCTGTTTCCTTCCCAGACGCCTCTGGATATCATGCCGCAGAGTTCGCTCTCAAAAATGGTCAGATGAATGTTCTCAGGCAGAAATTCCAGTTCGCCGTGCATGGGTGACCAGAGGAATTTAGTGCTGGAACAGTTGTTTTCCGGGCAGAAGCTCTGTTCCTTTATGTAGAGGAATCGGCCTACATCAAAGCGAAGGGTGCCTGTGATATTTCGTTTTTTGGAAGGGGTTTGTGCCTGGCCTTCAAATGCATCTTTTGGAAATAAGGTTTTGAGCGTTGCCCATGAGACGAAGTCCGCAAAGGCGGTTATGTCGAACTTCAGATGATTCGCCTGATTGTACAGACGTCCCTTCAAACTGATTGTTTCATGGTCTATTTTCACATCGGCCTGTTTTATCTTCAATGCATTCATGTCTTGAGATGTCTTTGATGCCTCCGCTATAAGCCTTTGAATCAGAACCGAACGAGGTAAGCCCCAGTTCCAGACCAGTTCCTGAACGTCTATATTGCCGGAAAATTGCCAGTCAGCTGCGGTATTCGGTGCATGTTTTATGGAAAAATCACCGGAAATACTACCTGAAAGCAGGTCATTTTTTTCAAGAATAGCATTTAGAGTCTCTTGATTCAGCATACCCTTCCACTCGAGCATTTCAATGCTGTTTTTCCCGTTGTTCCAGAGGATCAACAACATACAGGCATTGGTGGAATGTCGAATCTCGATGAGATTTCTGATGGGCCTGTGGTCCTGAATCGTGATGTCCAGAGTTATGAGCGTTTCGGCAGTGAATGAGGATTGTCCAGGGACTATGCTGCCGATAATCTTCAGTGGACCGCTGCCCCAGTTAATGTGTAATTCCTGCAGTAGATAGGGCAGTTTGGGCGTAAACGCCGCCGGAGCGGCCCAGCCTTTTTCACTAAGCCAGGCATGAAACCCTTTATTGACGAGGCCAGTAAAGGCCATATCGCCACGCCAGTCTTGCAATTGTTTGTGAAAAAGTTCTCCATTTAGTTGCAGATTCGTATCGTCTATTTGAATGGCTGCTGAGGAGATGCGCAGGGCTTGTTCGGTCAATTGAAGGCTTGAATGAGAAATTCTGATATTTTTGAAGTCAAGTAAAGGGCTCGTGACGTCTCCGTTTTCAAATATACCATTGAGTTGATATACCCAGTCTGTTGGTTTGAAAAACGGGCCTGTGACCTTTGCTGTGCTCACCATGAGCTCTCCCTGAATCTGCTGTAAGACAGTTGTCAGTTTTGTGCGAATCTCTTCATGCAGGAACAATTCCTTCTGCAGAGAGGACATGTCTATTTTGCCCGTGGCGTTTGCTATATAAAGTCGATAGTCACGCTGGTAATCCACTTGTCCGCAGAATTTATTCAGGGCATGAGGCCCTATTTTTGCGGAGACATCGCGCCATGTTACCAAAAATGGTTCAATTGTTACGGTTAGTTCGCCACGGTTTATTTCAATGGGCAAAGAGATGCGATCGTACCGGATATTGCCTTGTACCTCATGCACCTTTACCAGCACATTCATGTCGTTTAGTCTGGGTCCCAGTTCCAGCTGGCCCCTTGCGTGGCCTTTGGCGTCGGTTATATGCTTTAATTCCTCACGAAATGCCTTGTCTTTTGCAAATTTATGCAGTATCGGTGGCAGTTCCGCCAGATTCGCATCAAGATTGAGTTTTAAGTGAAAGGTGTCGTCTTCGGTGGTGATCTGAAAATACAGGCTGCTGTCAAAAGCGGTGCTGTTTCCCATTTTGGCGCTCAGGCCATAGCCGGACAGGGCGCCTCGTTCTATCTTGATGGGGCCGCTGGCCTCGTCAAGTTTTAGTTCCGCCCCTGGTATGAAGATGGGCGCCTTCTCTACGTCCGCGGTGATGAGCAGATTGTTCAGGTCTTCCATTTCTTTCGTAGAACCGTGAAATGCAAATGTTGCAGTCTTTGCTCGGCCTCCCAGTACGATATCGCAGGTGTTTCGAGCCGCTTCCGTATCGCCAAGCAGGCCTAACACACGCTTTCTTACACTTTCAAGATCTATGTCAAAGGCAGAAAGATTGATATCCCATGAGTCGGCTTGTTTTTTGATATAACCTTTTAATTCAAGTTGCGGTTTTACGGTCTTTATGCCTGGAATCTTCAGGGCATAGCCGTTTTCGAAGATTTGGAGCTGAAGGTCTAGATTTGTTGCGGCAAATTCGTATGATCTACTGTCTTTCTGTAGAATCAATTCAGGAATGGCGCCGTTTATGGTCACATTCAGTGCCCTTTCTCCCTTGATTGTAACAGGGCCTTCTGCTTCAAAATTCAGGTCAAGGACGGCCTGTTGGAGAGAATCAAGTGCAGATAGAGCGCTGAAGGGCATGACATGAGGCAGAATTTGTTTGACAGAACCCTTCAGATGCATCGAGTCTTGATTCAGATCCATCTTCCCTTCAAGTTTTGCAGACTGGAAAAAACTACTTTGACATTGCAGTGTTTTTAAAAGGATATGATTAGATGACAGACTGGCTTGTGCATTTATATGCGACAGAAGAAGGTCTTGTCGTAGTAATTTTTCGCTCAAATAATCAGCGGAGATTGTAAGTTCGCCGTCAACTATCTCCAAAAGTTCGATAGATGGAATGTGTAGTTGTGATTGTGGGCTGGAGGAAATCAGGTGAAGTCGAGGCCTGTTGAGTCTCAATGTGTGCAGACTGACGCCAGTTATGCCGTTTTTGAATATATCGGAAATAGAGATAGATATTGAGATCCCGTCGCTTTTAAGTGTGTAATTTGCGTGAGAGATGTCGAGATTGGTTGCGGTCAGAGTAGGAAGAGGTCGCCATTTCAGGGAAATGGTCTGGATGTTCACCTTGGCTTGTAATTCATCACTCAGGTATTTAAGGGCGTATCGCCCCATGCTGTTTTCGTCCGGAAAACGAGTGATGGCCCAGAGCACGAGGGCGATGAGTAAGATGGGTAGTAAAAACAGCAGATATCTTGGTTTCATGGGCTGTGTGTTTTTACTTTGTCGAGGCCATGTTGCAGGACTGTTTTTAGGCCGTTAAATTCACTCGCTTTAGATTCCAGGAGCCGAAGCAGTCGTCCTATGGCTGGTTCGATGTATCTTCTGAAATGATTTTTGTTCATTTTGCGCCAGAGAAAACTGTAGGCGGCAATGGCCTGAATAAGCCGTATAGTGCCATATGTTCTGAAGGTCTTGTTGATTTCTCCGACAGTTAACTCTATGTATTTTTTGATTTTTGCGGATTCTATGTAGAATTCAAGGAGTTTTTGTATGAGCGTATCGGGGAGTTGCACATACGGGTCCAGAAGCAGCGATGCAAGGTCATAAAAGGGCGGCCCCGGTCGGGCACCTTGAAAATCGATGAGCCATGGAATGCCCTTATGCCAAAGTATGTTTCTGGATTGGAAGTCTCTGTGCAATAGGCATACGGGCCACGAAGAACTGTTCAGGCACATACAGAGCGAGTGTAGTTCATTGAGGAGTTCTTTTTTTTGCCTTGAGTCAATTCCTACAAGTTCGCAAGCGAATGCATCGACGAAGTATATGGCCTCCCTTTGAAAGGCAAAGTCTGCATCATAGATCGGAGTATCGAAACACCATGCAATTTGAAAACCTTTTATGCCTTCAAATTGCATGGTTGTCATCATGTCTATGGTCGTTTCGTAACTGGCCTGAATCGTTTGCATGTCGCCTGTCCTCAGGCATTGAAGTGTAATGGTTTGTAGATGAATGTCACCCAAGTCTTCCATGGTGACTGTGCCGGCATTTGAGTCGAATTCATATATCTGTGGTACTGAAACGCCCTTTTTGTGCAGATGTCTGCCGATTTGCACGTAACTTTCAGCCTCGGAGATACCGCCGGGTGATTCGCCTGGCTCCATGACGATGGTAGATTCATCGCCCCGCATTCGTCTGTAAAATCGTCGATTAGAACCATCAGGGGTGATTTTGTAGTGGTTATTCAGTGTCATGAGTCTGTTATGCAAGCAGCTTTTACAGTTTTAAGTGAGTGTGGTAAAAGGTTATAAAAAACATGTGATGTGGAGCATTATAACATATGAAATCTGTTTTGGAGATAGTAAAAGCCACACCCAAGACCAATTGTAAGTCTTGTGGTCAGATAAGCTGCATGGCCTTTGCTGTGGCAGTGATGTCCGGCAAGCTCGAGATCTCGGCATGTCCGTATATCATAACCACTGACGGCGCCGCCGAAAGACCGAATCCTTCTGTACCGTTAAATGCGGATACGGCCCTGATCAGGGAGTTGAGGGCCAAGATTCGTGAAGTGACACTGGAGGATAGGGCTGTTGCCCTGGGGGCAGAGGTGGTTCATACAGAAAATGGTGCTGCACTAAAGTTGCCTTATTTAGGTATAAATGTATTGATCTCCAAAGAGAGTATCGAACCTGAAAACGGTATGGAATTGGACCCAAGGGACCAGATTCTGCTCTATAACTATGTGTTTTTTGCATCTGATGAGATGCTTTCAGGAAATTGGGTTGGGCTTGAGGCCTTTCCTAATTCCATATCAAAGGTAGTTACGCTGCGCAGATATACGGAAGAAAAGTTGGCAAATGCCTTTGATGGCCGGTTGAATGAGCTTGGGGTGATTCTGGCCCGTATGTCTGGCGTGATGCTTCAGGAATGCCATGCGGATCTGTGTATGCAGGTGTCCATACTTCCCAAGGTGCCGGTGCAGCTCCATTTCTGGAACAGTTCACAGGAGGATGGTTTTGCAGCACAGGCCAAGGTGCTTTTCGATGCTGCCGCCATGCGGTTCCTGGACATAGAATCCTTGGTGTTTGCAGCGGAAAGAATGGCCGAGATGTGCCTAGAGGAGATAGGTATGAGATGAAAAGGGAAAGGTTGCCTTTGCCGTATCGGCCATTTAATGAGGTGGTCGCATCGTGGGATTTGAGCGAAAACGGGTTTCATGCGCCTATTGACATGGTTGGTCCTTTGAATTCTGGCCTGTGTTATATATTGAATGAACAGGAGTTGAACTCCATTTTAAATACGGCATCGGATCTGCATTCCATGTACATGGATGCCGTGCAATATGTATTGTCCGAGGATATGTTGCCGTCCTTGGGTATTCCAGATATCTTGCAGCAGCCCATTTTATCCTCCTGGGAGAACGGCTTGCCTGGGCTTCTTGGAAGACTGGATCTCTGTTGCAGGCCGGACAGCCCGCCGATACTGTTCAGCTATTCTACCGATATGCCTTCAGGTCTTCTGGAAGCTGCTTATTGGCAAAGGCGCTGGTTGAAGGCTGTATGTCCACAAAAGCCCCAATTCAACGAGATTCAACAGAAATTGCAGGAAAGTTGGAAAGTTATATCAGAAGGTAGTCTTTCTCCTGTGTGTTTTTTGAGTTGTGAGCGAGATAGAGGCATATATTCATCTTTTCTCATGAAGACTGCTGTGAGTGCAGGACTGTCCATATGCAGCGCACATTGTGATGAATTGACATGGGACATGGCAGAAGGGGCCTTGATGAACGGTGACGGCCAGGTTTTGGAGACTTTGGTTGAGACCTGCGGTTGGGCAAGGCTGTTACATGATTGTAGTGAGGTATCTCTGTCGTCTTTATTGAGGAGTGACTGCTGTCTGGTGGAGCCGCCCTGGCGGTTTGTTATGGAGCACAGTGGAATGCTGGCTATATTGTGGGAGCTTTTTGAGGGACATGCAGCGCTTGTGCCTGCTTCTTTTGCCCCAAGCGACATAGAAGGTCCATATGATCGAATTCCGTTTTTTTCGATGGATACGTCGGCACCCGGCGTGCAGGTGTATCATCGAGACATCAGCGATGAGGGTCTGTACGGAATGAGCGGCTATGTATATCGTTCCCATATCGTCCTGCCACGTCTAAATGACGGAGATTTTTTTGTGATGCAGGTCTGGATGGTCGGTGATGAACCAGCGGGCATCTGTGTCCGGGAGATGAGTGATGTGACTACAGGGCGGGAAGGACGTTTTATGCCGCACTGTGTGGAATGATCGGTGAAATCCATCTTCTGCCCATTTTTTTCGTGAGTTGTAATTTAATCCATTGACTATTCCGAAACGATTTGTTATTTAATTGAACCTGCCCGTGAGGCTGCATTTTTGCAGCATAAATGTTATGCACATTTTTTGTTTTTGGCGGCCGCATTACAGCGGTGTAACAAATGCCTGACAAAGGGTTGACAGATAAAATTCATTGGATTATAGTTAAAATCTCTTTGAACGTATGTCTTTGATCTTTGAAAACTGAGTAGAGGATAGCAGTTATTATAGAAATTGCTTAGTGTAGTGAAGAGCATTCAGTTTTTAAGCTGGAGGGTTTGATCCTGGCTCAGAACTAACGCTGGCGGCGTGCCTAACACATGCAA
>CAYRSX010000010.1:0-34382 GCA_964427245.1 uncultured Desulfobulbaceae bacterium | reverse complement strand
ATATCCTCTTTTGTCAGACGGAGTTAAAAACTTATCCTCATCTGATTCACCATAAGGGTGCTGCACCACAGACATAAGATATCCATAGCCATTTATATTAGAATACCAATAAGGAGAAGTGGTCTCTGAACCATAAGGAGTGGTCTGAATCCTGGTAAGATCGCCAGTGTTTAAATTATATGCCCAGATAACGTCATTTTGATGTCCTGAACCAGTATCTTCACCTATGATAAGCGTATCATAGCCAGGTAAGTTGGTGATATTATCAGGATTCGAAATGCCATTTATATCACAAGTGTTGTTGGGATAAACTTCAAAGGGCTCATCTCCTTTGTTGGTGCTTGGCTTACCCATGACAAGTCCGTACATATTAAATGCCACATAACCGCTTTTCATGGCATTGTTCCACCCTAGATTCAGGGCATAGATACCACCACATTCATTGTAGGGCAGTTTGATGTGATTTGGTCCACCCTTGTCATAACTACTATTAGCCTTACCTTTTTTCTTAAAATCCTCCATACCATAGGCGATTTCACTCATAGCAATGTAAAAGCGGTTTCTCTTGGGATCATAGGTCATGCCTTCCTCTTTTCTTAACTCTGTAGTAGCTCCGAGCATTGCGGCATATCTACGGGTTTCAAGACGAGAGGCGGCCTTTTCCATGCCGGACTTAACCCTTAAACACTCATGGCCCCAGGTTGTGTTGATAGACTTAAAACCTGTCTGACATTGTCCGTTTGAATCAGGGGCTTTTTCCTCAAAGATATCGGCGAAGGTGAGCTTGCTGTCGAGATACTGTTTTATCTCTGCATTTGTGGCGTGTCCTAAAGAAATCCATTCAAGCTCAGCATAACCACCGTTAGAATCGCTCTTTTGATTCCATTTCATGGCATAAAGTGTACCAGATGAAAGATCTCTTGGTTTGTCGGCTATAAAAATGTAAAGTCCCACATTTGTGCCGTCATCAGAGATATAAGTTGTTCTCTCGTCAGGCATTACATAAGCGAGCTCATAAGCAACTCTGCCCATTGCATAATGTTTGGTAACAGAAGTATTCCCTGCCTCGTTTAAAATAACTACCTCTATAGGCCAGCCATAGTCATAGGGATTGAGTTTAAGCAGGTCTCCACCATAATAAGCTGCCATTGCGTTGTAGTAATCGTCAATGCTACCTGTCACAGGATTTCTATCCTTTGCATTAGGCTCATACTCCTCGCTTCCAAGATGTGTATTCCATGGAGTGACACTTCCTGCACAGTGTACCCAACCACCCCTAAGTGCCGAAAAATCAATAGGCTGAGTCTTTATGGGAAATAGACGGCCATTAGAATCCTGTGCAAGCTCTGTCAGATACATAGCCCCAGGCCTTGACTCAAAGTGAGAGACCATAAAAATTTTATTACCCACAGTCAAAAGCGATGCAAAATCATTGTCATTGGAGATTCTCAGCGAACCATCTGTCTCCTTGACAGGCCGTCCATAGGCATCATAAATCAATCCAAAAGTTTCACCACTTACTGTGTCACCACTTCTCAAAATGGTATTATATCCAATACTATAATCCTTACCTTTGATTCTGACCTTATCGCTTGCAATGATGCTTCGTTTCTGGGTGTCAGTCACAGGAAAAGGCACTCCTGAAAACATCATATCACCCACAGAAAAGCTAAATGGCCTAGAGTTCCAAATAAATGCCTCGCTGTCTGTGGTCTTGTAGGCTACATAAACATTAAAATTACCAGAAAGCCCCTTAATGTTTGATACAACATCAAAGGAAACACCTATACCCATATTCATAGGCCCCAAAGCAGGTTTCAATGTGCTACCATAGAGATCCCATAGACGCCACTGACCAGCATCGTTATAAAAGAAATATCCATTATAATCAGCAAAGACATAAAGATATGCCTGCTTACCAAGATCCCTAGTGTTAGGAAAAATAGTAGCTGTTACCGTAAAAGAATCATCCATTGAAAATGGTGCATCATTCCCGCCTGCTGAAAAGGCTTTAAAACTAAAGGTGGCATTGGTATAACTGCCATCTGTGGCTATCCCAGGGATTTTGGTAACAGAAGTCGCTGCATTGCAGGGATTAATATAACCAAAACACAAACCGATTATTGCCACTGCGACAATCATCCATTGATTACCGGTCTTAAGCATAAAGAGAACCTCCCTGATTTTTTTATTTTAAGAGATTCTAAGCTGAACAATATGACCGAATGGTGTCAACCATGTTATTTTTTCTATTCATTGGAGCGGAATGTCATTGTGATGAACGGCAGTTAGGTAGTTAGGCTTGTCATTTCTCGCCTGCTTTGCAGGCGAGAAATGACAAGCCGTTTTCTGCTCTTAGTTAAAGCAGAACGGCTGGCAAGAGTGGGGCAATAAGAGTCCTCAAAGCGCCATCAAGGCATTCAACCGCTCGAAATCCATATGCTCTCGCATCAAGGCCTCAAATCGTTGAATCTTCTGTGTCTGATGAAAACGGGTCTTGCCAAAAAAGCCTTCGATGATCTCCACAGCCGTCATAGTATCGTGTTGAGTAAGTATCAGAGGCACACCTGCATCCTCGGCCTTTCCAAGAATAAGAGGGCTTGGCCGTATATTGCCGGTCAATATGATGCATTTGGTGGAGGTCTCCAGGGCTGCAAGCTGAATATCAGGCCTATCTCCTCCGGTGATGATGGCCTTGTTGGGTTTGCGCCGAAAATACTTCAGGGCATTGTCCACGCTCATGGCACCCACCAACAGATTTTCCACAAGCTCTTCCAGTCTATCTCGAGCGCAGAGCACTTCGCCGGCCAGACCGTTTACCAAGTCCCTGACGCTTATAGACAGCAGTGCCTTTTCCTTAGGCAAAACGGCCAGCACCGGCAGGCCCTCCTGCTCAAAAAATGTCCTCACGAAATCATTCACCCAGGAGAGCCGATGCCTCGGCACTCGATTGATAACAGCCCCCAACAGCCGATCGCCAAACCGCACTTGAGCCGTAATTAGGTCGTCCACGCACTGCAATTCAGAATCAAATGGTATCACAATCAAGACCCTTGAGTCAAACAATGGGGCCGCCTGACATGGAGAAAGATTGAATATCCAGCCCTCCCGCAGATTGGCGCCACCCTCCACCACCATGACATCCTTGTCCTCGCAAAGGGTAGCAAAGGTCTTGAGCACTGCTGATTGGGGATTCTCCATCTTTTTCAGGGCATCTTGCAGGAGTTGTGTACTGAAGATCACCGGCGACATCATGTTCAAAGGATCCTGTATTCCAAAAATGTTTCTGAGAAACACCGTGTCCTCATCCACCAGATAGCCATCCACAACCTTAGCCGTGGCGCTAAACGGCTTCATATAGCCGATTTTCAATTCCCTATTCTGAAGATGCCTCAACAGACCGATACACAAGGCGCTTTTGCCGGAAAAATTCTGTGTGGACGTCACATAGAGAGTCTTTGCCATATTACCTCCAATTCAAACGGCGCTGTCTTATAGGGGAAGGCCTCAAAAAAAGCACATCCCTGTCCTTCAATATCTTCGTCAGGAAATGACCAGACGCATATCCAGGGCCATTACACCACGGCCTTCATCAAATACCATGAGCGGATTGATATCCATCTCAACGATTTCGGGGAATTCCGTCACCAGATAAGAGACCTTCAGCAACACATTCACAACAGCCTCTATGTCCTTACGCTTACGCCCCCTTACACCATAAAGGATACCAGCCGAACGCACCTCTGAAATCATATCCTTGGCCTCCTCTTGAGAAAAAGGTGCCAGCCGAAAGGAAACGTCTTTAAGCGTCTCTACATAGATTCCGCCCAGCCCGAACATCACCAGCGGTCCGAATTGGGGATCCCTGTGCATTCCCACAATGACCTCCACATCCCCCAGAATCTGTTTCTGTACCAAACAACCCCATATTTCAGCCTCGGGCAATGTGCGGGCGGCGCGCAGGGTAATGAGTTCAAAGGTGTCTCTGACCGCTGATGCCGACAGCAGATTCATACGCACACCACCGATATCGGTTTTGTGCAAAATATCAGGAGAGGCGATCTTCAAAACCACTGGATAACCGATGGATTCCGCAAAATCTACAGCTTCATCAGGCGAGGAGCAAAGTTTGGAGGCCGGTACCGGCACATCACAGGCATCCAAGACCGATCTTGCCTCTGTTTCACCCATCTCAAGTCTGTTTTCCCTTTTGGCTGTATCAAAGAGATTTCGCAACCTGTCTCTGTCCAGATGAAACGAGGGAAACACAGGAAGGGGCCGAGTCTTCCAGTCACGATACATACACATGGCCTTAAGTCCACGCACCGCTTGATCCGGCGAAGAATAACTGGGGATTCCGCCTGCTGAAAGCAGATTCCTGCCAGACCGCACTCGCTTTTCCCCCATGAAACATGCCACCACGGTCTTGTGGGACGTCCGCCCCAGCTCGGCCACCAACCTGGCGGTCTCTTCTATCTCTGTCATTATCTGAGGCGTTAAAAGCACCAACACTGCGGAGACATGCTCGTCCTTCAACAAGACAGAAAGGGCATGACGATAACGGTCGGCCCTGGCATCTCCTAAAATATCCACAGGATTCAGCACGCTGGCAGCGGCCGGCAGTTGAGCTGCAAGGGCATTCATCGTGTCCTTTGACAGGGAAGCCAGACGCAGACCCGCACGCTCCATGGCATCTGTGGCCAAAATGCCAGGGCCTCCGGCGTTGGTAAGAATGGCCATATCATCAGTCCTAGGCAAGGGCTGCATTGCAAAAAGCCTGGAGATGTCCAACAGCTCCTCGACGGACTCCACACGTATCACACCTGACTGCATGAACGCAGCGTGATACGCCTTTTCACTGCCGGCCAATGTGCCGGTATGAGAACTGACTGCCTTTGAACCTGCATTTGTGACACCTGCCTTTATAGCGACCATGGGTTTGTGTTTGGTGAAAACCCGCGCCGCATCCACAAATTTTCTGCCATCGGAAATACCCTCCAGATAGGCCATAACCACATTGGAATGCACATCATTCTTACATGCCTCCAGAAAATGCAGCTCATTCAAATGGGCCTTGTTGCCCAGGCTTACAAACTTGGAAAATCCAAGCCCCATGGTAAGAGACATATCCAAAACAGCGGTACACACAGCCCCTGACTGTGACATGAAGGCTATGCTGCCCGGTAGTGCCATATCCGCAGCAAACGAGGCGTTCATGGGCGTAGCGGTGTCCATCACTCCGAGGCAATTGGGCCCTACTATGTCCATGCCATATTCCTCGGCGAGCCTGGCCATCTCCATCTCAGCCATCAGACCTTCGTGTCCTGTCTCTCTAAAACCAGCGGAGATCACAATTGCGGCCTTGACTCCGTGTTCTCCACAATCCCTTAGAGTCTCCAGCACATAGGCCGCTGGAATAGCTATAATGGCCAGATCAATGGAAGCGGACACAGCCTGAATATTTGGAAAACAAGGTAGATTCAATACGCTTTCCGCCTTTGGATTTATGGGATATATGGAGTGCGCATATCCGCTCTGAATGAGATTGTTCAATATCTCATAACCCAGCTTACCCGGTTGAGTCGAGGCTCCAATGAGCGCAATGGATTTGGGCATAAAAAGGGCCTCTAACATTTACACCTCCTTACTGATTCCAGCCCCAATGGCAGGCTCAAAACCTGCTTGTCTCAACAAGGCATGAACAGATCGAATGTTGAAGGTCTGAACCCGCAGATAGATATACGCCGAACCAGAGGGTCTAACGAGACGAGTGCATGTGATATCATGAAACTCAAGGGTCTGAAGGATACTGCTCATTATGTGGGCCTGATCGCTGTTTTTTAACACAATGAGCACGCTGCCCTTTTCAGCCAACCCAAAAAGCTGACTATATGCACGCATCAAGTCTCGAATAGAAAACACACCAATTACTTGTCCGTTTTCATCAATCACTGGTACAGCGCCCACCTTCTTTTTGTCAAGGAGTAAAAGGGCATCATCCAAAGTGGCGTTGCAATGGAGAGAGACGGCATTTCGGGACATAATAGCCTTCACCGGCGTTTGCGCCATGCGTTCCAACTGGACCATTCGCTCTTTTTCAGGGACGAGATGGGACGGATAGGCCGAACGGATATCCCTGTCGGTCACAACCCCCAGAAGCCTGCCGCTTTCATCAATCACAGGCACATGCCGAAAACCCTTATCACGAAGCAGGTCCCTGACCACAAAAATGACCACGTCAGGCGTGACCGTAACCGGATTTCGTGTCATATAATCCATTACAAACATAGCGCCTCCTTTCGAGCCTCTTCATGCCATTTCGAGCGAAGCGAGAAATCTTAAGATTTCTCAGTCGCTACGCTCCTTCGAAATGACAGGTAGTCGCTACGCTTCATTCGAAATGACAGGTAGTCGCTACGCTTCATTCGAAATGACATGCAGTCGCTACGATCCTTCGAAATGACAATACAGAAATATACTTTATCGTCAACAACCACCGACATTACTTATACAATTAAGGCAAGACCCATCAGATACGCCTCGACACCGGCAGCCAATGCCTCGAGATGATAACCACCTTCAAGGATAGATACGAGTCTATCACCACATGCAGTAGCCCAAACCGACAGATAACTACCCAATTTTGCATACAATTGAGTGGAATAGGCCAACCCAGACATATCGTCCAGGCTATGGCCATCGAAACCAGCAGCGACCAGCATGGCATCAGGCTGAAACACATCGAAAGCAGGTTTAACCTGATATTCTATGGCCTTAATAACGGCATCGTCACCGGCCCCCGGAGGTAATGGGATGTTGAGGGTAAAGCCTGTTCCTGCGCCTATTCCGTTGTCATTTGCCCAACCTGTTCCGGGAAAGCTGAAGGTGGGATGTTCATGTATGCTCACATAAAATACATGTGAATCTTCGTCGAAAAACTCCTGAATGCCGTTTCCATGGTGGGCGTCGAAGTCCAGAATAAATATTCTCTTTCGTCCATATCGTTTTTGCCAATAACGAACAGCTATGGCGACGTTGTTCAAAAAACAAAAACCCAAGGCCATGGCCGCCTCGGCGTGATGTCCCGGGGGTCTTACACAGCAAAAGATTGGATTTCTCGAACCGTTTTCCAAAAAATCTATGGCGCTGAGACCTGCGCCGGCAGAGAGAAAGGCCGTCTCATAGGAATCATATGAGATACGATTGTCGGAGTGACCAAGCCATTCTTTTCCAGCCAAACAGGCCTCTTCAAAGCGCATCAGATAGTTTTCCTTGTGCAGCGCAGTCACAACCTCTCTTTCGGCGATACGGGGTGACAGCAACTCCACCGGCAGGTTCAGTCCAGGGGCTTCGGGGCAGTTTCGCAACAATCTGTTCAGAACAGCGGTCATGCGCTCTGGGGACTCAGGGTGGTCGATTCCAGTGTCATGTCTTAAATAATATGCTGAAGTTACGATGGTAACAGTCTTGAAATCAGGCATTCAGCATCACTGATCCTTCCGCTTTTTTCTTACGGGCTTACAGAGGTCGAGCACATAACGCAGCAACTCCTCATCCTCATGTTTAGCCTCTTCGAAACCAAATCTTGCCGCAAGGCCGCGCATGGCATTGTTTTCTCTCAATACATCCATAAAAATCTGTTTTATTCCCTGCCCTCTCGCCACATTCATGCAGACCTCCATGAGTTTTTTACCTATTCCTTGGCCATGCCATGGATCTCCAACCACCACTGCAAACTCCGCTCTATCTCGATCCGGCAAGATGGTCAGACGACCCACACCGATAATATATTCTTTGTTATCTTTCGTTATAGTGGCAACCAAGGCGATTTCACGATCATAATCTATCTGGCAGTAATGAGCCATCTGCTCATGGGAAATGGATGTAATGTGCTGAAAAAACCTCATTCGAATTGTTTCCAAAGAAAATGTATCAAACAACTCATACATGAGGGGCTCATCTTCGGGTTTAATAGGGCGAATGAGGTAGGGAGTGCCGTCTCTCATGGTCATGATATCCACATAATGACACGGATATGGGCAAATGACCAGATTTTGCGGACAACAGGCCCCCTGCGCCCGACGGATGTCCGGCTTGGTGTCAGGTTCCAGAAGTATCTTGGCGTCCAGACAAAGGCCAGTAAGCTCTCCGAGAAAAAATGGATTTATGTCGATCTCCTGAATCTGAGGGAAATCCACCACGAGCTGCGAAAATCGAAGCAGTGTCTTTTCCAGCAAAGGCAGACACGACCTTGGATGGGCCTTGTCTTTGAGGTAGTGATAGATGCGAGTGTCTTCCAGAAGGCGTCTGGCCAGAGTCTGGTTAAGGGGGGGCAACGCTATGGAATAATCCTGCATGGCGTTCAACAACCTGCCGCCTACACCGAAAAGAATGACCGAACCAAATACCGAATCCTTTTTCATGCCTATGGCCAACTCGAAACCAGGCCAGAGGGCCATAGGCTGCACAGTTATACCCTTTAACACTCCATCTGGCTTCAATCGCCTGAAATTCTTCACAATCTGCTCAAAAGCCTCTTCTATCTCCAGTCTGCGAAGGTGCAACTTCACTCCACCTACCTCTGTCTTGTGCAAGACAGAAGGGGATTCTATCTTGAGGGCCACAGGAACCCCTAAATCCTCGGCATATGAAATGGCCTCCGATGGATATAAGGCCAAAAACATGGGAGGCGATGAGATACCGTAGGCAGCCAAAACCGCCTTGGCCTCCCTTTCGTAGAGCACATGCCTACCGTCACGAATGGCATCATTGAATATTCGCTCGACTCTGCCAGAATCAGGAAAAAAATCCTCCAGAATATTGGCGGGCGTTTCGGAAAGCAAACGGTTGTTCTGGCCATAGGTGTGCATGTAGAGAAAACTCTTTACAGCATGTTCCGGGGTCACGAATGTGGGAATGCCGTTCCTGTCCAAAAAATCCCTTGCCTCTGCAAAATCACCCGATCCCATCCAGCAGGCCAAAATGGTTTTTTTTATGGTATTAGAGGTGATTTTTACCAAAATTTCCGCCAGTTCCATGGGTTTGGTGAGAAATTGCGGAGTAAGTATCACCAAAACACCATCTGCATTGGGTTCTGCAATGCAGATATTCAATGCCCTTTCAAATCTGTTCGGCCCTGCATCGGAAAGCATGTCCACTGGATTTCCTCCACTCCAGTGAACAGGCAGAACCTCATTGAGCTTATTAAGCGTAGTATCGGAAAGTTTGGCCAAGGAGCCACCCTGTTTCAACAGCATATCGGAAGCCATAACAGAAGGTCCGCCGGCATTTGTAAGAATGAGCAAACGATTACCCCTTGGCAACACGGAACGTCCCAGGGATTCCGAGAGATAAAAAAGCTCCAGCACATCATCCACTCGTACTATACCGGTTCTTTTAAAAACAGCATTATAGACCACATCGTTATCAAAAAGATTTACCTCTTTAGTAGTCAAATTTTTGGCATCGAAATATCTACCTCCCTTAACCACCATCAAGGGTTTGGCCCTGGCAAAGGCCCTGGCCGCACTTACAAACTTACGGCCGTTTTCTATGTGCTCCATGTACAGCACAATGGCCTTGGTATTTGAATCTATACTTAAAAAATCCAGAACATCCGCAAAATCCACATCCATCTGACTGCCGAGGGAAATAAAGGAACTGAAACCTATGTGTTTTGAAATGGCATAATCAAGGACACCCGCTGCCAGCGTGGAACTCTGTGATATGAAGGCAAGCCCACCGGATTCGACCCCCTGCCTGCCGGTGCTCACATTCAGCCCTAACCTCGGCCTGATAAATCCCATTGTATTGGGGCCGAGAAGCCTGATGCCATATTGGGAACAGTGTCTTTTAAGCTGCAGCAATAATTTTCCCGGCTCATTGACGCGATGTCTGAAATCACTGCCCATAATCATAATGGACCGCACTGCCTTTTTGCCGCACTCGATTACCTGAACAGACCACTCCTCAGGAGGACCACACAAAACAGCCAAGTCCACCGGCCTGACAATATCCTTCACACTCGGCAGGGTCGAAATGCCAGACATAGCCTCTTTTGAGCTGTGAATGGGGTAAACGACCCCTTCAAACCCTGCTGTAACGATATTTTGCAGCAATACCTTGCCTGCGGATGCAAAAGGCTCTTCTTTGGCTTCAAGCCCAAGAATGGCGATACTTCGAGGACTGAACAGATACTGAAGCGACTGCATGGTCATATAAATCAGCCTCCCGTGATAATCCCAAAAAAAACGTCCGTCATAAAAGCCGCCGTTCCATTTTCATACATTCATATTTTACCAGACTATCATAAAAACGATAAACCATATTTTGTGATTGCAACCTGGCAAAAATATTGCAATATAACTAACTGCAGTTATTCATGGACATATCTAAGTAAAGAATAATTTGGGGCACAACATAACCACATGACTACCACAGAAACAAAAAGCCTTGCAAATGCCATTCTTTCTATGGCTGATGCCATATTGAAGACCGTAAGAGAAGAATTTTACGGTACTGTGGTCATTCGTGTGCTTATGGAAACCCCAAACATCTGGGAAACAGATGTCAATATTCTGACACAGGCATTAAAGCTCGTTCTCCATTCATTTAAAATAAAATTACCAAGGAATATACTCGAGGGCATTCAAGCCCTCAGACCAGGGCCATACGCCTTTGAGGCAGGGAATGTGACGGCAGGGCTCCAGCCAAGACGTGTTGTAATAGACCTATCCCCTGGCAAAAAGATACTCCTCATAGCCGGACATGCCCCTGTACCAGGCAAAAATGGTTTTTTCAACCCGGCTTTCAAGTTCGATAACGCCAGAAAATACCATTTGGATCACCTGACCTTTGCAGACATCACCTCATTACCCGAGGCCAACGCCAATCAGACCATAGGCAAACTATTTCTACCTACACAAGGCACTCCAGGTGTAACGGTTTTAGGTGAAAAAATAGAGCCCCCCTCAGGCACCCCTTACGAGATTTTGATAGGGGATGGCATAAAAACAAAAAGGACACTTGCAGAGGATGAACTGGAGTGCGATGAACTAATATCTATTCACAAGGGAGTGATTTTGCCGACACTCAGCTATTCTCAAGACACTCCCAAAATCATCGGATTGGATGTAAAAAACAGGCTGGAGATTCCAGAAATCGACTGCGTTACCTGCGACGAAAAGACAATCTTCAAATGCCTACCCACCATAGTGGTAAACGGGGTTATGCGAGGAAGATCGCCTTTTGTGTTTGGAAGTTCCCTTGAGATCAAAGGCGTGATAGAAGGGCCCGGGGTGCATGTATCCAATTCCATAACCACAGCCCCACTGGCATTATCCATAGAGATTGCCGACACCTTCTCGGCTGAATCCATCTACAATGCCCGCATACGAGCCAATGCCGCGGCCTTCATCATGAAAGACATGCTCAGAGTGGATCTCACAGCCCCCCAGGTTCATGTCAACCGTACAGGATCCTACTGGGATTCCTTAATGGGATTTGTAGCCATATCAGCCGATCAGATCTTTTTAGAACGAGTCAACATCAGAAACACAGTAGAATTAAACATAGGCAAGAAACTTTTTGATAAAAAGGCATCGCTGGAAGAAAGGCGAAAAGCGATCAACCTGATATACAAAGACAAAACTGACGAATTACAAGAAAAGCTGACTACCCTTTATGAAAAGACAGAAAATCTCAAAACAGTAATGGAATCAGATTTTGAGGCAAGGGATGCAATTCAAGCTGTTTATGGAGTGCTGAACCATATCCTAAAGAAAAACTGTTCTTACGAACAAGCAGATCAAATGACAACCGCCTGGATGCAAAATTACGGCAAACGTTTTTTTACCATTGGCAAGGTGTTACTTGCCATTCTGAAGATATTTGCAGAACAAAATGACGTCCTTGCCGATCTGCATTCAATAGAAAGCCAGTTGTCCGCTATCGAACAGAGTCTACAACAAATTCAGATAAAAATAACCGGCTATCTTGGCATCTATGGAACAATCCTCATTCGATGCGCAGGACAAGAAATGCGATGGGAAAACAATACCGCCTCGGAAAGAGAAAATATTATCATCAATATCAGATACAGACCAAATAAAGGGCTTGTGTCAAGATAAAGACATGTTAATTAAAAAGGGAGAGAACAACCCCAATCTCTCCCTGAATCAATCACAAACAGAAAATCTCCAAAATCAATGAGCCGGGGTATAGGGCAATGACGAATGATGTAAATTGATCAACAATCTTCCATCCTTACCCTCTTTATATCCAAATGTGTACTCAACCTTTACCTCTTTCCCGGTCTTGGCGTCCGTAAAATAATAATTGCCCATTGTAATCGCGGAATCACTGTCGATAATGGTTCCGGTAGGCTCGAAACGCACCTTTGACCAGGGCTGAAGCGCAAAACCATGATCCTCCGACACCTCTCCGGTCACAAAATAAGACAACGCCTCTTTTTTGGTTGGACGAAACTGTTTTTCAGCAGCCTTGGTTGGCTTAAAAAGCACCAAACCTGTATCATAGGCATACAGATCGGTGACACACTTCTCCGCCACGGCCTTGTAATCACCCTTTTCAGTAGCTGCCTTTCCAATCTGTACTATACACTCCCCCCATTTCTGCTGCGCGTTTGCAATATCCTTTTCAGTGATCTGACCGGCAGAGACATTGAAGGAAAATAGCGCAATGGAAGCAGCAGACGCCATAAAACAAATCACCCTTTTCATTCTCACACACATCTCCTTTCTTTTTTATTGTCTTCAAAGAGATTATCAAAAATGCACCGTTCGGCCAAGTAACAATTTTTAAAACCTCTCTGAAGTAAAATTCGTTCAATTTACTACATAATTCAAAAGAGTCGGCGAAGAAGACTCAGAATCCTCTATTTCACTCAGGGCAGGAAGATCAGATAAATCCCTCAATCCAAAAAACTCCATAAAATATCTGGTAGTACCATAAATAAGAGGCCGCCCTGGAGTATCCTTTCTTCCAACTATCTTTATGAATTTTTTATCCAATAAAATCCGCAAATTGACGCTAACATCCACACCACGAACAAATTCTATTTCAGCGCGTGAAACAGGCTGTTTGTATGCGATTATCGCCAGGGTCTCCAGTGCAGTTCGGCTCAATCTCTGGGCACAGACACCCTTGAGACGCAACACCCATTCCTTGAGATCAGCCCTTGACTGAAGACGAAAAGCACCGGCCACTTCTTTGAGTTCCCAGCCACGGCCATCACGCTCATACTCGGCACACAAAATCCTTATGGAATCCTTGATCTCCCTTGAAGAAAATTCAGGCAACAACTCCTGCAACTCCTTAATGGTAAGTGGTTTTTCGGCCACAAAAAACATGGCCTCCAAAATGACCTTTAACCCTGGCTTCGCCATCTCTTTAAATCTCTTCTATAACAACAATACCACTGACCTTGACATCCTTGCCGCTGTCATCAATAAAAGAGGCAAAACCACCTATAATCTCAACCTTGAAGCGACCTTCCCATGTCCTGATGGGCCTTCCGTTGTTATCGAAAAGCGTCACTCTACGCTTAAGACCAATAACATCCGACTTGAAATGCTTCAAATCCTTACGCTGACCCTCAGTGCAGCCTGTAACAGACAACAACACGAGCGTGCACAACAAAATACAGATAGTTCTCAATCTATTTGAATTCATTGTTTACGAAACCAGATTTATTCCAGCCCTGAATGCATTCAAGTTGGCATCCACGGTCTTGGGTTTTACATGTGTACGAATAGTTTCTTCCATACTCTCCATTGAAACAGGCAAGATACCTGTTCCCATGAGCAAGCCCAATAACAACACATTCACGGATTTGAGACTTCCAATTTTGGTCGCCAAATCTTCTGCATCACAGGCATGAAACCCAGCCACCATTCCCCTTACTTTATCAAAAAGACTATCCATATCCGGATATTGTGAAGTACCCAATTTTACCAGGTTAGGCACAATGGGAGAAAGACTGGTAATGACAACAGAGTCCTTATTGCAATAGGAAATAGCCCTCAAAGTCTCCAGGGGCTCAAAGCCCATCAGCACGTCTGCTTCTCCCAAAGAGATCAGCGGGCTCTTCAGACCACCCAACATCACAGTGGACTCCACCACACCCCCACGCTGAGCCATTCCATGCACCTCACTCAACAACACAGGGATACCGTTTTTCATACAGGCCTCACTCAAAAGACGCGATGCCAGGAGGGTTCCCTGTCCGCCGACCCCCACAAACAACAATTTCATTTTTTTCATCTCTTGCCTCCTATCTTTTTCGCATACAGGACACAAGGAGCTTCGGATATGATCACCACTAATTCATTTAAGGAAAGGGCTTGTTTCACAACAAGAAGGGCCTCTTCTTTTTTATATGGATTTATCTTGAATAGATTTCGAACTCCACATCCCTTCACAACCTGTTCAATGGGCACTCGGGTCTTGTTATATCCAGAAGGTACATATTGAATTCCAGGATTGGGCTGATGGCCAGTCATGGCGGTAGTGGAGTTGTCCAAAATCACGAGACAAAAACGATGACCTTGATGCACCGCATTTATAAGGGAAGACACCCCGGAATGAAAAAATGTGGAATCTCCTATGAAAGATATGATCTTTTGATTTGTTGACACAGAAAAACCAGCAGAACTCCCCACACTGGAGCCCATACAGACAAGATAATCCGCCATTTGAATGGGCGGCATAACCCCAAGCGTATAACAACCTATATCAGTGGGATAGAGCACATTCTCCTCAAGACCTAAATCCTTCACCGTCTCTTTTATAATATTGTAGGTCTCTGTATGAGGACACCCCTTACACAACGACGGTGGTCTGATGGGAAGGGGTGGCATATCCGAAACAACCAACGGCTCTACATGAACATCAGGACGGCCAATAAATCGGGCTATGGCACTTCTCACCTGGCTGGAATGAAACTCCGACGTGCGTGGAAAATAACCTGCATTCTTGCCATATACAGGGGTTAAAACGCCCTTTCGTTGCAAAATAGCTTGAATACCCTCTTCTAAAAATGGCTCCAGCTCCTCCACCACCAGAATTGCTTTTTTATTTACAGCAAAATCCGCTAAGGTCTTTTCCGGCAGAGGGTATGTCATTTTAAGAGAAAAACAGGAGACCTGATCGTTGCAATCCAGATCCTCGATGGCATCCATTACATATCCACGCGACACACCGGAGGTCACTATCCCCATATCTCCACTTCCGGTTATTTCGTTCAGATCAAAACCTTCACTGATGGATATGGCCTGCTCAAACCTTTCCAGCAAGACCTTTCGTCTCAATCTGCCGGTTCCAGGCACCAAGACCCAGCGCCTCGCGTCTTTCTGAAATCTGCAGGGCTCTTTTTTACCATTTGGCAGACTGCCAATCTGTACAGGACCTCTTACATGGGCAGTGCGAGTAGTGGTGCGCAGGATAACCGGAAGTTCCAGGGCCTCGGAGAGTTCAAATGCCTTTTGTGTCAGATCCATTGCCTCTTGAGGAGAAAATGGCTCTAAAATGGGCAAAAAAGACATCTTTCCATAAAGCCTGTTGTCCTGTTCGTTCTGACTGGAGTGTATGGATGGATCATCTGCACAAACAATCACCATTCCACCTCGCACCCCTACATATGCAAGACTCATCATTACATCGGATGCCACATTCATTCCCACATGTTTCATACATGTGAGACTTCGAACACCCGTAGCTGCGGCAGCAGCAGCCACCTCCATAGCTACCTTTTCATTTACGGAAAATTCAAAATATAATACATCAGGGTTTTCCAAATGAATCTGAAAGAGATTGTTGCCTATCTCTGAGGAAGGTGTTCCTGGGTACGATGCAGCCACCCTCACACCAGCCTCCAGAGCCCCCCTCACAATGGCCTCATTCCCCAGCAACAACATGGTTTCCGGCCCTGTTTTTAATAATAGATGCATAAAACTCCCCTCAAGCGAACATTAATTCACTGACCACATAAAAAATGGCGGGCAATGCGGGATTCGAACCCACGACCTTTGGCTCCGGAGGCCAACGCTCTATCCACTGAGCTAATTGCCCCTAAAGAAATGTTAACGATTGTCTGCCACGTCACAAAAACATTCAATCGACAGCACAACCAAACAGTTGCACATATTAACACAAACACCACTTAAACAAAATGACAAAACCTCTCCTTAAAAAAAACAAATCAAAAACCACCCCTTCTGCGACTGTTTCTTCTCGCAATCTTCCAATCCGGGTCGCGCCTAGAATCGCTTACACCCCTTTTTCGAACCGACTTCAGATCAGAGGAATGAATTACCGACAAAAAAAATCCACCCACTTCATTTGCACGACCTTCTTTTTTGGTCTTTTCAACGGGCTTAACAGCGCTGCGATTTAAGACCTTGTCATCTTCTTTGGCAACAGATAACAATGGAAAAACAATGGCATTTAAGGGAATATGGTTTGAAAGATATATTGATTCACCATACAAATAAAAACGACACCCCAAACGCCTTGCTATATCTGTTTTTATCTGTAGCAAAACATAAGAGGAAAACCTTCGCTCAACAACAGATATAGCAAGCTCCTTCGTTACAAACAACACAACCCTGTCTTGTACATCTCTAAGACCATTTTTTTTTACAATATCATAATATTTCGACGGGACAGCAACATAAAGTATATAAGGCGGCGACTCAACCGGCAAAGGAGAAACAATACAGGCATTCTTACATCTCACCAAACACCCACTTATTTCATACTGTTGGCTGTTTATCAAAAAAAACTGCGTCAAAAAAGATGGCGTAACATAATCAAAACCATCTTCTTGAACAACAGCCCTACGTAATTCCTTTATAGAAATATATCCATCATCATTCAACACAAGTCCATAGACATCAGGGCACAAAGAAAGCATGGCGGTGAGCAATTTTTTTAGCTTATGCGAGTTATCACGCAAAACTATTCACCCCCTTTTTCAAGAAGACAGCTTATTTCATTGAAATGTTTCACGTGAAACATAGCATTTAACCTATTGTTTTTATAAGCAATAAAATCAACTCCAGCCGCGCTTGCAACCAACTCGTCAATCTTAGTGTCACCTATATAAACCAGTTCATTGGGGGTTACACCAAAAAATTCTATTATCTCGATCAACCCACCTGGATCCGGCTTAGGTCTTTTTACATCCAGCGCTGTCTTGATGCAGTCAAACAAGGAATCAAACATGAAAGATTCAGTGATTCGCGGCATTGTGGTGGTACGATTAGTAAAAATAGCTGTTTTCATAGGAGGCCTGATACGAAGCAATGTTTCTCTTACACCCGGTTCCAATTCCAGTAGACCAAGATAGTCGTTATAATAGAGTTTTTTCATCTCATAAAAGGCTTGATTCCTCATCTCAATAGGTAGATTAAGCTCTTCCCTGAAAAGATGTTCCACAGATTCCTCGGCAGTATGGGCATGCACAAAAGAAAATTCCTCTTCAGTTAACGGAGAGCGGCCTGCCCTTCTCAGGAGTTCATTATAATATGCCCTGTTGGATGTCTCTGAATTTATCAGAACACCATCACAATCAAATACAGCAACTCGATATCTCATAACTTATCTATTTTATTCTGTAACGAAAACCCCTTGATTTTCCCGTCAAAATCAACATGTTTTGCCTGAAGCATAACCTTATGACTTAATCCCACACCTTGAGGAAAGATCAACATCTTTACCCCCGCCATCTCCGGTAAAAACAGTGTGATATTTGAGTAGGTTTCCTTAAGAGTTCTTTCAAAATCCAAACCACCCAAAAACGCCCACTGTTGTGCATAGCCCAAGGTGCAAAAGCCAAGTTCCAACCCTGCATAGTGCAGGTCAGAAAAATTTACATGTGCAGTTATATCCTGTTCTCCTGGAAAGGCAAAAAAATCCTCAGAAGTTCTGTGGGCCTTGTAACACATCAGAGTCCCTCTGTTTCTGACAGGGTCAAAAAATTCTCTTGCCGTATGCCCATAATCTATTGTCAACACAAAGCCCCTGGCCATGTGTTTGAATATAGTTGAAAGGCATGGTTTGATGCCAAGATTCACCTCAGTTCTGTAGCCATCAGGAAGGTCTGTTGGAATGTTATTGGCAACATAATACTTCAATAAATTGGAGCTCAAGGGCCCTGTCTTTTCTATAAATTCCCCCTTATCAACATCGACATAAATTTCATGAAATTCATTGGAATCTTTTTGTATTACATGCACAGGAAATGCATCCAGAAGTTCATTAGAAAAGACACATCCATTAAATAAATCAAGTAGTTCAAGGGAATCTGTCCAAATGATTTTATCTAAAAAATCCGCCAGCGATCTTTTATAGACCTCCCTTGCAGCAGGGTTTTGCTCTACGATTATATATTTAATTTTTTATAAAAAGGATATTTTTTTAAATACCCCAGCATATCCTTGGCCAAAAAACCCGCTCCAGCACCCATTTCGACCAGAACAAAGTCATTTTCTTCAAGAAGTCCCCATAATTCAATCAATTGATTGGCAATCAATCTTGCAAAGAGGGGTGAACAGTGAGAACTTGTGACATAATCGCCCTTGACCCCTATTCTGTCAGGTTTTGTATAATAACCGAACTCCTTGTCATACAGACACAATTTTATGAATTCATAACAGGTCATAGGACCTAACGATTGAATTTGTAACAGTATCTTTTCTTTAAGTGCTGATATTTTCATGAAATTATGTTATAATTTTGCTTTTAGAAAAAATGAAGGATTTTCAATAAACAACCTGTTAAAAATAAATATATCGCATTGTTAATTTCATGTCAAAAATATATCTTTGGCATTTTTTAAAAGGATTGTTTCTTTTATATAAACATAAACACTGTGAATATATATTTTTATGCACATTGATTTTTACTTAAAAATCAAATAATTAAATACTTTTCAACAAAATCAACTATGCTTATTTTTAATTATTCAATATATTAGGAGATATTAAAATGATTAAATTGAATGTAAAAAGAACAGACCTCTTAGAAGCCCTTTTTTATGCACAGAATTTTATAGATAAAAAAACAACTATGTCTATTTTAAAAAATATAATTTTATACACAAAAAATGGAAAGTTGATTATTGAAGCAACAGATCTTGAAATAAGTTATCAAACAAAAATATGTTGCGATATAATTGAAGAAGGTTCTATTTTATTGGATCCTAAAAGGATATACGAACTAACAAAAGAATTACCTTTCCAAAATCTTATAATAGAAGAGAATGATAATTTCTGGATAAAAATAAAATCTGACATGTCTGAAGGACAGGCGAGTGCAGATGTAGAAAATTCAGAAATGGAGTATGAAATAGCTGGACTTCCTGCTGATGAATTTCCAAGATTTGTAACAGCAATAAGTGAAAAATATCTTTTGATAGAATCTTCTTTATTAAAAGATATGGTAGATAAAACTATATTTTCAACTGCATCTGATGATTCAAAAACAAAAGTAAGTCTAACAGGAATTAATTTTGAATTGATAAAAGAAGATAATTTAAAGAAAATAAGAATGGTAAGTTCAGATGGTTTACGAATGAGTTTGATAGATAAAATTATAGATACAGACTTTGAACTAGAAAAACCAATTATAATTCCTAAAAAAGGAGCAATTGAATTAAGAAAAATACTTGATAGACATGAGTCTGTTAATCTTTTTATTCAAGATAAATTCTTTTTTATTTTAACAGAAAATGAAAATATTACAGTAAGATTGATAGATGATAAATTTCCTCCTTATAGAGCAATAATTCCAGAATATAAAGGTAATTCAATAAAGATTGATAGATTAAAATTTATAAATACATTAAAAAGATTAACAATATTAACAACTGATGCTTATGCTTCAATAAAAATGAAAACAAGTAAAAATAATATTGAATTTGAGACATTAGAAAATGAAACAGCCAGGGCAAAAGAAATAATAACAGTGAATTTAGAGAATGATAATTTTATAGAAATAGTATTTAATGGAAAATTCGTATTAACTATACTATCTGTAATGAAATCAAAATATATTGATTTAACTATCAATAACTCAAAAAGTCCATGTTTAATAACTGGTCCAAAGGATGAAGGTTTTTTAAGTATATTTATGCCAATTATAATATAAGCGAGGAATGTTTTTTATATGGAACCAATGAAACAAGAAAAGTATCAAGCAGAAAGCATAAAGGTATTAGAAGGATTAGCTGCTGTAAGAAAAAGACCTGCTATGTATATAGGTAATATTGGCATAGAAGGTTTACACCATTTAGTTTATGAAGTTGTAGATAACAGCATAGATGAATCAATGGCTAGTTTCTGTAATTTTATACATGTAATTATAAATGAAAATAATAGTATAACTGTAGAAGACAACGGAAGAGGTATTCCTGTAGATATACATCCTACAGAAGGAATATCGGCATTGGAGCTTGTTTTAACAAAATTACACGCCGGTGGAAAATTTGACAATCAAACATATAAAGTTTCAGGTGGATTACATGGAGTTGGAATCTCTGTAGTAAATGCATTATCTAAATTTTTAGAGGTTGAAGTATATAGAGATGGTAAAATATATAATCAAAAATATGAATATGGAATACCGAAAACACAAGTAACTGTAATAGGGGAAACAAAAAAAAGTGGAACAAGAGTAACCTTTATACCAGACGAAAATATTTTTACAGAAACAACCGAATTTCAATATGAAATATTACAGGCGAGAATGAGGGAGTTGGCATATTTAAATAACAATATAACTATTAAATTAGATGATATGCGCTCTGAAAAAACAGCAGAATTTCATTTTGAAGGAGGTATAGTTTCTTTTGTAGAACATTTGAATAAAAATAAGGAATTGATATTTGAAAAACCTATATATATTTCATCAGAAAAAGACAATGTAGCAATTGAGATAGCTTTTCAATACAATGATGGTTATTCAGAAAAATTATTGAGTTATGTAAATAATATAAGGACAAAAGAGGATGGAACCCATGTAACGGGATTCAGGCAGGCTTTGACTAAATGTATCAATAAATATTTGGCTGATGATAATATATCAAAAAAACTAAAAGAAAAAATAGAAGGAGATGATGTAAGAGAGGGTTTGACATGTATTGTATCTGTAAAGATTCCAAATCCACAGTTTGAAGGTCAAACCAAATCAAAATTAGGTAATAGTGAGGTAAGGTCTATTGTTTCATCTGTAGTTTATGAAAAATTGTCACTCTTTTTTGAAGAAAATCCAGTAATTGTAAAAAAGATGCTGGAAAAGATAGTGGATGCGGCAAGGGCGAGAGAGGCTGCAAGAAAGGCGAAAGAGTTGTCTCGAAAGTCTTCTTCAGGCCTGGACATTACACTTGCCGGTAAACTTGCGGATTGTCAGGAAAAGAATCCCGAACACAGAGAGATATTTATTGTGGAGGGTGATTCCGCTGGTGGCAGCGCAAAACAGGGAAGAGACAGAAAATTCCAGGCCATTCTGCCTCTCAGAGGAAAAATAATGAATGTAGAAAAGGCAAGGTTCAACAAAGTATTGTCAAGTGAAGAGATAAGAAATCTCATATCATCTATCGGAACAGGTATAGGTGCAGGAATCAGTTCCGATGATTTTGATGTTCAGAAATTGAAATATCATAAAATAATCATAATGACTGATGCCGATGTAGATGGAGCACATATCAGAACATTACTGTTGACATTTTTTTATAGACATATGTATGAGTTGATAGAAAAAGGTTATTTATATATCGCTCAACCACCTTTATACAGAGTTGTTTATAACAAAAACAAAGAAATTTTTCTAAAAGATGATGCTGATTTTGATAAGTTTCTGTTCAATAGAATTATCAATGAAATGTCGATTCTTATTGATGACAAAACTATAACAGGTAAAAGTCTGTATGATTTCTTATTAAGAATAAAGGATTATTTAAATGATTTTGATGAATTAATTCGAATAGGATTATGGAAGGATTTGATGAAGGATTTTTTGGAACTTGGTCTTGATAGTTATGAAAAACTTGGCGATTCAGTCTTTATGAAGTCGTTGTTTATAAAACTGTCAGAAAAAAGATATAAAATTACAGATATAAAGCAATCAGATAGTGGTGATTACTCATTTACCATTGCATTGGAATCCATATCTTTTTTAAAGACCAGCATAGATGCAGATTTATGGAAAACCCCAGAGATCAAAAAAATAATAAAGTCATATAAGTCGTTGAAAAATATTGTGCCTAATGAAATAGTTTTAAAATACAAAGAGAATAAAGAGACTTTCCATGATATGGAGTTGTTTCTCTCTGCTGTAAAGGAATATGCACAAAAGGGACTTATCAAGCAACGGTATAAAGGACTTGGAGAGATGAACCCTGAACAGCTGTGGAAAACTACTATGGACCCACAAAACAGAACATTGTTACAGGTTTCTGTTCTGGATGCAGATGAGGCCGAAAACTTATTCACTACATTGATGGGTGAAAAGATAGAACCAAGAAAGGATTTTATATACAATCACGCATTGGAAGTCAAAGAGCTTGATATATAAAAGAGGTTATATGTTCAGCAGATTAAATAAAATAACCGTATTTAAGATTGGATTTTTTTTGATGTTATTGGAATTGTTTTATGTGAGTTATGTATTTTCTGATACAGATCAAAATGTTTCCAGTGATCTTATTAAAACTGATTCGAATCCAATCGAACGGGTTGATGTGTCGATTGAATCTATTGGAAAACCCGTAGGTTCATTAAATTACAGTATTATATCCGCTGCTGTTGTTGATCTAAATGCTGATGGCTTGTATGAAATTATTTATCTGTTGCCATCCGGAATATATATTGCTCCTTATAAACAGGCTGCTAAACCATTTTTTTACAGGTTTTCAGGATTCGGGACACCTGTTTCCTTTTCTGTATCCCCTGATTCTCAATGGCTTGCCGTAAATATCTTGATTCCTGATGTTGGGCTTGCATCATGTCTTTTGCGTTTTGATGGCAATACATTGCGATTGGTTCAGGATAACATAAATATGTGGCTGGATTTTTTTAATGACGGTACCATGATTGCCCAAAAGTTTGATGTCAAGAATAAATTTGGAAATGTTTTTTTTATAGTTAAACCAAGTGAGAATGGTATAGTATTTGTCAATGAAAAATCCATTATTCCAATAGATGCTATAATGAATCTATGTGCTTTTGTTGATTTAAATAATAACAACAAAAAAGAGATGATATTTATCGATAAATCAGGAATATTGAATGTTTATGAATTCAATAAACTGATTTGGTTGAAAAAAGTAATTTCCATCAATAACCCTGCCTCTTTTCTGAATATAAAAACAATAGTTGTGGATTCACCCAAAACAAATAGCAAATCATTTTGGCTGGCTTTCAACGAACCACAACAACAGCTATTCGACAAAATATTTCTTTTAAAATTATTTTCCAATAGCGATAGTTATGCCATTAAATCAATATCGATAAAGATAAATGGTAGAATATCTGGTTTTCATGTGATAAATGGAAAAATGATCTTGATTGTAACCGAGAGATCTGAGAATACCTCAATTTACGAAATGGAAGAACCACAAATATAACCTGTTTCTTGCTAAAACCTCGGTCTTAAGTAACGAAATATTGTACTAATTACTTATTTGTATGTATAGAAGTGTTGTTGTAGGATTTAATAAATAAATCTTCAAGTTTTTTGATTTGTTTTAGATAGTTGGCTGGAGATATTTGAGCCCCTTTTATACCGCCTCTCAATGCTATTTCCGAAAAGAATATCTCGTTTTGTGGTGTGATCATTAAGTCGATATGAGCGTATGGAAATTGACCCTTTTGCATTATTTCCTTGCACAACATCAATTCATTTTCAGACAAATTATATATTCCGCTATCACCTCCTCTGGAAATATTGTTTCTTATATTGTTGTTATTTTTTCTCCAATACGCCTCTATATAATCGCCCAGAATAATTATTCTGACATCAAGTACATTTTCTATAAAAGGTTGTAAAACAAATGGAAATTTAATATGTCCAAAAGAAATATTATTGTAAAGGTCCTCGATTGATGGCCATAAATTTATTCCAAGACCACAGTTTACCCTGTCTTGTTTTGTTATAACCTTCTTTATTTTCAGTGAATTATAAGCCGTTATTGCAGAAAGTACGTCATTTTTGTCCCGTATCACAGTCGTTGATGGCACCATGTATTTTGTAAAGACAGCAGCCTGAAAACATTTCGAACGTGTTAGTTGTTGCGACAATGCCGATGGAAATAAAGCTACACCTCTTGATAATAAATCAGTGAAAATATATTCTTCTGTAGGTTTTATATTCAGACAGCCTATTATTACATCTGATGAACTCAATTTATAAAATTTTGCCCTGAATTCCTCATTTGTTCGAATTATATTATGCATCTGTGTTAAAAAAGCATTTCCATAAATTGTGTATGAAATTGTGTCAAATCGGTCTGGCATTTGGAACAAAACAGTTTTATTTCGCCCATTATGTTGGACTCGTCGCTTTGAGGTGTAAAGCTTCCGTCTGCATTCTGTATATATTGTGTGGTTATAGTGACATCTTCGGCTATTTCATGAAAATAGCGATCATTGCCGCATCTGGGACAGATTATGCGGTTGTTGACCGCTGGAATAGGCCTTGGGCATTTGAAAAAACGTGTTCCTTCCTTTCTGGACCGTGTTTTTGGTGTTATTACCATATGGGTTCCTTTCATAGGTTCATCGCTCGTTATGGTGCTGTGAATAGATCGTTTTCGATTCGGCATTGAACCAAATGAAATATAATCTTTCAAACCACAAAAATCCATAGATTGTCTTTTAGTTTCATTATTTTTTATTACAGGCCTTAACAGCCCGTAAAAAACTTATTTTTGAGCATAGGCAAAGGAAAACCACGGCATTTTTCAACGGGTTGTTGATGGCATTTGGCCAGCCGAAGCAATTTCAGAAAATATCTTTGCTAAAATGAATAGTTTGGCGTATTTTTAGGGTATCATTTCAGTATGAATAAGATACAAGTTATAATATAAAATTTTAAGGAGGTTTTTTATGTTTTATAGACCATCTCATGTGAATGCTGCAGATAAAAAACAATTGCTTCAGCGCTTCTGGAACAAGGATGCATCTCTTTGGAGTAATGACCCCAAGGTTCAGGAATCTATTGTGAATAGATTGGGTTGGCTGGACTGTCTCGATAGAATTAAACCAAATCTTACTGAACTTATTGATTTCGCGAATAAATTACGTTCTCAAAAAATAGAACGAGTGATTTGGCTGGGTATGGGAGGGTCAAGTCTCTGTGCTCAGGTGCTGGTCGATGTGTTTGGTGTGCAGAAGGGCTATCCGGAGCTATGTGTGCTGGATACCACCGACCCTGTGGTGGTGCAGCGATATGCCGATGAGTTGTCGTTAAAAAAAACCTTTTTTGTTGTGGCCAGTAAATCAGGGACAACCCTCGAAACCCGTACACATCTGGCCTTTTTTGGGCAGAAGGTCATGGAGCTGCTTGGCCAAGGCAATGCAGGTGATTTTTTCGCAGCCATTACCGACTCAGGTACAACACTCGATACTTTCGCCTCTGAACATGGATTTTTCCATATATTTAAGGGTGAATTCGATGTTGGGGGCAGGTATTCGGCACTCTCAGTGTTCGGTCTTGTAGCAGCGGCAATTATTGGAATTCCATTGGAACAGGCTGTATTGCGAGCGGAAGAGACTATTGCGCAATGTAGGGTGCTGGACTGGAATCAGAATCCTGCCGCCAGACTTGCAGAATTTCTTTCCGAATATGGCGTGCAAAATAAAGACAAATTAACCTTATTTTTCGATACACCTATTCGTAGTCTGGGGTTGTGGCTTGAGCAGCTTGTGGCTGAAAGCACCGGCAAAGAAACCTTTGGTCTGGTTCCCATAGTCGGAGAAACCACCGGCATACCTGGTTTTTATGGTGCGGAGCGCATGTTTGTCTATTTCAGAATGAAGGATAATTCCGTGGATGACAGTCTGGATGGTTTTATGGATGAACTTCGACGCGCTGATTTTCCTGTATATCTGCTGCAATTGCAGAATCAAATGGATTTGTTCGCCATGTTTTTCCTTTGGGAGATGGCGGTGGCATTGACCGGTCATTTTCTTGGCGTCAATCCTTTTGATGAACCCAATGTCCTGTCTGCCAAACAAAAGACGTCCGATGTGTTGAATAACTATATAAAAAGGGGCAGTTTTGATATGGAGTTTTGGGTGGACCCAACGAGTCAGTTCAACTTCAGAACATCCGAGATGCTCGCTGCATCTATGAAAGGGCTTTCTCGTGCCCTAAGAGATGTTTTTTGGGCATTGCCGTCATGGGGGTATTTGGGTTTTCTGGCCTATCTCCCCTATGATTCCGAGATAGATGAGATAATTTCAGAGATGCGGCATTTTATTCGGCAGGAGCGCGGGTTTGCCACCACCTTTGGATACGGGCCTCGCTATCTGCATTCCACTGGTCAGGTGCACAAGGGTGGCCCAATGAGCTCGGCTTTTATCATCTTTACCAGACAAAAAGAGGGTGAATATTCAGTTGTTCCTGACTTTGGTGTTTCTTTTTGGCATATTCAGTTTGCTCAGGCGATCGGAGATTTTCAGGCCCTTTCGGAGGTGGGGAAAAGGGTCATTCATGTTCATCTGCCAGCGGATTATAAAATGGGGTTGAGGAGTTTCAGCAAGGTGTTTTTAAGGGCTGCACGCTTGTAAAAGATTATAGAGTGGTTCTATGGAGACTAATCGCAAGCTGATTTTGATTTTTTTAATGCTGGTGGTGCTGTTGTCCGTGGGCACTACTGGTTATATATTTATAGAGGGTTGGCGTCCTATAGATGCCCTGTATATGACGGTTATAACAGTGGCTACCATAGGTTATGGTGAGTTAAAACCCCTTTCCGATGCGGGTAGAGAGTTCACCATGGCCATTATATTTATGGGGGTGGGTTTTTTCGCCTATTCCATAAATGTGTTGACCGAGGTTGCCATAGAAGGCAGAATAAAAGACATATTCAATCAAAAAAGAATGCAAAGGGCTATTTCAAAACTGGAAAATCATTTTATTGTGTGCGGCTGCGGCAGAATCGGCAAAACCATTCTGGAGATGCTTATGCGAGAAGGTATCCCTGTGGTTATAATAGAATCAGATCCTGATGTTGTAAGGGATTTGGAATCCACAGGTCATCTCGTAATGGTTGGCGATGCCACCAGCGAAGATGTGTTGAATAATGCCGGTATATCCAGGGCGCGAGGTATTGTATGTGTGCTGCATTCGGATGCAGACAATGTCTATATTACCTTGACGGCCCGTTTGCTGAATCCATCGGTTTTTATACTGGCCCGAGCCAGTGACCGCAAGGCAGAACGGCGCATCTGTCAGGCTGGGGCCAACAAGGTCATTTCTCCTTATGAAATAGGCGCAAGACGCATGGGAATGGTGATTTTGAAGCCGACAGTCATAGAATTTTTAGATCTGGCTGTGCACTGTGCAGAGTTTGATCTTTCCGTGGAACAGTATGAGATAGGGGATGTATCCATTTTGGTGGGGAAAAACCTGAAGGAAATCGGCATAAGGGAACGGACCGGTGTCACGTTGCTGGCCGTAAAACGCAAGGCGGACGGTGTGATGTCCAGCGTGCATCCGGATTATGTCTTTCAGAAAGGGGATTTGGTGGTAGCTCTGGGCTCCAGTGAAAGCCTGAATAAATTTGAGGCGATGGTTTCTACGTGACCTATATTATTAACAAGGCGTAACTTTGAGGCTAAAAGATTTTATTTTTTTAAGGTTACTTTAATTCAAGGAGGTCTCAGTATGTATCTGGCAAAAACTGATAGTTGGTACCTGGAACGTATTATATGGCTTATAGCCGGCGTGGTGGTGCTCAGTGGTGTATTTCTTGGTTTTTTTGTGCACATATATTGGCTTGTACTGCCGCTGCTGGTGGGAGTCAATCTGCTGATCTTTGCATTTACCGGTTTTTGTCCTATGGCCATATTTTTACATAAAATGGGTGTGAAATCCATAATAGAGCTCCCTTGTGAGCAAAAATAATGCTTATGATGTCACATCAGGACATGCATGGCCAATAAAACTCGAACCATCTGCATAGCCAATCAAAAGGGCGGAGTCGGTAAGACCACCACCGCCATCAATCTGGCAGCGGCCCTTGCCATGCTCAAAAAGCGCGTGCTGTTGGCTGATTGTGATGCCCAGGCCAATGCCACCAGTGGTCTGGGATTGACTGCTGAGGCCGTAGCCGAAGCATGTCTATATTGCGCTGTGGCCGGTAAGGTGGATATCAGGGATATTGTGCGCACCACCAGCGTTCCCAATCTACATCTGCTGCCGGCCACCACAGACCTGGTGGGAGTGGAGATGGAACTGGCTGCGAGACCCAACAGGGAATTTGTTTTGAAGACCATGTTCTCTGCCCTTCAGGATTACGATTTCATACTCATCGACTGTCCCCCATCCCTTGGTCTGATGACCATAAATGCCCTGATTGCAGCGGATTCCGTCCTAATCCCCCTTCAGTGTGAGTACTACGCACTGGAGGGGCTGAGTCAGCTTTTGAAGACCATTCGGCTTGTGAAACACAACTTCAATCCAAGGCTCTACATAGAGGGCATCCTTTTGACAATGGCCGATTCCAGAATGCGTCTTTCGATTCAGGTGGCTTCAGATGTTCGGAATCATTTCAAATCTCTGGTCTATGACACGGTTATTCCCCGCAATATTCGATTGAGCGAGAGCCCGAGTCATGGTAAACCCATCTTTTCATATGATCCCAAGTCCAAGGGCGCAGAGGGCTATGCGGCCCTGGCCCAGGAATTTTTGAACAGGATTCAACATGACAGCTAAAAATGTACTTGGGAAGGGTCTTGGCGCCCTACTTCCAGATATAGACACCTATGATACAGGCCGCCTCGGCTTTTTTGTCTGTCCCATCGAGAAGATACATCCAAATCCTTTGCAGCCTCGCAAAAACATAGATTCGGTCACTCTGCAAGGCTTGGCTCAATCCATCGCTGAAAAAGGCATATTGCAGCCTCTGGTGGTCAGAGAGATTGAAAATGGCTATGAGCTCATAGCAGGTGAAAGGCGATGGCGTGCGGCCCAGGCCGCTGGTCTCAAGGCTGTGCCTGTGGTGGTAAAGGATGTCAGCCCACCTGAGGCCATGGAATTGGCCCTCATCGAAAATGTCCAAAGAGAGGACCTGAATCCCATTGAAGAGGCCATGGCCTACAAACGCCTTATAGACGAATTGGGCCTTAAACAGGAGGATGTGGCCGCCCGTGTAGGCAAGGAGCGTTCCACCATCACCAATATCATGCGTCTGCTTCAGCTTCCTGCTGCGGTGCAACAGGATCTGATAGAAGGCAATATAAACACAGGGCATGCCCGTGCCCTTTTGATGTTGGACAACGAAGCCCATATAGAGGTTTTGCGCAATCAAATTGTATCAAAGGGGCTTTCTGTGCGTCAGGCCGAAGAGGCGGCCAGACGGCTCAACAAAAAAACAGTGGGGCAAAACAGGAAGGGTTTAGACCCAGACATTCAACGTCTGGCGAATGACCTGTCTCAAAGGTTGGGAATCAAGGTCAACATCGTGCACAAGGGAAAGGGCGGAAAATTGGAGCTGTATTACCGCAACATCAAGGAATTCGATGAATTGATGCGAGCATTATCACTACCTGTCATTTCGAATGAAGCGTAGCGACTGAGAAATCTTAAGATTCCTCGCTTAGCTCGGAATGACAGTGCTTCTCGATGGCACTTTTTCTTTCGGCCCTCACCCGGAATGATAGGGTCAGGCGAGGCCATTTGGCAGCATGTTTTAACGGACTGTTATATCAGCCTGTTCTCCCATCTGTTTATAGAGTCTTTGAGTCAAGATTTCATCCGCCTTTTCGCAGACAACAAAGAGGGTTTCAAGCAGGTCCAGCATCTCCGCCTGTCCATCCGGTGTGCAATACTCAAAATCCTCTTCCCACCTGCCGCTTTCTATGTATTCTTTGAATTCAAGAACGGATTTCAGAGTGATCATCTTGTTCCTCCTGAGAAGACCTCTGTTTTTAGCCAGTTACAGACATCTTCGTATGTAACATCCCTTCGAAAGCCCGGGCAGTCCTTGAAAATGGCCTCCCAGGCAGCAGCATCCCCAAGAATACTTGAATGCAGCGGCCATTGTTTGCATGGAAGGGGTTTGACCTCATGAATTAGGCATTTGCCGTTTTCTCCATAAAAGATGCAATGTCCGTATATTGTCTTCATCTCCACTCGATTTTTCAGAACAACACAGTATTTCTGAAGCAGTTCCGCCACTGAAATACCGAGCCAGGCTGCAATGTCCCATTGTTCTTTTTCGGTCATAGAGACTGTGCTTTCGCCATGGCAACAGTGTCCGCACATTTGACATTTAAAAATCGGCTGTGTGTTAATTCCAGCGGGCGAATGCAGTTCGCTCCTACTCGTAATGTTGGAATCTTTGTTTTCTTCTGTGTTATTCATAAGGTATTAAGTCCTTTACGCCTGCTTCCTGAAATCCTTTCAATCTTAATCGGCATGAGTCACAGCGGCCACAGGCCAGTTTTTCATTTTTATAACAGGACCATGTGAGATGAAGAGGTGCCTGAAGTTCGATGCCGGTCAATACCACCTCACGTTTTGTCATGTGTAAAAGCGGAGTTATTATCTCTATGTGGTTTTCAGGCCGAGTGCCTACTTCTATGAGCCTGTTGAATGCCTCGAAATAGGCGGCCCTGCAATCTGGATAGCCGGAGCTGTCCACTTCTGTAGCGCCTATGTAGATGTAGTTGGCGCCAATGACCTCAGCCCATGAAACAGCTATGGCTATTATGTGTGTATTGCGAAATGGCACGTATGTAGTTGGAATAACATTCTTTTCAAGGCCAGTTGTGGGCACTTCCATTTGTCTGTCTGTAAGGGCTGAACCGCCTATTTCTGCAAGATAGCTGATGTCGGCTATAAGTTTTTGGGTTATGCTATAATGGGTTGTTATTTGTTGAAATGCCTTCAGTTCCCGTTTTTCTGTGCGCTGTCCGTAGTTTACATGCAAAAAGGCCGTTTTTCTGTGTTTATTTATTGCTATAGCAGCTGATACACAGCTATCCATGCCACCGCTTACCAGACAGATTGCAGTGCCGTCGAGTTTCGTTGTGATGTTTTGAGCTTGTATTTTCATGAAAGGTTATGGTAATTTTTTAAAACAGTAAGTCAATAAGTTGAAACATATTCAATATGGCTATGTCCCATAGGAATCCATGAATATCAAGGAAACAGGCATTGGTCAAAGAGTCATTTTGGGAGTTCTGATATGGCTTATATTCATATCAGGTCTGCATGTATGGCGCAATGGAGAAATTTTTGCCTCCCATGTGTTGAAAGTGGGATTTGTCCCCATCACTTGTCATCTGTTATGCCCTGTTACTTATGAGTTGAACAAGGACATTTCCTTTAAACCAGTCAAGTTCACGGCCTGGCCCGAGATGTGTGAGGCGCTTAAGAACGGTGAGCTGGACATGGCCTTTATTTTGGCTCCATTGGCCATCACGCTGTACCAGCAGGGTTTTTCCATGAAAATGGTGATGCTGGGTCATCGAAACGGCACAGGCCTGATGGTGCGTGCCAATGCACCTGATGCCCATATTCAGTGGCTGGAACACAAGACCATTGCTATTCCCATTCGTTTCAGCAATCAGTATCTCACCCTTTTGGATCTCCTTGAACAGGCACAAATTCCTGTTAACAGTGTAAATCTGGTGGAGATGCCGCCCCCTGATATGCCGTTCAGTCTGGCCATGGGTGCTATCGATGCCTATATCGTTGGCGAGCCCTATGCAGCAGCTGGAGAGCTGAACGGCTCAGGCAAAATCTTGTATCTCATGAAGGATGTGAGGCCTGGTTTTATCTCCAGCGTGCTGGTGGTAAGGGAAGAAGTGTTGAAAAAGCGAGAAAAGGATGTGAAAAGGCTGGTGAGGGCATTTTATGAGAACGGCGCATGGATCGAGGTCCATCGAAAGGAGGCGGCTGCCATTGGTGCCAAATTTTATGGGCTTCCTCTGGCGCTTCTGGAGCGCGTGTTGTTATCTCAACCCGATCGTGTGGTTTATAAGGATCTTTTGCCCAAAAAGCAGGAGATAGATGCAATGGCCGTTGCCATGGCTCAGCGAGGCTTGTTGAAGGGCGGCTTTAATGTAAACGGTCTTCTCGATACATCCATGATTACGGAGAAGAAATGAGCGGTTACTGGCAGCGTCTGAGAAATTGGTTTTCCGTGCGCTGGAGCGCATTTTTGTTGTCTTTGTTTATAATGGTGCTGTGGGAGACGGTGGTGCGTATTCTTGATGTCAAGTCTGAGCGTTTTCCGAGTGTCATACAGGTGTTCAGAGGCCTTTGGGAGCTGATTCGTGACGGAAGGCTTGTGGATTATATAGTGGCCAGTCTGTTTCGTGTCACATGGGGCTATCTGTTGGCAGTGGTGTTGGCAATACCTCTTGGGATTTTTTTGGGTACAAAGCCATTTTGGCGCATAACCTTAAATCCAATTATTCAATTCATGCGCCCCATTTCTCCCTTGGCCTGGATTCCCATCGCCCTTTTGTGGTTTGGTATAGGGGATAAACCGGCCATTTTTCTGATCTTTTTGGCTGTGTTTTTTCCGATGGTGCTTTTTACAATAAGTGGCGTGGCAGGTATCAATTCCACGTATCTCTATGCCGCTTCCAATTTCGGCATCACTGGTTATGAACTTTATAAAAATATCATATTTCAGGCCGCATTACCCGAGATCATCACCGGCCTTAGAATCACACTGGGTACCGCCTGGTTGGTCATAGTGGCTGCAGAGATGATAGCAGTTAAAAACGGTCTGGGATATCTCATAGTGGATGCTCGAAATTCTCTGCGAATGGATCAGGTGCTGGGCGGTATGTTTGTGATTGGTTTTATCGGCCTGCTTTTGGACAACCTTGTGCGGCAGTTGGAAAGATTGCCATCTATTCGCTGGAAGAGATTGAGGCAATGAATTCATTTAACGAGATTTCACAGCCACTAAATAAAGTGGAGATACGGGGCCTTTATAAGGTCTATGCGGATGAGTCTTGCATAGCGGATTCCAGCTCTGACAGACATGTTCTGGTTGATTTGAATTTTTTGGTGCCCACTCGCAGTTTTACCTGTTTTCTGGGGCCTTCTGGTTGCGGTAAGTCCACTTTGCTTCGTATTATTGCAGGTTTTGATGCACCCAGCAGAGGTGAGGTGCTTGTGGATGGAGAGGCGGTTCATGGCCCAAATCCCCAGCATATATTTGTCTTTCAGGATGACGGTCTTTTCCCGTGGTTTACCGCCTATGAAAACATTGAACTGGGTGTGCGACATATAGAGGATAGAAAAAAAAGGCATGAGCTGGTGCTGGAGTATCTGGAGATGGTGGGCCTCAAGGGTTTTGGAGGTTACTATCCTCATGAGTTGTCAGGCGGCATGAGACGCAGGGCGGAGGTGGCAAGGGCACTTATCGCCAATCCGGATATTTTGTTTATGGATGAGCCGTTCGGGGCATTGGATTTCGTTACGCGGCTTCAGATGCGTGAGGAAATGCTGAATGTGCATGCCATGTTTCCTACCACGATTTTGTTCATCACTCACGATATAGACGAGGCCATACAGCTTGCAGATCAGATTGTGGTTTTTACTGAGCGCCCTACTCGCATAAAAGAGGTCTTGTCTCTCGATTATTCACACCCAAGGGACTTCACCAAGGGCGAATTGGCTGTTATTAGGCGGCATATCTATCGGACTATGGGAGTTCACGCAGTGCTGTAGTGGCGAATTGTGTTTGCCTGTTCTGTAGGGGCGACCGGCCGGTCGCTCCTGCGTCATAATCCCTTCATAAGGTAGATCAAATTTGAACGTTCCGTAGTGGCACGGCATGCCGTGCCACTACTACTAAGCGACAAAGCAATCTCAGACAAAATTCCAGCCCACTACCTGGCGCTTGGTTCGAGAAAACTCGATGCCTATCTGCACGACCTCGTTCTTTCCGTCCCTGTATTTGGCCGCATAGTCTTTGGAAAGAAGCTGCTGAATGGCCTCGCCTGTGGGTCCTTCGCCTTCTATCACCTTGAATTCAAAGAGATACACACGATTTCCAAATCTGACTGTGAGATCGCATTGCCCAAGGTGAGACACGTCCTCTGTTACTATGTCCAGTCCCAGGGCCGCCAGATGGCTGTAAAACACACTGGCATAATAGCCTTCATACT
>CAYRSX010000009.1:0-21370 GCA_964427245.1 uncultured Desulfobulbaceae bacterium | reverse complement strand
CGGTTCAAAAAGATCGACCCGGAGGTTTTGGACGAGCACATCTACATTGCGGAGAACTGGAAATGAAGCTCAAATACATGATCGAATACGTGCTCCGCGACCGTATCCGCAACCCGCACTATGAACCCATCGGCGTTTGGGTTCAGGGCCCGGGACCGGGTTTGGATCTGGTGATCGAGTTTCTGCCCGGAAACGAGGACGCCGAGGAAGACGCTCAGTGGGTAATTAATCGGCTGGTGGAGCAAGACGTCCGCAGTCTGTCCGACGATTTTCTGGCTTACCATCAGAGCACTTTTTCCCCATATCGCGGCATGCGCGGTCCCGTTATCCAAACCGACGAATACCCGTCCGCAGAGGCCTGCGTCCGGTCGGTCATCGACCGGATCAAGTCGGGTCGCGTTTCCTGATCCCCTTCTCCGATTGAGTGCGACGAAAAGACGACCTGCGTTAGTGATAGCCACACTGACGGGTGATGATGTGATCTTGTGTCAAATTACCAGCAAAATGGTCACTGATAGTTACGCCCTTGCCATTTCAGACAGCGATTTCACCAGTGGCAGTTTGTGTCAAGAGAGCAACATTCGCCCCAATCGTATTTTTACCGCCGATTCAAATATCATTCTGTATCGGGCAGGCGTACTGTCTTCCAAGAAAGTGCAAGAAGTCGTAGCGAAGATCATTCAGATAATCAGCGCCTGATAAGACGAATCACCCGTTTAACCAGGGAAAAGCCAAGGGGTCAGGTCTACACTTTTGACAAGCTGAGGTTGTGTAATGTGTAGACCTGACCCCTATGTCTTCCCAACAATTAAATTGTCCTTGACAGCACATGTTATCAGTGGTATTCACAAAATTGAAATAAATATTACGATTACAGGTGCCGCAAGGCTAAATAGGGAATCCGGTGAAAGTCCGGAGCGGGCCCTTCGCTGTAATCGGCTACGAAATCGCAATGCAGCACAAGCTGCATAAAGTCACTGTGATATTTTCATGGGAAGGCGCGAGAGTAGGTTTGATGCCGAAAGCCAGAAGACCTGCCTGTAAGTTTCAATATAAGTCATTGTTTGGCAAACAATGGCTCGTTTGAATATAACTTTTGGGGTAAAATGGGGCGCCTCGAATGTTCTGTGCTGAAGATGGCACAGGCATTTGAGGCGTTTTATTTTTTAGCTCTGTTTACATGGTGCGTTTATTCCAATCGAAGGCTGTTTGTTAGGTGTTCATTTTTTACCTAAAGGGAAATCTATGGAGCATACAGGTATCGTTGCGGGTGTAATCTTTGGTCTTTTGATCTTCGCATTTAAGGCCGGAATCGGCATTGCATACCGCCTTTCAATCATGGCTTCAAATAGAAAAAAGTATCTTATTATCGTAAGTAGCATGGCATACTTGATGTTATTTATAGGTATCTCATATCTGGTGCAAAAAATGGATATAACCGTCTATATCGGAAAACTCCTGCCCATGCTGCGCACCGGCACCACTATGCACATTGTTTTATGCGTCTCCATGGCTGCATGGGGCATCTATCTGCTCTCAATGCAGCACATGGGCCAGGGATGTACGGTATCGAATTGTGGCCGGGTTCCAGCCTTTGACACAAAACACGGCGCAGACTCATTCACTCCTTTTCATGCGCAGACATCCACAGGCACATGGGCATGGCTAACTCTTGCTCTGCCATGCCCTGTGTGTATGACTGTCATATTGTTTAGTATGTCTTTTCTGCATGCCATCTTTTCAGAACATCTCCTTTTAATTGTATTTGGGCTGTATCTCTTTTTTATAATTACGGTCTTTTTGACTGCATATGGATTTTATCTCATAAAGGATGTAAAGACACCGCCTGAGGTACTCCTTGCCCATCTGATGCTGGGAGTCTCAGGATATTTCCTGCTGCTCTTGGTGATATCTCCTCAAATACAAGGTATTACAGAGATATACGACATGGTGGCCAGACAACATGCCTCGAATTCCATGATGGAAACTCCTGTTCCAATTTCTTCAAATATCACAAATGTGTCTGGCATTTTAACTCTGCTGATATCGGCAGTGACAGGTTTTCTGATTCAACAAAACAAGATGCAAAAGGCGGTTATGAAATAATATGGACATTCGCGCCGTCCTCACATCCTTTATCTATTTCGTAGCATCTTCTCTTCTCTATCCGGTTTTACTTCTGCTTACACTTCTTGTTGCTTGGCTGCTTCTACAGATAGGGGCATTCTTTGCTGAGTGGCTGGAGCGTAGGCGTTTGTGGTTTTCAATGGTTCAAGACTCGTTTAACGGCAAAAAGAATGCTGAACTCTTGCATTCGCTTCATAGAGTAAGCCTCTATAAAAGTGAGCTGACAAAGCTTTTGAAACAAAGCGATGTACAGGAGCTTCAGATACAGGAGCTGCTTCAAGCTCATATTCAGAAGGCCAATAAATCATTGGATGGCTTGCGCATGCTTGTGCGCATCGGGCCTGGTTTTGGATTGATGGCCACTTTGATTCCCATGGGCACAGGCCTTGCCGCTTTGGCCAAGGGCGATATGACTCAGTTGGCATCGGAGTTGGTCGTAGCCTTTACTGCAACGGTAGTCGGGCTTTTTGAGGGCATGGCGGCCTATTTTCTCTTTACTGTCAAGGGTAGATGGATAGAGGAAGATATACGGCACATGGAGTTGCTAACAGAGATGTTTACAGAAAAAGGGGAAAATTCGTGAAACCCCTTCGATTTTACGGCAAAAGTCGTCAAAATTCCATAGTTGGACAGGGTTTTGAAAATGACCCATTGGCAGGGCTTCCAAACCTTCTGGATCTCTGCCTGGTCTTTATCGTGGGGCTGATTCTTACCATCTTCAATCTCTACAATCTGCAGGAGCTCTTTGATCCAAAGGCAGAGACCACTATCATGAAGCAGAATCAAAACGGCGAGTTGGAGATCATAACCAAACAGGGGAATAAGGTCAAAAGCATGAAGGTCAGCAAAGAAAAAGCGGAAGGTAGGGGCCAGAGACTCGGCTCTGCCTACAGATTGGAGGACGGAAGTTTTGTGTATGTACCTGATTGAGTTTTAATAATTTTTTATAAAATGGGCTGAATACCTGGGAAGAGAGGTGAAAATCCTTCGCTGCCCCGCAGCCGTGAGAGGGAACGAAAGACCAAAATGTCACTGTCGCAAAGGCGATGGGAAGACGGTCAAGTAGAAAGAACAATGCCCTTAAGCCGGAAGACCGATTCGGCCTGAATTTTCTCGAGGGAGGAATTTATGATCAAATCCATCTCTGTTTCACTGGTGGGTATTTTTGCCACGTTAACCGCTGGTCTTGCCATGTCAGCCGAAAGTCAGGCCGTAAATGAGCTGGATGCCGTCACAGTCACGGCTGAGCGCTTTCCCACAGATGTTCAGCAGTCCTCGCGTCTGGTCTCGGTCATTTCAACCGAGGAACTTCAGGAGACCGGCGCAGACAACCTGGTCACTGCATTGGAACGAAAAGGCGCTTTTTCCTACAAGGCATTTGGCCCTCGTGGTATTTCACACGGCGGCATGAACAGTTCTCTTTCCATTCGAGGCATTGAAAACGGAGAGTTGGTCCTCATAAACGGCGTTCCAATTCAATCTCCTGCCTCACATAGCTATGATCTGGACGTGATTCCCTTAAATCAGATAGAGCGAGTGGAGGTGTTGAAGGGCGCAGCATCCACTCTCTATGGCTCTAATGCCATGAGTGGGGTCATAAATATCATTACAAAGAGGCCTGCAAGTACAAAAGAACTGAATATCAAGGCGGAATTAGGCAATCATGACTACAATAACCATTCCGTTTCATTGAACGCATTTCACACCAATATGGGTATAAATTTTCAACATATGAATGAACTCGATGAAATATCCAGAAGCTATACAAAAAAATATCATTATGATGTTGGAGAGACCAATAAAGTAGCATGGAATTTTAATTCAGCAATTACAGATAATTTATTTTTTGACTATATAGGTTCGACATATACCACTGATTTTTTAAAGCGTTACGACAATCCAAAAATATCATATGAAGGAGTTGATCAAGACAATTATAAACATTTTGCAGATATTCGATATGAGACTGATACAATTAGAACAAAGATATTTGGAAATTTAGAAGAGATGCAAAGAGATGAATACACTAATCCTAAAAGTAAATTGCAAAAAAATAGAATAGATAATTATGGTTTTGAAGCAGATTATCGTCTCAATTTATTGCATTATGATTTAAATATGGGTGTAGATTGGATTACAAGAGAGGCAGATTATAATTTGCAATACGGACAACATCATAGACATGATTATGCAACATTTTTACAGATCAAAAAGACCTTATTTGATAAGCTGATCGTTACACTTGGAGCAAGAGAACAGATAATAGATGGAGAATCTGGAACACCAAATTATGATACATTTCTTCCAAGTATGGGATTGACTTACAAACTTACCGATGATTTAAATTTATTTGCCAATACCGGAAAGGCATTCAGAGCCCCTACTTATAATCAGCTTTATTATTCAAGTAGTTTTCTTGTTGGAAATCCAAATCTTACACCAGAAAAAGGCTGGACATACGAGATTGGCATTAAAGAAAAAACAAAATATCTAAATGCTTCTATGGCATTATTCAGTATGAATTATACAAACAAAATAGAAATAGATAGATCAAGAGGATATCCTCAAACATATTACAACGCTGGAGATTATGAAAGCAAGGGTATTGAGTGGGATATCAATTTATTTCCATTTGTAACAACAAAAAATTTCTTACAAAATATAGATATTACCTGGGCTGGATACTGGGCTGAACCAAAAGCAGATGATTCGAATGGCAAACAGATTCAAGTAGGCCCTAAATTTTCTTCGACGATTGGCATTTCATATTTGACTGATGAAAAGACAGTTGGTTTGGATTGTCAGCTATTATCCTCTCGACAACGCAATCTGGACAGCTATGCCATATTCAACTTCTATTCAAGATATAAATTGCCAAAAGGTTATGTCACGTTTGTCATTGATAACATTCTAAATGAAGACCAAATTATATCAGGAGACCTCAGAGCCAATGCACTCAATCGCTATTTCTATCAAGAGATGGGAAGACTCATCAAGATCGGCTATGAAATCACATTCAAATAGGTCATTTTCATGCACTTTTGCTGTTTTTCTATTTCTTTGTATCGCATTTTCAGCTTGCGGCAATGCCTCTGCGAAATCCATCGGTTTTTTTGTAAATGATGTGGATGCGGCTTCCTGTGAAAAAGCAGTGCAGGATGCCGCTGTTTCGGGCATGGAGGTGCGTATCTTCACGGAACATGACACATCCCTTGAGGCTCTGAAGGAGTTTGTAAAGAGAATGGATGTGGCTGTGGTGGATATCATGCAGCGAGAGCCGAGCCAGTGGCTGTTACAGCATAAAGATAGTTTTAAGCCAGAAGTCAGGCTCTATGCGGTACGCAACGGTGCAAATCCACAGGAATATCTGAATGCTGGTTTTCAAATGGACGAAAATGTAAGGGCGTACTTTGAATACAACTCTGTCAAAAATCTGGCCAATCTCTTGAAATTTATAGCCAATCGAGACCTGGGATTTAAAATACAGGCCGAACCACCACAAATACCCCCTAAAAACGGTTTCTATCACTGGGCCGCTCAAAATTTCTTTGCAACATTAAATGACTATGTGACGTGGTATAAGGACTCCGGCCGCTACAAGCCCAATGGACGCTGGGATCTGATGCTCATCTTTCCGACTTTTACTCTCGAAGGCAAAAAAGAGGTGGTGGATGCCCTGATAGCCGCCTATGAAAAAGAGGGTATAAATGTGGTGATCTGGATGCAGGAGATGAAGGAACTGGATAAAAATCTCATGCAGATCGTCACGTCTCCTTTGATTGCATCGCGGCTTGGCTCTATTACCGCATTTACCCTCAAGTTTTCTTCCAGCCTTTCTCATGACCTTATCTCGGTGTTAAAGAGGGTAAATGTGCCGGTTTTCAATCCTCAGGTCCTGTTTTATGAGACTCGTGATCAGTGGCTTGCCTCTTCGGAGGGTATATCTTCAATAGGCATTTCCATGCAGTTTTCCGTGCCTGAGCTCTCCGGACTTGTAGAGCCCACAGTCCTTGGAGCCAAAGAGATGGTTCAAGGACTGACCGCCTTGCAAAATAATCGCAAAACTAGCAACTCCTCTGAAAACAATCCAAATCTGTATGGATATGTACCTATAGATGAGCATATATATAGATTTGCCAGACGTGTGGCCAATTGGCATTCTCTGAAAGACAAACCCAATCAAGATAAAAAAATAGTGCTCATCTATTACAATCACAGCGCAGGTAAACAAAATATAGGAGCAAGCTATCTCAATGTATTTCGTAGTATATCAGAAATTATAAAAAATCTTAAGGCTAATGGTTACAGTATAAAAGATGAAGAAAAACTCACAGAGGAACGCATTAAGCAGTTGATTCTGAAATCAGGAAGAAATGTGGGGACATGGGCGCCTGACGAGCTGACACAGATGCTGTCAAAGGCGGAACTTGCCTCGGTCTCCATTGAAGATTACAAGAAGTGGTTCGAAAAAACCCCTGTTGAGTTTCAAAAAGAGGTCATAAAGGAATGGGGAAGGCCGGAGGCTTCCAAGATTATGACCAAGGACGGGAGATTCTTCTTTCCTGTGGTGCGGCTTGGGAATCTGATTCTTGCACCTCAGCCTGTGCGTGGTTGGAGCGACGACCCTATGAAGCTCTATCACAGCACGACTCTGCCACCGCATCACCAGTACATCGCCTTTTATTACTGGCTTCAAAATAAGGTGCGGCCTGATGCCATGATCAGCTTAGGAACGCATGGTACACACGAGTGGTTACCAGGTAAGCAGGCAGGCCTTAGCTGGCGTTGCGCCCCTGAGGTCCTGATAGGTGAGATTCCAAGTGTTTATCCCTACATAGTAGATGATGTGGGAGAAGGTATTCAGGCCAAGCGCAGAGGCCGTGCAGTGGTCATAGACCATGCGACTCCACCTCTTCGCACAAGCGGGCTTACCGAGGAATACACCAAACTTTCAAGCCTCATAAGTGAGTATGACGCTGCAGCGCCTGAGATCAAATCAGCCAAGTTTCAGCGTATTCGAGAACTTGCCTTGAAGACAGGTCTTCAAAAGGCCTTGGGGCTTACAGACATTCAAGAAGTGGATATACAGCGTCTGGAGCACCATCTTCTGGAGATAAAGTCAGAGATGATGCCTTATGGCCTTCACACCTTCGGTATCTCTCTAAAAGGGGATGTCTCAAATGAGATGGCAAAGGCCGTAGTAGCCAAGGGTGGTGAGCTTGAGGATATCAAAAAACGGCTTGAAGAGAGTGGACCCAATGAAATCACCGGTCTTTTGAGTTCATTAAGTGCCGGCTATGTGCCCCCTGCACCCGGAAATGACCCCATAAGAAATTCGGAGAGCCTGCCAACAGGAAAGGACTTTTATGGGTTTGACCCTGATAAAGTGCCGTCAAAGGAGGCATGGGCCATAGGAGAAAAACGGGCACAGGAGCTACTCGATGCCTATCGCAATGCCCACGATGGTGCATGGCCTGAGCAGGTCGGTTTGGTGCTTTGGTCCGTGGAGACCATAAGAGACGAGGGCATAAACGTGGCCACGGCATTGAATCTCATGGGCATGAAGCCAGTGTGGGACAAACGCGACAAGATAAAGGATGTGGTGCCCATACCGGGTGAGGCCTTGAATAGGCCGCGTATAGATGTGTTGCTTCAGATATCAGGCCTTTTTCGTGATACCTTTCCAAATGTGGCAAAACTGTTGGACAGGGCCGTCAGACAGGCTGTAACCCTGAACGATGTGGAAAACTTCATTGAACGTCATTCCAAGGCCATAGAGGATTCCTTGGTGCGTGAAGGCAAGTCTGTCGAGGAGGCCCGCAGGCTTTCACTGGTGCGTGTGTTCGGAGATCCGCCTGGCGCTTATGGTACAAAGGTGGACGACTTCGCTGGTGCAAGCGGCCTGTGGAAGGAGGATAGAGTGGTGGCGGAACAGGGCTTTATCGCCCTTCAGTCTCATGGTTATTCCAGTGATTCCTGGGGAGAGCCCATGTTGCCTGTGTATCGCAGTCATCTCAAAAATGTAAAGGCTACGATTCACACCCTGTCCTCCAATCTCTACGGCACCATGGACAATGATGACGTATTTCAATATCTGGGGGGCCTATCCATGGCCGTGCGTATGGAGTCGGGGGGTGCGCCAGATGTATTTTTATCCATCAATCGAACGAATATGGGCAGAGTAGAGCAGCTTTCAGCTACATTAGACAGAGAATTGCGTTCCAGGTATCTGAATTCAAAGTGGATAGAAGGCATGAAGAAAGAGGGCTATGCCGGCGCCAGAGAGATGAATGAATTTATGGAGAACATGTGGGGCTGGCAGGTGACCACGCCCAAGGACGTGAGCCCTGAGATGTGGCATGAGACTTATGAGGTCTATGTGGGAGATAAATACGGCATGGAGTTGAAGCGATTCTTTGACCGAGAAAATCCATGGGCATATCAGGCCATGACCGCACGTATGCTGGAGGCCGTGCGGCACGGCTATTGGAAGGCCGATGAGGCGGTTCAGAAAAAACTTTCTGTGGAATATGCCTTAAATGTCATAGAAAAGGGCGTGGCCTGCTGTGATCACACATGCAACAATCCGTTCTTGAATCAGATGGTCTATAACATTCTGTCAGTTCCAGGGGTATTGGCCCCTGATCTCGTGGAGCGCTTTAAGTTGGCTGTGGAAAAGGCCAATGGCAAAAAGCTCGAGGACTTTGTTCAGGAACGCACAGCGTTATTAAATCAGATGGAGGCCTCCGCTGTTTCGAACACGGTAGTCGATGTGTTCAAAACCATGCCTGCAACCATTGAAACGCAGAAAAAGAGCGAACAACAACAGCGGGCTTCCGTTACTGAACAGACGCAACAACAGACATCAGGCGCAAAACAGGCCGAAAGACCCGGTCAAGAAATGCAAGATGTAAAGGGTTACAAGATGGAGGAACGCAAAAGCGATGACACTACTATGCAGCTTTCTTCATCCGGAATTCAGTGGTGGGCCTCTTTTTTGGCCCTGTTGGCCGTGTTCTTGATTGTATTTGGAATGAAAAAAAATAAAAGATAAAGGAGGATGATTGTTGTGACAAAGATTAGGATTTTGATGGTATTGATGGTATCATTCTTGAGTTTTGTTTGTTTTAGCTCACAGGCTACAGCCTTGTCTGAAAGGGAGCATGAGATGCAGGAAGTGAAAAAAGGCGAAAAATGCGGCATTGTGCTTGCGGTTTTTGGTACCAGTCATGAGACCGCATTGAACTCAATTCTGAATATTCATAAAAAGGTAGTGGAGGCATTTCCCAACACCCCCATAAAATTGGCCTTTACCTCCAACATGATTCGCAAAATTTGGCAGAAGCGGGCTACAGACTCGGCATATCTTCAGGCACACCCTGAAATACCAAGGGATGTTCTGAATGTGAAGGGTGTTTTGGCATCCATTGCCGATTTACAGGACAGGGGTATGGATTACATCATTGTGCAGCCAGTGCATATGGCCGCAGCCGAGGAGTATTCCGATCTTTCCTCCTACGTGGCAGGCTTGAACAGCATTCGCACTATGAAGTCCAAAAATATGCCCTTTAAGAGAATTATCCTGGGCCGTCCCATCATGGGGGCATACGATCTTCAACATGACTACAGAGATGATCTGAAGGCGTTGGCTGATGTTTTGGCTGAAGATGTGAAAAATGCCAAGGCAAATCATCAAGTTCTTGTTTATATGGCCCATGGAAACGAATACATGCCGGCCGGCTATTATATGGAGTTCGAATACATCATGAATCAAATGTATTCGGACGTTACCACCTTCATTACCATGGTGGAGAGTTTTCCGGGTCTTGATGCCTTGCAGAAAAAACTTCGTCATGTTAATGCCAAAAAGGTGATGTTGCGGCCTCTCATGGTGGTGGCTGGCGACCATGCCAAAAACGATATGGCTGGTGATGAACCGAATTCCATTCGTTCTATCTTGGAAAAGAACGGCTTCAAGGTGGAGACCGAGTTGAGAGGCCTTGGAACCCTCGATGGCTTTGCAAATTTGGTGGTCTCCAGAGTCAAGGATGCTGCTTTCGATGCCGGAGTGGAACTGAAATGAACGATGAGTTCAATTACGTCGGTTCGATTTGATACATAAGGATACCGTATGTGAAGAGATCTAAACTAATCACATTGACCTTAATTGCATCCACCTGTCTTGTGGCGGGTGGATGCAATAATCAAAACGTCGATACACGGCGTAATCTCTATACATCCAAGGATAATTGTCGTAAAGATTGGAGTGACGAAGACTGTGAAGAGATGCCGGGCGGATATTCTTACGGTCCTCATTATTATTACTTAGGCGGAAGACCTTGGTATTTTTCGCGCAACACATCCAACCCTCGAGAGGTCGAGCCCACCAAGGGCTTTTCCAGACTTGCTTCCCATGCCTCCTCACTCAATGCCCATTCTGTAACATTTTTTTCTCGTGTTATCAGAGGAGGGTTTGGATATTTTGTAGGGTTTCACAGCGCCGGAGGCTGAATGAAGCGTTTGCAGGTTCCAATCAGGCTATACTGGCAAAAACGCTTTGAAGATCTTGGCTTCAGTTTTCATTCCATGGACGGTCTTTATTGGAAGGAAGGGGTATGTTATTGCTTTTCGTGCGATGAAATCGATCACATAGAAGAGGTTACGCAAGAGTTGAATGCCATCTGCATGCAGGCTGTGCAGTATGTCATCGATAGGGATTTGTTTGACAAACTGCGCATTTCTGAACATGGGGCACAGATTGTCAGGAAATCCTGGAACAGAAAAGACCTGTCTCTCTGAGGATACGACTCCTGTCACCAGAAATACCAGCGTATTTGTGCCGCATTATTTTGAATAGGAGGTTACCAATGAATCTTTTTGCACAGTTTCAAGGTATTCTTTCGTTTTTGATCTATTTTGGTTCCGCTGTGGTTATGACCTGTCTTTTTGCCTTTGTATATGCCTCAATCACGCCCTACAGGGAATTTGAGCTTATTCGAGCAGGCAACAAGGCGGCTGCCTATAGTATGGGCGGCGCCATGTTGGGTTTTGCCATTCCTCTGGCCAGCGCCATAGTGCACAGCGTTGGTTTTGTCGATATGCTCATGTGGAGTATTGTGGCATTTGTGGTGCAGGTGCTGGTTTTTCGAGCCTCCATCCTTGTGCTCAAAGGGCTTGTAAACGGTATTCGAGACGGGGTTGAGTCCAATGGTCTGTTTTTGGGAACGATGTCTGTCATGGTCGGTATTCTAAATGCCGCAAGTATGTCTTATTAAACCAAGGTCTTTAAGTCAAACCGCCTTTTTGAGCCTTGGCCTTTGTACAAAATTTAATCGCTGAATTTCATTTGTATATTGATTGAAGGTTACATGATAGAATCCTTTCTTGTCTCAACCGGTGTAGTGGCTATGGCTGAGATGGGTGACAAGACGCAGCTTCTGTCTTTGGTGTTGGCCAGCCGTTTTTGTAAACCTGTTCCCATCATTGCAGGTATTTTTCTTGCTACTGTATTGAATCATGCCGCCGCTGGGTTTGCAGGTCAATTTATTGGCGACGCCTTAAATCCTTTATGGCTCAAATGGGGGTTGGCCGTATCCTTTGGGGCTATAGCAGTCTGGGTGCTGGTCCCCGACAAATGTGAGGAGAATGCCTGTTCGGCTCGAAGATACGGGGCGTTAGCCACGAGTCTCATCAGTTTTTTTTGGGCTGAGATGGGCGACAAGACGCAGGTCGCCACCGTAGCCCTGGCCATGCGTTATCATGATCTGTTTTTTGTGGTCATGGGCACAACCATCGGTATGTTGCTGGCGAATGTGCCGGTGGTCTTTCTCGGAAACGCCATGGCGCACAGATTGCCTTTGAAGCCCATCAGATTTGTGGCGGCCGGCATATTCCTTGTGATGGGCGTTCTGGTTGCGCTTGGATTGCATGAATGATGCACTACGGGATTGAAACAGCTGCATTAAGTATTATGATAGTTGTGTGCTTTTGGGCTTTCATCGCTTCATTGGGCTGTGAACCTCCTGAAGCCATTCTCCACAGGCCATAATAACAGGCCGTTGGAACTGTGCAGTATTCTGTTTTATGAATGAAGGGCGTATCAAAGCTTATTTGAGACTCGACATGAAAAATCCTATGGAACCGCTTCAAAAAAAGGTCATACCTGTATTGCAGGCTGGAATCATTTTTTTCGTATTGTTCGTGGCTGGGCTGTCCCCATGCACTGCGGAGAATTCGGGAACAGAGAACGAAGACTCACAAAAGATACAGACTCAGCTTCAGGTTTTGCAGGCCTTGAATCAGATTGCAGTCTCCCTGACTCATATAATCACGTATAACGACAAAGTGGTGCTGGATCAGGAGTACAACACCATCATCAACAATCTGAATCTGAGCAAGATCCCTGATGCAGATATAATTACACTTCTTCAGGAACTCATGGATCTGCTCACCACTTCTAAGATCAATGACCACGATCGCGCATATCTTGCGCACACCTATGAGAAGAACGTTCAGAATGAACTCAAGAAACGCATGACCATGCGTTTGCTGGATACCGATGTGCTAATCAATCCATACTCCTCGGTTTTACAGGCCGTGCTTAATGTTGGGTCGTTCTATTTCAATTACCGTTATAAACTGGATGACTACAAAAAAGAGCTGAATGAAGCGGCATGGCGAATTGACGCCAACACTCTGCAAAAACTCAATGATTTTTACAAAAAGATGCTCAAGTATTCCTGGGAATTGATGCGACGATATAATTTCCCGGATGAATGGCGTCTAAACGAAAAGCAGCTCAACGATTACATCAATATCTTGAAGGAACCCAATGTGGAGCTGCGCTATCGTAAACTATCGCGGCTGGAGGAAAATTTTCAAAAATTCCCGCCATATTGGTATTACCGTGGGCAGGCGGCTCAGGATTTGAGGAATAAAAAAGAGGCCCTTTATTGCTTTAAGCAGTTTCAGGATATTCATCAAGGGATAATGCGTAAGGACCCTTATGCAGCATCCGTTGCCATGTGCAAGACCACGCTCATGACGGAATCTGAACATGTTGAACCCAGTGAAATCAAAAAGGAGTTGGAGATCATTTTGGCCAACTCCGAGGACTCAGATTGGGGCAATATACTTTTTGCAGCCTTGCAATATGCACGGTTGGGGGATTCTGAGTATGCAAGTAGGCTTATTATGCGCAATCTGGACAATGGCTATATGACCTTCATCGATGACCCTGAAATGATTCGCACGGTTGGTCCTGCATTATTGTTGAATACCAGGCCAGATGTCTTCACCCGCATCATGGATACAGTACTTAAAAATGACAAGATAAAGAATTACGATGTATTATGGCTTTATGGCCAGCTTCGTAACAGAGATATACTGAAAAAAATAGAAGTAGAATTCGATCATGTATTGCTTCTTACAGAAAATAAGTCTTTCTTGAATCCGCTGAATATATTTCGAGCCGATGACCTGTCGCTTTTTTTGCCGACCAAATGGATGGCGGATAATACAGTGATTACACTGCGGCTGATGAATGAAACAGGCGAACATATTATCAAGCCATCTGACGCGACCACTCTTCCTAATTTTCCTGATATTACGGTAATGACGTTCAAAAATGTCTTGTCATCTAAGACGGTTATCAAAAAGAAACAGCCTGTTCAGATCGCTGTGGCCCTGAAACACGAAAAACTTGCAGAAGATAAGGCAGCTAACGAGGCCTATGATATAGAGATGTTCTTCAAGGCTGAAATCATGCCTGAATGGCAGCAATCGGCAAGGATATCATATTATGCAGAATATCTTTTAAATCCGCGCAAGGATTCTCATACCAAATCTTTAACTCAAACCTTCAGTTCCTGGTTATCTACAAAGAAATATGATGATTCCCAAACTAATACTAAAGAAAAGGCCATCTGGTTTAAAAAAGAGAAACTATTGATAAATGGCGAGGCCTTCAAATGGACTGATGATGGCGTGATTTTTGATTAACAGCTCCTCGAAAATTTCCATTTTGGGAATATGCAAGGAAAATCACTCCACATGTCGAGCACTCACTTCATATCAAGGTGAATTAGGTTTATCGGTGAAGTGGGGCTGTTTGTTGCCTTGAATTTCTATATAACTGGGTATAACTACCATAAATTTATACATATTCAGGAGGGTATCAATGGAACGTAGAGACTTTATAAAGGGATTGGGGATTGCGGCTGTGACCGCTGGTGTACTGGCATCGAAGGCACCTGCTTTGTGGGCAAAGGGAGAGAAGGTCATGTGGCGCATGGTTACATCATGGACGCCGGGGATGCCCATACTTCAGACAGGTGTTGAACGATTTGCCAGGCGTGTATCACAACTCACGGACGGTAGGCTTACCATTCAGGTATTTGCCGGTGGAGAACTGGTTCCGCCTCTTGGCGTGTTCGATGCCGTAAGCCAGGGTACAGTGCAGTGCGGGCATAGTGCAGCCTACTATTGGGCGGGCAAGTCCATTGCAGCTCAATGGTTTACCTCAATACCGTTTGGGTTAAATGCACAGGGCATTAATACCTGGTTCTATAATGGAAACGGTCTCAAGCTTTGGGAAGAGGTGTATGCCCCGTTCAATTTGGTGCCACGTCCGGCTGGTAATACAGGGGTTCAGATGGGCGGTTGGTTCAACAAGGAGATAAAGACCATAGATGACTTCAAAGGGCTTAAGATGCGCATGCCAGGTCTTGGAGGCAAGGTGATCGCCAAGGCTGGCGCAGCTGTTACACTGCTTCCGGCAGGAGAGATCTATACCTCCCTTGAAAAGGGTGTGTTGGATGCCACTGAATGGGTAGGCCCTGCTCACGATATGCGCATGGGCTTTCAGAAAGTGGCCAAGTTTTACTACGCTCCAGGTTGGCATGAGCCGGGCAGTGCCCTTGAACTCATCATCAATAAAAAGGCCTATGACGAGCTGCCCTCTGACCTTAAGGCCGCAGTGGATACGGCCGCTGCAGAGCTGAATATCACTATGCTCTCCGAGTTTGAAAAGGAAAATGCAGCTGTCCTTGCTCAGCTCAAGAAGGAGGGAAAAGTGCAATTCAAAACCTTTTCCAAGGAGATACTGACAAAACTTCATGCCATCTCTGATGAAGTTATCAAAGAGCAGATAGAAAAGGACTCATTGGCTCAAAAGGTGCATAAGGACTTCTTGGAATTCAAGTCTATGCTTAATGCCTGGGCTGCTATTTCAGAAAAACAGTATTATGAAGGCATGTAGTCAATGATAAAACTCATTGTCCGTCTTATACATTTCATAGATGGAATTAACATTCGAATAGGCAGGGCGGTCTCTTGGGTTGCTCTGCTGTTGGTGCTTTTCGTGTCCTTTGATGTCTTTGCTCGCTATCTCTTTCACAAGAGTTTTACCGTGATGCAGGAGTTAGAGTGGCACTTCTTTTCGCTTTTGTTTCTTCTGGGCGCAGGCTATACCCTTTCACAAAATGCTTATGTGCGAGTGGATATCTTTTATCAGCGTCTGAACAAAAGGGGTAGGGCAGTGATTGATGCCATAGGATGTATTGTATTTCTGTTTACTGGCGTGCTGCTGGTGATCAAGACCTCTATTCCCTTTGTACAGGCCTCTTGGCAAATACACGAGGGTTCTCCTGATCCTTTAGGCCTAACGGCTTGGTACTGGCTTAAAACTATGCTCCCAGTGAGTTTTGTGCTGGTGGGACTACAGGGTATCTCTATGTTCTTTAAGAGTCTTTTTACCTTGCTGGGCATTAAAATGGAGACAACATAGTGGATTATTTGGCTGGATGGATGTTTGTGGTGTTGACTCTGCTTCTTATGGTAGGGTTTCCAGTGGCCTTCACTCTGCTGGGTACATCGCTTCTCTTTGGTCTTATAGGTTTCGGCTGGGACTTCTTCAATCTGCTGCCCATTCGTCTTTGGGGCGTAATGACCAATTTCACCTTTATAGCGGTGCCTCTTTTTGTGTTCATGGGGCTTATGTTAGAGCGTTCCGGCATAGCCACGGAGCTTTTGGAAACTATGGGGGCACTCTTTGGCCGAGTGCGTGGTGGATTGAGCATCTCCGTTGTGTTGGTAGGAGCGATTTTGGGGGCATCTACCGGCATAGTAGGGGCGACTGTAGTGACCATGGGTCTTATCGCACTACCTACCATGATGAAATGGGGGTACAGCCACGAGCTGGCTACCGGTACCATAGCCGCTGCCGGAACCTTGGGTCAGATCATACCGCCGAGCATCGTTTTGGTGCTTTTAGGGGATATCATAGGTGTTTCCGTAGGAGAACTCTTTATTGGAGCGGTGATTCCAGGTGTGCTGCTGGTGATACTCTATATCGTTTATATCTACATCTATGCCCTGATAAAACCCAAGGCGGCGCCTGCGGTGACGGATCAGGTCTGCGGTATCGAATGCCAGGCCTGTGATGTAAAACGTATCGTCAGGGCGCTGATTGCCCCACTTGTGTTGATTCTGGCGGTTTTGGGTTCCATCTTCTTTGGTATTGCTTCTCCAACGGAGGCAGCCGGCATAGGTGCCTTGGCCTCCATCTTTCTGTGTATGGCCAATGGCAAACTAAACCTCCAGACCTTGCGCGGTGTCTTTGAGTCCACCATGGTGCTCACAAGCATGGTCTTTATTATTTTGGTGGGAGCTGCTGCCTTTGGTCTGGTATTTAGAGGGCTGGGGGGAGATATGGTTATTCGAGATTGGTTGACACACCTGCCATTTGGCAAATGGGGGGTTTTGGCCACTGTAATGACCATCGTCTTCATTCTGGGATTCTTTTTGGATTTTATCGAGATTACATTTATACATATTCCCGTGCTTGCTCCTATTATAGCATCCTATGGATTTGATCCCGTTTGGTTTTCTATGCTCTTTGCCGTAAATCTTCAGACCTCATTTTTGACACCGCCTTTTGGTTTCGCCTTGTTTTATCTCAAGGGAGTAGCGCCGCCAGGTATCTCCACGGCGGAAATATATCGAGGAATTATTCCGTTTGTCATATTGCAGTTGATGGGTCTGGTAGCCGTTATTTTTTATCCAGAGTTGGCTACCTGGCTTGTAGGGGTGTTTAAGTAAATAAATATTCCCTTGTCAATAATTGCATGTCATGTTAAAAAAAAGAGCTTTTTAAAACACACACTCCAGTGACCTGCTTTGTGGTGCCTCCTGTATGGTGGTATGAAGCAGTGGCTGTCTGGAGTGGAGGAAAAACCACACAAAGGAGAAACACATGTCTTATCTGTCAATGAAGCACCTTTTAGAGGCAGGCGTCCATTTCGGGCATCAGACTCGCAGATGGAACCCCAAGATGAAGCCCTATATCTTCGGGGCCAGAAACGGCATTCACATCATCAACCTTCAGGAAACCGTCAAGATGTTTCGTGTAGCCTACGATGCAGTTCAGCAGGTGGCTGCCAACGGCGGCACGGTGCTGTTTGTAGGCACCAAAAAACAGGCCCAGGATTCCATTATGGAAGAGGCGAAGCGTTGCGGTATGCCTTATGTGGCCTACAGATGGTTGGGTGGTATGCTCACCAATTTTACGACTATCAAAAAGGGTGTTGAACGTCTGAAAAAATTGAATTCCATGTTTGAAGACGGCTCCATTGAGCGTTTTCCCAAAAAAGAGATTCTGCTCATGAATAAGGAACGGGAGAAGTTAAATCTCAATTACGGCGGTATTCAGGATATGGCCAGTGTACCTGACGCTGTATTTATCGTGGATCCCAATGAGGAGGCTATATGTGTGCAGGAGGCCAACCGCCTTGGCATTCCAACAGTGGCTGTGGTTGATACCAACTGTGATCCTGACGGTATAGATTATATAATTCCTGGAAATGACGACGCCATACGCGCCATTCGTCTGCTTACCTCCCGTATAGCGGATGCGGTGCTCGATGGCCGTCAGAAGTACATGGAAAGACAGCAGGCAATGACGGACAAGTCCGAGTCCGCCATAGATGAAACCACCTTTGCTGCGGACGAGACAGGCAAGCCGGAGGAACTGGTTACTGAAGCATCGAGTGAAGAGCAAGTTGAAGAGGCTTCGAACTGATTTTCATCACAGATTTTTATTCCCGTGTTCACGCTTTCGAAAACAGATAATCCATACAGCCCTGAGCGGCTTTTTGGCCGATGAGTCGATGGACACGGTTTTCTTATTTTTTAATCCATAGGGGGATATATGTCGAATATTTCAGCTGCAACAGTAAAGGAATTGAGGGATCGCACCAATGCGGGCATGATGGACTGTAAAAAGGCATTGGCAGAGTCCGGTGGTGATATGGAAAAGGCTATTGCATGGCTGCGCCAGAAGGGACTGGCCGTAGCAGGGAAGAGGGCTGGCCGATCCACTTCCGAAGGCGTGGTGCAGTGCTACATACACTCCAATAACAAGCTTGGCGTCATGGTAGAGGTCAACTGTGAGACTGATTTCGTGGCCAAGACGGACCAGTTCATTCAGTTTGCCCACGATATCGCCATGCAGATTGCAGCTACCAATCCGGTAGCCATTCGGCGTGAAGAAGTGCCGGCCGATCTTTTGGAAAAGGAGAAGGACATCTACCGCAAACAGGCCATTGATTCAGGTAAGCCACCTCAAATAGCGGAAAAGATGGTCACCGGGCGTATAGACAAATTTTATAAAGAAGTCTGCCTTATGGAGCAGGCATTCGTCAAGAATCCAGAGGTATCAGTGCAGGACATGCTGAATGAACTCATCGCCAAAATGGGAGAGAATATCTCCGTAAAACGGTTTGTGCGCTTTCAGGTAGGTTCTGAATAATATGTCGAAGGCTGTAATGCCGCGAAGTCGCGTGCTTTTGAAGGTGAGTGGAGAGGCGCTGATGGGCGATGAACCATTTGGCATCTCTCCACCCGTGCTGTATGACCTGGCTTCTGAAATAGGTCTGGCTGCATCGGAGGGCATACAGGTGGCCGTGGTGGTGGGGGGCGGCAATATCTTTAGAGGCATGAAGGGAGCTGCATCAGGTATGGATAGGGCTACAGCAGACTATATGGGAATGTTGGCCACTATCATGAATGCCCTTGCCCTGCAGGATGCCCTGTTGAGGGCCGGAGTTGAGGCCAGAGCCCTTTCTGCTGTAGAAGTCGGCAAGATGACCGAACCCTTCATTCGTGCAAGGGCCATAGGCCATCTGGAAAAGGGGAGGGTGGTGGTCCTGGCTGCTGGAACCGGTAACCCGTATTTCACTACCGATACCGCAGCAGTGCTGCGTGGGCTTGAACTCAAGGTGAATGTTCTGATGAAGGGTACCAGTGTGGACGGGATCTATGATAAAGATCCTAAGCAGCATTTCAATGCCGTCAGATATACTACCATCACTCATCAGGCCGTATTGGAGCAGGGTTTGCGTTTCATGGACGCCACAGCCATTGCCCTGGCCAGGGATGCAGGGTTGTGTATTCGAGTATTTAATATGCGTACAAAAAATAACATAATAACCGCTCTTAGAGGCGGGGATATAGGAAGTTTGGTGACAGGAGAATAAAAATGAGCGAAGCCGTTAATGAAGCCAAACAGAAGATGTCCAAAACGGTGGATATCTTTGAAAAGGAACTCTCCAGAATCCGTACCGGCAGAGCCGCTTCTGCCCTGTTGGAAGGGATTCGCGTGGAATATTATGGCAATCAGATGCCTTTGAGCCAATTGGCCACGGTAGCTGTCCCCGAAAGCCGTATGATGACCATACAGCCCTGGGATGCCGGCGCCCTTGCGGCGATAGAAAAGGCCATCCTAAAGTCAGATCTGGGGCTGACACCCAACAGCGACGGAAAGATGATTCGTATAACTGTTCCGCCTCTTACAGAGCAGAGGCGTAAGGAGCTGGCAAGGACGGTCAAAAAGATGGCCGAAGACTGTAAGGTCGCTGTACGAAACATCAGACGTGACATCATCGAGCATCTGAAGGCGCAGAAAAAGGACAAGACCATCTCGGAAGATGAACTTTTCAGATTGCAGGATGAGATACAGAGGCTTACAGATCAATTTGTCAAAAAAACAGACGAGATACAGGCAAAAAAAGAACGGGAAATAATGGAGTTTTGACGCTCCATATTTCGCTTTCATGGCCACTTTTTTCTCTAAAATACCACAACATCTGGCCGTCATAATGGACGGTAACGGCAGATGGGCAAAACAGCGAGGGTTACCTCGCATTCTTGGACACAAGCAGGGCGTAAAGGCCGTTCGTTCCACTATTCAGACGGCAAGAGAGGTAGGGATTCAAGTGCTCACCCTCTTTGCCTTTTCACAGGAGAACTGGCAGAGGCCTCCGGAAGAGGTAAATGCCCTCATGGATCTCCTTCATGATTATCTGGACAAGGAGTGTGAGGAGCTGATGCAAAACAATATCTCTCTACGGGCTATCGGTGACATATCAAGGCTGCCTGAAAAGGCCCTTAAACGGCTGATGGATGTGATTTCCACTACCTCCAAGAATCAGGGAATGATTCTGAATCTGGCCTTAAGCTATGGAGGCCGGGCTGAGATCGTAATGGCTGTCAGAAGACTTGCTCAGCGCTGTCTCGATGAAGAGATAACCCCGGCACAAATAGACGACAGCGTTTTTTCTCAAAGCCTCTGGACCGCCGGCCTGCCTGATCCTGATCTCGTCATACGCACCAGTGGCGAGATGCGTTTGAGCAATTTTTTGTTGTTTCAGGCCGCCTATGCAGAGCTCTATGTAACGCCTGTCCTGTGGCCGGACTTTGATAAAAACGAGTTCATGAAGGCACTTGCCGACTATGAAAGGCGTGACAGACGGTTTGGAAGGATATCGGAATGATATTTGTAACGCGAACTGACCATGCATAAGACACGTGTATTGACCGCATTGATACTGGGGCCTGTTTTGGGAGGATTGCTCTGGTGGGGGGACCTGTTGATCTTCTCTCTGATTGCTGTGGCGGTTACCTGTCTGTGTATCTTTGAATATTTCGCTTTCATGTTCAAGGAACAGGGATCGCTGGCATTGTTCGGCGTAGTGCTTGGCACTATGCCTGTCATGTCCGCCCTGACATTCAATGATGCCGCATTGATACTGGCTGAGACCTATCTGATTTTGTTCGTCAGTGCCCTTTTTTTCATAATCACCTATTCCAGATGGAGCGCTCCGTTTCTGTCTTGGGTCATGTTTTTTACAGGGGTTTTTTACATCTCCACCTGCATAGCGCATTTGGTCCTGCTGCGTCAGCTTGA
>CAYRSX010000008.1:0-35981 GCA_964427245.1 uncultured Desulfobulbaceae bacterium | reverse complement strand
TGTTGCCATTTCGACAATAACGCATTTTTCCAAAATGCTCGTAGGCGTTGGGCTATTCGGAATTCCAAGCCGGTTTGTTGTGGTGCGTGCAAATTTTCAACAATCATCTTATCTAAATCGATCATGGGGAAAATATCGAATCGGCATGGTCGTCGCTCCCTGCTCTTCTGGGGCATGTTTGTTTGTGCACGTACATTGACCATGATTCCTTGGGTTCACAACGCTTTCCGATTCTTCTGTGTATGACGGCTATTTTTGGATTCGGGGAAGCGATAGTGACGTCTTCTGCTGCGGCCATGGTGGCCGACTATTGCGCCGACTATTGCAGGGAGGACAAGATCGGTTCCGCAACGGGCAGGTTTGGAACTCTTTCAAATGTGGGACATGCATCCGGTCCCATCAGGCCTGGCACCCTTGTTGTGTCTTTTTCCATTCCTTCAATTCTTCTGTTGTTTGTCATATCTTTTTCACATTTCTTTGTTAAGAGGCACTCAAAGACAAAATAAGATGGATATATCTGCAAGTATGGCAGAGATTAAACGAAAACACCTTCAAATCGGTTTGATGGAACATATTTAATCAGGCTTGCGTGTGGGTAGGGCTGCCCTTGGAACTATGGTCACGACCTTGCTGATTGCATATTCCATCAGTCATGCCACTATGTTCATGTTCTTTATGGCCAAGGGATTGCATGTTCTTAATATTTTGAATGTGCCATTTATTTCTGCAGAAATTCTAAATATTTTGGTGGGCAGTCTTGGTCTTGTAGCGGTTGCGCCTCTAACAGCTATTATATTGGGTTTGTTGTATCGCAGCGACAAATATCATATTTAATAGATTGGAGAAAAATATGTCTCCTATAGTTCAACTGAAACAGTTTACAAAAGGTTCAGATATCAAAAAAGACCATGATACAATTATAAACCCAAGAGAAATACTTAAAAAAATAGGTATAATAAAAAATAATGATACCATAAATTACCATAAATTACCATTCATCCCAGATGATGTAACGGCTGGTACTGAAAATGAGTATCAAACGGCAGTATGTGGCGAAATGGAGCAAGTTGATTTATCTAAAACTATACTGTCTTCTAATTATTATTTAAATATGCTGAAACGCATACAATCAGGAGAAATAAATAAAACAAGGCTCAATGATTTAAAAAATTATTTGAGTAAAGATGATAAAAATATATGGGAAAACAGTTGGGTCAGATTTTCTCCAACATATTTAAATCAATTTGCAAAACGCATTTTTATGCGGGATATGTTGGCGGATAAAAAACATTATAAAAATGGATTCAGAAGTGATTTGATGAAATTTATTGTAATAGCCGAAGGAGAGGAGAAGATTAGAATACCTGTAAGCTATTTATTAAAATTAAGTCTTGCAGATATAATAGGAGAACAAAAAAAATTACCTTCGTTTTTCAAAAAGGCTGCCTTTGATCTCTTAAAACATTATATTAATGATAATACATCTCCGGAAACTTTTTCGTTTTATTTAACCATGTTATCTCCAGAGTATGGGAATGGTTTAGAGCCTGCCAAAGAGACCTCACTTCGTTTTCTGTTTTCTGCTTTTCTTATTGAATATGCTAATAAAAAATTTGGATTAGACACATCAGGCCAGAAAGTTCTATTGTATTTGCTACCTCATCCACCTATAGATCAGCAATATCTCAATGATATAATACCAGATTCTTTTTATAGAGAATTATTCATGAATCCTTGTTTATCCGGTTGGGATAAAGGACAAGAAAAATATCGTTATATGGTGCTTTGTCATCAGGTATTGAGTCGCAGTCACTTGAATACCTTGATGAAACTAAAAGAAGCGGGTTTGATCAATAATAATCTGATAATACTTCCAAATGCTTCAAATGTAAGTCTTGCAAATAATGGTACTCATGTAAGTCTTGGCAGTAAGTACCTTACGCAGTTGTTGGCGAATGGTACTGGAATGTCTCCTGTGCATGAGAAGTCTTTGGGAGATTTAGTCATTAAAATAGTTGAGCACTTTCTGCCGCTTTTTGTTGGTACTTATAGTGCCGATCCTTATCGTATGGATTTTATGGATTTTCATGCAGAAAAGGCCTTGGGTTTTTTGCCTCATGAACTGCATTATACGCATCTTAGAATGCTTTGGAGACGTTGGAAGAAAAAGGCGCATATCAAGCTATTCGGAAGGCCAATAACGCCCTTCGGTCCTCGATATTTGGATAGTTTTCTTAAGAATTTTGCTGAATTGCCAGGGGATATCTTAAATGATTTTCGTTTGATCAATTATCTCATAGCATTGCTTGGTACGGAAAACAATTCAGCTCTGAGTGGTAGGCTTGGTAATATAGAACATCTCAAGTGCGATCTTTGTGAGATGGGAGTGTTTGATGAAAGAATGTCCATTTATCTGCCTTATCGATTGAGAGAATATGAGAAAATGGGTTTTTCTGGATTCGAAGGCAGATATTACAGCTTATTCGAAAATTTGAGACATGATATGGCCAATGCAGTAACACTTCAGGCATTGATTACCAATCTTGCTTATAAATATATTGCAGAAGGTCGTATATCTCATGACATGATTCCTGATGAACCATTTATTGAAAGTGAAAGACGTCAGCTCTTCTTTGGAAGTGCTATAGGTATTCCTACTTTTTTTATAAAGGCCGACACGCGAAATCTTTTTATGCGTAGAATCCTGATGATGGCCAAGCAGATCAGATATAGTAGGCGCTATCCTGGTTATATAAGAATATATGACTTAGAATATAAAAAAGCCCTTTTAAATATATTACATAATGATGCAAGAGAACTTATAGAAATGTGGGATTGCAAGAGTTTACTTGACGATCTCGATATGCGTATCCATGAACCACATAAATATAGCGCAACAGGAAAATTATTGTCAGGTATTTTGAATAGTTCAGAGCAAAAGAATCCATTAAAAATAGATAGTTTTGAATTTAATAAGAGAACTGAAGAATTTTATAGAATTGATTTGAAAAGAAAATATATCGAAGAGGCATTGATGTTTATGCAAGATGAAATATTGATGCTTGAAAGAAAAAGTGATGAATTGCCTTATAGAATATTACAATCGATATTATATACCACAGAACAAGTTAGTTTGCGAAATAAGTTTGAAAAATTAAGAATTAAATTTATGCAAGAAGAACTCGATAAAGACGAAATCATAGCTTTAATAAATATATTAATCATAATAATTGCACACAGAAAACATATTTTTAAAAATAATAGTTTACAAAATAAATATAATGAGGAAGAAGATGAGTATTCATCAATATATAGAACGATCAACTGGTAAAATACATACCGAAGTCATATGCGCAGATAAAATAATTAATTTTATATATTCTAATGTGATCGAAAGTCAAAATATTATATCAAAAGTAATGATAGGCAGAAGAATATCATCATTACTTGGTTATCTAAATTATGATAGTGTGATTGGTAGTAAGCTTATCAATTATACAGCTTTGTTGCAAAAACTTAAAATAGACATGTCAGAATGTTATGACAACCCGGCAAAACTCAATACGCCAAGAAAGATATTCGAACGTAAAATTAATTACTGGACTTGCAGACCAATGGAGCTAAGTAAAAATATCGTAGTATCTCCTGCCGATTCAAAGATGTTGTGTGGTTCATTAAATAGCAACTCGATTTTATTTATAAAGGAAAAGTTCTTTTCTTATAAAGAGTTATTAGGAGTCGATAAAGAGATGTGGTTGAGAGAATTTGATGAGGGTGATTTTGCTATATTTAGATTAACGCCAGATAAGTATCATTATAATCATGTACCAGCGTCCGGTAGAGTAGTCGATTATTATGAAATAGATGGTGAGTATCATTCATGCAACCCAAATGCTGTTGTCAGATGTATTACTCCTTACTCTAAAAACAAACGCGTTATAACCGTTATTGACACTGATTGTAAGGGAGGTGATCAGGTTGGATTGATAGTTATGATAGAGATTGTAGCTATGATGATTGGCAAAATAGAGCAAGTTTATAGTGAATATGAATATCAAAATCCAGTTGGCATGAAAGTAGGTATGTTTTTGAAGAGAGGGTGTCCCAAGAGTCTGTTTAGGCCAGGAAGCAGTACTGTGGTATTGTTTTTTCAGAAAAACAGAATTGAATTTGAAAAAGATATATTGGGAAACCTTAAGAATCATACGGCAATAAGTAGATTTTCGCTCGGTTTTAATCAACCCCTTGTAGAAACAGATCTAATGGTGCGATCGACAATCGCCAGAAAATATGGAGGTGGTTAATATGACTACATTTTTATTAATTATTACTTTATGTTATGTATTGTTATTTGTATGGTCTTTTAAGCATCTTCCACAAGAAAGATGGCAGATGTTGGCTGTCATTCCTAAATATAAAATCAGTGAAAGCCAGTGGAGTGGCTTAAATTTAACTTATTATGGATTTTTTAATGCTTTTGCTTATACTATATCTGTATTTATGTTTATTCTTCTTATGTCGTCTATCGGTATTAATTTTACTAATATATTAATTATGATTTTGTCACTTCTTATGATTTGTGTGCCTGCTTCTAATTTATTAGCTTTTTTAATTGAGAGTAATAAATATAATTTTACAGTAGGTGGTGCATCATTTATCGGTATAATACTAACACCGATAATACTATATTTCTTTAATAACAGTGGATTGGAATATTTACGATTACCTTTTGTTGAAACTTTAGCTGCAATCGCCATCGCTTATGCCTATGGTGAAGGTACAGGCAGGTTGGCATGTATAAGTTTTGGTTGTTGTTATGGTAAAGCGATTGAAGAAAGCAGCCCTATTATAAGAAAACTTTTTAAAATCTGGAATGTTATATTTTATGGTAAAACAAAGAAAATTGCCTATGCTAGTGCTATGGATGGTAAAAAAGTAATACCTATACAGGCTCTCACTTCAATAATCAATATAAGTGTTGCTATCACTGGAACCATTCTATTTTTATCTTCTCATATGCTTATAACGCTTTTTTTTGTGATTTTTATTACGCAACTATGGCGATTTATTTCTGAATTTTTACGTGCTGATTATAGAGGTAATTATTACATATCTGTATATCAAAAGATGGCTTTGATTAGTATAATATATATTTCTATAATTGTATTATTTTATTCTGATTATAATTCTGTTTTTATGCCTGATATTACAGGCGCATTTCAAATGCTATGGAACCCCATGATTATTTTATTATTACAATCGATATGGTTGATAATATTTTTTTATACTGGCAAGAGTAGTGTAACTGCTTCTTCTATAAGATTCTATGTTCTTAAAGATAGAGTTTGATTCTGACTTTATTATCTTATAGATAATAATTGATTTTGCATAATCTATAAAATTTGATGGGAGAATGCTATGAATTCTATAAAAGATTCTGTTTCTTTGAATGATATTGACATAAATAGACAACATATTGATATATATAATCCATTTTATATAGATAAATCTATATTTAATTTACCATCTGATTCATTCAATGCAAGAATTTATAATTTTTTAGGAGAAAAATATGAGTCTGTTGGTAAATTTTATGTTTTCTATTTTAGAATTGATGATTTTAATCTTATTAGACGATTATATGGTTTTGATATCGCCGATAATTTAATGAATATCTTTAACGATGCGATACAACAAATATTCGTAGTAGATTTTATGATTGATAGATTCTTTATTGATATTTTAAATGATGGTGAACTCTTTTTGATCTTTAATAGCAGTATCCAAGAAAAGGAGCTTGGGTTAAAAATTTACACTTTTCGCATAAAACTAAGAACTATAATTAATAATTATATGATACAAAAACTTGGTTGTGCTATTGATATCAAAATTGGTTATTCTAATCTGGAAGATAGGTCCGATTCTAATCCGAATAACTATGCTATTAATCATGCTATATTTCATGCCAGATCTAATAGTGATAAAATGCTGTTAGATAATATAGAGATTAGGGATAGTTTTGAAGAATTGATTGAAAATAATTTAATTTGTTCCCATTATCAACCTATTATAAATTTATCTAATGGTTATATATTAGGTTGGGAAGCACTGGCTCGATGTTCTGCAAATAGCCATTTTAGTTCGTCTGCAATGTTATTCGATTTTGCAGAAGATATAGGTTCTTTATTCTTGCTCGAAAAGGCATGTAGGCATTCTGCTGTCAGAAATTTTGGTACATTTAATGCTGAACAGAAACTTTTTGTCAATATTCATCCTAAGACCATGCTTGATCCCAATTTTAAGTCAGGACAAACATTGGAATTGCTATATGAATATGGTCTAAAGCCAATAAATATCGTATTTGAAATCACGGAAAGACATTCTCTTAAAGATTTTTCTAATTTTTATAGGGCATTAGAATACTATCGAGAAGAGGGATATGGAGTAGCCATCGATGATGTTGGTGCAGGCTATTCTAGTCTGACTCACATTGCAGAGATAAGGCCTGATTTTATAAAGATAGATATGGGTATAGTAAGAGATGTTGATACTAATCCTATTAAACGATCATTGATTGAATCATTGTTGTATTTTGCGAAAAAAATAGGCTGTCATGTTATTGCCGAAGGAATAGAGGAAGATAGAGAGTTGACGTTACTGGTATCTATTGGTGTGCATTATGGTCAGGGCTTTTATATTGGCCGCCCTGCCTTTCCAAAACCTTGTGTGACAGATGAGATAAAAAACAAAATAACTATAGTAAAAAAGGCAAGATATAATATAAAGTGTTCTTTATCCATTGAGACATTGGTTGAAGTTGTGCCGGCAGTAAATCCGACTTCTTTAATTAAAGATATAAGATCTTATTTTGGTGGATCATCGCCACTATCAGCAGTTGTAGTTGTGGATGATAACCATCCCATAGGGCTTATCATGAGCTATCATCTGAATTATAAATTAAGTACTCAATATGGTCTATCACTTTATGCAAAGCGTACTGTAACACAGATTATGGATGTTTCCCCTCTTATTGTGGATGCTAATACACCAATTGGAGAAGTTGCTCAAGATGCTATGTCAAGAGAAGCTCATAAGATTTATGATAATATTATTGTAACTAAGCATGGGAATTACATCGGTGTAGTTTCTGTCCAAAATATGTTTGATACTCTTGCCAAATTGAATATAGAGATAGCAAAGGGTGCAAATCCGCTAACCGGTCTTCCAGGGAATATAGTTATTGAGCAAGAAATAGAGATGCGTTTAAGAGATGGCATTCCTTTCGCTTTGGTTTATGCTGATCTTGACAATTTTAAGGCATATAATGATCTGTATGGTTTTAAGAAAGGTGATCAGATTATTTTGTTGTTGGCGCGTATTTTGAGGTGTGTGCTAAAAAATATGGTTCATCAAGGGATTTTATAGGTCATATAGGTGGGGATGATTTTGTTGTTGTCATGAATCAGAGTTCTGTAGAGTTATATTGTCAAAAGGTGGTAAATGGTTTCGGTAGGGCTGTGCATGCCTGTTTCTCGCCGGAAGATAGAAAACGAGGTTATTTTTGTGTAGAGGATAGATATGGTGAAATAAAACGTTTCTCCTTGACATCTGTATCTCTCGCAGTATTAGATTGTAATGGGTTATGTTCTTTAGCGGATATAGCAAAAAAATCCGCAGAAGTAAAGAAATATGCCAAAAGTATTCCTGGTAATTGTTGGGTTAGAGACAGACGCAAGAGCTGTGGTGACGAAAAATAATGGAGTTGAAGATGTTGAAGGTAATGTTTTTATGTACAGGCAATTCATGTAGAAGTCAGATGGCTGAGGGATTTGCAAAAGAATATGGTAAGGGTCTGATAGAACCTTATAGTGCAGGACTACATGCATCTCATGTAAATCCCATTGCCATAGAAGTCATGCGCGAAAAAGGAATTGATATTTCACATCAAAACTCTAAGAATATCGATTCAAATCTTTTAAAGTCAATGGACGTAGTGGTGACTCTGTGTTCTCATGCAGAGTCCTCATGCCCTGTGATATTACCACCTCAAAAACGGCTGCATTGGCCTATTGATGATCCAGCCCTGGCCACTGGTTCTGCAGAAGAAATAATAACTGCCTTTCAAAAGGCACGGGACGAGATCGAGAAAAGGATCAAAGAATTCATAGAAGCAATCCAAAAAGAAAAGAGTCGCTGATTCTTATTCTTGTAGCCATTCAACAAGTTTTTGCGTGCATGTATCTGCAGCCTTATTGATGGCGTTGACTGCGCTTTGGGGATTGACTTCCGATGCAGGACTGCTACATTGAAATGAACCGCTTTTGATCACGCGGCTGTGTCTTGTCTCCAGAAGATTGGCTGATATAACCAGAATACCTTCGCCTGTTGTGTTCTGCTGTATATGCATGGAAAGGTCTTCTATTTCGATTTCGAATAGGTATTGCGCTGTGCCATGGGATGCAGATGAGAGGACATGGGTTGCAAGACCGCTTTTATGTATGGCATTGACTATTTTGTTTCTGATCATTTCATTGGGGGATTGACTCCATCTGCTGAACGCAAATTCATTTTTGCCATACTGTTCATTGGTATAATAGATGGAATTATTGGCGCCTCTAACTGTGATCTTTATTGATTCATATACAGGTGCCACAGTGGTTTTGATGCCGTTTATGCCCATGTCTATACGATAATATTGAAGGGGCTGCGTCTCTTTTGCGCAAGCTATAAGTAACAAACAGAAAACAGGTAATAAAACAGCAATGGTTATAATTGGCTTGTTCATTTTTCCATCTCCTCACCTGGGCCAAGCAATGGGCGTGATTTTTTGAAGAAGATATCGGCAGGGCTTTTGCCGATAGTTTTTATCTCTTCATTGAGAGTTGAAACCAGATTTTTGGTATCATATAGTGTATCATTTAGCAAAAGTATGGACGGTTCGATCAATTCTTTTATATCATAATCACCGGCCTTAACTCTTTGTGTGAGTTCGTAGCTCAATTCGTTGATATTGGCAGAAGTGGATGCCAGTCTCTCCATTGTTATATTGGTATGCCTGGATATGTCTTGAGCAATGGGTGTGATATGAGCTATTTCTGTCGTTATATCGTTTAATTTTTGGGATACTTCAGCCATATTTTTGACTATCAGTTTAATATCATTTGTTGTCTGCGGTGTAAAACTATCGTTTATACAGCTGGAGAGTTCGTCGAGGTTGTTCAGAACAGCGGTGATGTGCGCGGTGTTTTCTCCTCCCATCAATTTTTCCATATGTTCCAGTATGCGTTCGATTTTGCCAGCCAGGCTGAACGCTGACATCTCCACTGCTGCAAACAGGGATGGTTTCGATGGAATAACGGGCAGTTCCAAGTCTTTTGCTGCCAAAACAGGTGCGCCTTTATGCCCGCCCTTGATCTCCACATAGGCGATGCCTGTTATGCCGGTAAAATTAAGGGTGGTGTACATGCCTTCAAGTATGGGGGAATCCTTCTGAATCTCCAGAAGCACTGTTATCGTTGTGGGATCGGCTGGATTGATTCTGATATCCTTTACGCTGCCTATGGTTACTCCCATATATTTGACCGGCGCATCCTTATTCAGACCCGCCACAGATTCGTGGAATTCCGTATAATAATATTTGAAATTTTCTTTTTTGTAGAAACCACCCAGCCATAGAGCGCATACAATGGCTCCTATGGTGGTGCATAATACAAATAGTCCCACAATGGTATAATTAGCCTTTGTTTCCATGGCCTCTCCTGTATTCAATGCGGTTCAGGCTGCGATTTGAACCAAAAAACTCTTGTATAAATTTATGGTTATTCACAAGCACCTCGTTCAGTGTGCCCTCTGCCGCGACTTCGCTGTCGGCGAGCACCAGCATACGATCCAGGGTATTGAATATGGTGTCTATATCGTGAGTGATTATAACAATGGTAAGATTCAGTAGCCTTCTGATGGTCAGAATAAGATTGTCGAATGCCTCGGCGCTGACAGGATCCAGTCCTGATGTTGGTTCATCGAGAAACAAGAGTTTGGGATCCATTACAAGCGCCCTTGCAAGTGCTACCCGTTTTATCATGCCACCACTCAATTCCGATGGATATTTGGCTCCGGTATTGGTGTCAAGTCCTACCATTTTGAGTTTGGTATAAACGATTTGAGCTATCTGTTCATCGTTCAAGTCAGTATATTCCTTAAGAATGACCGCTATATTTTGAAAGACGGTCATGGATGTGAATAAGGCCCCGCCTTGGAAACATACGCCGTATTGGGTTCGTAGAATATGTGCATCGGTTTCGTTTATTGACATTATATCCTTGCCAAGAATCTTGATCTCGCCCTTGGAAGGCCTGGTAAGCATGAGCATATGTCGGAAAAGGGTGGTTTTGCCTGATCCGCTTCCTCCAAGAATCCCATATATCTCCCCTTCGTATATGGTAAACGAGACATCTTTGTGAATTACGGCATTTGGAAATCGTGTTTCTATGTGTGTTGCCTCTATTGCAATGTTTTTCACAAATCGAGCTCCGTAAGAATTACAGAAAAGATCGCATCTATGAATATAACTGTGAAAATGGAGTTAACCACACTGACGGTTGTATAGAGGCCTATGCTTTGTGTGTTCTTCGAAACTTGCAGGCCCCTAAAACAGCCTATGGACGAGATGGCCAATGCGAAAAATGGGCCCTTCAAAAGACCGATGAGATAATGCCTGACGCTTACGGCCTCTTCCAGCCGTTCCAGAAACTGTATATGGCTTATGCCGAGTTGCAGATGTGATACGATTATGCCTGCAGAGATGCCTACCACATCAGAAAAAAAGATGAGGAGTGGAAGGGCGATGGTAGTGGCCAGTATGCGGGGAAGAATGATAAATCGGTATGGGTCGAAGCCAAGGGTTTTCATGGCGTCCAGTTCTTCCGTCACTCGCATGGCGCCTATCTGGGCAGTAAACGCAGATGCGCTTCGTCCTGCAACCACTATAGCAGTGATAAGCGGAGAAAGTTCTCTTGGTATGGATATGCCGATCATGTCCACAATAAAGATGTTGGCCCCATAGTTTTTGAGCTGCACAGCGCTTTGAAATGCGATCACGATGCCGATGAGCATGGCCGAAAGCGCAACGATGGGGATTGCCAGCACTCCGATATTTTGGAGATTTACGGCCAGTTCTTTGATTCTGAACATACCGGGATGTAGCATGGTCTTGCCGAAGGCAATGGCTGAGTGTCCGATAAAGTCAAGAAACAGCAAGAGGTCCCTGGCCCCGTCCACGGTCTTTTTGCCGGTTCTATAAAGCAGGCCAGAAGTAGGTTGCGCCCATTTGAATGCCTTATCTGCATCGGAGTAATAGCGCAGCATCATTTTGAAAAGTTTCAGGAATGCCGGATTGACGCCTGTCGTAGTGACTTTGGCGAATGAATTTAGTTTTCTGCGCATGCTGATGAAAAAGAGCATGGCGGCTGTGTCCATTGTTTCTATGTGGTTGCAGTCGAGGAGTATAGTGCCGGTCTTGGGGAGCCTTGGGTGCAGGGCATTGAATGTCTGTTCTATGACGGCCAGATTTTTCAGTGTCCACCGGCCTTGCAATATCAGCGTCGGCCGCATATCGTTGCGAAATATAATGAAATCCATATGTCTTTTAGTGGCCGTCACGCATGGGCGTACGGCTTGCCGGTCTGTCAGAGAATTAAGATATAGTTGCTACGAGTATATGATTAATACTGTTTTGAGACTGATATGTCCAGCCTGAAAATGAATATCTTGCGAGTGTTGTATATTGGATTTATTGTTTATAGCCATGTATTGTAACAAAAGGCCTTGTTAGCCATTTTATTATGTTGTCATCTCAAGGAGTTTTTTCCATGGATGTCTTGCTCAAAACCACTTTTTTGCTGATCCTTTCCAATGTGTTTATGACGTTTGCCTGGTATGGTCATTTGAAGACGCTGAATAACAGGTCATGGTTCGTGGCTGCTGTCCTGAGCTGGAGCATCGCCCTGTTCGAGTATCTGATTCAGGTTCCGGCAAACCGAATTGGATTTTCTGCATTGTCACTGCCTCAGCTTAAGATATTGCAGGAGGTTATAACCCTTCTGGTCTTTATTCCTTTTGCCGTTTTCTATATGAAACAGACGATTCGTCTGGATTTTTTATGGGCCGCTCTGTGCATGTGCGGTGCTGTGTATTTCATATTCAGAGGGGCCTGAAACAAAGTGTGTATTTAGCATGTCCTTGAAATGGGTCCATAGATATATCATGGTAACGGAGGTCTGGACGTTGTGTATTTTCTGATGGGAAACAATCTGTTGCTTGTCAATTAAAAAGTTTTGGCTGTATGGGTTTAGTCGCAGCTGGTATGGGCATTTGTTTGATGAGTGTCAACAGTTTCACCTCTCCATATACGCCGTCGTAGCCCGGCCTTATGTCAGCCTGACCAGCCCTCATGTGTCGAATGCCTGTCAGAATCGGTTCTGGAACAAAGGACCGTATTTCATCCTCGCTCTTCCAGAGCAGAATATTCATTTCGTTTTTTGCCATTTGCACCAGACGCTGGTATTCCTTGCGTACACGGCTGCTTCCTTCTCCGGCCTGCATGGCCTCGGCGATTATCTCCTGAAGTGGTACCAGATTGATGTATGGTCGAATCTTTGTGTCTGTATTTTCTTGACTGAGAATGGCCTCGGCCGTTTTTTTTGTGCGATCAGCCAGTTCTTCCACACGATATGCCACGCCCAGTGTCAGAGGCCTGTGGCAGACAGGGCAGATACCGTTCAATTTTCGAGTTTGGTCAGGAGAAAGCAGTACACCGCAATCCCTATGGCCGTCATAGTGATATTTGCCTTCTTCGGGGAAAAATTCTATGGTGCCGTTTAATCCATCTTTTGGGTTTTTGATTGCCTTGATGATATCATGATATGTCATGGGGCAGGAGAAGATATTGGACTCTCTTCCGATCTTGGCCGGAGAATGGGCATCCGAATTGGAGATGAGGGTATATTTATCCAAGGCAGACAGCCGCCGGTTCATGACTGGGTCTGATGAAAGTCCTGTCTCCAAGGCGTAAATGTGTTCGCTTTCCTCTTCGAAACACTCCTCTATGGAGTCAAAGCCGGATTTGGATCCGAATACGGAAAACCAGGGTGTCCAGACATGGGCTGGAATGACCAGACAGTCTGAAGAGATGTCCATCACCAGACGCACCAACTTTTTTACGGGAAAGCCCAGCATGGGGCGTCCGTCGGATGTGATGTTGCCCAGCCGCGCAAGCCGTTTCTGAATCTCTTTGGCACTTTCTATGCTTGAAGCAAAGATCACGGTGTGAATGCGCCTTCCCTTGCCGCCTTGAGTGAAGATATTGGCCACCTCGGCTGTGAGCATGAATCGTGTGCCGTCAGTGTCATCCCTGCATACGAACAGGCCGTCTTCCGCTGGTTCCAATTCCTCTTGCAGCTCTGCGAGATATTTGGGATGTGTGAAGTCACCAGTGCCTACTACTGCTATTCCCTTTTCTTTTGCCACCCTGTTGATGGCTGATGGGTACATATTGGGGCTGGTGGCCCTGCTGTACCGAGAGTGAATGTGCAGGTCGGCCAGAAAACATGACTGTCGTTGTAGGCGTGTGAGGTTAAGGAATTGCATGAGATGATTTTATCGAATAGACTTTTTTTTGCAAGGAAAAGGAGACAGCCGTGTGTCTATTTAGAAGTTATGTTTTTTGTGTGGTACTAGTGGTCTTTTGGATCACAAATATCTTGTCCGATGCACGGGCAGAGACTCTGTCCTACAATATTTCATGGCAGTCCATTCCTGCTGGTACTGCCACCTTGATGTTTGCAGAGCAGGGGGAAAAGGCCTTCATAGAATTAAATGCCCGCACGTTGCCGGTTATGGATGTCGTCTATCCGGTCAGAACCCATGTGAGGTCAGAGATGCTTGCGTCTTCGGGTCTGCCTAACAGGTATTTCAAGCAGTCAAAGGAGGGTTGGGGCAAGGAAAAGATTAGTGAGGTGTTGTTTGACAGAGAGAGGCGTATCGCCGAGATTTATAAAAATGGCAGACACCTGCGAACATTGGAAATACCATGTGATATCTATGACCCTGTTTCATGCCTTTATTTTTATCGGAAGATACCGGAGCTTGGTGGAACACCTGTGCAGTTAACCATAACGGACGGCAAAAAGATCAGCACCGGTGTGGCGACTGTTTTGCGAAAGGAGACCATAGATATACCGGCAGGCAGATTCAAGACCCTGGTGGTGGAGCCTAAAATGGAGGGGCTGACAGGCGTGTTTCAGAAAAGTCCGAAATCCCGAATAATTGTGTGGCTCACAGATGATGAGCGCAGGCTGCCTGTGAGGTTGAGGAGCGAGGTCATAATAGGGGCGTTCACCGCAGAGGCGACTGCCATACAGTAAGTAGAGAGAAATCTCAACTACTTAATCTTTGGGACTTACCTGATGCATGTGGTGTCAGGGGCGATGAGTGTCCCTGCGTCTTGCCAGCATCGTTTTTGTTTTGCAGTTAGCCTCCGTAGTGCTTGCGCATGAAGCTGTCCAGCCTGCTATAGGCCTTTTCCAGTTCGTTTTCAGTGGGCAAAAATGCCAGCCGGAAATGTGGTGAGGCGGGAAACGGGCCGAAGCCGCTACCGTGAACCACTACTACGCCTGTCTCTCGAATGAGATGTTTTACGAATTCTTCATCGGATATGGGGACATCCACCTTGGGGAAGGCATAGAATGCGCCGTTTGGGACCTGACATGAGATCCCTGGAATGGCATTCAGCATCTCTACGGTGAGGTCTCTGCGTCTCTTGAGCTTTTCGAGGGGCAGTTTTAAGTGAGAGAGGCCATTTTGCAGGGCCGCCGGTATGGCATATTGTTCGGGATGGCAGGCACAGAGTCTGGCGCGAGCCAGTTTTTTCATGCCTTCCACATAGTCTTCAGTGAGCTCTTTAATTCCGCTTATGATGGCCCAGCCTATGCGGAACCCAGGCGCCAGGTAACACTTAGAGATACCGTTGAAGGTCACGATGGGTAGGTTGTGGTCAAGGGATGCAATGCTGATGTGTTTTTGGTCGTTTAGAATGAGTTTGTCATATATCTCGTCGCTCAGAATGACCAGATGGTACTTGGTAGCCAGTTTTATGATCTGTCTAAGGGTGTCTTCAGTATAGATGGCGCCTGTGGGATTATTGGGGTTGATAATTACGATGGCCTTGGTTTTGGCGTCGATCTGGCTTTCCATGTGGGCTATGTCGGGCTGCCAGTTGTTATTTTCGTCCAATATATAGGGTTTGCCCTCTGCAAGCAGGCGTGAGAGCAGGGCATTGTAGAGGGGATAGCCTGGAGAGGGAACCAGGACATTTTCTCCGTGGTTCACCAATGCAGACAGTGCGAGATCGATGCCTTCGCTGGCGCCTGTTGTGATCAGAATATCCGTTGGCGTTATGCCGTCGGCTATGGCCTGGTCGCGTATGGCATTTAAGGCGCTTTCAATGCCTTCGGATGGAGAATAGCCGGTATGGCGTTCCTTCATGGCCTGATATGTGGCCTCTATGAGATGCGGTGGTGTATCGAAGTCAAAGAGCAGGGGGTCTCCTATGTTCAGAAAGATCAAGTCGCCTCCAGCTGCCTTGCGTTTATTTGCAATGGCCAGAATGTCTCGAATGGCGTATGTTATGTGTTGCGTCCTTAGTGATGGGATTATTTTGGGAAATGTGTCCATAACGATGTCCTTTTTTCTACAATCGTACTGCATTTCGCTAATTTTGCAGAGTAGTCTTTAGAAAGTAATATTTTACTGGAAATTTTCACGGAATGCCATTATTTTTTATAAAATTCAAATCAGGCATGTGGCACGTGTCGTTACAAACGTCAAATGGATATGAATCGGCATAAATGGAATGAGATAGCTTGGGCCAGGCGGATTCTGGAATTACCTGAGGAGGTGACTCGTAAGGAGATACAGGCTGCTTATCGAAGAAAGGGCAGGGAGCTCCACCCAGATATGGCGATTGGCCGTGATTCTTTAGAAATAGTGGAGTTGAATAGGGCATACAAATTGCTGATGAATTATGTGGATTCGTATAAAATACATCTTACAGTCAATGAAGCAGGCATGAACGATGAGGACTGGTGGATGTATCATTTCGGCCAGGACCCTGTCTGGGTCGGCGATAAGAAGGAAAAGGGAGATTGAAGTATGGCGCTGATAGTCAGAAAATATGGAGGGACATCTGTAGCTGATTGCGAGAAAATTGAACGAGTGGCGGCAAGAGCGTTGGAGTGCCAGCGGGCCGGAAATCAGGTGGTGCTCGTGCTTTCCGCTATGTCTGGAGAGACCAACAAGCTCATAGGCTTTGCCCACAAAATTACAGATAGGCCCAATTTCCGTGAGATGGACGTGCTTATGGCCACAGGCGAGCAGGTTACAGTGGCCCTCTGTGCCATAGCTATAGAAAAGATGGGAGGCAAGGCCAGGTCGTTTTTGGGGGATCAGGTGCCGATTTTCACCAGCGATGCACACACCAAGGCGCGTATTCTGAATATTCCAGCGGACCGGCTGCTTTTAGCCCTACAGAGCGGTTGTATTCCGGTAGTGGCCGGATTTCAGGGTGTGACCGTTGGCGGTGACATTACCACACTGGGTAGAGGCGGCTCCGATACCACGGCTGTGGCCCTTGCAGCGGCGCTCAAGGCGGATGTATGTGAGATATATACGGACGTTGACGGTGTATATACCACTGATCCCAACATGTGTCCCAAGGCACAAAAGATAGATCGTATTTCCTATGAAGAGATGCTGGAGATGGCAAGCCTTGGGGCAAAGGTCCTAGAGATTCGATCCGTGGCCTTTGCAATGCGTTATAATGTCCCTATTCATGTGCTCTCAAGCTTTACTCATGCACCAGGCACAATAGTTACAAAGGAGGATAAATCCATGGAAGAAAGGCTGATTTCAGCGGTTACATATAGTAAGAACGAGGCGCGTATAACCATTTCCAAAGTGCCTGACCGGCCGGGTATAGCGGCCACCATCTTCAAGCCTATCACGGATGCCAATATAGTAGTGGATATGATCATTCAGAACACGCGTGCCGGAGACATGACAGACATGACCTTTACCGTTCCACGCACCGATTATGTCCAGGCCATGGAGATAGTGGAAAAGGTGGCTAAGGAAATAGGCGCGGAGCGAGTGGTCGGCAGTACCGATATCGCCAAGGTCTCGGTGGTAGGCGTTGGAATGCGCAATCATGCAGGGGTTGCAAGTCAGATGTTTGATATTTTGTTCAGGCACGGTATAAATATCCTGATGATCAGCACATCCGAGATCAAGATTTCCTGTGTGATAGATGAAAAATACACAGAGCTTGCGGTCAGGGCACTGCACGAAGGTTTTGGTTTGGACGTAGGCGAGACTCAATAAACCATATGATTCAGATCTACGATACCACATTACGAGATGGTACACAGGCTGAGGACTTCAGCCTTTCTGTGGAAGATAAGGTGCGCATTGCTCTAAAACTCGATGAACTGCATGTGGATTTCATCGAGGGCGGATGGCCAGGTTCCAATCCAAAGGACGAGCAGTTTTTCAAGGAGATTCAAAATTACGCCCTGAAACATGCTCGAATAGCGGCATTCGGCAGTACGCAACAGGCCAGATATCAGGCACATGAAGACCCCAACCTCAATGCCTTGGTAAAGTCTGGGGCATCAGTGGTGACCATCTTCGGCAAGACCTGGGATGTTCATGTGACCGATGCCCTTCGCATCAGCCTGAAGCGAAATCTTGAAATTATTCAAGACTCTGTTTCCTGGTTGAAAAAACATGTGCCAACGGTTTTTTATGATGCTGAGCATTTTTTCGACGGGTTTAAGGCCAATAGAGAATACGCCATGCAGACCGTTAGGCAGGCCCTGGCCGGAGGCGCCGATTGTCTGGTGTTGTGCGACACAAACGGCGGGACCCTGCCTCATGAAATACAGGAGATATGCAATCTGGTGCGCCAGGAACTGCCCAATGTCTCGTTGGGCATTCATTGCCATAACGATTCCGATGTGGCTGTGGCCAATTCACTCATGGCGGTCATGGCCGGAGCGATTCAGGTGCAGGGCACCATGAACGGTTTCGGTGAACGTTGCGGGAATACCAATCTATGCTCCATCATACCGGCACTTGCGATCAAAATGAATCTTCAGTGCCATGCAGGCGCCTTTCTGTCCTCATTGACCGATGTCTCTCGCTATGTGAGCGAGATTGCAAACCTTCCGCACAACAAGTATCAACCCTATGTAGGCAGAAGCGCATTTGCTCATAAAGGTGGCGTGCACGTAAGCGCTGTGAGCAGGAATGCCTCCACCTATGAACATATGACCCCTGAATTAGTAGGCAATCACAGACGCATTCTGGTGTCTGATCTGTCAGGAAAGAGTAATGTCTTGGCCAAGGCCAGGCAATTTGGTCTGGATATAGAGAGTCATGACCCTGTGATTATGGATATCGTGGCCAGACTCAAGGAATTGGAGGCTCAGGGATTTCAGTTCGAGGGTGCAGAGGCGTCCTTTGAGTTGCTTATGCGCAGGGCCATGGGTCAGGCGCGCAAATATTTCGATCTCGTAGGGTTCAGGGTTATCGATCAGAAGGTTGAGGAGGATGCCCCGCCTCAGGCGGAGGCCACTGTGATGATTAGAGTCGGAGGCCATGTGGAGCATACGGCGGCCGTGGGAGAAGGTCCTGTGAATGCCTTGGACAACGCCATTCGCAAGGCACTGGAGAAGTTCTATCCAGCGCTTAAGGACGTGAGCCTGGTGGATTACAAGGTCCGTGTGCTGCCTGGTATGCCGGGCACATGTGCACGAGTGCGTGTGCTCATCGAGTCCACGGACAGGCATGACAAATGGGGAACCGTAGGTGTTTCTCACGACATTCTGGAGGCCAGTTGGCAGGCCCTGTTGGACAGTATCAGCTATAAACTTTTGAAAATAGAACAGAGGGGGTGAGTGAGCATGGCTAACGAGACATCTATTTTGACTATTGCCCAGATAATAGGTAAGACCATTCAGGATATATTATCCAGATCCGCCAAAATGCAGATTGCCATGTCCAAGACCGCTCAGATGCTGCAGTCCCTTCAGATGTGTGAGGATATCAGCGCATTTGTGAGTTTTTGTGGAAGTTACAATGGTATTTTGGTCATGAATTTTCATCGGGATGCGGCCGTGGAGATCGTGGCCAATTCCTTTCGCACTATGGGGCTTCCGGAGTCAGAAATACCAAAGCACCATATGTCGGAGTCTGTCAGGAGCTCTCTTGGGGAACTCCTGAACCAGATCATAGGCGGTGCTCGTGCCACCATTCAATCTGCCTTTGATTTAACGGCAGAGGCCAATATTCCAGCTGTGGTGCCAATCACTACGCCCATCGGCCTCGTATTTAAATCCTCTACCCTTGAACGAATGCCTTGTTGCCGTCTTTCTTTTCTGACTGACAATAAAAATCGTTTTCACATGGATCTAACCATCGAGCCCACATTGTTTGTGCCATTGAAATAGGTGAATGAGCATGAAGAAGCCTGTGTTGCCTGTTATATGCGTAGCCGTTTGTTTTGGAAGTATTTCGCTTTCGTGTCTTTCATGGTCGTTCAGCTTCAGCAGCGCCTCCGATACGGCCAATCGTGAGGCGGATTCGCGTATGTATCAGGAGAGGACTTACTCCAATGTTCGAACACAGGGTCCGAGTGTTATCGTGATGCCTGGTGAGATCAAGAGCAATAATGCCACGTTCCGCCAGAAGATTACTGCCAACAATATCAGGGAGTTTGCTGAAGTGGAGCTTTCCAGGGCCAATTTTAGAGTGCTGGAGCGAGGCGATCTGGATCCAATGCTCAAGGAACAACAGCTCGCTCAGGAGATGGGCAGCGCTGATCGAGGACAGTTTAGAAAAGGGCAATTCAAGACCACTAAGTGGTTTGTGCGCTTCGATATCCTCAAGGCGGAGCCGGTTGCGGCTGCCTCACAGGGTTTTGATGGAGGCGTAGCAGGCGATATAGCCGGTACGCTCATTCGTCATGGCCGGACCGCTGCCGCTGTGGATACAGGGGTGTCTTCCGTACAATACAGGGATGCGGCCAAGGTATGGGTCATAGGCATGAGATACAAGGTCATGGATGCTACTACATCTGAACAGGTTACAAGCGGTTATGTGGAAAAAAAGATGGAGGTGGATGAGACAGCCAAGGCTGCGTTGGGGTTTTCGGGCAGTCAGCAGCGAGGTGTGACCCTCGATACCATGGTACAGCAGCTTGTGCAGGAGGCGGTCGCCCGCATAGATGCAAATAAATAGTTGATATTTTAAATGTTTTAAATAAAAAACAGGGGACGAGTCGCTCAGTCCCCGAACCAAAATTTACCACATTTGGGTCAACCGCAAGGGTTGCCCCTATGCCCCTGCCCTATTTATTTTGTTCAACCACAAATGAAGCGCAGGTACGGGCACGGTATGCCGTGCCCCAACAGTCAGCGACCGCCTGTCATTTCGAAGAAGTAATAAATTCCCCTCCGGTGGAGGGGTGCCCGAAGGGCTGGGTGGTGTGAGAAATTTTAAGATTTCTCGCTACGCTCGGAATGACAGATAGCCATCACCCGGCCTCCGACCACCCTCTCCCACTGGGAGATGGCCGGGGTGAGGGTAACCCTCGCTACGCTTGAAATGACAGGTAAAGCGGGGTCGCTATGCAACTGTCATTGCGAGCCAAAGGCGACGCAATCTATTTCTTTTTCTCACTACGCTCAGTTGGGCCATACGTATTATCTCGGGCAACCGCAAGGGTTGCCCCTACGTGGTTTCATGATGTATGTGATTTTGAGCCTACAAATAACATAGCCATTGGGTAAAAGGGCAATTTTTCAAGGTTCTATATAGTGTTGGTTGCTATGTTTTGACCACCAGCACAGGGCATGGTGACAGATTTATCACACCTTCCGTTACGCTTCCCATGAGCAGACGTCGAATACCGGTTCTGCCATGGCTGCCCATTATAATGGCATCTACTCCATCTTTTTGCGCTAGTTCTGCTATGGTCTGAGCGGTGTCACCTTCCATTACGAAGATTTCTACCTCACATCCGCTTCCTTTTGCCATTTGTGCAGTGTCTTGTGCCAGTTTTTGAGCGGCTTCGACCATGCCTTTTTGAATTTTGGGAGCAATGGTCATGAACTCATCGGATGTGTTGACAACAGTTATAATTTTTAGTTTTTCACCATAGGCGTTAGCGAAATCAATGGCCTTTTTTGTGGCCGTTTCGCTATAAATAGAGCCGTCCGTGGCCAGAAGAATGGAGCCCCAGCGTATAGTGGCATTTTCCGGCACAACCAGCACATCGAGTCTACTGTAACCTATGACACGAGTCAGTGTGCGGCCCAGCACCTGTTTGGTGCCTCGCTCCACAGCCGAGTAGTCCTTGGAGCCGAGCACGATGAGGTCGCAACCCTCTGCCTCGGCCACATCTAAAATGCGCTCATGGGGTTCCCCCTGCTCTGTAATCATTCGTATAGTCAAACCCCGTTCTTTTTTTGCGATGGCTTGGGCCCTGGTGGTTATCTCTTCTGCAGGGCCCTGAATGATCGACTCTATATCCTTGATACCTGTCAGGTCCAGATCGCCCAGAAATCGTGGAGCTACATAAATACCCAAAACAGCCCCTTTTTGCTCCGATGCCAGTTTGATGGCCTGTTTCAGTGCATTGTAGCAGGCTGAAGAGCCGTCCAACGCCACAAGTATCTTCTGATATTTTTTCATAGTGTTATACCGTTATGCCCTGTGAGCGAGGGCCGCCTTTGCCTGACGCTCCTGCACCATACCCTTGATGATAGCGCTCATGATGATGAATGCACCGACCGCCAGGGCGATACACATGATGATGAAGCTGCTTGTCTTGAGCAGTTTTATGGTGTCTGCTGAAAGCTCCATGAGCCTTAATGATACCAGATATTCTGGAATGGCCAGAAGTCTGGAGACCGCCACGATAAGCATGATGGTGCTCATAACGAACTTGACCATGTAATCCTTAACGTATGTGGTGCCGATGGCGCCGAGCTGTACACCAAAGAGCGATCCCATGAGAATGATGATGGTAAGGCGCAGGTCAACCATGCCGAGCATCGCCCATTTGATGGAACCTGTAAAGCCCATTACACCCGCCACCACCAGTTCTGTGGCGCTGGCAACCAGGGCCGAGGCGCCGAGCACATAGATCATGCCGGGCACGCCTATGAAACCGCCCACAGCTATGGTGGCCGCCAGAAGACCTGTCAGAAAGCCTACCGGTGCAATAAACCAGAAGCTCATGCGAATGCCTGCGGTCTTAAAGGTGATCATGGGTGGTAGATTGATCTTTGCAAGTTTCTGGGCCAGCGGCGCCATAATCTCTTTTTCTGTATCCGCACCGCCTTGCAGGGCTTTTTTCTTGGCTTTCTGAGCGTCCACAAATACATACCCACCAACAACAAGGAGCACCACAAAGAATGTCACGCTGACATACAGATTGGAACCAGCTTCTCCCCAGGTGTGCTTGATGAATTCCTGTATCTTGATACCGATGAGCACGCCTATGCCAGCGGTAGTCGCCATGACTAAGCCCAATTTCAAATCCACTTGTCCGTATTTGAGGCGTCTGTAAGCTCCGACTATGGCCTTTGGGAATTTGTGGCACATGTTACTTGCCACAGCGACCGCCGCCGGTACTCCCATACTCATCATGCCAGGTGTCAGCACGAAGGCACCGCCTGAACCAATGAAACCGCTTACCAGGCCGCCTATGAAGCCGACTATGAAGAGAAAGCCGATCTTGGCGGCATCCAGTGTGATGAAGATCTGATTTATATCCGTTGGTATTGAACTGACATCAGCCATTTGATTTGCCTCCTTATTTTTTCTTGGCCGTTATGCCGAAGTAATCGTAGAGCCCATGCGCAAAATTGGCATGTATATATGTATAGATGGCAACCATTACAAGTGGAAATAAAAAATATAACCCGCCTGATTGCCCTTTGAAATCCAATTCATTGATGATGTTTTGATATTTCAGGATCGCCCAGATAAAACCAAAGGATAGAATACCTTGGAATATAATAGTTACCATGGATGGCTTGTGTGCCGCAGGTGCCGGCGTGTTTTTGGCGCCTTCTTGCATAATCCGGCGGGCGGTGTCATGCTCGCCCGCCTCGGCAAATGCGATAGCCGCCATATCGGCCTGTATGCTTTGCATCATCTTATGCCTCCTTTACCACGAGCCTTTTTAGAACAGGCCGTGTTTTTGTATGAGTTGTTGCGGTGTTGCAGTGCGAACCCTTTAAAAACCTTCTGGCCTCGTTGGGTTCACCGGCCTCGGCAAAGGTGACTGCCATCATCAGCCGTTCCAAATGTGCCGTCATTTGTGAAAATAAACGTTTCATTTTTTTATCTCCTTGTCTTTGATTTTGACCGCATCGGCGGTATTATTTTGTTCGTCGCCTTTCTATTATTCAATAATGATGCCATGTTTTTTAAGTCGTAATTACTTGATATGATAGCATTTTTATTAAATATTGTCTGCCTGTGCGATTTTGTTGCAATGTTGGTTGCAAATAGCAACATCATTTTCTATTGTCTATGATGTGTGTTATGAAATAGCTATTGAAAAGAAATAGTTGTGTATTTTGTAACAGTTTGAAGTAAGATTGTTGCATTTTGCAATATCGGGGGAATTCCGTAAGGGTTGGGTTGCCCCGTCCCTACGGATGAAATCGGGGAGAAGGTTATCTTGTAATGTTCAGAATCTTCATGAACAGCATTTATAGAAAGATACAGTTTGGCTATTATCTATTGATAGCTATCGGCGTCATATCCAGCATCCTTATGTGGTATGATGTGAATATGGTCAGAATACGTCTTGGTAAACAGGAGGCCTCAAGCCAGATCTATGAGGCGGTTCTGGAGATGAGGCGTCAGGAAAAGAACTGGCTGCTGTTCAGAGATGATGAGGCATTTGACAGTAATCAGCGTCTCATAACTCGTATCAGGGAATTGATCTCCACCTATCGCAATGAATTTCAGGCGGTTGGGCTTTCTTCGGCATTGAATGACCTGTCCACACAGCTTCTGGAATATGAAAAAAATATTCAAGGCCTGGCCTATGAATCAGACCAGCCCGATGAAGTCAAATTACAGCTTGTGCGTCAGCTTGGCAGGGATATAGAAAACGATACACGGCAGTTAACAACTAAGGAATTGGGAGAGATATATCAAACACTTGATTATATTCACTTTACTACACTTATGTGGTTGATGATCATGTTTTTTGTGGCCCTGTTTTTGGGCCAGCAGATGTCCACGGTTATCATGGAGCCGCTGCGTGAGATTGTGGATTATACTACCAAGATCGCTCGTGGTGATTTTACGAGTTACACACCTCGACATCGTGTGATGGAGCTGGATGCAGTGGTGGAGGCGCTGAATGTCATGAAACGTGAGCTGAAGAAGTGGGAGGAGCAGGTGATTCAGAGCAAGAAACTGGCGTCTCTCGGTACTTTGATAGCTGGTGTCGCTCATGAGCTGAACAACCCTATCTCCAATATTTCCACATCGGCCCAGATTCTGATGGAGGAGCTCAATCAGCCTGATTTAACTGAGAGTAAGGATTTCCGTCGTGAGTTGGTGAGTCAAATTCTCTCCGAGCTGGACCGCGCCAGACGTGTGGTCGTCTCGCTTCGGGAATTTGCAAGGGCCACAGACGTCCGTTTCGAGAGGTTGCAGCTTTCAGTATTTCTGGAGAGTGCCATGCAATTGGTGCGTGGTGGATTGCCCAGCGGCGTGGAGCTTGGGGTTACCATAAAGGAGGACGGTTTTTTTAATGGTGACAAGCAACGCTTGCAGCAGGTAGTGGTGAATCTATTGATGAACGCCATTCAGGCAGTGGGAGAAGAGGGTGAAATATGTCTTGAAGGTAGAGTGGATTCCACTGCGGACCAAGTGGTGATTCAGGTTATGGACAACGGCCCAGGTATTCCGGATGATATAAAGGATCATATATTCGATCCGTTTTTTACCACAAAAGACGTTGGAGAGGGTTCTGGGCTGGGATTGTCCATTGTTTATGAGATAATCAAAAAACACGGCGGGGATATAACAGTGGAATCGAGTCATGGAATGGGTGCAAAATTTATCATAAGATTACCCATTGAAAGTGGGAACTGGAAGGAGAAAAGGGACAATGGCTGATGAAACCAAGGCCCGAATGCTGGTGCTTGACGATGAACAGGTCGCATTGCGTAATCTGCAATACATACTGACAAAGGCCGGTTATGATGTAGTAGCCTCACAAAGCGGTGTCAAGGGATTGGAATTGATAGCTAATCAGGAATTTGACGTGGTCTTGACCGATCTCAAAATGCCTAAAGTAGACGGTTTTAAGATATTGCAGCGGGTTCGGGAGCTGTGGCCTGATACCGAAGTTATCATTATAACAGGCTATGCCACCATTGATTCCGCTGTGGAGGCTATAAAGATGGGTGCTTTTTATTATATATCCAAGCCCTATCAGATCGAAGAGGTGCGCCGTGTGGTGCAGCAGGCGCTGGAGCATCGCAACCTCAGAAAAAATATTTTGTCTTTCAATGAAAGATTGGAGCGGTTGAAATCCTCCAAGATTATAACTGAAGATCCAGTTATGCTGAAGCTCCTGACAACGGCTCAGGATGTGGCGCAAAGTGATTGTAATGTCTTGATCACCGGAGAAAGCGGCACAGGCAAGGAACTGCTCGCCAATTTTATACATGAGAATAGCCCTCGCTCCAAAGGGCCCATGCTTGCCATAAACTGTGGGGCGTTTACAGATGAACTGCTTGCAAACGAGCTTTTTGGCCATGAAAAGGGGGCCTTTACCGGAGCCGATCGCTCAAAGGCAGGGTTGATAGAGACCGCTCACGGCGGTACTCTTTTCCTGGATGAGGTGGCTGAAATGTCCTTGGCCATGCAGGTGAAGTTGTTGCGTGTCATTCAGGAAAAGGAGGTCTTGAGACTGGGAGCTACACGTGCACAGCCGATAGATGTGCGTTTTGTAGCTGCGACCAATCGGGATGTGGCTACCATGGTTCAGGAAGGGCATTTCAGAAAAGATCTGTATTATCGCATAAATGTGGTGCATCTGCATATACCGCCTCTGGTGGCCAGACCCAGTGATATACTGCTGTTGGCACATTTTTTTCTGCAGAAATATGCGCATATTATGAATAAAAATGTGACAGGAATTGATTCAGAAGCAGCGGAGATACTCAAGTCTTATTCGTATCCTGGGAATGTCCGGGAGCTTGAAAATCTGATGGAACGGGCTGTGGTGTTTGCAAAAAAAGAGCTCATAGGAGCAGAAGACCTGCCTGATCTGGCTGTGGAGACCTTCCGTCCTAAAAAAGATCGAATGCCGGCCCTGGAAGAGCAGGAAGCGAGTTATATAAAATGGGTACTGGAGCAGGTCGGCGGCAACAAGAAAAAGGCCGCCGATATTCTGGGCATAGATAGAGTGTCTTTGTGGCGCAAACTCAAAAAGATGGGCATGGAGTAACAGCTTGCGACAAGATGGTGGTGGAGCGTTGCCGTCTCGGCGGCAAAAAAGCCGACAGGTACCGACGCTCCTGCACCGGTGACCTTACCTATGCCCAAAATGTAGTTTTCGACGGGCTATTTGTGATTATATGGTTATCAGGGGACAGGGCAGGCCCAGCGGTAGCCTTTTGAGAGATGCAGATCGAGAGTAGGTGAGCTTTTCAAGCACAACGGAGATCACCTGCTTTCTGGTGCGCAAAAAGGCTGTGATGGCCTCATTGAACCTACCACTTACTGTGTGTTCACGAAATGGTATGTCCAGCAGCCCTTTTTGCTGGGCCTCCTGTGTGGTGAGGGTTTGTGACTCATTTATTGTTGTTCCTTGCTGGTGCAGTGCTGTTCTGGCATCAGGACGATTAACATGCAATATGTCCAGCACTGAGCTGGTGCGATGGCAGAGATCAACCGCATAACGCAGAGTGCGTGCCCCGATTCCATCGCCCTCCACTACCAGCAGCACCGTTGGCTTGGCGTCAAGCATTTCTATCGCCGCCTGTGACAACCCTTCTTCAGCCAAGGCGGTTGCCGCCATATGCTGATTGAAAAAGTCCTTTATTTTTGTGATGTAAGTGTCTCTATCGGAAGGTTCTGGCATGGCTTTTCTTTTTTGCCTCCTGATTCGGGTTGAATTCATATGTGACGCTGTTAAATAAGCCCCCATGCTTTTTTGCAATTATTCTTGTTTTTGCATTCGCATAAAGATTGAAGCAAAATCCGTTCCATCAGGTTTGAAAATTATTTTGAATGATATCTTGTTGATTTCAATGATATTTTAAGTGGGTTTATTTAATGATTGCGTAGTGCTTTGAATAATTGTTGCAGATTGAAATATCCTCGTTTCATTCTGTAAACATTTGCTGTGTAATTCTTTGCACAAATCCAAAGGCAACCGGCCCGATTGATGCTGTATTTTTTTGTTGCTTTTTTAACGCAGTGGTTCTATAGTTACAAAATTCAATTCATCGTATCCGACCTTTCATGTGGTTTGTAAATCCCGATACACTATAATCTGGTGATGCCTTGCTTGTTGTAGGGCTTGTTTGGGGTTTGGCTGCCTGCACTCGTTGCCGTTTTCGTTCATGCAGAACGATGCCGATGCAAGGGGTTGAACGTAGGTTGGCGCCGATGTAACAGCGCCTGTTCACAGTGAATTGCTGGCGCAATGCAGCGCAGCCTACGAAGGCGCACTTTACTGGCCATGTCGTGAATAGCTGGCCTTTATTTCAAGCCTGGCGGTTTTCCCGCCTTATACAAGAAAGGACTCTCATGAATTTTTCAGATTTTGAACTCAACCCCCTCATTCTCGCATCAATTGCAAAAGCCGGCCACACAACACCTACTCCTGTTCAGGAACAGGCCATTCCAGCCGCTCTTAAAGGCGCTGACCTGCTTGTTTCTTCCCATACTGGAAGCGGTAAAACCGCCGCCTTTCTGCTGCCTGCCCTGGAACGGTTACAAAGAGCTGCACTCAACAAGGGCCGTGGGCCTCGTGTGTTGGTCTTGGCTCCGACTCGTGAACTGGCATTGCAGGTGCAAACCGCAGCGCATATCTATGGAAGCGGACTGAAGCGTATGCGCACTGCATGTCTTGTGGGTGGCTCTTCTTATACTCAGCAATTGCGTCAGTTGAGCCAGCCTGTGGATATTGTGGTGGCCACTCCGGGCCGTTTGCTGGATCATCTGCATCGTGGCCGCATCGATTTCGGCAGAATAGAGATGCTGGTCCTGGATGAGGCTGACCGTATGCTCGACATGGGATTTATCGACGATATTGAAGAGATCGTTTCGCACACCCCTCAAAAGCGTCAGACCCTTCTTTTTTCCGCGACCCTCGAAGGCGTGGTGGGGAATCTGGCCCGGCGTCTCACGACAAACCCCACGCGCATAGCGGTCTCCACGCCTGCCGTAGCCGAACAACTCATCGAGCAGCAACTTCTTTTCACCGATGATATGGCGCACAAGGAGAATCTGCTGAATGCAATTTTGCAGGATGATGCCGTGGAACAGGCACTTGTCTTCACATCCACCAAAAGGTCTGCGGAGGAGCTTTCCATAACCCTTCAGACCGTCGGTTTTTCTGCAGCAGCCCTTCATGGCGACATGAATCAGGGTCAGCGCAATAGGGCATTACAGAGATTGCGGGATGGCCGTGTGCGAGTGTTGGTGGCCACTGATGTGGCTGCTCGCGGTATAGATGTCCTGGGTATAACCCATGTCATCAATTTCGACCTGCCAAAACAGGCCGAAGACTATGTCCATCGTATAGGCAGGACGGGCAGGGCTGGCAGGCAGGGAATTGCTATGACCTTTGCTTCGCATCGTGAAAGGGCAATGGTGCGCACCATAGAAAATTATACAGGGAAACCCATTCAGGTGCATGTTATCGCTGGTCTTGAGCCTCGGTTCAAGCCTGTGGCTACTGAAAGAAGTGACCGCGGCCGCGAGCGGTCCAGCAGACCTTTTATCCCTGCGGGCAATAGAAATAATCATAGAGGTGGCTCACGTAAAGGTTCTTATGGCGGGTATGGAAGTGAAGAAGGCTTTCATGCGAAACGTTCCAGTAATATACAGCAGTCAGGCTACAGAAGAAGTGACGGGTTGAATCGTGACCCAGCGTTTGAAATGGGCGGCAGCAGGGGATTCACTCATGAAAATAGGCAATGGAGAAGGGACGAGGCTATATTATCCTCAGAGTTTCATGGTGAGCGAAATAGCAGCCAGCCACGTTTTCATGAGCGCAGCGACAGTGCATTTTTGCCTAATAAAAGGCGCAAAATTGCAGGTGATGGAAGGGGATGGAGGCCTGTGAACTCCTTCAAATCCAGTGGTTCAGATAGCAGTAAATCAGATATTATGCCGAGTACTCGCATGAAGATAAGGGGCGGGAATCCAAGACCAGAGGGATTTCGTGACCGTTCTCATAACACCACTTTGCCGCAAAAGCGCCGCGCTTCCACATCTGTTTGGATGGCGGACTGGGACAGCGTCAAACGGCGTTAATTGATTTTAGGTAGATGGTAGGGGCGGATATATGCGTCGCCCCTACCATCTGCTCGCAAGGACGGCAACGACTGGGATTGCTTCGCCTTTGGCTCGCAATGACAATCGCACCACTCGACGTAGGACAGGCGTCTCGCCTGTCACACATTAAATCCCCATAGCCCATTCAAGAATGGCCTTGTGGATATGCATCTTATTTTCTGCCTGCTCCCAGACCACAGACTGCGGTCCTTCTATAACATCATTTGTGATTTCTTCCTCTCTGTGAGCAGGAAGACAGTGCAGGACTATGGCATTGGGAGCGGCGTTGCGAAGCAGCCTTTCATTTATCTGATACGGTGCAAAAAGCGCTTTGCGTTTCTCCGCCTCAGCCTCCTGTCCCATGCTGGCCCATACATCTGTATTGACCACATCCGCCCCTTTTACCGCCTCCATAGGATCATGTGTAATCACGATTTGCGCGCCATTGAGCTGGCCAAGCGCCCAGCCCATTACCCTGGAGTCTGGCTCGTAGCCGGAAGGGCAGGCCAGTTGCAGCCTGAAACCCATGCGGACCGCCAGTTCTATCCATGAATTGGCCATGTTGTTGCCGTCTCCGATCCATGCGATAGTGAGTTCTTTCACATCCCTGCCTTTGTGCTCCATGACCGTCATGATGTCCGAGAGTATCTGACATGGGTGGTATAGGTCTGAAAGTGCGTTTATAACTGGAATATCGGACCAAGCAGCCAGTTCCTCCACCACTGATTGTCCGAAGGTGCGTACGGCAAGACAGTCGATGTATCTGGACAGGACGCGAGTCGTATCCTTCAGGGGTTCGCCCCGGCTTATCTGCAGGTCCCTGCCTGCCATGAAGCTCACGTTTCCACCCAGTTGGTACATGGCCGCTTCAAAGGAGAGGCGTGTGCGTGTGGATGGTTTTTCAAAGAGCATGCCCAGAATCTTGCCGCGAGCAGGTGTTTCATGGGGTCTTGGTTGGTTTTTCCAGTAGAAGGCGCGATCCAGAAGGCTGTTCAGGACATCTATCTCGAAGTCGGCGATCTTCAAAAATGAACGTGCATGTTTGGAAAATGTATTTTGCATGGGGTTACCTCACAGAATTTCCTGCAATGTCTTTAAAAGCAGGTCAATCTCGTCTTTGGTGATCACAAGGGGTGGAATCAGGCGCAACACAGTATCATGGCTGAGAATTGCCAGAATTCCACGCTCCAGTAGTTTCAATGCCAGGTCAGGCATGGGGTAATGAAATTCCATGGCCTGAATGAGCCCTCTGCCCCTTACTTCCTTGACCTTGTCTGAATGTCGTGCGGCTATTGCCTTCATGCCCTGTTGCAGGTATTCACCTTTTTCTCGGACATTTTTCAAAAAATCGTTGGAGAGTAGGGTGTTGACCACTTCCACCGCAGCAGCGCATGAAACAGGGTTTCCGCCGAATGTCGAGGCATGGCTGCCCGGAGTGAGATGGGCCATGGTGGTCTCGCCGGCCAGCATGGCGCCTATGGGAAGCCCATTTCCCAGGGCCTTGGCCAGGCACATGACATCCGGCGTGATCGGTGTCTGTTCATATGCAAAGAGGCTTCCTGTACGGCCCATGCCCACCTGCACCTCGTCGAATATGAGCAGGAGGTCATGTTGGTCACAGAGGTCTCGTGCGGTCTGCAGAAATTCGTCTGTGGCCATGCGCACACCGCCTTCACCCTGAATGGGTTCCAGCAATATGGCGCAGGTTCGGCGAGTGACACCGCGTTTCAGTGCATGGGAGTTATTTAAAGGGACATGTTTAAAGCCCGGCATCATGGGCTCGAAGCCCCTGTGATACATCGGCTGACCAGTGGCTGACAGTGCGGCCAGAGTCCTGCCGTGAAATGAGCCTTCAATGCAGAGGATTTCATAGCAATTTGGGTCATGCAGGTCGTGGCCTCTACGTCTGGCCAGTTTTATGGCTGATTCCACGGCCTCGGTGCCGGAATTGCAGAAGAACACTCGATTTGCAAAGGAGTGCCGGCACAGAATGGCTGCCAGTTCCATTTGAGGCTGCGACCAGTAGAGATTGGAGACATGCACCAGACGTTTCAGTTGGGCCTGTGCGGCCTCGATTACCTGTGGAGCACAGTGGCCCAGACTGCAAACCGCTATCCCTGCTACGAAATCCAGGTATTCACGGCCTGTATCGTCCCAGACTCGAGTGCCCGCGCCTCTTACAATGGTGACAGGAAATCTTCTGTATGTGTTGGCTATATAGTCTTGCATCTGCATGGTGTTAAGCCTCACTTGTGATCTCTGTGCCTATGCCGCTGTCTGTAAAGAGCTCCAGAAGTATGGCGTGTTCCTGTCTGCCGTCTATGATGTGCGCCTTTTTGGCCCCTTGTTCCAGTGTCTTCAGGCAGGCCTTTAGTTTTGGAATCATACCTCCGGTGGCGGTGCCGTCTTCCAGGGCCTTTTTGATATCAGTTATGGTCATAGATGGTATCAATTCTCTTTCACCCTTTGCGTTTTCCTTCATGACACCCATGATGTCGGTGAGCAGAATGAGTTTTTCGGCCTGGAGTGCGGCTGCGATGGCCCCTGCAACCAGATCTGCGTTGATGTTATAGGCCTGTCCATCTGGCCCGACTCCTACAGGCGCTATGACAGGCACGAAGCCAGCCCTTTCCAGGGCGGTAAGCACGTCAGTGTTGACTCTGATCACCTTGCCCACGCGGCCTATGTCGATGATCTCCGTTGGACGCTCGTCGCCGGAATACCTGTATATCTTCATGCGTTCCGCCTGAATCAGGTCACCGTCTCGGCCCGAAAGTCCTACTGCTCGCGCTCCATGGCTGTTGATAAGCCCTACTATTTCTTTGTTGACGGTGCCCACCAGGACCATCTCCACCACACTCATGGTCTCATCGTCGGTGACTCGCTGGCCTTCTATGAATGTGGGCTGAATGCCCATGCGCTCCAGAGTGCGGGATATCTGAGGACCACCGCCATGCACTATCACCGGATTTATGCCCACATATTTCATCAGGGCCACGTCTTGTGCGAACTGGGCCTTGAGCCGTTCATCCTTCATGGCATGGCCGCCGTATTTGATTACGATGGTCTTGCCGTAAAATCGTTGAATATAGGGCAGGGCCTCTGTAAGGACATGTGCCCGCATTTTATTGTCTTCAAGTTGCATGAAATGCTCCTGACTTATAAAATGAACCTGCTCAGGTCCTGATCCTTGACGATCTCCCTGAGCTGTTCTCGAACATAATTTGCAGTGATGAGAATCTCCTGTGGTTCTATGTCAGGGGCGTTGAACGAGACATCTTCCAAAAGCCTTTCCAGCACTGTGTGAAGCCGCCTTGCCCCGATATTTTCGGTCTTTTCGTTGACCTCATAGGCGATGCGTGCTATTTCGTCGATAGCCTCGTCGTAAAATTTTATTGTGATGCCTTCAGTGGCCAGAAGGGCCTGGTATTGAAGGATCAGGGCGTTTTCAGGCTCCAACAGTATGCGTTTGAAGTCTTTTTCTGTCAATGAGTGCAGTTCCACGCGAATGGGAAATCTCCCTTGCAGCTCAGGTAGCAAGTCAGAGGGCTTCGAGACATGAAATGCGCCGCTTGCTATGAAAAGGATATGATTCGTGCGGACAGAGCCGTATTTGGTGTGCACTGTGGTGCCCTCCACTATGGGCAGCAGGTCTCGCTGCACGCCTTCTCGCGAGACATCCGGGCCGTGTCTACTTTCCTTTGCTGCAATCTTGTCGATTTCGTCCAGAAAGATGATGCCGGATTGCTCAACCAGCTTCACAGCCTGTTCCGTGACCTTTTCCATGTCGATGAGCTTGGCGGTGGCTTCTTGTTGCAGAAGCTTTATGGCCTCCGAGACCTTGAGCTTGCGACGTTTTTTCTTATTTGGAAAGATATTGGAAAGCATTTCTTGAAGGTTGTTTTGCATGTCTTCCATGCCCGTGACTGCAAAGACCTCCATCATGGGGCCGGTTGAAGGTTTCTGGCTGATTTCCAGCTCCACCATGCGTTCATTGAATTTGCCCTCTCTCAGCATCTCGCGGAATTTCTCTCGAGTGGCGTTGAAGTCGGCTTCATTGTCTTCGATGCGTTTGGGTAAAAGCAGGTCCAAAACCTGTTCTTCTGCCATGGCCTTGGCCTTTTCCTCCACTTGAGTCCTTTCTCGATTTTTGATCATGTCCACCGCTATGTGTATGAGGTCACGAATCATGGACTCCACATTCCTGCCTACATAGCCCACTTCCGTAAATTTCGTAGCCTCCACCTTAAGAAAGGGCGAATCTGCGAGTTTGGCCAGTCTTCGAGCGATTTCTGTCTTGCCCACGCCTGTAGGGCCGATAAGAATGATGTTTTTAGGTGAAATCTCGTCCTTGAGCTGGCCTGTGATCTGCTGTCTTCTCCATCGGTTGCGAAGAGCCAGTGCCACGGCCTTTTTGGCCTCTGTCTGTCCGATGATGTATTTGTCGAGTTCGGTGACTATCTGTTTTGGTGTCAGTTCCATTGTTATTTCCCTTCAGTTTCAAGTGCTTCTATTGTGATGTTGTCGTTGGTGTATATGCAGATGGATGCCGCTATGCGCAGGGCCTCTTCAGCGATCTCTTGCGCTGAAAGCTGGGTATGTTTTATGAGCCCGCGGGCTGCTGCCAGGGCATAGGGCCCTCCCGAACCTATGGCGAGAATGCCGTCATCGGATTCGATGACATCGCCCGAGCCGGAGAGCAAAAGGGATGATTGGGCATCCGCTGCTATGAGCATGGCCTCCAGACGGCGCAGCATACGGTCTGTGCGCCAGTCTTTGGAGAGTTCTACTGAGGCTCGAAGCAGATTGCCTTTGTATTGCTCCAGTTTTTCTTCGAGCCTTCCAAAGAGGGTAAAGGCATCTGCCGTAGCGCCTGCAAAGCCGGTCAAGACCCTGTCGTTATAGAGTCTGCGCAGTTTCTTGGCAGAGTGTTTGATGGCAGTATTTCCGAGGCTTACCTGACCGTCTCCCGCCAAGGCCACGGTGCTATTTCGTCTTACGCAGATTATGGTGGTACTTCGTATTTTATTTTCAGTCATTTTAACCCCTTGTCTTTTTTTGATCTTGGATGAGCAGAATTATAGACCTCGGTCAGCCGATTCATATCCACATGTGTGTAGCGCTGTGTGGTGGCAAGGCTGGCATGGCCCAGAATCTCTTGAATGGAGCGCAGGTCTGCGCCGCCTTCCAGCATGTGTGTCGCCATGGAATGGCGCAGGCTGTGAGGCGTGATGTCATTTGAAAGCCCTGCTTGAGCACATCTTTGTTTCAGTGTTCGCTGAATACTCCGTGGCGTCAACCGGCCACCGCGTTCGTTTATAAATACTGCGGGTTGTTCCACCTTCAAACGGCTCAATACACTGTTCCGCTGAACAAAATATGTTGCCACAGCCTCTCTGGCCTTGCTTCCAAAAGGTACTATGCGGTCCTTGCCGCCCTTGCCGTGTACCTTGATCATCTCAGGAGACATGTGTAGGTCGTCCATATTTAGGCCGCAGAGCTCGTTTATGCGAATCCCTGTGCTGTATAGCAGTTCAAAAATGGCCATGTCACGCACCGCCTGAAAGGTATTCACTGTCTGTACATTTAACAACCCTGCCGCCTGGTCCACCGTGAGGTACGAGGGCAGGCGTTTTTCCGGTTTGGGTGGACGAATCTCCTCTGCCGGATTGGCAGTGACTATACCCTGACGTACAAGAAATCGAAAGAACGAGCGCATACAGGCAAGGCGTCTGGCCACAGAGGCCCGTGAGAGACCTTTTTGCAAAAGAGTGGACAGATGCCTGCGAATATTCAGCGAGGTGATATGGAATGGGTCTGAGGCACCGGTGGCGGCCTGAAATTCCGTGAGGTCCCTGCGGTAGGCATAGGCCGTTCTTTGGGACATTCCGCGTTCCGCAAGTAAAAAGTCGATGAATTCGTCGATGTATTGCTGCATGTCATTATAACCCATAACACAATTATTACTTCAAGTCCTGCTTGTTATGCAAGAAGAATTGATGTGTTATGAGTCAGAGGAGTTGTAATTTTTTATAATAGATGGAATTGGCATAAGAGGCCTTCCACGTGGGCATCCCTTTTGGTCAGCTCTCGAAGTGTTGAGATGACATCTCTAAGCCTTCCGATGGCCTCTATCTCTGCGATGGTCTCTTTTTTTGCCTGCTGTATGGCGGTTTTTCTGTCCCAGTAGGCGAAACCGATGGAGGTGATGAGTATAGCGGTGACTGCAGCGGTGAGATAGCCAATGGCTGTGTAGAGGTTATTGATGCGCTGATTAGTTGCCTTGTTCTCAGCGGTCAGTCGTTTGTCTAGTT
>CAYRSX010000007.1:0-44489 GCA_964427245.1 uncultured Desulfobulbaceae bacterium | reverse complement strand
TCTTCGTGCGATATTCCTCGTAGACGACTTCCCGCTCGGCATCCTTCATCTTCTGGATGATCACCTGCTTGGCGGATTGAGCCGCAATCCGCCCCAGGGTATCCGTGTCCATGCGAATCCCCAGTTCGTCCCCCAACGCGCTTTCCGGATCCAGTTTGAGCGCTTCCTCGACGGATACCTGCTTTTCGGGATCGGTCACCACCTCGACCACTTCCTTGAACTGAAAAGCTTCGAGCTCGCCCGTCTCCTCATTAAAGGTCACATCCAGGTCCAGCTTGCCGCCGTATTACTTCTTGATGGCCGACTTGATGGCCTCTTCCAGTGTCTGAATGAGCGTCTGGCGGTCGATGCCTTTCTCGCGGCTCACTTGATCGATCAACCGCTTGAGTTCACTGGCCATGGTGTCTTGTCTCCTCGCAAGGTCAAGAATGATGGGCCGGGCCATTCCGGGTAGACACCCCAGCGTTCTCCCGCTCCAGGGAATCGAAGTAACAGAGCCGAGCACGCTCCAGGAATTGCAGTGGGATCTCGTGAAGGCTTCCGTCACAATCCATCCGGATCTGATCGCCGCTGATCTCCCGAAGAAGCCCCTTGAAACGGCGTCTTCCGCTGAGGAGTATGGTTGTCCGCACATCAATGATCTTGTCGATCACGCTTCGAAAATGCTCGGGCTTTCGGAGGGGCCGGTTCAGACCGGGAGAGGAGACCTCCAGGTGATAGGCCACCGGGATGATGTCCGCCACATCCAGCAAATCACCGATCACCCGGCTGACCTGGGCACAGTCATCGATGGAAACCCCGCCGTCCTGATCGATGAACAGACGCAGGACCCACCCCGTCGCCTCACGGCGGTACTCTACTTCCACGAGCTCCCTGCCGTCCGCTGTGAGCACCGGTTCCACCAATCCCGGGATTTTCTCTATTAATTCAAGTGCATTGTCGCCCATTCCCACCAACTCCACATGTCTCGAATCCCAGAACAAAAAAAAAGTGGGTGACTCTACCCACTTCTCTCGGCGGAACCGACAATAGTCTAATTCATGCTAGAAAAAGGGTTCCCGCGGTGGAGAACCTGATGTCCCGACACGGAATCTAGAGGTATTGTCATCCGCTAATCGAAGTATGGAAGCCACACCTGCGGCAGTGGTCCGATACCTCAAAAAGGGAAGCCTTCTGCCTGAGAAGGAGTACCCATCGACTGGAGCCGGCGACGGGATTCGAACCCGCGACCCCAAGCTTGGGAAGCTTGTGCTCTACCAGCTGAGCTACACCCGCAAAAAAACCTTTTATTTAATAAGGGATTTTGGATATAATGTCAAGAAACATTATCTCGGTATTTCAATCAAAGGAATTTTAAAGACATTCACATGACACTTACTACATTTCAAGAGTTTGAATCCATCGCTCATGACTCCAATCTGGTGCCCGTAACCCACACAGTTTTAGTGGACATGGATACGCCGATCTCCATTTATCTCAAGGTGGCGTCAGGGTCGTACTCATTTCTGTTGGAAAGCCTTGAAGGCGGTGAAAAATGGGGGCGTTATAGTTTTATCGGCCTTATTCCAATTCTTATATTTGGTTCAAAGGGTAGACAGGTATTTCAGGAATACGCAGGAGAGGCGAGACAATGGCAGGATTCCACCGATCCCATGAAGGATTTTCAGAGGATACTGGCGCAGTTCAGGCCGGCGCACATACCTCTTACCGAACCGCCTCGATTTTCAGGCGGGGCAGTGGGGTTTCTTGGCTATGATATGGTGCGTTTTATGGAGCGGCTGCCGGAACGCCTCACAAACAACACCGGTTTCAACGACAGTGTATTCATGGTGCCGCAATTGGTGCTTGCCCATGACAATATCAAGCACACCCTTCAGATAATCTACTGGGCGCGACTCGACGGCTCTCCGTTAAAGAAGATATATGACAATGCTGTGAAAGAGGTGAAACAGGTTCATGCCCGCCTGTTACGAGGCTATTCATATCCCTCTTATTCCGTTACTGAAACAACCTCTCTTACCACTGAAATAGAACAGTCTGTGTTTGAGGCCGCTGTGAAAAAGGCCAAGGAATACATTCGTGCTGGAGATATCATTCAAGTGGTGTTGTCACAGCGCTTCTCCGGCAAAAATAATATACCTCTTTTTGAGATATACAGGGCATTGCGGCGCATCAACCCTTCTCCCTATTTATATTTTTTTCAGCTGGGCGATGAGTCAATGGCTGGCTCTTCTCCCGAGATACTGGTCAGGCTCACGAACAGACACATCGAACTCAGGCCCATTGCGGGCACACGTCCCAGGGGAAAGGACGACGCCGAAGACAAACGGCTGGAAAAGGAACTGCTGGCCGATTCCAAAGAAAGGGCCGAACACCTGATGCTCGTAGATTTGGGCAGAAACGATGTGGGCCGTGTAGCCAGACTGGGGACTGTAAAGGTCAGCGAACTGATGCATATAGAGCGTTATTCCCATGTGATGCACATAGTTTCCAATGTAACCGGTGAACTGGCCGAGGGGTTGGACATGTTTCACGTATTGAAGGCCTGTTTTCCTGCAGGCACTGTCTCAGGCGCCCCCAAGATTCGGGCCATGGAGATCATAGAGGAACTGGAGCATTCCAGACGAGGGCCTTACGCCGGTGCAGTAGGCTATATGGATTTTTCAGGCAACATGGATATGGCCATCACCATTCGAACCCTCTGTCAGAAAGGGGATCAACTCTATCTTCAGGCCGGAGCAGGCATAGTGGCTGATTCAAATCCTGCGAAGGAATGGGAGGAGACCATAAACAAAGGCAAGGCCTTGATGAAGGCCATTGATGAGTGCAGTCAAAAACTTGATAAAGGAATTTAAATAATGTGGTTAGTAATCGATAATTACGATTCTTTTACATATAATCTCGTACAGATGTTGGGTATGCTTGGAGCCGATATGAAGGTCATTAGAAACGATGAACTCACATTAGGCCAGGTCATCGCCTTAAATCCGGACCGGCTGCTCGTATCACCTGGTCCATGCACGCCCAACGAGGCCGGCATCTCCGTGGCCGCAATTCAATATTTTGCGGGCAGAATACCCATTCTGGGCGTATGCTTGGGACATCAGTCCATAGGAGTGGCGTTTGGTGGTCGAGTGATTCGGGCCGAAAGGCTCATGCACGGCAAAACCTCCATGATTCGTCATGACGGCAAGGGTATATTCAAGAATATGCCCAATCCATTTGAGGCGATGCGATATCACTCCCTTCTGGTAGAGGAGTCCTCTCTGCCCACCTGTCTTGAGCCAAGTGCATGGTCTGAGCAGGACGAACTCATGGGCATGAGACACAAGGAGTTCGCCATTGAAGGAGTACAGTTTCATCCAGAATCCATCATGACTCAGAATGGCTTGAAACTGTTGCAGAATTTTTTGACAATAGGGAGTTAATCATGTCAAATCCATTAAAAAATGCCATGATTCAAGTGATGGAGCGACGCGATCTATCGCAAGAGGAAATGTCTGAAGCAATGGAGACGATCATGTCGGGCCAGGCCACACCCGTTCAGATAGCCGGTTTTCTTGTGGCGTTACGTGCCAAAGGCGAGACAGTTAATGAGATCATCGGAGCGGCTCAAGTGATGCGTAGGCATTCCCAACGCATAGATGTTTCACTTTCAGAAAGCGATGTGTTGGTGGACACATGTGGAACAGGCGGAGACGGCGCATCCACCTTCAATATCTCCACCACAGTGGCCTTCGTGGTGGCTGCCAGTGGTATAAAGGTGGCTAAGCACGGGAATCGCTCCGTTTCCAGCCGGTCAGGCAGCGCCGATGTCTTGGAGGCCCTGGGTGTCAATATCTCTATGGCACCCAATCAAGTAGCCCGATCCATTCAGACTATCGGCATAGGCTTTCTGTTTGCCCCTGCGCTGCATCCTGCCATGAAACATGCCGCAGTCCCGCGTCGTGAGCTTGGTATTCGCACCATCTTCAATGTCCTTGGCCCGCTCACCAATCCGGCAGGGGCCAATGTTCAGCTTATGGGCGTCTATGACAGGAAACTGTGTATGCCGCTTGCCAAGGCCCTGGCAGGACTTGGGGCCAGACGGGCCTGGGTAGTACACGGCCCTGACGGCCTGGATGAACTTGGTCTTTCCGGGCCGAACAACGTGGCTGAGTGGAACGGAAGCGAGTGTCGTGAGTTTCAGTTTTCATGCGAAGAAGTCGGACTTAACAGGGCTGATCTAAATGAAATCATGGGTGGAGATGCAAAAATAAACGCTGAGATCTGCCGTGAGGTGTTGAGCGGTAAAAAGGGTCCTTCAAGGGATGTCGTATCGTTAAATGCAGGGGCTGCCATTTATCTGAGTGGCAAGGCTCATGATCTGAAACAAGGGATTCAAATGGCGCAGGAGATATTGGATTCAGGTGCTGCGATGAAAAAACTTAAAGAGCTGATAGCGGCGGGAAAGGAATAAAGATGTCCATACTGAATGTGATATTGGAGCACAAAAAGGAAGAGGTGAGGGCACTCAAGAAGCATGGTATTCCTGAACCGCATGAGGAGATAGGGCCACTCAGAGGGTTTATCAACGCATTATTACAGGACAAAGCTGTTTCCATAATTGCCGAGGTCAAAAAGGCGTCTCCGTCTAAGGGTCTTTTATGTCCGGATTTTCATCCAGTAAATCTGGCATTGGAATATGAGGCTTCCGGCGCAACGGCCGTTTCTGTGCTTACGGACGAGCGTTTTTTTCAAGGTAATCTGTCATTTCTACCCAGTATTCGCAGGGCGGTAGGCCTACCGCTCCTGCGCAAGGATTTCATTATTGACCATATTCAAATAGAAGAGGCCAGACGATGGGGCGCTGATGCCATTTTGCTTATAGTTGCGGCATTAAGTGACATGCAACTCCAAGAGTTTCTGGCGCACGCAGAGGAATTGGGTATGGACTGCCTGGTAGAGGTGCACGACGAAGATGAGCTGGAGCGCGCTATGAGGCAAGATGTGAAGCTCCTGGGCGTCAACAATCGCAATCTTATAGACTTCACTGTCTCACTTGAGACCACCTTTCGTCTCAGAAGAATAGCGCCTTCATTCATACCCATGGTGAGTGAAAGCGGCATTTCGACACCTGAAGACATGCGGCGTCTAAAAGAGGCCGGTATCGTGGCGGCGCTCATAGGAGAGGGTCTGGTTAAAAGCCCTGACAGAAAAACGACGATTGCAGGTCTGCTGAACTTTGCTAAACCCACCATATAATAATTTAGACTACTTAATAAAACATTTTTTATATTTGTGTGAGATTATTGCTGAATATGTGTTTCATGTATAATATAAAAATATAGCCTCATGAATGCCAGTGAATATGGAGGAAGTGTCATGAAACATCTGTTTATGTGCATCATATTTATTTATTTACTATTTTCTTTTTCTTCTGTGTTTGCTGTTGTTCAGGCAGAGCATATCAGCGACAGGGAGATTATAGAATCTCTTACAGAGCTTAAAACAGGCCAAAAGGCGCTGGAACAGCGCATAGATGGCCTGGAACGGTCAGTGAATCAGCGTATAGACAGCCTGCAAAATCTTATGTATGTGATTATTGGTGCTATTTTTGCACAGATTGTAGGCATTGTTGGGTTTGTGTTATGGGATCGCAGAACCGCTCTTGCTCCTGCCATTCACAAAACCAACGAATTGAGCAATGAAATTAACGAATTGCGCAATAAGACACGAGAATTAGAAAAAAAGACAGCTCATCTTGAGGAGCTGCTAACGGGGTGTTCTTCTTGTAAGCCCCACGCAGCTCATAGTTAATCTGTTATTTTTTGTGTATGAAACCTAAACTTATCTGTTAGGCTATTTTAGGTTATCTGTATATGTCCCCATCGGCACAGCCTCTTCCATTACATGGCCCTTCATGGCCTCCAGCAAAGCGGCCTTGCTTGGGTTATGCAGGTCAGGAAGCACTGTATCTAAGGCATAGAGCTTGAAAAAATAGCGGTGCCTGCCGATGGGAGGGGCGGGGCCGCCATAACCCGTGCGTTTCCAGTCGTTCAGGTCTTCCATGGTGCCGGACGGCAGGTCGTGGAGCTTTACGGCCTCAGACAGTCCTGTGGCATTCACTGGTATATTGTACAGGACCCAATGAACCCATACCATACGGGGCGCCTTTGGATCTGGCGCATCAGGGTCATCTACGATGAGGGCAAGGGATTTTGTTGTGGCCGGCATATTTTCCCACTTAAAAGGCGGGGAGATGTCTTGGCCGTCGGCTGTGTAACGTTTGGGGATTTCCTTCCCATTTTCAAAGGCCGGTGAAAATATCCTCATAGTTGACTCCTTTTCGCCTGCAACTGCCGGTTGAACGGCTGAAAAAGTATGAGTAGCAGGCTCAAAAATACGATCTTTTCCATATCATACCTCCTCCTTACAGCACCACGCCACGGCGGACGAATGTGTAAAGTACTAAAGGACCTTCCCATCGCGCACCGCCTCGCCGTTGTCGTGGTGCGTGTGTTATCTAACGTTTAGTGTTCGATCGCTATAGATTCCTCACAAACTCGTCAAGCGTGACACGAGCCTGCTTCAGAATGCCACGTAGTGTGCCGATAGCCAACTCACGGTGTAGAGGCACAACGCAACCAACTTCACCTTCAGGCGTTTGTCTTTTCAGTACAACGTGACTGCCTCGTTGTCTGACTTGGACAAAACCGAGTCGCTCCAATGCGCAAATACCTTCTTGCCATGAGACTCGGCGCAATCTAGGAGGCATATGCGGCTACCTCAAAGGTCGTCAGCAAAGGCCGCGTAACTTCGGGTAGAGGGAATTCTTCAAGATAGAGCTCTGTCGCCTCTTTGAGATTGGCAACGGCTTCCTCAACGGTATAGCCTTGACTGACTGTTCCAACCTCAGGACATTCTGCTACGTATAGGTCTTCCTCTTTGTGAAGAACTGCGGTTAAAATTTGTCTTGTCATTTTTGACACCTCCATCACCATTGTAGCGGCAACACGACCTTTTGGCAAACCAAATGTCAGATAACGTGTTCATATCGGTACCTGGTGCGGATATTCTACCTCACCCCCCTTTCGTTAGCTCAAGGGTGTCTAAAGGGCTTATGATCTTTCCCAGGCTTTCCGTGCTCACGTGGGTATAGATTTCAGTCGTCTTACTAATGAAACATCCTTCCTTATCCCGGCCTTATCGCAGGCATTTGTATCTAGTACGGGGCAAGGTCTGACCCTCTAAAATCTTCTCCAGCGTGCCTTAACTTACGGAAACTCCATTGCTTTTCTACAGAATGCCATCTGCGGCCGTCAATGGCCTTCATTTTAGCACTCTTCGCAATGACAACTTAATAATCTCCCCCTTGTAGTGTTATAAAATCCATCCCGACCTCCCTTTGTCAAAGGGAGGGGTATGCATCATTCTCCTCCATTATACAGATTTTTCAGCTGATACGTAATTCACTGAGTTTAACTAACCCTTTTTGTTCCATATACGTCTCTATGCCGGCGATCACCTCCTGTGCAGCTTTGGGGTTGATCAGTGTACCTGTGCCGATCTGGATGACTGCCGCCCCTGCCATCAGAAACTCCAGGGCGTCTGTGGCTGTTACGATGCCGCCTATTCCTATAACTGGAATAGACACAGCCCGTACCGTCTGCCAGACCATACGCAGGGCCACAGGTTTTATGGCAGGCCCTGAGAGCCCGCCGAACACATTGGCCAGGACCGGTCTTCTTTTATGAATGTCTATGGCCATACCTGACAGTGTATTTACAAGGGAAACTGCGTCTGCACCTGCCTGTGCCACAGCCCTGGCAATGACTGTTATGTCCGTTACATTTGGTGAAAGTTTTACGATGACAGGTAGTTTTGTGGCCTCCTTGACCGCTCGTGTCACCTCGGCCGCAGCAATTGAATCCGTTCCAAAGGCGACCCCCCCGCTCTTGACATTGGGGCAGGAGATGTTGACCTCCAGGCCGCTTATACCCTGTTGTTCATTTAAAATGAATGCGAGTTCTGCATATTCCTCCAGGGTATCGCCCAGAATATTGACAAATATGTGTGTCTGCAAATTGCGCAGCCATGGCAGTTTGTCGCGCAGAAATGCCTCAACACCCACATTTTCCAGCCCTATGGAATTTAATAGGCCGCTTGCAGTCTCCACTATGCGGGGAGGAGGATTTCCTGTCTTGGGCCTGATGGAAATGCCTTTTACCACTATTCCACCAGGGGTATTTATGTCGATGAGATCGGCTATCTCTGCTCCATAGCCGCAGGTGCCGGATGCCAGCAATACTGGGTTTTTAAGGGTCACTCCGCAGAAATTTACCGAAAGATCAATGGGTTTCATAGGGTTATGCTCCATTCCACGAGATTTGCATTTATAACAGGGCCATTTTTACAGACATGCAGATAACCGCCGTTTACTGCCTTGACCGCGCAACCCAGACATGCCCCGATACCGCAGGCCATGTGGGTCTCCAAAGAGACCTGACATAAAACCCCGAATTTTTTTGCCAGGGCGTTTACCGCATTCAGCATGGAAAACGGGCCGCAGGCAAGAATGGCATCGTTTTTTTGCTGTTGCAGCACCTTTGAAAGAGCGTCTGTCACCAGGCCTTTTTCTCCAAGACTGCCATCCTCTGTCATTAGATGCAGTGCGTGAGACACTGCTCGAAAGGGTTTTAGGATCCGTTCCGGCAGCTCAGCCGCGGCTCTGGCACCCAGCACAACCACAACTTTTTTATTGCTGGCATACAGATCTTGGGCCGTAAAGAGCAGAGGGGCTATTCCCATGCCACCTCCCACAAGGATATAATCGTCATGGATGAGATCAAAACCATGACCGAGAGGGCCTATGAGTTCTATGGATTCACCTGTCTTTCTTTGAGACAGTAACGTGGTTCCATGTCCTATCCGTCTGTAAAGAAAAGACAGGGCGCCTTTTTGAACACTGTGAATGGAAAGGGGGCGTTTCAGCAAGGGGTCCGTGGTCTGGTTGTGTGGCATTGGGGCAATCATACAGAACTGGCCCGGCATAGCGGCTTCAGCAATCAATGACTCGACAACTGAGAGAAGAAAGACCCCTGAGGCCACCTCTTCATTGACTGTTATTTCTGCTGTGGAGACAAATCGCATATCCTTCCTTTCATCGACTCAATACAGGATTGAAATAGCGGTAAACATAAAAAGCACGATACTGATAGCACCGTTAAATGTAAAAAACGCAAGATTCAGGCGTGATAGATCATTAGGCGCTACAACTCGCCTTTGAGTAAACAGCAGCAGACCTGTCAATGCCAGACCTGTGTAATAAATCCAGTTCAAATTGCCAAGAATGCCCACGCCTAAAAAGGTCAGAAACGCCGCAAGATGCAGCCCTGCCGAGATGCGAAAGGCATTTTTCAGCCCCAAACAGGCTGGTATGGAGTAAAGTCCTGTGTTTTTGTCGAAATCTGCATCCATACAGGCATAAAGTATGTCAAAACCCGCCACCCAGCACAGCACTCCACCTCCAAGCACAACTGGAAGCAACTGAATGTCGCCTCGCACAGCAATCCAGCCTGCTATGGGAGAAAGTCCCAAGGCCAGGCCCAAAAAAATGTGACAGAGGGGTGTAAATCTCTTTGTATAGGAATAAAACAGCAGTACAGCTAAAAAGAGCGGTGAAACCAGTAAGGCTAGACGATTGAGCATAAAGGCCGCCAAAAAATAAAGGGCGATTGCAAGTAATACCAGACTCCATGCCTCTGTTTTGGCTATCAGGCCTTTGGGCAGGGCCCTGTCTTTGGTACGCGGATTTTGCATGTCGTAACGAATGTCCACTATGCGATTGAAACCCATTGCAGCGGTTCTGCCACCAACCATGCCCATAAGTATCCAGAATGCCTGGTCCAAAGTTGGTGCACCATGGGCCGCCAGAAATGCACCCATGTAGGCAAAGGGCAGGGCGAAGATGGTGTGTTCAAATTTTATCATTTCAAGAAAGATACGTATTTTATGAAAGATATGCGTCATATTTCAAACCCTTTCTCCTATACCTTGCCATCTTTTTAATCCCGAAGGTTCAAGCCCCAGAAAGGCCGCTACACGGCCCGCAAAGAAATAGGCGAGGTCCTGAATGGACTCTGGGCCAGAATAAAAACTTGGCATGGCCGGATATATGACAGCGCCTGCCTCATGGGCGGACAGGAGATTTTTAAGATGAGTGGCATTCAGAGGTGTTTCTCGAGGACACAACACCAACGGCCTGCGTTCTTTTAGAAAACAGTCTGCTGCTCGATGTATCAAATTTTGACTCATGCCATACGTTATAGCGGCTAGTGTGCCCATGGAACATGGCATAACCACCATGGCCTTCCAGAGGCTGGACCCGCTGGCTGGAGCAGCCGTGAAATCGTCTGCATCATAGACCCTTTCAGCAAGGGAACGAAGCCGGGCGCTGCCTTTTTTCCCAAGCTCCAAGGCCGCCACCTGTTTTCCGGCCTCTGACATGATAAGGTGTGTCTCCTGGTGTAGTTGATCAAGTATTTCAATGAATTGCAGGGCATAAATGGAACCGCTCGCCCCTGTTACACAGAGAAGGACCGGCGCTGCAATATCGTGATTCATCAGGCATCTCCACTTTAAGGCTGTCTCTATTTTTTAAAATCTTCTGTATGTTATACGAAATAGAAGAATTATGTCAAACGGTTTGTCCTTAATCTGTTAGGAGCTATTAAATTGTCCTGTGCAGTAGCGAATAAATTGTCCGGTCATTAACAAGAAATTCCCCTCCAATGAAGTGAGTGGCAGGCAACGCCTGCTTTTCCCTTGCCTTTTTGCGGCTGAATTGATATTTTTATTTGTTCTTATAGCCGTTCCCCATTTCACTAAAAGGAATTTTTTTAATGCAATCAAAAGCAATGATACATCCGACTGCCATAGTGGACAATAATGCCCAGATAGCATCGGATGTGACCATCGGGCCATATTCCATTGTCGGCCCCCATGTAACTATCGGCTCAGGCGTTGTCATAGGACCTCATGTTGTGCTGGATGGCTATGCCGTCATAGGTGAGGCCGTCAATATCTTTCAATTTTCATCCATAGGCGCTGCACCTCAGGACTTGAAATACAAAAACGAGCCCACCAGGGTCGAAATTGGAAACAACACCGTTATTCGAGAATTCGTAACCATTCATCGCGGCACTGCTACCGGAAAAGGAGTGACAAAAATCGGTCACGATTGCATGTTGATGGCCTATTGTCATATAGCCCATGACTGTGACGTAGGCAATCGAGTCATCATGGCCAATGGCGCCACTCTCGGCGGTCATGTGTGTGTGGGAAACAACGTGGTGATCGGCGGGCTCACCGCAATACACCAGTTCTGTAGAGTAGGGGATTTTGCCTTTCTGGCTGGTATGTCGGGCGTGGACAAGGATATTCCGCCTTATGTTAAATACTGGGGCGCACGAGGCAAGATATATGGTTTGAATGTGGTGGGGCTGCGCCGAAACGGTTTTACCAGAGAAGTAATAGATGCTATCAAGACCGCATATCGAATTGTATTCTATCGCTTGCTGAATGAAGGCGTCACCATCGCATCGGCGATACAGGAAGCGCGTGAAAAAACAGGTCATGTGCCGGAGGTGCAGTTATTCCTGAATTTCATAGCCTCATCCCAGCGCGGAGTGCCCTTGGCTAGACAGGAAGAGGAAGCAGAGGAATGATGCATTTCCGCAAACAAAGCGGTTCCACATCCCTGGGACTGGTGGCCGGAGGTGGTAAGTTTCCAATTCTCTGCGCCGAAGAGGCCAAAAAGAAGGGATATAGAGTGGTGGTCGTAGCCCATACAGGAGAGACCGACAAGGCCCTGGAAAAATTGGCCGACAGAATAATATGGGTGCACCTGGGACAGTTGAATAAACTTATAGACTTTTTAAAGACACATGACACAAGACACGTCATATTTGCCGGCACCATCACTAAAAAACGTATATTTTTCGATGTCAGACCAGATATGCGGGCATTGGGACTTTGGAGACGCATGGACAATCGACTGGACGACCGGTTATTGAGGGCCATAGCCTCTGAGCTGGAGAACGAGGGCATTCAGGTATTGCCATCCACACTTTTTTTAACACAGTTGTCCATGCCTGAAGGCTGTATCACTCTTAAAAAACCCTCTTTAGAGCAGGAAGAGGATATTCGATTCGGGGTTGCCATTGCAGAAGAGATTGGAAGACTGGACATAGGCCAATGTATAGTGGTGAAAGACAAAACCGTTCTGGCAGTCGAAGCTATAGAAGGTACTGATCAGACCATTCTGCGCGGAGGCAACCTCGGAGGTCCTGGAAGTGTGGTCATAAAGATATGCAAGCCTGGTCAGGATACCCGCTTTGACCTGCCTTCCGTGGGTCTCAAAACCCTTCAAACCATGGCTGAAGTAAAAGCAGAGGTGCTGGCAGTGGAAGCAGGAAACTCACTGTTTTTTGATATGCCTGAAACTCTTGATTTTGCGAATAAAAACAAGATATCCATTGTTGGCATCAAAAATGAAACTTCTTAACGTCGCCGTCATCGGAGTCGGATATCTGGGCAGATTTCATGCTCAAAAATACAAGGCCATGTCGAATGTGAAGCTGGTCGGCGTAGTTGAGCCTCATGCAGAGCGTGCTCGCGAAATAGCACAGGAGTTTAAAGTACCTGTGCACAGCTCCATCTCTCCTCTAATTGGTCAAATAGACGCTGCATCCGTGGTTTGTCCTACTGTTTCACATTTTCATGTAACGCGTGAACTATTAAACGCATCTATCCATTGTTTTGTTGAAAAACCCATCACAACCACCATTGATGAAGCGAATGAGCTTATAAATCTGGCATCACAAAAAGGATTGATCCTTCAGGTGGGACATATAGAGCGTTTCAACCCGGCCATGGCATTTCTCTTGAATCATGTTACAAAACCCATGTTTATAGAGGCCCATAGACTGAGTGTCTTCAAACAGCGGGCTATCGATGTGGATGTGGTGTTGGACCTGATGATTCACGACCTGGACCTGGTCCTGGCCTTGATGGGAACCATGCCGAGGGAGCTGCATGCTGTGGGGACCCCTGTTCTAACTCCAAATGTGGATATAGCCAATGCAAGACTTGTATTTGGAAACGGTTGTGTGGCCAATCTGACAGCCAGCCGTATCTCTTTGACCTCCATGAGAAAATTTCGTGTATTTGAGCCAGGCAGATATATATCCGCAGACTCCATTGAACAGAAAAATGTCATGGTATCTGTTCAGACATCGGCCCAAAAATCAGATCAAGAATTATTGCCACAGGTTATTGAACACGAAAAACAGGACAGTTTGCTGAACGAGTTGAATTCTTTTATTGAAAGTATCAGAAGCGGCTCCATACCGCCGGTGACTGGAGAAAATGGAAGACAGGCCATTGAACTTGCCATGGAGGTCAGTGCAAGCATCAAGAAAAATCTTTCAAAGGCCGAATTCAGCCAATAACTCATCCACCAGGTCTTGTTTGCTGTTTCTCGCGACATAGGCCGGCTGTGACGAGGTATCTTGAATGGATTGAAGCAACTCCTTCTGTTGCTGGCGTTCTTCCAGTGGAATATTTTGTTTCAGTTTCAAAGCAACTACTACCTTCACCAATAGATCTCGCATCTCTTCCAGGGCATTTTCCAGCTTGTCCAACTCCTGCCTGGCTACATCCTGAGATGATTGTGTCGCTATGATGTCGTAGGATAATTCTTTTATAGTGGTCAGCAACCTTGCTTGACCAGGGCCTATATCTTCTTTCGGAACGGTCTTTTCGTATTCGGAGACGGCATTTAGAATATTGTCCGTGCTGTCCAGAGTGCGTTGCGTTGCAACTATCATAAGATCCTGAATGCTCTGGGCCATATCGGCCAATTCAGGTGTGCTCTCGGAAATACGGGTAAGAGCGGGTTTGGCATGCTTGATGGTCCTGACAAGCTGGTTGACAGAGGTAGCGAGATGGCTCAAAATGCCTTCGGTATCCAATTGAATCTCTTGTTCCCAATTTCCAGCCGCAATGGCATCTGTGATCTCTTCTAATCTCTTCAATTGATTTTCAAATTCCATAATCCCCTTATTAAAAACAACGACTGATTTCTTCCAGTTAAGTAATCGTCAAAACAATGTTATAATTTAAATTTAGATTCATAATGTTGTCAACATGTTAATTTTCTCTGTGTTAGCAGCTATTAACTTGTTTTGTGCTGAGACCACCTCACCCTTCGGGGCACTCTCTCTATCTATCATTCTACGCGAAGCAAAGCGTGGTCGTAGAATTCAGCACGATTCAACACGATGGACCCTGCGACTACGCGCAGGGTGACAGCAAAGCAAAAATGCTTATTCCTACAATAGGGTGGCTATGTTTTATGGTCCCTGTCACCGTTATCCCTATGGGCGATTTACGAATCGCCCCTACGATGCAGACAAAACAGGACAATTCATTTACTATGAAATACGACAAATCTATTTGTTGTTGACACTTATTGACACTAAGCTTCGATGGAGTTATTTTCGGTAATATTAAAATAATAAAAATATAATTACTGTGCAGAATTACGTAAATATGACTTTCACAGAACGGTTGAATAACAGGCATAACTGGCTTGAGGCATTGGGGCTTTGCCTACTGTTCCATGTGGGTATGGGGATTATTCTGACTGGTATGATATACTCTGATTCTCGTGTAGCCCATAGGTCTGAACCGGTTATCTCTATAATTCCAATCACGGAGACAATCGCAGGGCTGCCAGAAGATACAACATTTGCCAACCTATCAAAGAATGCCGATACAGCCATTGCATCCTTTGCATCACGCCATATTCACGTTTCGCAACTTGCTTCCAATAAAGTAAAACAACCCATTTCAGCAAAGACATCTTTGGATGTAGCAAAAAATACTGTGAAACAAGCCCAGTCTATCGCCGACTACTCCATGGAACATCAGCAACAGCCTGAATTTCCTTCCGTATTATCTACAGAAAAGGGAAAGGCGGAAGACGCATCTCAAAAAGACTTCAAAGGTGATTCTCAAATAGAAACCGCGAGTCCAGATATAACATCTACTGCACAAGCAGGTGATGCCGCTTTAACAGCGGCTGTTGAAGCAAATAATGCAAATGGAAGCGCGATTGAATTCGACAGAAAACAGAATCAATTTCAAGGCGATGAGTTGGCCGATTACAAAAAATATCTCAAAAATACCATCGAAAGCGTAAAACAATATCCCAGGATAGCGAAAAGACGCGGTTATGAAGGCAAAGTGAGCGTATTCTTTGAATTAGACGGGCTTGGCAGACTTCTGACTTCGCGAATAGAGCGGTCCTCAGGGAATGCTGTTCTGGACGAAGCTGCACTGCAGGCGATTCAGAATGCAGCCCCATTTTCAAGGCCTCCCACTGTAAATCAGACCTTGACTTTTGTAGTCGTTCTGGATTTCAGGTTATTGAATAAGTAATAAAAAGACCACACTGTCCGCCTACGGCGTCCACTCTTGCACGGAATGGGAATCTGATGGTCTGAGTGCTTGGCTACCTTACGAGAACTCAAAGAGTTCGTGGCAGTCTCATACTAAAGACGAGATTGTTTCGCTTTGCTCGCAATGACAGTCTTCTATGTCTATTTTTCGGACAAACAAGTATCTCAACTGCCTTATAAAAGTTTATATTTGACTCCAGCCCCTTTTTTCTGTATATAGTTACGAGGAAATCGCTTATGAAAGAACGGATTCTCATCGCAAACAGGGGCGAGATAGCCATTCGAATCATGCAGGCATGTGAAGAACTGGGCATGGAGCATGTTGTTGTCTATACCCCTGAAGACCGGTATTCCATGCATGTCCGTATGGCTGCCAAGGCCTTTCAGATTGCCAGCTATAAGGACCCGAATGAGATATTCGAGGTGGCTGACCATGCCAAATGCACTGCCATTCACCCAGGTTATGGCTTCTTTTCAGAAAATTTCAGATTTGCCAGAAGGACTGCAATGCGCAGCAGACCTGTAAGATTCATCGGCCCGCGCTGGGAGGTCATACGGGACCTCGGCAGTAAGATCAACACAAAAAAACTGGCCAAAGACCTGGGCATTCCCGTGATACCAGGCACGGACAGACCCATATATAATGAAATAGAGGCGGAAGGTATAGCCGAATGGCTCTTTCTCTTGCAGAAGGAACAGGGGATAATCCATCCATCCATTCTGGTCAAGGCCTCGGCAGGTGGCGGCGGCATGGGTATAGAAGAGGTGAATCACCTCGATACATTCCGCCGAGTCTATCGCCGCATTCAAAATTATTCCAAACGTCAGTTCGGCGATGAAGGCGTTTTGATAGAGCAGTGCCTAAGGGACTATCATCACCTGGAGGTGCAGCTCGTATGCAGCCAGCACTCCGAGATTACTCATTTCGGCACACGAAATTGCACCATTCAGAGTACAGGAAGGCAAAAACGCGTGGAAGTAGCCCCTGGTTTCGACCCTGCTTACTGCACATATCCCTTCGATGCCCAAAAGATATTGGAACGCATAGTCGCCTACTCCGTAAAGCTGGCAAAGCATGTACAATATGACAATGTGGGGACATGGGAGTGGGTGGTGACCAGAGACGGAAATCCATATCTACTGGAGGTAAACACTCGCATTCAGGTGGAAAACGGTATCTCGGCCAGAATAGCCCGAATAAAAGGCAGTGATGGCTATCCAAATATCATAAAAGAACAGATACGAGTGGCCTTCGGCGACAGATTGGGATATTCACAGAAAGATATCTCGTTTAGTGGCACAAGCATAGAGTTGCGAATCGTTGCAGAGGATGCAAAACGTGGTTTTAAACCATGGTGCGGTACCATTACCAGATTTGCACCGTATCGAGCGGATTGGATCAACGTACATACCCACATTCCGCCGGACCTTTCTTATGTTATTCCAACTGAATACGATCCAAATCTGGCCCTGGCCATTATCTGGGGGCAGAATACCGCTGAGGCCGTAGAGCTGGCCCATATCTTTATAAAAAACACTCAAATCGAGGGTAAGGACAGTCATGATCAAACAATCATTACAAATTTGCCTTACTTGCAGGAAAAATTAAACGATGTACTCAAATTTTGATTGCAATCGCCCTGATTTCATAGACAATACGCCATGCCCGCAAAATACAAGACAATGATGGACAGCGGTAAACTTATAACGCAATTATATGATAGGGCTACCTATCTTATAGACATAAAAAAGAGCCAGGATTGGGGCGGCAATATAGGAGAAATCCTCAACAACCTGCATCAAGTCAGGCAATCTATTTTTGACCTCGATGAGCAGGTTGTTTTCGAGCAGTTGGAACGAATCGACATGCAGATATCTCAGCTCGAAGACCGATTGGCTCGTTCCATCACTGCGGCGGATATCGTCAACATCGTTCGAAGCCCCCAGCGATTCACTCTTATGGATGTCCTTGAAAATGTTTATGATTCCTTTACGGAATTGGGAGGAAACGGGGATTGCAATGTTGACCCGGCCATAGTGGCTGCAAGGGCGACTGTCTCTAGACGCGTCAAGGACAAACTCTATACGCATCAGATAATGGTGATAGGTCATGAGAAGGGCAGGGGAGAGGAGTTCAGAAACGGCGGCTGCGCCAGACCTTGGGGCAACGAAAAGGCCTTGCGTTACATGCATGTCGCTGAAACAGAGGGAATTCCCATCCATTTTTATATTTTTACACCTGGTTCCTATCCAATAGAAGACTACCCTGGTGCAGCCCAACAGATTGCCCGCAATCTGTATGCCATGGCCAAGCTGCGCACCCCCATGATATCGTTCATATCGGAAGGCGGTTCCGGAGGCGCCGAGGCGATCGGGCTTGCTGACATGCGTCTCATGGCATCCCATGGTTACTATTCGGTTATATCACCCGAAGGTGCTGCGGCTATTGAAGGTAAGATACGGGAAGGTTGTAAAGTGCCGAAAGAACTTATAGAGCACTGTGCTGCCCAGTTAAAAATTACAGCCCGCGACAATCTCGCACTTGGCACCATAGACCGCATAGTGCAGGAACCACCTTTGGGTGCAAAGCGTGAAGATTATGCATTCTTCAGAAGACTCCGCTACGAGATGATTCGGGCCACCGACGAAGTGATATTGCAGGCCAAGAGCTTTCGAGCGATGCGCACCTACGCCCTCAAAATGGATGACGGCGGCTCTGTAGAAGAATTTCCTGTGGGTGTTCATTGGGAAATGGATCGTTCAGAGATTCGAAGACTTCTGGAACTGCGATCTGAAAAATACAGACGCATGGGGCAGGGTTTTAAAATCGAAGAAAAGACCGGGTTGTTGGCTGGTCTGTCAAAGGCAAAGGAGTTGGCTGAAGCTGGATATTACGAACTGAGATACGGCCTTATCAGACCCCATGAAAAAAATGTAAAGAAGGTCTTATCAGAGGTTTCAAGTGAAGGCTCCACTTTTTTGCGAAAGGTGACGGAACCGGTCAGGGCCATGTATGAATTCGTCCTGCCTAAAACAGAAAATGCTCGAAACGGACTCAGGGAAGACTTGGAAAGGCGTTCCATATTTATAGAGGAATGGGAACCTTATGTCAGCCCATTGGCCAATGAAGACCGTACCATCACCTGCCCAAATGCGGGAAAATTTGGCTGCCAGGACCTGTGGGTACCTGATCTTTATGGGGAGTTCTGTGGTGTTTGCCCCACATGCGGACATCATTTTCCATTGGAATATCAATGGTATCTGGAAAATCTGTTTGACAGAAAGACCATCAAGGAATTCAATACTCATATTGTTTCTCAAAACCCGTTACACTTTCAGGGGTTCAATGCCCGTCTGGAAAAGGATATTAAAAAGACCGGCCGCAAGTCCAGTATTATTACATTCGATGCAGCTGTAAACGGCATTAAACTGGTGGGAGCAATGCTCTTCAGCGACTTCAGAAACGGCACAGTGGGTTCGGCTGAAGGCGAAAAATTCGTCAGGGCATGCGACAAGGCTCGAATCACCAGAAGGCCCTTTCTTGCATACATTCACACCACAGGCGGTATTCGAATCAACGAAGGGACACTCGGTGTAGTGCAAATGCCCAAGTGCACCATGGCTGTTCGAGAATATATCGACAGCGGCGGCTTATATATCGTAGTCTATGACAATAACTCCTATGCAGGTCCTGTAGCCAGTTTTTTGGGTTGTTCTCCTTATCAATTCGCCATACGCTCCAGCCGAATAGGCTTTGCAGGTCCGCGTGTCATTCGAGAAACCACAGGCCAGGATGTACCTCCTGATTATCACAGCGCCCAAAATGCCCTGAAAAGGGGTCATATTCAGGGGATATGGGACAGGCGTGAGTTCAGAAAAAGACTTTATGATGCCCTCATCACCATGGGGGGTCCGAATCTTTACTATAAATAGGTCGCATATGGACATTGATCTGAACGCATTACTGGAGACATACCGCAAGAATCCATTTGAGGATCACGTGCTGCAAAGCGTGCACACCGGTATCATTACCTTCAAGGTACAGGAAGATCAGGAAGTGCACGGTCCTGAAGGCAAGTGGCATCAAAAGCCTGGTACCCTGCTTTATCAACTGGAGCGGGAAAACAATATAAAGAAGATTTATTCTCCATGCAGCGGTACAATCATCGATCTTCGCAGGGACTTGGACGGCAGTTTTACCGAGGCGGGTGTGGACCTGATGTCTATTCGGCACCGGCTCGACAAAGATGAGGTGATAGATCGAATACTGAGGGATGTGCTCGTCCTCTTTACCGCGCCTCAGCGAGCCAGATATCTGCTGTCACCGGAATTTGCTGTAAGGATCGAAAAACAGGGTCAACCCTCCATTCAGCCAGGGGATGAGCCTATAATAATGTCTCTTATGAAAAGAGATACCAATTTAGTGTACAGCAGTGCCCATGGTGTGATCTACAAGGTCTATTTTCAGCAAGGGGCACTGGTAGAGGAGGGGGCCCCTCTTCTGGGCATATGTCAGGAAGAAAACCTTTCCTACATTCAGCAAGTTATAAACAAGATCAAAACCGAATGGAAGTAAGGCGATCAAGACCTTTCTCATCGCTCTGCAATTTTTGACGAGCATTACCATATCCCGACGTTTTTTCGTTGAATTCAAAGAGCTTACAGCGAGTCTCGCATATTTTCCCGCAATCGGCCTGATTATTGGAGGCCTGTTATATGGTTTCGACCGGTTTATAACCCTGTTTTGGCAGACTGACCTCAGGGCTGTATTGGATGTTATCTTTTTGATTATTCTGACTCGCGGTCTGCACCTGGATGGCCTTTCGGATACCATGGATGCCTTGGGCAGCAATGCCTCTGCTGAAAAGGCCTTGATAATCATGAAAGACAGCCGTATCGGGGCTTTCGGTGCCATCTCCCTGATCATGTGTCTGCTCTTGAAGGTAAAAGGCATGGAAACCATCTCAGGAAAAGGACTGTGGCAGGCCATGATACTGACCCCCTGCCTTTCCAGATGGGGTCTGCATGTATTGGCATCCTTTTCCTGTTATGCCAGAAAAGAAGGTGGACTAGGCAAGGCATTTGTGGGAAGGGCTACTCTTTCTACACTTCCCTGGGCCGGCTTGACAGCGGGGTTCGCCTCATTCGTATTGTTTGACTGGCAAGGGATACTGTTGTTTGCCGTTGTCAGTGTGTTAAGCTGGCTTACAGCAATCTTTTTTGAAAGACGTCTTGGGGGTGTGACCGGAGATGTGCTCGGTGCGCATATCGAATGGACCGAGGCAGGCATTTTCTGCATATTTTCAGGAATGATATAATATAAACTTCAAGTCAATTCTTGAACTTTTAAAAAGTACATTAAAATGAAACTCTTTCTTGTTCGACATGCCAAACCAGCCGTTTCATCCCGTATATTTTACGGACAGATGAATGTGCCTTTAAGCGAAGAGGGAAGGGCGTTGGCCCAAAGGGCAGGTGAGTTGCTGCAGACATTCCATTTTTCTCGAGTCATCAGCAGTGACCTGTTTCGCTGCATGGAAACCGCCGCAATAATATGCGATAAAATCAGGTTTAATGAAGAGATAGAGGCCGAACCAGGTCTGCGTGAGGTTGATTTCGGCGACTGGACAGGTCTGACATGGGAACAGATAGAGGAGCATTATGCCGGCGCATTTGAAAAAAGGCTGAAAAATCTGCTGGAGTTCAGGCCACCAAACGGAGAAACCTTGCTGGAGGTTAAAGAGCGGGCCTGGAAGGTCATGTTCAATGCCATACGAAATGCCCACCATGGCGATGTGCTCATAGTAGGGCACGGAGGAGTAAACCGCCTCTTGATCGCCACTGCCATCGGCCTGCCTCTGCAAAACATCTTTAATCTCGGCCAGGACTATGGTTGCGTGAATATTCTGGAGTGCTACGAGGACGGCAACATGAGCCTGATTGCATTGAATCTGCCGGCAGACCATGCAACCAGATTACAGAATTCTTCCAGTCCGAATACGGCCTTGGCAATCGAGGCAAACACCTAACCCAACAAGTTAATATACTTGATCTACTATGACGGTTCCCACTGCCTCCATGTTATCGTTATTGTCATAAATCGCTAGAGTACCTATCATAGTGCTGAGAGGAAAATAGATGCGGTATTCCTTTGTGCCGATTTTTAGCCCGATGCGTAACTCTTTATCGGTAGAGGTATTATAGTAATGGCCGCTTCCTGTCAAAGGTGTACAGCTCAGGCCATTTTCTGAACAGGCTGTCCCATATAGATTGAAAAAGGCATAGCCGTAATCCACATCGAAAGATAAAATGGGCTGGCTGATGTTTATGGGTTGATTGTAGATGTTGGTGGCATTGATAATTCGCAAATCCACACTGCCAACGGTTTGCGATGCCTCGACATCAGTTAACCAACCCGCAGAGAACATCAAAAAACATGAGATCAACAACACATAAAAGAATTTAAACATGGCGTGGCTCCTTTTTGGGGTTTAATATATATAATGTTTCAATACCAATAAAAAATTATAATTTATTTTTAAAATATAATTCAATAAAACAACCCTGTAAAGCAAAAATAATAGGGTGATCTCAAGTCATTAAAAGGAGAAAAAGATGGCAATAACCAAAGAAGATGTATTAAAGGTCTTGTTTCATGTAAACGATCCTGAATTGCACAAGAGTCTGGTGGAACTTGGCATGATCAAGGACATAGAGATCGCAGGTAGTGCGGTCAAGGTCACTGTTGCCCTGACCATGGCAGGCTGTCCCCTCAAACATCAGATCAAAGGCGATGTGGAGGCAGCAGTTCGAAATATTCCGGGCGTTGAGCATGTAGAGGTGGTGCTCTCCACCATGACCTCCGAAGAAAGGGCCAGACTCTTTGGAAAGTCCCCACAGGATGAGATGGAGGGCATCAAGCAGGTCAAGCACATCATAGCCGTGGGAAGCGGCAAAGGTGGTGTGGGCAAAACCACTGTATCCGTAAATCTTGCCATTGCCTTGGCCAAAAAAGGCTTTCGAGTCGGCATTCTGGATGCAGACATGCATGGTCCTGATATCCCTGTCATGCTCGGTGTCACAGAGCGTCCCTTGGGTTCGAAAGGTATGCTACTGCCTCTGGAGGGACATGGAATAAAGATGATGTCTACAGGCAGTCTTGCAGGAGAGGGCGTGCCCATAGTATGGCGTGGCCCGCTGGTGAACAAGGCCATAAAGGAATTTCTTGGAAACGTAAAATGGGGTGTTCTGGACTTTCTTGTAATAGACCTACCTCCAGGAACAGGTGACGCTGCCATCACTCTGGCCAATTCCGTGCCGCTGAAGGGTGTAATCATAGTTACCACCCCTCAAAAGGTAGCGCTTTCGGATGTGAGACGTTCCATCGGGCTGTTCAAGAGCACGAATGTGCCCGTGCTTGGAATAGTGGAAAACATGTCGTATCTCAGAATGCCCGGAGCACCCAATGAGATCATGGATGTTTTTGGCACTGGGGGCGGCGAAAAGATGGCTAATGCCTTCAAGGTGCCGCTTTTGGGCAAGATTCCTCTGGATCCAGCCATTAGACAAGGTGGAGACGAGGGAATGCCCATCGCACTGAAGGATACAGGAGAAGCGGCTGAGGTATTTCAGCAGATTGCAGAGAAGGTGATAGCGCAATTGTGCTGACGAGCAATAACAATTTGAAGAAGGATAAGCGTCTCGCCTGTCGTTTCAAAGGAGTGCAGCGACTGCCTGTCGTAAGGAAGCATAAGCGAGACTGCCTGTCATTTCGAAGGAGCGTAGCGACTGAGAAATCTTAAGATTCCTCGCTTCGCTCGGAATGACAGCGCTTACTCATGAAATGTTCGCTCGGAATAACAGGCGAATGAGTCTTGCTTCACGCAATGACAAACTCTTGTACGTCATTTAGATTCTGGGTCAAGGGATTGATGATGTATGGATAAAATCCGACTGATAACAGGGGATATCACAAAATTGGCTGTAGATGCCATTGTCAACGCCGCAAATAATTCTCTTTTGGGAGGAGGCGGCGTTGACGGAGCCATTCATCGTGCAGCAGGGCCTGAATTGCTCAAGGAATGCAAAACACTTGGTGGATGCGCCACAAGTGATGCAAAGATCACAAAGGGTTATAACTTACCGGCAAAATTTGTAATCCATACTGTTGGACCAGTCTGGCAGAGTGGAAATGCCAACGAACCGGAACTCCTGACCATGTGTTACAAGAGATGTTTTCAGATCATGCTGGAATATGGCTTAAAGACCATTGCATTTCCAGCAATCAGCACAGGCGCATACGGCTTTCCAAAGGATCTGGCTGCACGTATAGCCGTATGTGAAACCCTTAATGCATTAAACAAAGAATCATCTATAACTTGCGTATATTTCGTATGTTTTAATGATGAAACCATGTTGGCGTATAATAAGGCGTTATTCAATATGCCTGATAAATAAAAATGCTGGTACAGATTTTTATAGATTCAAGATTGGCATGGCTTTTAAGAATAAATTCCACTAAATCTTGCCATTGCCTTAAACCATATACCGTAGAGAGAGTTGCAGGCGATTTATTGTTGCGATACGACTTGAATCGCCGCGTATCCATATTTGAATACATAGTGCCTGTTAATAGCTGTATTGAGGTTTTGGCTCATGATTTTCCTATAGATCTCTCAAAAACTCCTTTATTGCGTCAGCCGTTATTTTTTGATGAGTACAGGTTTGTGGTGGATGTCAATGTAGGAAAGTTGGTAAAATTACTACGTATGGCGGGTGTGGATACATACTATAAAAACGGCCTTTCTGATAATAAATTGGCTGAGATAGCTGACTGTTGATGCGCAAAATCATAAAATATGGCTATTTAGTAAGGGCTGTTAAGCCTGAAGAACAGTTAACTGATAAACGGCTTGCGATAACCACGGAAGGATATTTTTCGTTAATGACTTATTTTACATAATATTCGTTATGCGACATCGAATTAAAAATTTGAATTGATATTTGACGTCACCCTCTATGCGCTCCAGATCGAGTTTCCCTTTAGTCGCTGTCTATTTTTTCTTTGCCCCGCAGCATTTCTTGTATTTTTTACCGCTTCCGCATGGACAAGGGTCGTTTCTGCCAATCTTATCATCAGTCCTTTTCACGGTGGAAGGTTTGCTTTGTTCCTTTTCATCTCCATGGATCAGAATCAGGCTTGCTTCCTGCCGTTTTCTGCGTTCTTCTTCCAATTCTTCCACTGTCTGTTCACGCATAGGCCGTACACGCAGCAACAGACTCAGTGTTTCGTCCTCATAGGACTGAAGCATGGAGACAAACATCGCAAAACCTTCTTTTTTATACTCCTGTAGGGGGTCTTTCTGGCCGTAACCCCTGAGCCCTATGCCATCCCTCATGTGGTCCATATTAAGAAGGTGTTCGCGCCACAGGGTGTCCAGATTCTGAAGCATGAAGTAACGCACCAGCCCCATCATTTCATTTTGGCCGAAACGTTCCTTCTGGACATTCAATGCCTCGTAAATTACTGATATTATATATTTTTGTAGGTCATTTGGCGTGGTGATTCGGACCTGGTTGAAATCAATCTGAATGCTAAACTGCCCTGCCAGTCTCTCTTGTAGGGTCTTCAGGTCCCATTCTTCAGGGGCGACATGCTCATTGGCATAGGCCTCTACAAGCCTCTCCGCAACGGCCTGAATCATATCTTTCAATTCTTCTTCGAGGTATTCTCCTCCCAGTATCTGACGTCTCTTGCCATATACCACCTCTCTCTGTTTGTTCATAACATCGTCATACTCAAGCAGATGCTTGCGAATCTCGAAATGATGCGCCTCCACCTTGCGTTGCGCATTCTCTATGGCCTTGGAGAGCAGATTGTGCTCGATAGGCTCGCCTTCCTCCATGCCAAGTTTATCTAGTATGCCTGAGATACGATCCGAGCCGAATATACGCAGCAGGTCATCCTCCAGAGACAGATAAAATCTCGATGAACCAGGGTCTCCCTGGCGCCCAGCCCTTCCTCGAAGCTGATTGTCGATTCGTCTGGATTCATGGCGTTCAGTGCCAAGAATGTGCAGCCCCCCAAGCTCTTTCACGCCAGGCCCAAGGACAATATCGGTGCCACGGCCTGCCATGTTTGTAGCTATGGTAACCTGTCCCAATTCACCGGCATGGGCAACTATCTCTGCCTCTCGCTCATGATGTTTGGCGTTTAGCACCTCATGAGGTACTCCCATTTTTTTTAGCAGACTTGATAGGTATTCCGATTTTTCCACGCTTGTCGTGCCCACCAGCACAGGCTGCCCTTTTTGATGCAATGCTTTGATATCCTTGGCAGCTGCTTCAAATTTTTCTTTCACTGTCTTAAATACCAGGTCAGGCATATCCACTCGAATCATGGGCTTGTTGGTGGGGATGACCACAACAGGCAGCCTGTATATCTTCATGAGTTCCGATGCCTCTGTCTCAGCGGTGCCTGTCATGCCTGCCAGTTTTTTATACATCCTGAAATAGTTCTGGAAGGTGATGGATGCCAGCGTCTGGTTCTCAGACTCTATTTTGACTCCTTCTTTTGCCTCCAATGCCTGATGAAGACCGTCGCTATAGCGCCTACCTGGCATGACACGGCCCGTAAATTCATCGACTATGATGACCTGACCGTCTTTTACAATGTAATCCACATCCTTCTGAAACAGCACATGGGCCTTTAATGCCTGTTGAACATGGTGAAGCAGTTCAGCATTTGCCGGATCGTAGAGATTGGAGACCCTCAAGAGCCTTTCACAGAACTGAACCCCTTCTTCTGTCAAGACCGCATTTCGGGCCTTTTCGTCCACTGTATAGTGGATATCCTTTTTTAATGGCGGAATGATGCGATCCACCTTGTAATAGAGGTCTGTAGCATCTTCCGATTGCCCTGAGATTATGAGGGGCGTTCTGGCCTCGTCGATTAGTATGCTGTCCACCTCGTCCACTATGGCGTAATAAAAATCACGCTGCACCATGTCTTCAAGGGAAAACTTCATGTTGTCCCGCAGATAATCGAAACCGAATTCATTATTAGTGCCATAGGTGACATCCGCATTGTAAGCGGCCTTTCTTTGCACATCGTCCAGACCATGGACTATCACATCCACCGTAAGGCCCAGAAAACGATATATCTGCCCCATCCATTCGGAGTCACGTTTGGCCAGGTAGTCATTGACTGTTACTACATGTACGCCTTTTCCAGTGAGGGCATTGAGATAAACAGCCAGGGTAGCGACTAATGTCTTACCCTCACCTGTTTTCATTTCCGCTATCTTGCCTTGATGCAGCACAATACCGCCTATAAGCTGGACATCATAATGCCGCATGCCCAACACACGCTTGGATGCCTCACGCACTACGGCAAACGCCTCAGGTAAGAGACTGTCCAGGGATTCTCCTTTGTCCAAACGCTCCTTGAATTCCGGCGTTTTTGCAACCAATTGTTCGTCAGACAGGCTTGAAATACTGGGTTCGAGTTCATTGATGGTATGCACCAGTGGCATGATCTTTTTTATTTCACGTTCATGTTGTGTGCCAAATATCTTGGTCAGCATTTTGTTTAGCATGAGTAAAATCAAAGCTCCATTATCAGGGCATGTTCATCACAGTCCGGAAACTTAGGACATCTTATGCAATCCGCCCATATTTTATGTGGTAATAACGATTTATCTATGGATTTAAACCCAAGTTTTTTGAAAAAATCTTCCTGATAGGTCAAAGTAAAAACTCGTGTAATACCTAACATCTTTGACTCGTTTAGACAATACTGCACAAGCTCCCTGCCAAGCCCCCTTTTTTGCTGGTCTTCCCTGACAGCAAGAGAACGTATCTCCGCAAGGTTCTCCCAGCAGATATGAAGGGCAACCACTCCGATCAACTCTCCATTGTCGTTCTCCAGCACCGAATAATCTCTGATATGATCATACAGCTCGCTTAAAGAGCGTGGCAGAAGTAGCCCTTTGGAGGCAAACGAGGCCAACAGACCATGAATAGTCTTGATATCGTTGATTTTGGCCTTTCTTATCATTTTATTTATTTCAATCCACGCCCCACAAACAGAGAACGAACAACATGAGTTGAAATACTCCTCTGAAAAATTCCATTACCCCAAATGCTCACAAATACGCCACCTCAATCCTGCAAAAGCACGATATATGAAGGCTTGGAATGGCCATGGGAAGCCAGCTCAGCCTGGGCCGCCTTTGCCTTTTCAGCGGTCTCATATCTACCCACATATACGCGAGTCCACGTGCCTTTCTCAGGTCCGAGGTCCACGGTGCGAATCCTGCCTTTAAGCCCCTTGCTTTCAAATTTTTTCAGTTCTGTTTCCGCCTGGGCCTTGTCTTTAAATGCAGCCACCTGCAGGGCGTAATAACTGCCCGATGCAGCCGATTTAGACTCTGTCTCTGCAGAAGCAGATTTAGCTTCAATATGTAATGCGCCTGCCTTTTTCTCCTCCAGCTTCTTTATCTTTTCCTCCACCTTAGCTACGTCACTGGCCGAAGTCGAGGGTTTAACCTCCTTTTTGGTAGCTTCATGGCCTTGTGCTGGCTTGGTCTCCTTAACTGTTGGTGCAGAGACGGGCGCTTTTGGCTTCTCGGCAACAGGTTTTGCTTCCGTAATTGCATGCTTTTCTGACACAACAGGTTTTGTAGGTATCGACTCAGGTTTGATCTCTGGTTTTATAGGCTTGATTGGTTCAGCAAGCTCCGGTTTTACAGGTTGCTCTTGAGCCAGTTGATCAGTGGGCATTGCCACCTGTTCCAGTGGAACAGCTGAACTTGGAGTCCCTGTATGAGTGTCTTCCACCTGCCTGGGTTCCTGTGAAGATGTCGATCCAGTAGCCGAAGGCGGCGAAGCCGTTTCAGGGGCTATGGGCTGTGCCTGCTGCAAAAAGGCACCCTGTGCATATTTCTTCTCGGTGATACGCTGCCCTGCCCAGAAACCCAGGACAAATATCCATAACAGCACACATACCGTAGAAAAAAAGATAGCAGCAATTCCACCCCACCCCATCTGGAATTGAAACTTTTTGCCATTGTTGGAAGAATCATTTCTTGCCATTTGATGGACCTCCTCTTTAAGTTTCTACATTTTTTCCAGGGCTGTTACACCCAGAAGTTTCAAACCGTTTTTAAGCACCTGTTTTGTAGCCCTGGCCAAAAACAGTCTTGCACTTGTCAGTCCTGCATCAGCGTCTATGAAACGATGTTTTGTATAATACACATGGAACAACCCCGCAAGTTCAGTGAGATAGTAACTGATTTTATGGGGTTCGAAGCTCAGAGCGCTATCCTCTACGACCTCTGTAAAGACCGCCAGATGTTTGAGCAGATCGATGTCCTCTCGAGTATTCAGAAGAGACAGATTCAGGTTGTCCGTTGAAGAAAGCCGGCAACCATGTTCTGCTGCATTTCTTAAAATACTGGTAAGCCTGGCATGGGCATACTGAAGGTAATAAACAGGATTTTCCTGAGTTTGCTGTTTAGCTACCTCCAAATCGAAATCCAGATGGCTGTCGGCCTTGCGCGTCAGAAACATGAACCGGCAGGCATCCTTTCCCACCTCGTCCAAGATCTCTCGAAGGGTTATGAATTCTCCTGAACGCGTAGACATGGACTTCGGGACTCCGTTTTCCAGAAGAGTTACGAACTGCACCAGCAAGATCTTGAGGCGTTCAGGGTTCACACCAAGGGCCTGCACCACCGCCTTGATACGGGGGATATAGCCATGATGGTCAGCACCCCAGATATTCACCATCATATCATAATTACGGGATATCTTTTGCCTGTGATATGCCATGTCCGCGGCAAAATAGGTTAGAACACCGTTGGAACGCCTAACCACACGGTCTTTTTCGTCTCCAAACTCGGTGGTTTTGAACCAGAGGGCACCGTCCTGCTCATAAATGAACCCCTTGTCCATCAACTCCTGAATGGTGGACTGTACCAGGCCGAAGTCATGCAGGGTTCTTTCGCTGAACCAGTTTTCAAAACCCACATCAAAATCTGACAGATCCTGTTTAATGCCTGTGAAGATTTCATGGACAGCACGATCTATAAAGAATTGCAGGCATTCCTCAAGAGGCGCATTCGCAAATACCCTTCCCTTCTCGTTGAGAATGCCTGCGGCGATTTCCTTTATGTAATCACCCTGATAATAATCTTTGGGGAATTCAATGGCGTTTCCCAAGAGTTCCTGATATCTGAGATACACAGATGAACCCAAGGTTCGCATCTGATTGCCTACATCGTTTATATAATACTCCCGTTTCACCTCAAAACCGGCATGACGAAGAATACGTGACAGGGAATCTCCTACGGCCGCTCCCCTGCCATGCCCCACATGAAGCGGGCCGGTAGGGTTGGCGCTTACAAATTCCACCAACACTTTTTTGCCATCACCTACCTTGCTTTTGCCATAATCTTCGGCCAATCTGTTTATCTCCAGCAGATTTTCCTGCCAGTATGCATCAGATATGAAAAAATTGATAAATCCCGGCCCAGCTATCTCAATCTTTGAAAACACGGGTTCGTTTTTTAACAAGTCGACCAATATGCCCGCTATGACGCGTGGTGACATCTTGGCCTGGCCAGCCGATACCATTGCAAGATTGCTGGCGATATCCCCATGTTCCCGTTGTTTGGGATAGGAAATCTGATGGCCTTTCGGCAAAGGCATTTTCGGCAGCAATCCCTTCTGACAAGCAGTTTGAAAGGTCTTGACAATAATTTCAGTAACCTTTTGACGCATATTTCACAGCTCCCTTGTATTGAATCAATGTAACACCATAACAGTGGCGCATCTGCCCGTGTTTTTTTCTCTACGATACGAAAAATACTCCCGGGAACATACGGTACAGATATTTGGAAGAATGATATTGTTTGAAGAAAGCCCTGCATTCAACAGATCGTCTCGTGTAAGGCTCTGCAGATCAAAATATGCCGGCTTTACCATATAGGCCTGGAAACGGGGCGGAAATATCTCCTGCCATGCTCTGAATTCCCCGCAGCACCCACCCATTGAAGGGCCGATAAAGGCCCTGAGAACCGCTGGATCGGTTCCATATGTCTTTGTCATCTCTTGTATGACCTTTCCTACGATGCCGTTTACACAGCCCCTCCAGCCACAATGTATGTTGGCTATAACAGAGTTCAGCGGGTCATAGAGCCCTACGGTCTGACAGTCCGCATGTTGTATCATTATGGCCAATCCCCCGACATGAGTGATCAGGCAGTCTATATTTAAAAGATGACTTTCAGGCACATAGGAATCTATAATGGCTATACGGTCTTCATGGGATTGACACGCTGATACCAGATAATCAGCGCCCACCGCCAGCCTGATTATCTCTCTGTTTTGCTGAACACGGCTCACATCATCGCCCACATGAAAGGATACATTTAGACTGTCGTATGGCACTGGGCTCACTCCGTTCATGCGATTGAAAGTACCTGCCCATACACGAGGCCTTTGCTTGCTCAAAGTAGCCTCATTACAATTGTCTAACGGATAGTGAAGTATGCCATTTTTAAAAAAAGAGTTAAGTGAAATCAATAGATGGCGATCTCTTTCAGAATGTCTATGTTGTCAAGGGCCTTGCCTGAACCCAAAACAACAGAAGAAAGCGGATCATCTGCTATGATAATAGGAAGCCCTGTCTCTTTTTCCAGTAATTTATTGAGATTTTTCAACAACGCTCCTCCGCCAGTGAGTACTATACCCCTGTCCACTATGTCCGCTGCCAGTTCGGGCGGAGTCTGCTCCAGGGCAATTTTAACCGCCTCGACGATGGCTGCCACCTGTTCCGTAATGGCTACGCCGATCTCATTGGCGTCTATTCTGACCGTCTTGGGAATGCCTGTTACGAAATCCCTGCCCTTTATCTCCATCTCTTCATAAGGCGGGGCAGGCATAACATTTCCTATCTGCATCTTTATGTTTTCAGCCGTGTATTCACCTATGAGCAGGTTATAACGCCGTTTGATATGCTGAACGATGGCCTCGTCCATCTTGTCGCCAGCCACTCTTACAGACTTACTGTAAACTATGCCGGCCAGAGATATAACAGCCACTTCAGTTGTGCCGCCTCCGATATCCACCACGATATTCGCCGCAGGGTCTGTAATGGGCAGCCCTGCACCGATGGCGGCGGCCATGGGTTCCTCTATGAGATAGACCTCACGGGCCCCGGCTGATTCCGCGGATTCCCTTACCGCCCTTTTTTCCACCTGCGTGATGCCGGAAGGCACACTCACTATGACTCGCGGCCTGACCAGAGTGCGGCGATTGTGCACCCGTTGAATGAAATAGCGTAGCATGGCCTCCGTGATCTCGAAATCCGCTATGACACCGTCTCTCATGGGACGAATAGCTATGATATTTATGGGTGTCTTGCCCAGCATTTTTTTTGCTTCGTTGCCCACCGCCAGTACCTTGTCGATTCCCCTGCCGTCTTTTTTGACGGCTACAACGGAAGGTTCCCGAAGAACTATACCCTTGCCTTTCAGATATACTAATGTATTAGCGGTTCCAAGATCTATTGCCAGGTCCTTTGAAAATAATCCTGTGAAAATATTAAAAAACATAATTACTCCATAAATAATATAGTATGTATTACAGAAAAATCCTTAAAATGAGCCTGAAAATCCCATGCTATTTGGTTTGAACGGGTAACGTAGATAGTTTCAGGGTGAGCCTATCTTTATCCGATGAATTCTTTGTCAACTCCGATGCCTTTTCATACATTTTGCGTGCATCATCATACATACCTTTGGCTGAAAACACATCCCCCAGATGTTCAATAATTGTAGGGTCATCAGGAATCAGTTCATGCGCCCTTTCAAGATTTAACAGGGCATGATCAAATTCTTTTTTCTTGAAATATACCCATCCGAGGCTGTCGATGATATAGCCGTCATCAGGTTCCAGAGCAATGGCATCTTTGATGAGTTTTTCGGCCTCATCCAGATTTATTCCTTGTTCCGCATAGGAATAACCTATATAATTCATGGCCATGACGTTTTGTGAGTTGGTTCCAAGGATTTTTTTTGCTAATTGCACCGCCTGTTCCTTTTGCCCTTGCTTGTCTAACAGCATCACTCTTTGAAACATAACCTGTGCATCGTTTGAATATAACTCCTCCGCCTTTTTAAGCCAGGCGGAGGCCTCGTTCAGTTTTTCGGCCTCTTCATATAATAATGAAATGGCAAGAAGCCATTCCTTCACATTTGGTCTTTCTTTGAGTCTATCCTGTAGTATGGTGATCGCTTCATTCAGGTTGCCTCTTCGGGCTGTCAACACAGCCAGATATCGCTGAGATTCCACATAAAATTCATCCGAAGGTGAAATGGCCTGTAATAATCTCATAGCGGCGGAGTAATCTCCCAAGCGTTCATATGCCAGTGCCAGAGGGAATAGGATCTGGCCGTTATTCGGATATTGTTTGGCCAGATCAGATAATACATTCACTGCTTCGGAGAACTTGTTCTCATCCATATACAAAATGGCAAGTTGAATGGCAGCCTTTGAATCCTGTTTTAATTCTTCGAGATAGGAAATAGCCTCCTGTTTTTTGCCGATTTGAAGCAGTATCCTTACAATCTGCTCTTTTACTCGTATGTCATCCGGTTCCATAGCCAGATATGCCTTATATTCAGTGATGGCCTTGTCTGCCTCGAACATGGCTTCATAGATACTGCCGAGGGCCAGATGAACTGATGCAGCAGTAGGGTTGATGTCCAGTATTTTTTCAAGGCATTGAATGGCCTTCGAGTAGTCTTTAAGTTCCTTGTAGAAAAAGGCCAGATAATAATTGGCGGTGACAGCCTCTTTCCCCGGCATATTTGCCAGCCTCTTAAATACATCGATGGCCCTTGCATAATCTCGCTCCTTGGCATACACCATGCCAGCCATGAACAATGCCTCTTTGTCATCCGTTGCACCTTTTAACACGGATTCAAGAAGTGAAAGGGCATCCATATCCCGATTGGTGGAGGCATAAATGCGGGCGAGCATGGATTTTGCCCTTAGATTGTCTGGTTCCTTCTGCAAAAGACGGTTCAGCCACGTCTCTGCGCCTTTGACATCGTTTAACATAAATGAGGTATTCGCCAGTTCCAGCAGTATAGCCGAAGCAGTTTTGTCCTTGGAAAGGGCATCTTCAAGGTCCGATATGGCATTCTCGTGCCTGCCCGCCGCATTTTCCATGACCGCTTGCATGAATCTGGCATAGGCCTCTGTCTTGGCATTGTCCGCCGCAAATGTGCTGTCAGTATTGCATACCAGATTGAATAAAAAACAAAATAACACAATTCGATATAATTTCATGTTCTCAATCCCTTTCAAAAACACTTCCATATGTGCTGATATCCGGTATTCTCTCCTCGAGAAAGGCCTTAAATCGCTTTTTAAGCCTTGTCTCTATCTGACGAATACGTTCTCGCGATACACCGAATTTCTCACCAAGCTCCTGCAATGTATTGGATTCTTCCGACAACAACCTGTTCTCAAAGATAAAATGCTCTTTTTCGTCAAGGGAGTTTAAAAACTCCTGAAGATATCTGTTTAATTGCTCTGATATCTCCATTTGGCTAATGGCTGCGTCCGGAAGCGGATCATGGCTGGGCAGAAAAGAAAGCTGCGTATCTTCGGAATCACTGGTGATTGGTGCGTCAAAAGAGACCTCCCATGATCCCATGCGCTGTTCCATATCCACCACATCCCTTTCCGATACATCCAGCCGTTCAGAAATGAGTTTGGGGACCGGTTCAAATCCCAATGCATGTAATTTATTCTTTTCTTTATGCAGATTATAAAAGAGCTTGCGCTGAGCCTGAGTAGTGCCGATCTTAACCAATCGCCAGTTGTCCATGATGAATTTCAGAATATATGCCTTGATCCAGAACGAGGCGTAATATGAGAACTTGACGCCTTTGTATGGATCGAATTTTTTGACCGCCTGCATCAGACCGTAACTGCCTTCCTGCACCAGATCTAAAAAATTCTGCATCCAGGCCTTTTGAAAATCCAAGGCGATCTTGACGACCAGCCGCAGATTTGCTGTTACGATCTGGGATGCTATAGCAGGATCTTTGGTCTCATAATAGAGTTTGGTGAGCCTGTCTTCCTCTTCACGTGTGAGCAGGGGATATCTGGCAATCTCCTTGAGATATTTCTTGAGCAGATCCATCTCGCTTAACACAATGGCATCGTGCTCGCGTTCAGCATGCACAGGCAGTGGCAGCGGTTTGGAATCGTGATTTTTTTTGTTTTTTATATTATTTTTGTCAGAATTCATGGTTACCAGCAATAATGGCGTTTATTAACAGTCAGAACAGGCAGCACTCACTCTTGTTTTACTGCTACCATTTATGTTAAATTATTGATGCTTTCTTATCAAGCTAAATACTCTATCCCTCAAAAAAGAACTTCATTTCCATGAATGAAAAAAAAACAAATTTTATCATAGCCCTTGTGGGTCGGCCAAATGTGGGAAAGTCCACTTTATTCAATCGCCTTACGCGCACTCGTGATGCCCTTATCGATGCGACTCCTGGCGTCACTCGCGACAGGCGATACGGCACATTTGAGTTAAATGGAATTCCGGTAACTCTGGTGGATACAGGAGGATTGGAAGCCGAATATAGTAAACGTCCTGACATAATTCAAAAAACCATTATTGAACAGGCCATGAAGGCCGTCTCCGAAGCGAATCTCGTGCTTTTTGTGGTGGATGGCAGGGATGGTTTGATTGCAGATGACCAGGAAATATTCCATCGTCTGCGCACCGCAGGCAAACCGGTTTTGCTGGCGGCCAATAAGATGGATGCCTCCTCCCATTCTGTGGCAGAATTTTATGAACTCGGTGTGGACGAAGTCATTCCCATTTCATCGGCCCATGGACTCGGCATTCCACAGCTTTTACAGACCATTCACCGATATATCAAAAGATTTGCGCCTGAGCTGCTGACGACAATGGAGGCTCAGGAGGATCTGGAGGCGCAAGGTCATGACCAGCAGCGCATAGAGGGTTGCGACGCTCAGATTCAACAGGAACGCCCTGTGCGCGTAGTCCTTGTGGGCAGACCTAATGTTGGAAAGTCATCTCTGCTCAACCGTCTGGTGGGCTATGAACGCATGATAGTGAGTGACATTCCAGGCACCACAAGAGACGCCATCGACACACTGGTGCAGCGCAAAGGCAAACCTGATATCATCTTCACGGACACAGCAGGCATAAGAAAAAAGGCCAGAGTCAAGGATCGAGTGGAAAAATTCAGTCTTCTCAAATCGCTGGAGGCTGTGCGCACATCAGATATCGTTCTGGTGCTGCTGGACAGCGTAGAGGGCATCACAGATCAGGACAAGCGGCTGATCGGCTATGTGGAGGAACACAGTCGTGGTTGTATAACCCTTTACAACAAATGGGATGTCATAAAGGATCAGCCTTCCCTGGTGAAACTCAGAAAAAACGAACTGGAAATAGCCAAGGGCTTCATTTCATACACTCCACACCTGAATATATCTGCCAAAACCGGCTGGCGAGTGGACCACGTCTATTCCCTGATCGACAGCATATTTGAGGAATTCAATGCCAAGTTCAAGACAGCCGCCGTAAACCAGGCCCTTCGAGAGGCGATGGCCAGACGCTCTCCGCCCATCTCCAAGGGATATTACCTGAAGCTCTATTACACTACGCAGATCGGCTCCGCTCCTCCCACATTTCTCATATTTGCCAACTATCCCGACATGCTGCCGAATTACTATATTCGTTTTCTGACCAATCAATTCAGGGAACACCTGGGGATTAACCACGTTCCCATTCGTCTGAGATTCAAACAGCGAGAAAGAAGACAACTGGATGAAGCGAGAGATGCCTATGAACGATCAAACCAGACACACTGACGGCACCGTTATGGTAAATGGCAAGGCTATAGGCATCATAGGTCTGGATGGCGTATTGAACGACGTCAAAAGTCGTATTGCTGAGGGCATGGCCATAGAAGATGCAGCCAATTTTGCTTTAAGTCGCATTGAAGAACGAAATTATATACCACTCACAAAAAAAGATGCCTATCTTAAGGCAGTCATTAAGCTGCTGGGCGGTAATACTGGCGATACAGAAGACAGCCGGACATCACCTTTGAACCTCATCATACGCATACTCGGTCCTGGATGTGTAAGCTGCAACAGGCTCGAGGAGGTTGTAATGCAAGTGTTACAACAGAAAAATATCGTGGCCGACATCTTTCATGTGCGGGAGCTGGACGAAATCTGGCGTTATGGTGTTATATCCACTCCTACTCTGGTAGTAAACGAAAGAGTAAAATGTACCGGCAGGCTGCCATCACAGGCAGAAGTAGAAAAATGGATACTTGAAGAGATTACAAAATGATATAAAGGAGTACCACCTCATGACACAGTGTAAGATCACATCAAACCCCATAGTTCCGGTGCGCATGGATGAAAATACCACATTTTCCTTTCAATGTGACAAAGAACTGGCCTGTTTTACTAAATGTTGCCATAACATACACATCTATCTCACACCTTACGACATACTTCGCATGAAACAGCGTCTGGAATTGTCTTCAGCGGAATTCCTCAATCTATATACTGTTCCGGACGTAATCCCCGGCACGGAACTACCCATTCCTGTTTTGAAAACCCTGGATGAATCCGATCGCCCCTGCCCTTTTGTGCGCAAAGACGGCTGTATCATCTATGAAGACAGACCTGTGAGTTGCAGGTATTATCCCATCGGCGCCGGCATATTCCACAATAGGGATGAGGCAGCGGATGAACGTTTTTTCGCCATGATCAAAGAGTCTCACTGCCTTGGTCATGGAATGGCTACTGAATGCACTGTGGCCCAGTGGCTGAATGACCAGAATGTAACGCCATACGAAGAGAAGAACGCGGGCTGGATGGACATCATTCTGCGCAGAAAGTCCCTGGGACCGTTCATCACCCTGCCGGACAAGACTCTGCAGATGTTCTTTATGGCCTCTTACAACCTGGATATATTTAGAATTTTTGTGCTGGAAAGCGGATTCTTAAATGTCTATGAGGTATCTGACGAGCTTCTGGAACGCCTGAAGACGAATGACGAGGCCCTGCTGTCCTTTGCGTATGACTGGATGCAGACCACGCTTCTGGGCGTAAAAAAGATTCCACTCAAGAAACAGACGGCGAGTGTAATAGTTTAGAACCCCGTGAAAACTCCATATTGGGCATAGGTAAGAAAAACTACCTCACCCTTTGAGCCTTAATCCACCATTTGTTCTTGCGAGAAACTATGCGAAAACCCTGTCATTTCGAATGAAGCGCAGGTACAGGCACGGCATGCCGTGCCCCAACAAATTAAGATTCCTCGCTTCGCTCGGAATGACAATGCCTAAAGGAATGCCTGCCCTTTTTTATTTTTGTCATTTCGAGCGCAGCGAGAAATCTTTCTGCACTTCGTTCGTAGAAATGACATGACCTTGTTTGTTTCTTTCAGACGGTGGATTTTGAACGGACTGTCAATCCTATTTCAAGAAGCGTTCGATATGTACAGGGTTGGAAATAAGGCCTTGCTGTAACAGGATTTCCTCGGTGGACTGCCATGCATCTCTATTAATAGTACCGATTGGAATATGGTTTGGTGCTACAAGCTCTAGTGTAGCAGCCAGCTGTTTCTGTATAACAGTTAGCTCTACTGAATTATCAAACTCATGTACAGCCTCGGCTACTCTCATCTCGTTTTGTGAGTCAACGGTCTGCTTCCAACCCTGCAGCACCGCCTCAAGAAATCTCTGCGCCAAATCCGGTTGTTCATCATGAAGCTTGCGTGAGGTAATGAGGGAATTGGCCACCAAATGAACGCCAAAGACCTCTGCATCGAAAAACATGGGCAACTGACCGTGCTCCTTCATCTTTTGGGCAAGCACGATTCCTTCCACATTGCTGTAAACAGGCCATAACTGTGCATCTCCCTTCCAAAACGGCGTATAGTCCTGACGCACTGCATATAATTTTACATCTTCCTTGAATATGCCAGATTTTGCCATCAATGCTCGAAAAATGGCCTCATCGTTTCCTCCATAGGTGATGCCGACAGTCAATCCTCTCAGGTCCTCGGGCCGATGAATGTGTAATCTTGAGCCATCGTATATCCATCTCAAAGGATTTTTTTGAAATATCTGGGCCAAGACCACTATATCCGTCCCTCTTTCCACGGCTCTAATCACCTGATCGGCAGATGCCACTCCGAACTGCGCCCTGCCCAGCTCTATGTCCTTGATGGCATTGTGCTCCAGACCGCCTTCCTTAATTTTCACCTTCAAACCATGCTTCTCAAAGATACCGCTTTTGAGCGCCCATATCTCACCTGCTGCACTTACATTTATAAGCCATTTGAGGCGCAATACCACGGGTTGTGTCTGTGATTTTACATCATCTCCTGGTCTTTCACTTGATGAACATCCTGATAAACACTGAGCCATAGTCAAAAAAATACATAAAAATCGTATAATAGTTTGCATACTTCAGTCTTTGTTTAGGTTTCTCGAAACCACGTTACCAAGTATCTCTATCACTGCCAGATAAAAGGATGAACAGATGCCTATGAGTAGTAATGCAAGTAAAATACGGGCGAGATTGTCCTGATACAAGGCGATCTTGATTGCATGACCGATGCCTGCTGTGGCGGCCAGAAATTCCGCAACTATGGTGCCCACCATGGCCAGAGTGGCACTGCCTGTGAGCACGGTCAAAAGCTTGTCCAGATTTTCAAAGAGCCTTATGGTAAGCTTAAGTCTGTGATTGAGTCTGCCTGTTTCCCAAAAAAAGTGTTCCACATCCGCCACAGGCTGAGAAAGAATGCCCAAAAGGCTCAACAGCAGCGGAAAATAGCAGATAAGCGAGGCGATGAGCAGCCTGGAGGCCAGACCGTCGCCCAAAAATATGAATATAATGGGGCTTACCGCCACGATGGGATAGGCCTGCAGATTGTAGGCCGCCATACGTGTCACGGCCCCCACGGTGGATTTGAGGCTTCCGATTATAGCTATCGATGAGGCAAGTAAAATGGCAATTATATGGCCGTAAACGGCCACACTCAAGGTATTCAGGGTATAGATGAGATAATTCAGACCGTCTTCTTGAACTGCATGCAAAAACTCCATGGGCGAGGGAATCAGGTAATCTGAGAACCCCATACCATACTTGGCCAGCCAGAGTAATCCTAAAAAACAGGCGTAAATGATGCTGAACTGAAATAAACGGCTTAAAAGTGCATTCATGCTATGCTGCCTCTGCTTCGGCGCCGGCGGCCTTTAAAAGCTCGTAAAGCCTTGTCTGCACCGTTTGTTCATCGGGTATTGCATCAGGAAGCTGGTCAATGCCCTGCATTTCAATCAGCCCACCCTTTTTCACAATCTGCGGCAACACGAAGATAGTTTTAGAAAAACGTACCACTTCTATGGCGTTATGGGAGATATAAAGAACTATGCGATTTGAAAAAAGGGTCTTGATGGAGGACAAGATGGTATATCGAGTAGGTTCGTCCACATTGGCCAACACCTCATCTGTTATGAGCATATCCCAATCCTGCAGCAGATAACGAATTAGATTGACTCGGTTTTTTTGTCCCATGGAAAGAGAGGAAAAACGCTGAGGCACTACATCTTTTAGGCCGTATTCCAAAATGAGCTGCTTCAAAAGCCCATGATTTTTTAAGGGAACCACTTCATAGAGATGCCTTTCTATGGAGATCCAGGCAGGCAGCCGTTCCGAGTCATGGGCATAGAGAATGTTTTTCATGTCTGTGTGAATTTTACCGACAAAGTCTCTATCTGCGTATCTTGTAGAAAGAAGCCTGGCCAAAGTGCTCTTGCCCACACCGGACAGCCCGAACAGGCTATAAAAACCAGGTTCATTCAACGAAAGATGGACATTTCGAAAAACAGGTAGAGTGTTACTGGAATATGCATAAGACAGGCCATCACATCGCAGATACATGATTTATGCGTTATTCTCCCATACCTTAAGATTTACCGCATTTTACCTGTCATTGCGAGAAGTTAAAGAGTTCGTGGCAATCTTATTACAAAAGACGAGATTCCTCGCTTCGCTCGGAATGACAGGCCTTTGGTGCTTCGCTTTGCCCGCAATGACAATCTTCTATGTCTATTTTTCGGGATATCAGGCAGCTACTAACTCATCGACCTTCTTCAGCAAGACATCTAACTTGAACGGCTTTACAAGAAATCCTACTGCTCCAAGAAAAAACACTGTGTCTTTAATACCGTTATCCGAATATCCGCTTGCCACCAGCACTTTTAGTTTGTTGTCTATTTTCAGAAGCTCTTGCAGACAGACCTGCCCGCTCATCCCAGGCATGTTCAGATCCAAAATCACCAGGTCCACAGCACTTTCTTCAGGCTTTTCAGCAAGAGATTTATAGATCTCCAGGGCATTCTCTCCGCTTTTTGCCTCCAACACTGAGTATCCATTGGATTCCAATGCCTGTCTTATCAGCATTCTAATGCCTGCTTCATCATCCACGAGCAAAATGGTCTTACATTTTGGTTGCTCATTCCTCGAGGTGGGCTTCGCAGAAGCAAACGCGTTGTCCATTAGAGGCAGGCTTTCTCTCCTGACAACAGGAAGGTATATCTCAAACGTGGTGCCCTTGCCCAATACACTCTTAACAAAGATATGGCCTCTCAATGACTTCACTATGCCATATGTAGAAAACAGCCCCAACCCTGTACCTTTTCCCATCTCTTTTTTTGTAAAAAATGGTTCTCCCAGGTGTTTCAGAGTTTCTTCACTCATGCCACAACCGGTGTCGGAGACCTCTAAGAGCACATAATCACTCTCAGCCAGCCAAGGACTTGCATTTTGCTTATCAGGTCGGCCATAAACAGGAACATTGCGTGTAGCCATACTAAATACGCCACCTTCAGGCATGGCGTCCCGAGCATTGTTGGCCAAATTCAAAAGCACTGTTTGAAGCTGTATCGCATCAGCCTTGATGGTCCAAAGATTTTGTTCCAGATCGATATTCAGTTTTATGGCCTTGGGAAGGGTGTCATTTAATATCTGCTGCACAGTTAAGACCTCATTATTGAGATTTAATTCTATGCTCACATATTCATCTTTGCGTGAAAAGGACATGAGACTGCGCACAAGCACAACGGCCCTTTCGCAGGATTGCAGTATCTGATTCAAGCTCCGTTCGGCGACTTCATCCTTTGCTGGCAATCTCTGCGATAGAAGTTGAGCATAACCAATGATCAGCTGAAGTATGTTATTAAAGTTGTGTGCAATGCCTCCGGCCATTATGCCCACGGCCTCTATCTTTGTACTCTGTTGTATTTGTTTTTCAAACAACTCCTTTTCTTGTTGCAGTTTCTTGTCATGTGTTATATCTCGAGCTGAACCTACTACGAACATAAGTTGACCGTTTTCATCAAAACATGGCACCTTAATCACGTCCAGATACAGATATTTGCCACGCACATTGCCAAATTCCTCGAATCTTCCAGGTTTTTTAGTTGAAATCACGATGTTATCTGAATCCTGGCAGAGCTCGCCAAAGGTATGCCACGTTTTATCGTCCGGTCTTTCAGCGCGAATTCGCTCAGCAAAAAAGAGATCTGTCTTTCCTATTGGCTCTTCTGTGTCCTTTGCCAGTAGCAGTTTTTCACATATCGTCTTGTTCACAAAGAGATAATGTTTGTTGACGTCCTTTACCCATATCATATCCTGCACCACATCTGCTATATCCCTTAAAAACCGATGCGTCTTTTCTAGTTCACTTTCCCTGTTTTTATGAGTAGTGATATCTACAAAATAATGCAAAAAGGTAAAGGAATCCACTGGTATCCACCAGGATTCCCAATACCGACCGTTTATAAATAATTCACGAGAGATAGGCTTACCACTCGTTACTGCCCGTTGTGCTTCGCAAAATATGCAGCACATATTGGAATCAGGCCCTAAACGTTCATATTGTCTCTTTTGCTCCTCAGGCAAAAATTCTGCATGCCAAAGCTGTTCCCAGCAGTAGGCGCCCTCTCGAGCATGAAACAAGTTTTTTGCAGCCTCATTTACGGCGATTACTCGATGTGCTTCATTTACCAACAGCCCAGGATATGGCATGCCATTTAACATGGTCTTTATGCGGGCCTTTTCTTTATTAATTTTCAATAAGACCAGTCCCAGAAGCAATATCAGGGAGCAGATGAGAATCAGACTCCCCAAAATCACATATGCCTGCCCTTTATGTCGGTAAAGAAGGCCATTCCAAAAGAATTCCAGAGGGCTGAAGCCCGAATATTCCAGCTCAGTCAAAAGAGTTGTTACTGATGCGTAGCTAAAAGGCAGAGTAAATCCTACAATAGATGAACCAGAAGAATGTGCAGGGAGTTTAAGGCCAAGCAGGGCCCGTGCAAAATTTTTACAAACACTCTCATTTACATGAGGCATGGCAAACACAGGCCAATTTGGATACAGGACTGTGGATGTAATAAATGGGAATTCTATAGATTGCTGCTCATTTAGAATCTTGATTTCTGATGGTCTTAATTTCCCCTCAGAAAACAAGACCTCTAAAAGACCTGTGCGCAACATGCCCACATCCGCTTCGCCTTTCAACACGGCCTGCACCACTGCGTCAGTGGTGCCAAATTCTAAAACAGACTCGTTCAACTGAGTAATTTTTATACCTGCATGCAAAAGTTCCTGGGCAGGAATGGCGAAACACCCCCAAAAATACTTTCCACGAATTGCAATCGTGTGGTTGTAGACATCTTCCAATCTGTTTATGTCTTGTCTGTCGAAACGAGTAAATATGACTCCTCCCACTAAAAAAGTGGATAGCCCATTTAGTGACACTATTTGAGTGGCCAGAGGTTTTAGGTTGCTATATTTCTTAAGTAACAAGGTATAATGTATAGGATTGGAGATGAGAATGTCTATGGAATTATTCTCCGCTCTGGAGTTCATCTCCTGCATGTTCAGAACTTCCATGTTTATGTCCAAGGGAAAAGACTTGGCATTCAAGGCATCGACAACAGGCTTATAAAGCCTATATACGGATGCCTTTTCTGAGTCATATTCTGCCAGAACGCCTAACTTCAAGACGTCCTTTGCAAAGGCAGTGGATGTGTTGAAAAAAAGGACACAAACAAGAAGAATATGATAAAAAACGGCTGGTTTTGGCATTGTGGTCTTCATATTTTGTTTTTTTATATTTTTATATTGAGAATGATTTATAATAATTCAATATATTCCAAAAAAAATCTTATTCAAGCACCAAAATTCCCCTCAACCCACTGCCTACAAAGTGACTTGGTTTAACCTTCCATTGAAAACTCCATTTTGGGCATAAGTAAGGAAAACCATTTCACCCTTTGAAGCACTTACTACAATGGAAACGTTGTTGTCATTTCGAGCGTCCGCCATGCCTATAAACCCACGTGGTGCAGCAGTCTTACTACAATAGAAACGTTGTTGTCATTTCGAGCGCAGCGAGAAATCTTAAAGCAATACATCCTGTTATTTTTTGTAACGATTTTTTATGGCCATTCGTGTATAATACAAAAAAATACGGTGAGTACACTTCGCAATTAAACGTTAATGTAGGGGGAAATTTCTCCTCTGCTATGAGGTGCAGCCATGAAACGCGAAAAACTTCCCATCGGCATACAGACATTCAGTCACATACGAGAAGACGACTACAATTACGTGGACAAGACACCTCTGGTAGCAAAACTTGCCGAAAGCGTCAAGTATTTCTTTCACTCTCGTCCCCGCAGGTTTGGAAAGTCCCGGTTTCTGGATACGCTGGCCGAGGCCTTTTCCGGCAACAAAGGGTTGTTTGATGGCCTGTATCTGGAAAACAACTGGACTTGGAGCAAAAAACACCCTTTCATTCGAATCAGCTTTGCAGAGGGCAGG
>CAYRSX010000006.1:0-24253 GCA_964427245.1 uncultured Desulfobulbaceae bacterium | reverse complement strand
AAAAATTAGTATCTTTGCAATACGTTAATTTTCAAGGCTTAGCGAGTTATTGAACGAGCTCGCTCTATTTTTAAGGAGGGGAATATGGGGAGAGGTTTTTTTAAGGGTTTTCTGCGGTTTTGTGTAACCAGCTGTATGGCCGCAACATTGACATGCGCCGGCCTTAACGGCAACGCTCAGGCAGGCGGAGGCGAGACATATCCCAACGGCGCCGAGTCGTTCTTTGCCGGCGCTGCACCGCCTCCAGGCATTCATCTGGTGAATTATCTCTATTACTACAACGCCGATGAGTTGAAAAACGCCAAGGGTCATGACTCCGGACTGTTAAATGATGCATCCGTATATGCAGAGGTGTTACGCCTCATCTGGATATCGAACTATCAGCTTCTGGGCGCAAACTACGGCCAGCATCTCTTTTTACTGGCCACGGACCGCATTCTGGACTTCAATGCACCGGTAGGGCCTCGTGGCAAAAGGCATTATTCCTCTGTTGATACGCCATATCTTATCTATGATCCCTTCATTCTCACATGGCATCTGCTGGAAGGACGACTGCACATGGTATTTGGCACGGATATATATGTTCCTTTCTCCAATGAAAGTGAGCGCAATCTGACTGCCATGGGCAGAAATTTCTGGACCATAGAACCCGTATTAGCAGCCACCTGGCTTCCCACAAAGGAACTGGAGTTGTCCGCCAAGTTCATGTACGATTTCAACACACGACAGGACAACTACATATCCGGTGCACCTGTGAGCTTTGACCGGACGCCGGGAGGCGAATTCCATGTGGACTTCAATGCCTCTTATGCGATTCTTCCTGAGTTACGGCTGGGTATGAGCGGTTATTATTACAGACAGGTCAAAAATGACGATTTTCACGGCCTAAATCGCTTTCCAGTCCCACTTCAGGACGCATTGAAGAACATGGAAGGGGATCAATCACAGGTCTGGGCCCTTGGTCCAGGCATCTGGTATCAATATCAGAATATGATGTTCACTCTGCGCAGTCAGTGGGAATTCGAGACCAAAAACAAACCCGAAGGTCAGAACGTATGGTGTACATTCGTTTATTCTTTCAAATAGGGTGATATACATCGACCATCTGACAGCAATTACATATAATCGCCTGTTGTTGAAAGACAAAAAAACGACCGCATTTATCATTAATCATTAGGAGATACTTACATGAATGAAAGCTACAAGATTTATCTGAGCGAAAAAGAGATGCCCGATGCCTGGTACAACATATTGCCAGAACTGCCGACTCCTCTGGCACCGCCGCTACATCCGGCCACAGGTAAACCGGTCACACCTGACGACCTGAAACCCATCTTTCCGGACGCATTGATTGCGCAGGAGATGTCCTCCGACACCTGGATAGAGATACCGAGTGAAGTTAAAGAGATATACAAACTCTGGAGACCATCGCCCCTACATCGCGCAAGAAACCTGGAAAAGGCCCTGGGCACACCTGCCCGCATATACTACAAAAACGAAAGCGTCAGCCCTCCTGGCAGCCACAAACCCAACACCGCTGTAGCGCAAGCATATTATAACAAAAAGGCCGGAGTACAGCGCCTTGCCACTGAGACAGGCGCAGGACAATGGGGAAGCGCCCTTTCCTTTGCCTGCAAGCTCTTCGGCATTAAATGCACTGTTTATATGGTCAAGGTCAGCTACCATCAAAAGCCATACAGACGTATTCTTATGCATGTCTGGGACGGAGAGGTATATCCATCTCCCACAGACAGGACCAACGTGGGCCGTGCAGCCCTGGCCAAGAATCCAGACACAAAAGGCAGCCTCGGCATGGCCATCTCAGAGGCCGTGGAGGATGCAGCCACTCACGAGGACACCAATTATGCCCTGGGCAGCGTGCTCAACCACGTGCTTCTGCATCAGACGGTCATAGGGCTTGAGGCACAGAAACAATTGGCACTGGCTGAGGACAAGGCTGATATCGTGCTTGGCTGCGTAGGAGGCGGCTCCAATTTCGGCGGCATCGCCCTTCCATTTGCCAGGGATAAAATCAAAGGCAAGAGTAACGTGGAGCTCATCGGCATCGAGCCGGCATCCTGTCCGACCCTTACCAAAGGCCAATACCGCTATGATTACGGCGATACGGCAGGCATGACTCCGCTCATGCTCATGCACACGCTGGGGCACTCATTTGAACCTCCTGGCATTCATGCAGGGGGATTACGTTATCATGGGGATGCGCCAGTGCTCTGTAATCTGGTTCAATCCGGACTTATCACGGCCAGGGCATATACACAGAAACCGATCTTCGAGGCAGCCCTGTTGTTTGCCCGTACAGAAGGCATTGTGCCTGCGCCTGAGACATCACATGTCATCAAAGGGGCCATAGACGAGGCGTTGACGTGCAAGGAAACCGGCGAAGAGAAATGCATTCTGTTCTGCTTTAGCGGGCATGGACACTTCGATCTGGCGGCCTATGACGACTATCTGGATGGCAAACTGGTGGATTACGAATATCCTGAAGAAAAGATTGCAGAGGCATTGAAGGACCTACCCAAGTTCCCGACAGGCATATAGCGACTGGCTTTATTGGAGCGGTATTTAAAACCGCTCCAATATTCAAACATCCACTGTCTAAAAGAAACAAACAAGCCGTTAATGCTGGAAATTCAGGAAAATAATATTTGTTAATAACAAACCATCACTATCAAGCAAAGCAATCCGAATAATAGGATAATTATGCGTCATTTAGGTGGTTAGATGGTGTTTTAGGGATAACAACCACGATGGACAAAAGACATGGATAGAGGCACTACTGGCGGGTTGTTATTTGGGCTGCTGCTCATAGCCTCCGCCATTTTGATGGGCGGAAATGTGGGCATATATATCGATCTGCCTGCGGCCATGATCGTATTCGGCGGTACCATCGCCACCACTTTCATTCGTTTCAATCTTGAAGATATTCTAAACGCCTTCAAAATAGCAGCCAAGGCCTTCACCCTCAGGACAACTCCCATAGATGACCTCGTCAAGGAAATTCTGGCGCTCTCCAATTTCACGCGCAAGGAAGGTATTCTGCAAATGGAACACTTCGTTATTCACGACCCTTTTTTGAAAAGGGCGGCCCTGCTCTGTGCAGATGGCCATTCGGCCGATTTTATCAAAAACACCATTGAAACAGAGATAGAAATGACCCTGGAACGCCATACTGTGGGCAGAAACATCTTCATAGCCATGGGAGAGGCCGCGCCTGCATTTGGTATGCTGGGTACTCTGGTGGGCCTGGTTTCCATGATGGCAAATCTGCATGACCCGTCCAAGGTGGGCACAGGCCTGGCGGTCGCCCTCTTGACCACACTGTACGGGGCATTACTGGCTCACTTGATCTTTCTCCCCATTGCAGACAAACTCAAACGACGAAGCCTTGAGGAAGAGATACACAAAAGAATGGTCATGGATGGCATACTATGCATTCAGAAGGGCCTGAACACTCGGCTGGTACAGGATGTCCTAAACAATTATCTGCCCACTCTGCAGAGAAAATCCTTTTAAAACATCTACCAGCCAGTTGCTCCGAAGCCGCGGCATTCTTGACGGTATTTTTAAACGGACTGATCAGTTACAAGGCAAAAATAAAAGAGGCCGTGACTCATTCTATGAGCACGGCCTCGTTGAGTTAAAAACGTAAAGGTTATACGAAAGACTACACGCAACCAGTGGGCTTGGGAAGACCAGCCATCTTACAAGCTCCCTTGCCAGGGCCCGATGGGAACAGCTCATAAATCTTCTTGAGCGGAAACCCTGTGGTCTTGGAAAGGATTCTGACCATGGGGGCGATACCGTTTTTCTTGAAGTAGTCCTGAAGAACATCGATCAACTTTCTGTGTTCATCGGTCAATTCGGAGATACCCTCCTGAGTCTTCACATACTCAACCCAGTTCTCGTCCCATTGCTCCATGCCTTTTGTCAAGAAGCCGTCTTCATCGACATCATAGGACTTACCCTTGTACTCTATTGTTGCCATAACATTCCTCCTGATGAGTTTTTATTTTTCGCAAGCTGTTAACTTAATCTTTTCCTGATACTATAAGGAAAGTATTTTGTCAAGCTACGCGTCCGAAGCCCCGATATCTTTATTGAGAAAGATGCTTACCACACATTTTGCTGAATGGCAATTCATTTTTTCACAAACTTGAAATTTTGTGGGAAAATATAACAGCAGGGCAGCTCTATAAAAAAATGGCCTGCCCAGAGGGAATCGAACCCCCAACCTACGGCTTAGAAGGCCGTTGCTCTATCCAGTTGAGCTATGGGCAGGCTGCATCTTTGATAAATTTATATATTTAATATGCACAGGACTGATTGTAAAGATCTGGCCTGTAAAATTCTCATCGCCGCCCCAAAAGCCTCTCCAGTTCCTGTCTGCTCATCTGAAAAAAAATAGGCCTGCCATGAGGACAATGCGTCGCCCCGATTCGCAAGACATCTCTTATCAAAGATTGCATCTCTTCACGAGTCAGAGTCTGACCGGTCTGAACAGCATCCTCGCAGGCCATTGATGCGATATGGTCATACAAAACACGAGGCTGTGACGACTCACGGCCTTCTGTCAGGAGCCTGAGAATGTCATGAAGCAGCTTCTCCACATTTGCCTTCTGTGACAGCCAATCGGGTAAGGTCGTCACTTTTGCCTGAAACGGACCAAACGGCTCCAGTGTAACACCCAATTCCTGCAACAGTGGTTGCACTTCGTAAAGCATAGCCATTTGATTCAGATCGAGCTCAAGAATCAAAGGCAACAAAAGAGGTTGAAGCATCCATGTCTTTTCTGCCATGGTCTTCTGCAACCACTGAAACACAACGGCCTCATGGGCTGCATGCTGGTCCACGATCAAGAGCTGCGAATCCATCTCCACCAAAATGTAACTATGCCATATCTGCCCTATGATTTGAAATGGCTGCTCTATCTCAACTCGTGGTACACATGTCTCAGGCTCAAGCGCCGCATGTTCTGTATTCAACTGTTGCAAAACCTTACCCCAGTCACTTTGCTTCGGCTCCTGCACATTCCACTGCAACGACAAGACGGCAGGTTCTGGTAAAGAGGCTGTTTGAGATATAGAAGCAGAAGCCGTCCTATATGAAAATGAAGTTTGGGACTCACCCCTCAAGGCGTTTTGCACCGCATGATAAACCATACGATAGACCTTATCTGGCTCCGCAAAACGGACCTCGTGCTTACTGGGATGCACATTTACATCCACAAGAGCTGAATCACATTGAAGAAACAGGCCGCCTGTAGGGAAAAAATTCTTCATGAGCAGACCCCTATATGCCTCTGTAACAGCCTTCCAGAGCATGGCGTCTCGTATGGGCCTGCCGTTTAAAAAGAAATGAAATGACCTGGTATTGGCCACAGCGTGTTCAGGGGACCCAAGATACATTTCTATTTCATAACCCCCGAGAATCACGCTGGATGCCGACAAAAATACGGCGCAAAGTGACTCTCCTACAAGAGGCTCCAACCGTCTGGCGCCGTCTCTTTTTTGAAACCCGAAAAGACGCCTGCCCTCATGCCGGAGTTCCATGGCTATATGCGGATATGCTGCGGCCAACCTGCGCATTACCATGGAAATATATCCCAATTCGGTCTGTTTACCCTTTAGGAAACGCCGTCTGCCCGGCAACTCCAAAAAGAGGTCCTCCACGCTCACGGTTGTCCCTTGGGCGCAGCCCACAGGCCCGTGTTTTTTATCCCTGCCGAAACGGATACTGACAAATCCACCAGACACGGCGTCTTGAGGCCTTGACTGAATAGTGAGAAATGACACGGCACCTATACTCGGCAAGGCCTCGCCTCGAAATCCCAGCGTAGAAATGGCATTCAGCCCTGCTTCATCCTGTATCTTGCTTGTGGCATGCCGCTCTATGGTCAATGCAATGTCTTCAAAGGCGATGCCACAGCCGTTATCCCGCACACGAATCAATGACCTACCGCCGTCCTCCAGCTCCACAGTGATGGAGTCAGCGCCTGCATCTATTGCATTTTCCAGCAATTCCTTTACGATAGACGCAGGCCGCTCAACGACCTCACCGGCAGCGATTCTATTGGCTATGTGCTGAGGAAGTATATGTATGCGGCCCATGTCCATACTAAAACACACCAACAAATATCTCTCAAGCAGCAAAGACGGCAATGAAACAATTAACCATCAGAACACATACTGCAACAGAACTCATAGACGTAACCGATAAGGTACAATGGGTGATCACAGACCTCGGCATATTGGATGGCATCGTGCTGGTCTTCATTCCCCACACCACCGCAGGCATCCTCATCAATGAAGGCGCAGACCCTGCGGTCAGGGAAGACCTGATTCATGCGCTGAAACGCATCACCCCTGACCTGCACTACCGCCACATGGAAGGCAATTCCCCTGCCCACATTCAGACAGCCTTGACAGGGTCATCTGTACTGGTTCCAGTTGAAAAAGGCGGTTTATGCCTGGGCACATGGCAAAGGATATTTTTCTGTGAATTTGACGGCCCCAGAACCCGCACTCTTTGGATAAAGGCAATCTGATTCCCCTTGCACTCACATTACGATCCTTAGCACATATGTCACCATTTTAGGTTAGGGCGTTAGGAGCTTAAAAATGGACAATTCATTTGCTATGAAACCGGACAAATCTATTTATTGCTGACACATGGCACCCTTTAGGGTTGTTTTTTGATTTTTCTACGGTATATTAAGTGCTATCAGCTTGTTTTTTATAATAATTTTTAAAATGTGTCATATATTTCAGAAAAAATAATTTCATAGATGCTCCCAAAAAACAGAGACTTGAGGATATTCTTCATAAACAGGATTGCCTCTGCAATCAAGGCCAGATAAGGCATTAGAGGGAATTCCAAAAAAACAAAGGGACGAAAAACGGCCATGTTTGAAAGGAGGGAAAATGCAAAAAGGTCTTTGTATCCTGTTGTTATCTATAGTCATTCTGTCCTTCATCGCAATCATTCACCACTCCACTCCATATCAGAAGGATTCAGCGCCTTCGCAGCAACCGGTTCAAGCCACCGCCACAGAAATAACCAATTCCCCCCAAGCCCAGACATCACAAACCCCAAAGACCAATGCCGACATTCAACCGCCGATTGTCCTGACAGGCGCCCTGCAAAAGGGTGAGAGCTTCAGCGAGGCACTGCAACGAGTGCTTTTACACGACAAACAGGCCGATGAACTTGCAGAAAAGATCACTCAAAAACTTTCTCGTGTAGTCAATTTACGCAAAAGCAAACCAGGAGAGGCATTTGCCCTAGTTATGGATTACGCCGGCAACCTCATTCGTTGCACCTATGAAAAAAATCCCTTCGAGATATACACCATGGAACTCGATGAGGATGAAAACAATTTGACCATCGCCAAAGAAGACATCACGCTTGAAAGGCAGGTGGTAAAACTCTCCGGGACTATCGAAGATTCCCTGTTTCAGGCATTTGCCAAACTGGGAGAAAGTGACAGATTGACACTGGCGTTTGCCGATATATTTGAATCCCGTATCGACTTCAACAACGACCTGCAACGTGGCGATCGTTTTGAACTGTTACTGGAAAAATACTATAAAAATGGCCAATTCGTAGGCTATGGCCGCATACTTTCCGCCAAACTTCTGGGCACCAAGGAAAAATACAGCGCCTACTACTTCAAGCCATCCAATACTCAGAAAGGCAACTATTATGATGAAACGGGCAAAACCATTGGTACCGCCTTTCTCAAGTCACCACTGCCCATATTCAAACTTACCTCCACCTTCACCATGCATCGAAAACACCCTGTTTTAGGGGTTGATCGGCCTCATCAAGGTATCGATCTCGCCGCTCCCATCGGTACTCCTGTCATGGCTGTGGCGGATGGAGTCATCTCATTCGCCGGATGGAAAAACGGCTATGGCAACACCATCTCCATAAAGCATCCAGGTGGTTACGAGACACAGTATGCCCATCTCGCCAGATTTGCAGAGGGCATCAAAACAGGAGTACATGTCACTCAGAAACAGGTCATAGGCCGAGTGGGTATGACAGGAATAGCTACAGGCCCTCATCTGGACTATCGCATAGCTGAAAACGGGGTCCTGAAAAACCCATTATCCGTCAAATTCAGATCAATGTTTGCCTTATCTGGCCATGAACTCAATCAATTCCATGCACAACGACTCTATTGGGCTCGTTTGATGGAGACACCGGAACCTCAAAAACTCGTCTTGGTGGAGACACTGACTACCAAGGGCCCACCGGATGGCTGGAACGGTTAAAAAACCTTTTTACTTCATCTGGTGCCTGATTTTACTTTTGTTTTTGCACTCTTCTGCAGAGGCAGAAACACTCGCTGCTCAAAAAAGGGCTGTGTGGGCACCTCTCATAAAACGTCTATCGGCGGATGGAGAGGATAAAGACTCCATCACTGCCCTTTTTGAACGGGAAGATGTGAGATTCAATCCAGGCGTAATGCCACGAAAACTTACGCACAAGGAACTCCCAAGACAATACAATACATTTTTGACATATCGCAGCATCTCAAAGGCCAGAAAATACCTGGAGACCAATAAAGAATTACTTCGGCAAATACATAAGAGATTTGATGTGCCTTCAGAGATTCTGACAGCCATTCTGCTCATAGAGACGGACCTGGGCAATTTCACAGGCAGACACCGGGCATTCAACATACTGGCCAGCATGGCCCTGGCCGACAGCATCGAACAGATTACTCCGTTACTCCCAGCCGAGACCCTTGCCGGAATGGATCGCGACTGGCTCGCCAATAAACTGGCTGAAAAATCCCAATGGGCATATAACGAGCTGAAGGCGCTGCTTCAATACGCCAGGTTCAATCAAATGGACCCGGTCAACATTCAGGGCTCCATCTTCGGAGCCATCGGCATCTGCCAATTCATGCCGTCAAACGCCTTGAAATTCGGTATCGACTTCAATAACGACGGACGAATAGACCTCTTTTCCACTCAAGACGCCTTGGCCAGCATGGCCAATTATCTATTAAATTATGGATGGAAATCCGGCCTTGACAGGACTACGCAGGAACAGATCATCTATCAATACAACCACAGCACCCCTTATGTAAAGACAGTGCTTGAAGTAGCGGAGCGGCTGGGATACAGGCCATGAAAGATTCTGAATCACTGCCTCTTACCGGCATTGACCGGGACGAATGCATCCCGCCAGATTCCAGATTGTGAATCCACCTGAAATAACTGCTCCAATCCAGACGATGGAGTCCATGGCCAGGCCAAAACGCATAGCCCCAATCCATGCGCCCAACATCATGGGCAGGGTTATGATATTTTTGATACGCGCCGCAAGGGAATGGCCGTTCGAATGTAACCACATCTCCAATGCCTGCCCAGCGAACTCCGAGGACAGAAGAAAGATAAGCAGCCAAACAGCAACTCCATGTAAGTGATTTATAAGAGCAAGCGGAAATAAAGGCACACCTATACTTAAAAGCAGCATCATTACAGCACTCACTCCCTTTTTAAAACAGGCAGGAAGGCCGATGCGCACATACTGCAATCCTGACAGCAGTGTGATTCCCACGATCACGACCATATAGGCTAAAATCACACTTCGAGCATTCAGCCAAAGGAGCAGGCCAAGCCCAACGCCCAAAAACAACAATGCTGATTTGAGTCGGGATGAGATAGCCCCTTCCTTCCAGTGTATTGCAATGGCCAGAAAAATGGTTGCGATAAAGGCGCCTGCCAGACAGAAGCCTGTAGCAATCTTGTCAGGGAAGGTGTCTGTGAGCAAGATCAAGCCGATACCTATCATTTGAAGCGTAGTCTTGAGCTTGGCCAATTCAGTAACTGCCAGCGTGCGATTGATGCCTGTCATAAACCGCCTGAGTTCCGTAACCAGATATTCTCTGAGAAATACCAGCCACGCCAGCCAAAGGGGCACTATCTGCAGCTCCACAAGGGGCACGAGGGTTACAGCGATGAATATCTTGTCTGCAATAGGATCCAGCATGGCCCCCAGTTTGGTAGGCCCGTCTCTTCTGGCAAGCAGACCGTCCAGATAATCGGTGATACCCAAAATCGTATATGACACGATTGCGGCCATGCGTGACCATGGTCCGCCATATACCAAAAAAAGTGGAAACGGCAAAAGCAGAATACGAAGCAATGTCAGTTGATTAGCGCTGATCCTCATCTCATGAATGATCTCTTGGAACATCATCCTGACTGCATAAAGCATCCCTATTCGTGGACCATATACGATGAAAGGCCTCCAGAACCCTGCCCCTGGCAGCGGACAGATTTTCTACATATTGAATAAATGTCCTGTAATGGCTGGCCGGGCCTATCTCGATCTGCTTCAACAATGGGTCACAGAAATACCAGGTACAGCGATAGGGCCTTACAAGCCTGGGCAGGACGCAACCCTTAGGGCCCATGAACTGGCAGGCAGCCCCGGCAGAAATGGACAGGTCATAGACCGGCAACCGGCGCCTCATGGCCAGAAAGCTCACTATATCCCCAAAGGTCGGCATACCATGACGGTTGGCACAACAGACCACAGCACAATATGGACAGGTCTTGGCCGTATATTCCTGAATGAATGGATCTATCACATCAAAGGCCTTTTCGAGCTCCTGCGCCCTTACAAATACCTCGGTCAATAGGGCTTCATTCCCTGCAAAAAAGGCCTGTAGTCGATTCAAAGCATTCTGAAACTCCATGGGTGAGCAAAAATTCAATTCAGGAAAGACAGTTTCATCAAAACCTATCATGACGCCGTGTTATCATCCTTTCTAAATGGTCTTAAAAGATTCGCAGTGACGTCAGCAAACCTCACAAATTCCTCCACTGCCAATTCCTCCGGCCGTTTTTCAGGATGAATGCCACACATACTCAGACATGCCAGGGCGTCAATCGACCTTGAAGGAGAAGCCGACTTCAAAAATGCCTTGAGGGAATTGGCAAGCGTCTTTCTGCGCTGCTGAAAAACCGCCCTGACCAAACGAACAAACAGACGAAAATCAGAGACACGCCGAACAGCCGGACGAAACCGAATTCTGATCACAGAGGACATGACCTTGGGAGCCGGTCTGAACATACAAGGGGCAACTTGCAGAAGCTGCTCCATATCAGCTGCGTACTGAAAAATGACCGAGAGGATACCATAATCCTTACAGCCTGGCCTTGCAACCAGACGGTCGGCCACTTCCTTCTGAAGCATTACAACAGCCTGTTCCATGCAATCTCCAACCTCCACCATGTGAAAAAGCATGGGGCTGGAGATGTTGTAGGGCAGGTTGCCTATAATTTTGAGCTGTTGCACCCCTAAATCCATTACAAGCCTTTCAAAACACAGATGCAGCATATTGCCCGCAACCAGCTGAATATTCATGATTCCTTCGGCCTGCGCCTTTGCTTCAAGATAACTGAACATACGGGCATCCAATTCCACCGCCACCACTCGTCTCACACGTTTGGCCAGTTCAAATGTAATGGCCCCAAGCCCCGGACCCAACTCCAGAATCGTATCTTCGGCATCGAAACCCGCAGCATCGACAATGGAGCGGCATACGTCCTTGTTCACCAGAAAATTCTGCCCCATGGCCTTGACAGCCTTGGGCAATGAAGAAAAATGAATTATGCCTTTCTTGTCAGCCAAAGAAACAGCCCCATCAGAAAGAAGGCAACACTCAGCAACTGCCCCATGGAAAATACACCCAGAACCACAAAACCAAGCTGAGCATCGGGCTCTCGAAAAAATTCCACAACAAAACGCGCTGTGGAATAACCCATGAAAAACAATGCGGTTTTACGACCGGCAGGCCATTTTTTATATCTTGTAGGCCAGAGCACGGCAAAAAGCACCACCCCCTCCAGAAACGCCTCATACAACTGGGACGGGTGACGTGGTATCAATCCTCCACTCGGAAAGATCATGGCCCACGGTACATTCGACGGCCTTCCGAACAACTCGCCATTGATAAAATTGCCTATTCTGCCCAGCCCCAGACCGATTGGAGCGGTTACAATGACCCTGTCCGCCCACTGCCAATAGTTCAGGCCATGTTTTCTGGCAAAAAGCCAGCCGGCACATAATGTCCCTAATACGCCACCGTGAAATGACATACCTCCCTGCCAAGTTGCGAGAATCTCCAACGGATGCGCCAAGAAGTAACTCGGGTTGTAAAAAAGCACATAACCAAGCCTGCCACCAAGCACCACGCCAATGACCAGCCACATTACCAAGGTATCCAGCAGATAGAACTCCCGCTCCCTCTCTGCTGGAGAGGCCGTTGTAACGGCAATCTGACGTCTGACCAGCAGATAACCGCTCACAAAACCAGCCAGGTACATAAACCCGTACCACCTGAAACTCAATGGCCCAAGCTGTAAAATGACAGGGTCTATCTCAGGGTAAGACAACATGACCAAGCTCACTCATTATCCTTATTGAAGGATAGTTTGTCTAATTTATCCTGAATGGAAACCACATTGGATTTTTTTGCGCCCTTTCCCGAAACCTTGCCAGGAGATGTCGGCGGAGCAGGCCCTCCAATAAGGCTGGCCAATATGGCATTATATTGATAAACAAGGGCTGGATTGATCTCGGATTCCGTTATGAAACAGGAAACACGGCTTCGCTGCACACGAATGGAGGATGTGGAGAGGCTGGCCAATATATGTGGCTGAAGCATGAGATTGTTCTTTTCAACCATCACCATACATGGAAAATACAGATCAAAAAACGCAGCCTTTTCCAGCACGAAACCTATGGTCTCTGTCTGGCGGTTAAAGCGTATCTCTCCAACGATTAGTCCAAGACCATCTATATTTAATAAAACTATCTCTTTTGCATTTTGGCTGAGCTTCATTGTATCTCCTCGATTTCATTACTTTGATTGCCTGCCGCTGGTTGTTCAACCTGCACAGAAGCCTTGCGTTTACGTCTTTTTCTGGTCTTTTTCTGAAAAGCCGGAGTTATGGCAATCTGTTCGAGCAGGACAGGCTGACCATGCAAAGCCTCCTGCACGGCATTATAAAGTGAAAGACTGATTTCAAAATTCGCCCTGTTTCTAAGCCGCTTACTCCATTGCTGTGTAGCCGCACATATCCCGATGGGCCAAAGAGAGGCCAATATGTAGGCGGTTTCGTCTTTTATAGCCTTTTTCAATTCATGGGGTTCGAATATCTCGCTTAACAATTGGCGCACCTCATGTACCGGCCAGCGAATGCGTTCAGAGGCAAGCCCCTGCCATTCAGGCATCACATAAAGACATGGATACGCAAAAAAGGCCAATGACACCGCCTCACCAAAGTTCCCCTGATTCCCCTGTGTCTCCAGCGAAACATGCCTGCCAAGCACTGCAAGGAGGTGGTTCATCAAAGTAACTGCCACATCCATATGATTCACTATCCGCTCCCAATAGCGCGGGAAAAGTGCCTGAAACAGGCCTGATTCCAACATCAGCGCAGCCCATTTATGGGCCACACCGGTCTTCAAATCCTTCAACCATTCATCACGCACTCGAGGCGGTGAACAGAAACGAATGTGATATCTGAATTTCTGTATGGCTGCCCATGTCTTGGGTTCGATAGTGAAATCCGTTCGCGCAGCATGCCGAATGACTCTCATCATGCGCACAGGGTCTCGAAGCATCTTGGTTTCTGAATCACCTATGGCACGAATGACGCGATTTTTCAGGTCCTCCATGCCGCCCACATAATCGATGATACTGAAGTCCGCAATGTTGTAAAAAAGGCCGTTTATAGTCAAATCACGGCGAAAGGCATCTTCCTGAGGAGTGCCATAGATGGAATCGTCGTCTGAGCCAGGCTCTTCCTCTACTGAGCGTTTTCGAAACGTGGAGACCTCTATCACCTTTCCGCCCTTGAAATAGACATGAGTCAACTTGAACCGCTTACCTATGATGCGGCTGTGAGGAAAGATACGCTGAATCTCCTCCGGCCGGGCATCTGTTCCTATATCGAAATCCTTCGGCCTCTTGCCAAGCAGGATATCACGCACTCCTCCTCCAACCAGATAGGCCAAAAAGCCATGGTCCCGCAGCCTGTACATGACCTTCAACGCCTCACGATCGATATACTTTCTACTCACACAATGCTCGGATCGATGAATGATTCGAGGATGATTTTGACAATCCTGAAACAGGGGCGGCTGAACACACCTTGTTTTTTGAGATATAACGTCGTTCATCAATGCACCCTGCCACTTCCCTTGAAGCCCGCCCTTCTGATGTTGTTTACAAACAGTGCGGAAACATCCCATTTATTCAAAGGGCTTATGATATAAAGACCATCCACCCACGATGCAATCCTGTTTATAATGGATTCCGTGAATTCCATAGCGGCCTTGCGCTGATCCTCAGGCCTTTCGTAGCTCCACAGGTTCTTGCGAATATCAGCAGGCACGTTGATACCCGGTATCTCATTGTGAAGAAAATCCGCATTTCTGGCCGAAAAAAGGGGAAAGATGCCGATGAATACAGGCACATTTATATGTTTGACAGCCTCCATCATGGCCTCCACTTCATTTGCATCAAATATGGGCTGCGTCATGACAAAATTGGCGCCGTTGACAACTTTTTGTTCCAGTCTCTTGATCTGAAGCCCTGGGTTGGAAGGTCTGTAACTGAAAGCCGCTCCAATGGAAAAATTGGTCTTTTTTCGCATGTCAGCGCCCGCAAGATTCAAACCCCGATTGAACTGGTTGATCATTCGTATAAGGCCGATGGAATTCAGGTCAAAAACACCGTTTACCCCGGGCTGATCACTGGAGGTGGCGGGGTCACCTGTGATAGCCAAAATGGCCTCGATGCCCAGGAGATAGGCACCCATTATCTGGGCCTGCAACCCCAGCACATTCCTGTCCCGACAGGTCAGATGCATGACCGTCTGAATCCCAGTCTCCCTGCGAATCAGATGGGCCAGAGAAAGGTTGTCAGCCCGCAAAATCGCCAAGGGATGCTCCGCCAGAGTAATGGCATTCACTCCGGCTTTCGCCAATGTCTTTGCCCCGTCCATCAGACTCGTAACGTCCAGATGCTGCGGGGGATCCAGCTCCACCAGAATCGGAATCCTGTCAGCCGCCATGCTCTCGAGCAGGCCACCGCGACCAACGTACGGTTCATGTGCCAGCGACTCTTTTCCAACGCCTTGCAGCACTACAGCAGAACCAAGCGCCAAATGCACGGCCTTCAGATGCAATGCCTTTTTGAACTCATGGATATGGCCAGGAGTAGTACCGCAGCACCCGCCTACCAGCCTTGCACCAAGCCTGGTCATCTCCACGATAGCCTTTGACATGTAGGCAGGCTGAGCTGGATAAACGGTGCGATTCCCTACGATCTCCGGAATGCCGGCATTGGGAAAGGCGGAAAGCAAAATGTGATCCTTCAGTGACGAAAGCCTCTGAATGGCCTCCATGGTTGCTTTGATACCCCTACCGCAATTAGAACCAAATATATCCGCACCAGCGGACACAGCGGCCTCTGCACAAACCGTTGCATCGAACCCCAGGGCCGTCTTACCCTGAGTGGGGAAAACCATCTGGGCTACTATGGGGATGTCTGAAGAAATATTCCGAGCGACCTCTATGGCGATTATCAATTCATCGAGATAAGTGAATGTCTCGATAAAAAGGACGTCCACACCGCCCTCCATGAGCGCTGAAATCTGTTCTGAGAAGACCTCTTGAATCTCCTCTCGTGAGATATCTCCATCAAGGGGAAAATCCACACTGGTAGGCCCTACCGACCCTGCGACATATATCTCCTTGCCGGCAGCCCTAAATGCCAGGGCCGTCGCAGCCAAATTGATCTCCCTGACACGATCTTCATATTCCTTGTGAAGCCTGAGCTTGAATCTGTTTGAGCCGAATGTATTGGTCTCGATCACCTGGGCACCGGCCCTTATGTAATCCTCATGCACCGAAAAAACCACATCCGGGTCGGTAAGATTCAGAATATCGGTATTTGCGCCGAAATCTATGCCCTTTTCGTATAGATATGTGCCAATGGCACCGTCACCAAGCACTACCTTTTCTCTGACGAGTTGTAAAAACGGTATGTTCACGAAAAAATCCCAAGGGTTATTTTTATCTTGTCAATTAAATCCACTTTGAATACATCTTCAAGCCCATCTTGCTGAAATAGGCCTTAATTTGTGAAACAAACACAAGCCATTGCACCGTTCTCCTGAAACCGAAGGCAAATTCAGCGGCAAATATAGTTATGTCAGAAAGCGGCCGAAGAGCTGTTCGTTGACATCGGCTGACAAGATTTCTATTATAACATAAAATACTTATTCCAGAGGAGACTACCATAAAACTCTACGCAAATACCATCGGGCTTTCACCATCTGAGCTCAAGACCATAGAACACCTGTACCGCAGACGGGCACATACCATGGAGCCGGTGCCCTGTGAGCTTGCTCGTGAAATGTGCCGCATCTCTTATCGAATACGTCGTATTATTGGCATCACCCTCGACAGAAAGGGGAATGTATGCCATGTGGCCATAGGAGATGCCCACGGCATCACGATCCCTGATCTGAGTGCATACAAAAGAAGCCCCCATCACCTCAAAGGCCTTCGCTTCATTCGAACACATCTGGGACACCTCGATGGCCTAACCACCGAGGATATCACCGACATGGCCATGCTGCGACTGGATGGCCTCATCGTAATAGAGGCCCTTGAAAACGGAGACATGGGCTTCATACATGTGGGGTATCCAACACCCTCATCGAACGTTGAGTATGATACAACGGACCGAACAGACACGCAGGGGAAACCATATGGAACCTTCAAATATAAAGAGGCTCAATCCGCAATTCATACACATTTCATGGAAGACATCATCTCTATCGAAAGAGAAATTGCAAAAACCGCCACACACGCAAGTAAAAATCAAGAAGCGGCCATTCTGGTACATGCAAGTCCTCTTTCAAGATACGATATGGACAGGTCCCTTGAAGAACTCAAAGCATTGGCCGAGTCAGCAAATGTAAAAGTGCTGGCCTCGATACGACAGCGCATTCAACGCTATGACCCTGCACATCTATTGGGCATGGGTAAGCTCAAGGAAATACTGATTCAAGGCACGTATCTCGGCGCTAGGTTGATAATCTTCGATCAAGACCTATCGCCTGCACAGATCAACAACATAGCGCGCATGGTGGACCTGAAGGTCATTGACCGCACTCAACTGATTCTCGACATCTTTGCCCGCAGAGCAGGCAGCAGTGAAGGAAAGATACAGGTGGAGTTGGCACAACTTCGTTATACCCTGCCGCGATTGATAGGCAAAGGCACAGCCATGTCCAGACTGATGGGAGGCATAGGCGGCAGGGGGCCAGGAGAAACCAAACTGGAGATGGACAGAAGACGTATTCGAGACCGCATCGCCTCTCTGGAACGCAGTCTTCAACAGCTTTCTGCCAGACGAAAAGAACAACGCAAGACCAGAAAAAGACGCGCATTGCCCATAGCAGCCCTCATAGGCTATACAAATGCCGGTAAATCCACTCTGTTCAATAAACTTACAGGAGGCAATGTGCTGGCGGAAAATCGCCTTTTCGCCACACTCGATCCCACTATTCGTAGATTATATTTTTCAGACGGGCAAAAGATGCTGCTGTCAGACACAGTGGGCTTCATCAACAAGATGCCCAAAGACCTGAAGGTGGCATTCAAGGCCACACTGGAAGAGCTGAACGAAGCGGATTTGTTTTTACAAGTGCTGGATGCAACCAGCCCATACAAGGAAGAGGAGATGCAGGTGATTGATGAAATTCTCGAGGAAATGGGGCTTTCCGGCACACCACGCATAATGGTGTGGAACAAGATCGACCTGCTACAGAACGATGAGCTGAGAATCCTGCACGAGCGAATTTCTGACTGCAATGCAGTAGCTGTCTCCGCCACACATGATATGGGACTGGAGCAGCTCAAAAACACCGTTTATACTCGGCTCTTCAACCAATCCCCCTTTACAATGACTTCCTCACTCTGTCACCTTGACGATCTCGGCATCACTTTTACCTGTCATTCCGAGCGAAGCGAAGCACCAACATCCTATCATTCCGAGCGAAGCAAGGAACCTTAAGATTTCTCAGTCGCTACGCTTCATTCGAAATGACAGGTAGTCGCTACGCTCCTTCGGGCACCCTCTCCCTTTGGGAGAGGGCCGGGGTGAGGGCATAACGATTGGAATGACAAAAAGGTGCTATTGCTACAACAACCAAGAGATACAGAGGATTTCAGTCGATTCTCTTTGGCACAGGCCTGCCAACGCAATCATAACGAAACCCCATAGCAACCATTTTGGTAGGGTCATAGATATTTCTCATGTCCAGGACAACAGGGGCCTTTTCTTGATTTGCCATCACTCGCCGAATCTCCTGCATATTCAGATTTCTAAACTCGTTCCACTCGGTCAAAATCACCAAGGCCACAGCGTTTTTCGCTGCATCATAGGGATTTGAGGCGTAATAAACGGTATCCTCTGAATAGAGCCGTTTGAACTCCTCCATAGCAGTTGGGTCATAGCAGCGCACCACAGCACCCTGCTCCAACAAAGCCTTGACCAGAAAGATTGAAGGCGCCTCTCGAATATCGCTGGTATTGGGCTTAAAAGAAAGGCCGAGTATGGCGACAATCTGGTCTTTCAGGCTGCTGCCCAGGGCATTTTGAAGTTTTAACACAGTATTGGCCCGCTGCCTGGCATTCACATCTATCACCGCGTCCACAATATGTAGTCTGACACCATACTGCCTACCAATGCAAGCGAATGCCTCGGTATCCTTGGGAAAACAGGAACCTCCATAACCAGGACCAGGGTGCAGGAATTTGGGCCCGATTCTTCTGTCCAGACCCATAGCCTTGGCGACTGCATGCACATCAGCGCCGACCTTTTCGCATAGATTGGCCACCTCATTGATAAATGATATCTTGGTGGCAAGAAAGGCATTGGATGCATATTTGATCATTTCGGCTGTTTCAAGGGTGGTCTCCACAAAAGGGGTCTCGATCAAATACAACGGGCGGTAGATATCCTTCACTATGGCAAGGGCCTTTGGGCTGTCGGAACCCAGCACCAGGCGATTCGGTCGCATAAAATCCTCCACTGCAGACCCTTCCCGCAGAAACTCGGGATTGGAGACCACGTCCACATCCACGTCAACTGTCTTGTGTTCGTCTATAAGCGCCTTAAGCCAACGATTGGTGCCCACGGGCACCGTGCTTTTGGTAACAATCACCTTATAATCATTCAGATATATTGCGATCTCCCTGGCGACTTCCTGAACTGCAGACAAATCAACACCTCCCTCGCCGTCAGAGGGTGTACCAACGCCAATAAAGATGACCAGGGAACGTTCCACCGCCGTCTTTAAATCAGTGCCGAAGGACAATCTGCCGTTTTGATAATTGCGCTCCACCAGCTCCTTCAAGCCGGGCTCGTAAAACGGCAGCCGGCCCTGATTCAAAATCTCTATCTTTTGGACATCCTTATCCACACAAATGACATCCATACCAAAATCAGCCAGACCTGCGCCAGCCACCAGTCCGACATAACCTGTGCCAATTACAGTTATATGCATAAAATTACCTCGTGCCCATTCACGTTAAGTTGATACGCATTATCTCGGGCCACCGCAAGGGTTGCCCATGCCTTATTATTTTATTCAACCACATTTAGATTGGATGGCAAGATAATCCACCATCTATAAATGATGATAGTAGGGTCGCACGGCCGTGCGCCAATAGCACATGATATTACGCCTGAACAACGAATAAAATGATGATAGTAGGGACACGCTATATACTTTTCGCACCATCTTGTCATTGGAGCGAAGCAGTCTCTCCATCGGGAGATTGCTTCGCCTTCGGCTCGCAATGTGACAGTTGCGAAGCGAGCCCCATTTATCTGTCATTGCGAAGGCAAAGCCCGAAGCAATCTTCCAAGCAGGACAGGCGTCTCGCCTGTCACAAACGTCTCGCCTGTCGTTTTGTAGGGGTGGGTTCCGAAACCACCCCTACCTGTCATTTCGAAGGAGCGTAGCGACTGAGAAATCTTAAGATTCCTCGCTTCGCTCGGAATGACAAGACTTCGCTGGAACTGAGCGCAACGATTCCGTACGGGCACGGCATGCCGTGCCCCAACAGTCAGGGCTACGTTCGGAATGACAGGGCTAAATTTTGTAATAATCCCTGAACCATTGCACAAAACGTGGAATACCCTCCTCAAGAGGGGTCGAGGGCTTGAACCCCACATCCCGCTCCAGATCTTCCACATCGGCATAGGTAGTCGGCACATCTCCGGCCTGCAGAGGAAGCAGGTTTTTTTGAGCCTTGATGCCCAAAGTCTCCTCCAATAGCTCGATATAACGCATCAATTCCACAGGATTGTTGTTCCCGATGTTATAAATACGGTAAGGTGCATAGCTGCTGGATGGATCAGGGGTGTCTCCGCTCCAATTCGAGTTGCCGGAGGGCACGCGCTGAATGACACGCACCACACCCTCCACAATGTCATCTATGTATGTAAAATCCCTTTTCATTTTGCCATAGTTGAAGACATCTATGGGCCTACCCTCCAAAATTGCCCTTGTAAAAAGAAACAACGCCATATCAGGCCTGCCCCACGGCCCATACACGGTAAAAAAGCGCAAACCAGTGCATGGAAGACCGTATAGATGGGCATAGGAGTGGGCCATAAGCTCATTGGCCTTTTTGGTGGCAGCGTATAACGAAACCGGATGATCCACATTGTGATGCACTGAAAAAGGCATTTTGGTATTTGCGCCATATACAGAACTGGAGGAGGCGAACACAAGGTGTCTGACTCCATTGTGGCGGCAACCCTCAAGGATATTCACAAAACCGACAAGATTCGTATCTACATAAGAATGAGGATTTTTGAGGGAATATCTCACACCTGCCTGGGCAGCCAGATTGACCACCGCATCCGGGCTGTACCTTTGAAATATCTCCGGAATCACGGTTCGGTCCGACATATCCACACGTTCAAGAGTGAAACGCGAATATTTAAGCAGTATGGCAGCCCTGGCCTCTTTTAGAGAAGTGTCGTAATAAGATGAAAAATTATCTATGCCGATAACCGTTTTGCCCTCTTCCAGAAGTCTTTTGGAGAGATGAAAACCTATGAAACCAGCCGTGCCTGTAATCAAAATGGAATTTATGGACATTTGTACTCGCCTATTTTGCAATCATGGAACGCATGATATCCGCAGCGGCCTCGGCCTGATCCGCAGTACGTCCTATGAGTTCCACAAGTCTTACGAGAAAATATATAGGAAACATATCATTTGGATATGTATCAAAAATCTGCTGTTTCAGGCTGTTCTCCATTACATCCGCCTGATGCTCTCTGGTACGCAGCGTGAGAATGGCCTCTTTGACACGAGTGCGCACCAGGTCGTTTCCTGTCTTGAAGTATTCTCTGGCATCCTGAATGATATGAGACAGACCGGACACTACATCTCCACACTGCTCAAAGAGAGCTATGGAGTTTTCAGCAATGGTATCTGGCAGTTGAATGCGACGATATGTAAGCCACTCCAATATATCCTCACAGACATCCGCTATGGCATCCTGTTCGTTGACATACAGAAACAGTTCAAACTTGTCGATGGGCATGATGATGCCCTTGGGAAGATGTGCTCTCACGTTTCGTTTGATTAAATCAGCACCATGTTCCAGCTCGGAGACATCGTCAAAGCACTGCCTGAATCCGGCTTCGTCCATGGCTATATATGCCCGAAATCCGACAATAGCCTTCTTCAGACACTCATGCACCTGTACGGCATGTCTTTCAAGACACTCGAGGGGCTCTCTTAGCTGACCTGACTTGGAAAGACAGCTGACGAAGCCGCTCACCGAATCCCCAGCGCCTTTCATCTGATCGTATTCAAAGTCATGACGCATCACCTTACCTTCCAGCATAAAAATGACATCCTCTGCGATATTGGTGGCCAGATCCGCTATGCGCTCCATATTCATGGCCAGCATGATATTGCTTATGCCTGGCAGCACCTCTCTACGGTTTTGCCCGATAAGCGCCATCTCCTCCTGTTTTACCTGGGTATACAAGTCATCCACAGAGGAATCCTTTTGTCTGACGGAACGGGCAAGTTGTGCATCTTGCTGCACAAAGGCGTTAATGCTGTCGCCGAGCATCTGAATGGCAAGATTGGCCATATCTCTTATGGCTGATGAGGCATGTAGTTCAGAAGACGCCTGCAAAGCAGATGGTTCAGCAGTCTCCGACAAGCCCTTAATCTGCCGAGCTATGTTGACGGCATGATCCCCCACTCGCTCCAGCTGTGAGGCGATCTGCTGAGCAGAGGTCAGGAACCGCAGATCCGATGCCATGGGTTGACGCAAAGCCAATGCCGTCAGGACCACGGAATCTATTTTTTCTTCCAGCAGGTCCACATCATTGTCCCTCTGAATGACCAGCTCAGCCAGAGCCGAATCGCCTTTTTGAAAGGCCATGACAGCAGTCCTCACGGCCTCTTCGACCAAAGACGATAACTGCAACAATAATGTCTTACTTTCCACTATCTCTTTTTGTACTCGTGCGGACATATTACACCCCTTTTTTAGCCCCAAAAGAACATGACATGAAAGCTATACAGGTAAATCCGTTGCATCGAAGGCATGGAGTATGTGTTCTATCAACGGGACATCACCATGCCATTGAATCGCCACCACATCAAACCTGACAGGCTGTTCAAATGTCTTTCGGTCACATTGATGCATATATTGCTGCGCCATACGAATAATTTTGTACTGCTTTTGCCTGGTTACAGCCTCTTGTGGAGATCCGGAAGCTTCACTCCTTCTTGCCTTGACCTCCACAAAAACCAACGTAGCACCATCCTTGGCTATGATGTCAATTTCGCCCCACCTGGTTTTATAATTTCTTTCAAGGACATCATAGTGCCTTCTTACGAGATATGCCGCGGCCAAATCTTCCGCACGACTTCCCAACGAGGCTGTACCTGTCTTGTTCACTCTAAAAAAACCTCTTTATGACTTATACCATCTTTATTTGGCCGGTAAATGTCAAACATGTTACAATCGGGTTGTATAATCAAAACAAAGAGGCCACCTCGGTCAGATACCTTCTGACCGGCTCAAAACTCTTTCTGTGCACATTCGAAATGCCATGCAGCTTCAGGGCCGCTATATGTTCCGGAGTTGGATATCCTTTATGCTTGTGAAAGAGATACTCAGGGTAATCTGCGGCAATGCGACACATAAGCCCGTCTCGATAGACCTTGGCAACAATTGACGCCGCTGCAATGGAAATAGAACAAGAGTCGCCTCGGACCACCGCCCTTTGAGGAATATCGCACGGAACATTCTGATTCCCATCCACCAAAAGCATCTCCGGACTGCGGACAAGTCCAGCGACAGCCACGGCCATGGCCTTCAGACTTGCCTGTAATATGTTCAGACGGTCTATCTCCTCAGGCCAGATAACACCTATCGACACATCTACCGCGCACTCTCTTATAAGTTTCTCCAACGATTCCCTACGGCCAGCAGAAAGTGTTTTAGAATCCCTTACGCCAGCCCTATATAATATATTGGCAGAAAGCGAATGCAGCACAACAGCCGAGGCCACGACAGGACCGGCAATACATCCACGTCCCACCTCGTCCAGACCCGCCACTCGATGCACACCATCTGACCACAAGGCAATCTCGAGCTTCAACATATCAGGGCTTGCCACAAAAGGTCTGTCCTTTTTTATTGATGACACTTTACCTGTCATTCCGAGCGAAGCGAAGCACCAACGTCCTGTCATTCCGAGCGAAGCGAGGAATCTTAAGATTTCTCAGTGGCTGCGCTTCTTCGAAAAGCGTTGTCATTGCGAGCCGAAGGCGAAGCAATCTCGTCTTTTGTAAGGAGATTATCACGAACTCTTTGAGTTCTCGCAATGACAGGCGAAGGGGTTTTGCTTCGCGCAATGACAATCGTCGCTTTGGTTTTTGCAATTACAAGCTGTTGTGCGTCGGTTAGATGTTGAAGTAATGCCTTGTTTTTTGCCTGTAAGAAATATAAATAGGTTGTAGCAGGAGGCGGTGTATGCAACGAATTTTCATATTTCTTTTTTCTTATATGTCTTTGGGGTTGAGTCTGTCGGTGAGCCATGCCGGTGATGTCTTGAGCGATCGGGCTGAAT
>CAYRSX010000005.1:0-152812 GCA_964427245.1 uncultured Desulfobulbaceae bacterium | reverse complement strand
TGTAGGAGAGATATTTAAGGCAAAAGAGGATGGAAGACTGCCTGTCGATGACAGGAATACTCGTATTATTGTATTTGGAGAAAATATCGAAGAAATAAAGCGCGTAGGGGAGGGATTGGTTAAAGAGGCATTTCATAATGTCTGTTTTTATACAGGTGATTTAAAAGATATATTAAATTTGGAGAAAAAATAAAAGGAAATGAAAAATAATGAAAAGGAGAAACGTTATGAAATTTATTAGCTCATTATTTTTGGTCTTGTCATTGATCTTTTTGCCGATAGTATCGTTGTCTGGCTCCAAGCAATATGGATATGTCACTTTAGAGGTAGACCTCTCTCGTCATGGAAAAGGACAGGAAGCTAAGCTTTGGGTGCCATATCCCATATCTGATAGACATCAATTGGTGAGGGATATCAAGATTAGTGGTGACTATAGTAATGTAGCGGTTTATACAGATCAAGCTAATAGTACACCTATTCTCTATGCTGAATGGCCTAATGATTCAATTTCTCGCAAATTTACTATGTCATTTTTTGTTGAACGTGAAGAAATAGCACAACGGAATTTATTGGAAGACAAAGATGTCTCTTTTAGTCTAAAAGAGTTTGATGAGTATCTTAAGCCTAATAGACTTGGTCCAATTAATGGTGATATAAAAAAGTTAGCAGATGAGATTGTTAAAGAAAAGAATACAGTACTCTTCAAGTCAAGGGCTATTTATGACTGGGTTTGTCAAAATACCTTTAGAGACCCTAATACTATCGGTTGTGGTAAAGGAGATGTATGTGAATTGCTTAAAAGGCCTGGTGGTAAGTGCACGGATATCTCTTCTATGTTTATAACGCTTTGTAAGGCGGTTGGCATTCCAGCTCGAGAGGTCTTTGGTATTCGATTAGGTAAAAAAACAGAAGAAGATATTACAGCCTATCAGCACTGCTGGGCGGAATTCTATCTTCCTGGTTATGGTTGGGTAACTGTGGATCCTGCTGATGTAAGAAAGGCTATGTTAGTAGAAAAGTTAACTTGGAATGATGAAAAGACCAAAGAGTATGTGGAATACTTCTGGGGTGGTATTGATGCATATCGAGTGGTTTTGGCACGGGGTAGGGATGTTGTTTTGAATCCGCCCCAGGCAGGTCCCCCTCTAAATACCTTTGGGTATCCTTATGCAGAGATTGGAGGAAGGGCATTGGATTTTTATTCTCCAAAAGATTTTATGTATAAATATATTTTCAAGGCAGAGTAGTTTAATCGCACAATTAATCGGCTTGTTAAGGGGGTGATGTTAGCAAGAAATAGATTTGTCCGGTTTCATAGCAAAAGAGTTGTCTTGTTTTGTCTTTTTCAAACTGGCTGTATTTCGGTATGATGATGTGTAATCAGAGCATGAGCCAGCGGCCGAGAATGGGCCATTATTGAGCTCGTAAAGGCCGCTGCCGTGGTTTTTTGCCTCTTGTGACATGTCAAATGTCTTTTTTATTCGATTCTTATCGTTAACTAATTCCTGAATACCATCTCGCAATTTCCCTTAGGCATCATAACGGGCTAGATAACGGGGAGCATGAAAGATAGCTAATCTATTGTAAAAATAGGCATTTTTATTTTATGGAGTGAGTGCTACTCACTCCACCGGAGGGGAATTTTCTTGTTAATGACCGGACAATTTAATAACCCCTTTTATAAAAAACTAGTGACAAAATTGGTTATCTTTTGTAGCTTAAGAATTATCCAATATATTGATGTAAAATTAATTTTAAAAGGGGCGGCTATGAATCTTATTGAAAGAGTCAAGGCAATTTTATTGCATCCCAGAGAGGAATGGCAGACTATTGCCGGAGAATCAATAACCATACAGAATCTTTATAAAGAGTATATTATTATTTTAGCAGGAATTGGACCCATAGCCTCAATTATCGGAATGTCAATAGTTGGTATAACACTGCCTTTTATAGGTTCATTTAGAGTGCCGTTGACTACGTCAATTGCATCTTCTGTTCTTAATTATCTGATGACACTTGTAGGTGTTTATGTTTTTGCTTTGATTATCAAGGCATTGGCCTCTATTTTTTCAGGTGAAAAAAATTTTGAGCAGGCATTCAAACTGGCTGCTTACAGCTCCACACCAGCTTGGATAGCTGGTATTTTTACAATTATTCCTGCAATTAGTGTATTGGGAATATTGGGTGGTTATAGTTTATTTCTATTATATACTGGTCTTCCTATCCTTATGAAAGTTCCTAAAGAAAAATCCATGGGTTATACTATAACAGTTATTATCGTTGCTATTATAATTTTTATGATTATTGGCGCAGTCTCGCATGTATTTATCTCCTATCCTGTACCCCATATGTCCTTGCCCAAAATATGATGACTGATTGAAGTAGGTCGTTTTATTTGTATAGGGTTGAAGTTTAAGTTATATACAGTTGGCTGTAATGTAATACCACCAGTGCCTGCTTTGATGTGTAAGATGAAGCAGATGTTTTGCTTGAGTGTGGTTATCTATGGCGGTTGCCTTCTTTTTAGAGGACTGTCATGGCGATAAGGGGTAAGTCGTTCTGATCACTTTGCCGCCTTCATGGCCGCCTTTCGGCCCCAATTCTATTACACAATCACATAATTCAATGAGCTCTTTCATGTGTTCTATGATAATTATGGAATGACCCAGTTGTATTAGTTCATTCCATATCTCCAGGAGTTTTTGTATATCGTACAGATGTAGCCCCCGAGTGGGTTCGTCCATTAGATATATGTTGGGTTGTTTTGATGGCGTTATGAGTGCCTGACAGAGTTTGAGCCTTTGACATTCGCCTCCTGATAAATCTACAGCCCACTGACTGAGCTGCAGGTAACTCAGTCCCATTCGCATTGCCTCTCGAAGGGGTTTTCTGATATATGAAACCTTGGCAAAGAAATCGTGTGCCTCTTCAATGGTCATCTGTAGAATCTCAGCTATATTGCAGCCCTTGTAGCGGATTCTCAATGTGTCCCGATTGTATCTGGCGCCGCCGCATATCTCACATACCGATTTTATGGGGGGTAGGTATTCCACATCCGTGATTATGAAGCCCTGTCCCTGACATGCCTCACATCTCCCCCCTTTTTGCGTCAGATTGAAATGTGAAGGGCCATAACCACTGGCCCTGGCTGTCTGTGTCATGGAAAAGAGTTTTTTGATGTGAGCAAAGATGCCGAGATATGTGGCTGGCATGGAGAATTTCGAACGGAAAAGGGGCTGTTGATTTACGATGCGAGGTACAGGCAACACATCGGTATTATGCAAAGACAGCAATGGAAGTGCTTCGCTGGTTTCGAGTTGATTGCGGTCGTGTTTTTGGCGTAATGTCTCATAAAAGGCACTGGTCAGGCTGCTTTTACCCGATCCTGAGACTCCGGTTATGCAAGTCAGACTTTTCAAAGGAAAGGCAACGGAGATATCTTTTAAATTGTTTCTGCATACATGTTGAAGTATCAGGTAAGGCCATGAGCGTGAGATGCTTTGTTTTTGGCGCAATAATGTTTTGTGACCCGTTAGATATGGTCTGGTGATGGAGGCTGCACACTTATTTAACCCTGCTGGGGCACCTGCATAGATGAGTTCACCGCCTTGTTTACCTGCCGCCGGCCCCAGTTCCACCACATAATCCGCCTGTAATATACTCTTCAGGTCGTGTTCCACAAGCACAATGGTATTGCCCATTTCCTTTAGTGTCTTTAGTTCGTTCCACAGCGCCGACTGTTCCTTATCATGCAGGCCGCAGGTTGGTTCATCCAGCACATAAAGAACACCGGTAAGTGCCCGACCTAATTGTGCTGACAGCCGCATTCTCTGTATCTCGCCGCCGGACAGGTTTTGTAATGGCATATTCAGTTGAATATAATCCAGACCCATACGTTTCATGGATTCCAGTCTGATTTGAATGGCATTGATCAGTTCTTTTGCGGCATGTTTGCGGGCTGATTCCTTGTATGATGCAACGGTGACAATGAGATTTTCCATAAAAGCAGTAAGATCTTGAATGCTATAGGACAAGAGATCATGAATAGAGTGGTTTAATATTCTGATAGCCCTTGCAAAGGGGTTTAGTCCTGTATCGTCGCATTGGGCGCATCCCTTACCGTGGCAGGATTCACAGGCACCGTCAGCATGAAACGGCGAGAAGAGTTGTGGTGTTATCGGAGAGAATTGCAGCAGGCAGTCAGGACAGAAAGGGTGTTCTGTGAAGGTCAGATAGTGAGTGGCGGCCTGCGTCGTATCTTGCGCCTCCACCTTTACTACTCCATCTCCGAGCCGTAGGGCTATACGCAATGAATCTGTGACTCTGGCAAATCCTCCAGGTTTTAGAAGAATTCGGTCAACTACCACTTCGAGAGCCCTGATTGTTCCTGTATCAGCGCCTATATCATTCAGCATAGCTTGTTTGTCATTGACCCTGACTCGTATAAAACCTTCTCTAGCCAATTGTTCGAGAATTTCTTCAGCTCTCTCCTTTTTAAGCCGCTGAGTAACAGGCGCCAATATGGTCAGTTTCGTGCCTTCTGGCATGGAACATAGAGTCTCTGCCATCTGTTCCAGTGTCATGGTGAGGATGCGACGGTGGCATGATGGGCAATACAGCTCTCCGATCTGTACAAACAGATTTCTTAAAAAGGAACTGATGTCAGTGAGATTGGCGACAGTGGTTTTGAGATGGGCTGGAACATAATTATGTTCCAGCAGCAGAGGTGGGGGAAGGCCATAAATTGCCTCTGCCTTTGGCCTTTCCCAAAGGCGAATGAGTCTTTTTACCTCAAGCCCCATGGATTCGAGGTATCTGTGCTGGCCTTCTGCAAATAAGACATTTATGGCCAGAGTGGATTTGCCTGAACCAGAAGGCCCGGTAATGGCTGTTATTTGACCAAGAGGTATGGAGAGATCAAATCCTTTGAGATTGTGGTGTGTTACTCCTTTCAGAAGGATCTGTTTTTGTCCCATGGGTTCTCTGCCGCCGCCGTGATAGCATTGCACGAGATTGTCTTATCGGTATAAACGGATCTATGAACTTCTTAATTGTTCAGTTCTTTTTAAGCACAGGGCATGTCATGGTGTGCTTTATAGCATCTATTGATTGAAGTTTATGAAGCACAAGGTTGGACAAGGCATCGTGACTGTCTGCTTCTACCTCGGCTATGATATCGTAAGGCCCCATGATAATGTCATATCTTTTGATTTCAGGCATTTCAGACAGAAGTTTAGCCACATGAGTGGTTTTGCCTATGACTGTATTGAGAAGAACATAGGCCTTTATGCTGTTGGTCTGTGCATTCGAATTCGTCATGTGCTTTTTCTCCTTTTTTTGAAATTTTTGATATATATCACGCCATCTATTGCAAGTTTTATGGCTAATGGCAAAAATAACCATATACTATTTTTAGGTTTCATCTTTTTGTTTTTTCACTGAGTTGTCTGACCGGTGGCTTTTGAGTTGTTGATGTAATAAAAGGGGGCTCGATTGAAAGTGTATGCGTTTGCGAGTGTCATAATGGACTATTTCTTTTGTTTTGGGGTTTTGGAATGTCCTGCCTGATTGGGTTGTGGCATTGAAACTTCCGAATCCGCGTATCTCAACTTGTTGTCCATGTTTGATGGCGTCTGTTATGCAGTCGAGGATTATATCAACTGTTAGAGCAATATCCTGTTTGTGGTGTTGAGAAAGTCTTTTGTGCAATATGTCTATGAATTCTGGCTTTAACACAGTGATTGGCATGGCATTTCAGGAAATGGGCTGAGGAGAGAGCTGTTTGAGCAAGAAATGGTTTACGATAGATGAAAGTGTACTGGCGCCTTCTTCTTCCAGAAGCTGTTTAAATGTGAGAAAACGGTCTTTTTGCGGATAAATCAGTTCCGGTTCGCCGGTCAGCCCTGCCTCTTTGGATGCGATGCGTACGGCTTCATTGAAGTTTCCGATGTGGTCTATCAGTTTGAGCTCTAAGGCTTGCTGGCCTGAAAATATACGTCCATCAGCAAGGGCTTCTACTCGTTCCAGTGGGAGTTTTCTGGATTCTGCAACGGCTGCGATGAATTGTCTGTGAATATCGTGCATGACTGATTCGATTACGGCCTTTTCTTTCGGAGTCAGGTCACGAGTCATGGGGCCCAGATCCTTCAATGCCCCACTCTTTATGACATCCAGTTTGATGCCGAGTTTATCCAACATAGCTCCAACATTCGGCAGTTTCATTATGACGCCTATGCTGCCGGTTATCGTGCCCGGGTTGGATAAGATCTGTCTGGCTCCAATCGCGGTATAGTAGCCTCCGGATGCAGCCAGGTTGCCCAGGGATGCGATAACTGGTTTGATCTTGTCAATGGATTTCAGTTCTGAATACAGCTCTTGAGATGCCCCGACCGCCCCTCCAGGGCAGTCTATTCGGACTATTACGGCTTTTATTGATGTGTCGTTTTGAAATTGTCTGAGGTATTTTAAATAGTCTTCGCTTCCATCCAGAATACCCTTTACCTCAATGACTCCTATGCGGTTTGCATTTGACAGCACAGGTTTTTTGAAGCTGTTGAAGGCAAAGAAGAAGAGTAAAAATATAGAAAACAGGCCCAGAAGGGTCAGGCCACCGATAGTGGCCAGTACAATCAAAAATGTGTTGCCGTGTTGTTTTTGGTTGGTTTCCTGGGCCTGATTCATTTGACTTTAGCTTTCGTTTTTTGCCCTCGCCTCTTTAAGCAGGCTGCCGAGAGTGGCTGGACCTTTTGGGACATTGGTGGCGTATTCCTCGTAATAGGTCTTTTCACTTTCCTCGTTGATCTTTTTGATGGACAGTCCTATACGTTTGTCAACAGTGGAGATATTGATTATCTTGGCTGATATTTCCTGGCCAGGTTCATACATGCCTACCGGTGTCTTGATTTTTTGATTAGAGACCTCAGAGACATGTATCAGCCCTTCTATGCCATCTTCTATTTCTACAAAGATACCAAAATCTGTAACATTGGTAACCTTGCCGGTTACGATTGAGCCCAATGGATAGCGTTCGGGTACAGTTGCCCATGGCTCGGGATGGAGTTGCTTGACCCCGAGCGAGAAGCGTTCCTTTTCTTTGTCTATATTCAATACCACCGCTTGTATGCGATCGCCTTTTTTATAGAGTTGGTTGGGGTGAGTGATTTTTTTGCTCCAGGATAGGTCAGAAAGATGCACTAGACCGTCAATACCTTCTTCTATTCCCATGAAGAGGCCAAAGTCTGTGATGTTTTTGACAGTACCTTCTATGACAGTGCCGATAGGATAGCGTTCTTCGAGGCTGTCCCATGGATTAGGTTCCAATTGTCTGAGGCTCAGTGAGATGCGTTTCGCATTTGTATCGACATTCAGAACTGCTGCTTCCACGCGATCTCCGGTTTTCATGATCTGAGATGGTTTTTTGACGCGTTTGGTCCATGACATCTCGGAGACATGAATCATACCCTCCACACCTTCTTCCAGCTCTACAAATGCGCCATAGTCAGTCATACTGACAACCTTGCCTGTGACTCGATCACCTGTATGATACCGGTCGGCAATGGTGAGCCATGGATCCTCTGTAAGTTGTTTGATGCCTATGGATATCTTTTCAGTAGCTGGATTAAAGCTCAGTATCTTGACCTTGATTTTATCGCCTGTCTTGAAGATTTTTGCAGGATTTTCGGCGCGGCCCCAGGATATGTCACTGACATGCAAAAGGCCGTCTATGCCTCCGATATCTACGAATACGCCGTAATCCATTACATTTTTGACAATACCTTCCCGTATCTGCCCCACTTCAAGGGTTTTCAGTGTTTCTTTCTTCTTCTGATTCCTTTCTTTCTCCAGAAGCTCCCTGCGAGAGACAACTACGTTTTCCCTGCTGCGGTTGCATTTGACGACCAAGCATTCAATGGTGTCTCCGATCAGGGATTCGGCATTGCCAACAGGTTTGAGATCGATCTGAGACAGAGGCAGAAACGCCTTGATTCCGCTTTTGACATCTCCCAGCAGGACTTCCAGGCCACCCTTTACTCTGTTTAGTACAGTTCCTTTAATTGGAGTCTGGTTGTCGAAGGCGTTTTTTATCTCATCCCATGCCTGGCGTTTGAGGAGTTTGCCGTAAGAGAGTCTCAATGAGCCGGTATCACTGTCCCATCTTTCGATGAGAACCTGTATGGTGTCACCGGGTTGAACTGTAATTTTTTGGTCGATTCCCATAAAATCCTGCATGGGAAGGGGTATTTCAGATTTATAGCCCACATCAACCATGACATGATCTTTATCGATGCGGACTACCTTGGCGTCTATAATATCTCCTTGATGGAAGTCGGTAAGACCGGATTCAAAGAGCTGGTTCATGTCGGTGATCTCATCCATTTTGTTGAATGAGGTTGGCGCGGTCATCTCTGCCGCGGCTTGAGTCGGTTGTTGAATTGTTTCGTTTGCGTTGACCATGTTTTCCATTAATGGAAATCCCCCTGAACTAAATAAAATAGACTTTGTTTAACAGAAAATCCTTCATACTTCAATGGTTAAAACGAAAAAAGTGTTGGTCGGCGTTGTTCTCACGGGTTTCAGGAGCGGCCTTGATTGTTGATTCATGGTGTTGTAAATCTCTTGACATATAAGAAAATCGGTGTTTATTTTACCATGTATTAAAAAAACAAGGAGGAGATTCAAAATGCGTACAAAGGTTTTGGCTATTTGTTCGGCCCTGATGTTTACAGTTGCTATGACCGGTATGGCTTTTGCTGAGGATTGCGCCAGCGGCACAGTAAAGTCTGTTGACGGCCAGAATGTAGTCGTGGATTGCGGTGGCAAGGATGTCAAGGCTACCGGTGATGCAAAGGTAGGTGATAAGGTCGCAGTCAAGGATGGCAAGGTAGCAAAGGCCGCCAAGAAGAAGACTGAAGGTTGCTAATCTTTTTCATTAAATTGACATGAGTTTCGAAAAAAGGGCGCCCTGTAACAGCGCCCTTTTTTATTGGGTTTACATGCGCCTGTTATGTTGCCGCCGTCTGTCTTAATGTCTCGATGCGCATCTTGTAGTCCGTTTTTCCAAATACTGCTGAGCCTGCCACAACAATATCCGCTCCTGCTCTTGCTACTTGTGCAATGGTGTGTTCATTGACGCCGCCATCCACTTCAATGACAAGGTTTTTATTGCTTTTCTCTGCCATCTCCCTGATCTTACAAATTTTTTCCAGACTCGAATAAATGAAATGCTGGCCTCCAAAACCTGGATTTACGCTCATGACTAATATCATGTCCACATCGGCCATACAATACTCCAGGAGTTGTGGGTGAGTGGCCGGGTTGATTGATACGCCAGCCTTTATTCCTAACTCTTTGATCCTGCTGATGGTTCTGTTCAGATGTGGACATGCTTCGACGTGTACCGTCAGCCAGTCCGCTCCTGCCTGGGCAAATGCCTCCAGATATCTGTTGGGGTCTTCTATCATCAGATGGACATCCAGCTCAAGGGAGGTTATCGGACGCACGGCCTTTACCACCAGAGGGCCGATGGTGATGTTGGGTACGAAATGGCCATCCATGACATCGATGTGAATGAGGTCGGCGCCTGCCGCTTCTACTGCACGTATTTCATCTCCAAGACGACTGAAATCGGCCGAGAGAATGGATGGCGCTATTTTGATTTTTTTTCCCATAGATTATGCCTCTTGAATATTATGTAGTTGAGTGTGCGGCTATGAAAAGCTGCCCCAATGAGAGTCCTCCATCGTTTACAGGAACGGCTTCACCTGTGTAGGCGTTCAGTCCCATGTCTTTAATACCTGCTATAAGGTGAGTAAACAGTATGCGGTTCTGCATGCTTCCACCACTCAGGACTACCGGTCTGTCTCCGATATCTGAGAGGATCTTTTTGAGGATTTGCATAATAGCACGAACGAGCCAGGCGTGAAAGCGTATGGCGATGTCGTTTTTGGGAGTTCCGATATACAGGTCATTTAGAATGCCCTGAATGGCGGTGGAATATGCAAATGACAGGCAATTATTATGTTGCCCCTTGATGATTTTAATTGCATAGCCATTGAGAGCGGCGGTTTCAAAGGTGATTGATGCATTTTCTGCCAGGGTTTCCAGCTCCATGGCCGCCTGTCCTTCATAGGTGGAGATAAGTCTGATGCCCAACAGGGCTGCCACTGCGTCAAACAGACGGCCGCAGCTGGAGGTCAATGGGGTGTTGGTGAAAGATTCGAGCATTTGCAATACGAGTTCTGTACGTTCTTTTGAAATCTGTTTGAAGTGTGACGGTAGGTATTGAAAGGCATTTTTGTCATAGATGCCATAAATAGCCGATAGGCCCATGCGCCAAGGTTCTTTGGCTGCCATATCTCCGCCTGGCATATGAAGATAGGGAAGGTGGGCCATGCGTTTATAGTGGACTGGAGTGCAGAGCAGTATCTCGCCACCCCAGATGGTGCCGTCCGGGCCGAGCCCTGTGCCATCTAATACGATGGCAATGACCTCCTGAAGCAGACGATGTTCCGCCATTACGGCTGCGGCATGAGCATGATGGTGTTGTACCTGTATCAGGGGTAGGCCGGTGCCTTTTGCATATTGAGTGGAGAGATAATCAGGATGCAGGTCACAGGCCACTTGCTTGGGCTCAATGGAAAACAGGCATTTCATGTGATTTAGAGTGGTTTCAAAAAATTGGAGGTTTTCTATGGAATTTAACTCACCAATATGAGGGCTCAGAAATGCCCTATTGTCCTTTGAAATGCAGAAGGTGTTTTTGAGTTCTGCTCCGCAGGCCAGTATGGGGTAGGCCGGTGCATCGATCTTGATGTAATCAGGGACATAACCGCGGCTCCGTCGAATGAGCTGTGTGCGATTGCCGTTGATGCGACAAACGGAGTCGTCCACACGGGATATGATAGCCCTGTCGTGTAGTATAAAACAATCGGCAATCTCTCGAAGCCGTGTCATGGCATCTTCATTGTCTGTGCAGATAGGAGAACCCGTTGCATTGCCGCTGGTCATGACCAGGGTGTCGATGGAATGCAGGGCCTCAAAGAGTAGGAGATGAAGTGGAGTGTAGGGCAGCATTACGCCCAATTCATTCAGATTGCAAGCAAGGTTTTCTGGAAGTGGAAAGGGCCTGCGTTTTTTCAGACACACTATCGGCTGAATTTTGCCGGTAAGCAATGTTTCTTCATGGGAAGAAATATGACACAGCCGTTTTGCTGTAAGTATGTCGCGAACCATGACTGCCAGGGGTTTGTGAGGCCGTTTCTTTCGTTCTCGAAGTCGTTGTATAGCCTCAAATGAATGGGCATTTACAGCCAGGTGAAAGCCACCAAGCCCTTTTATGGCCAAAATTAGGCCGTTTTCTATATACTCAGCCGTTATTTTCAGCAGATTTTGAGTGGTGTTTACTGCCTGGGAGCCGTGTTGCGCCTGCGCTAAGACTTGGCCGGCATTGTTTACGAGCCTCAAAGTGGGGCCGCAGTCATGACAGGAGATGGGCTGCGCATGAAATCGTCTGTCAGATATGTCCTCATATTCTTTTATGCAGAGGGCACACAGGGGAAAGACGTGCATGGAGGTATTTGAGCGGTCATAGGGCGTGGTCTTCACGATGGACCAGCGGGGGCCGCAGTGAGTGCAGTTGATAAATGGATAACTGTAGCGTCTGTTTGTAATATCGAGACATTCCCTTTTACAGGCATCACATACGGCGATATCCGAAGAAACCAATGCCTCTTTGGCCGAAGCAGAACGGCTTGGTAAAATGGAAAAGGTAGTTGGCGGTACTTGCGGAGTGATCGCCTCGGTTTCACAGAGATCGATGCGGGCTAGGGGTGGCGGTGTCTCCAGCAGTGTCTTCAGAAAGGCTTGAATGGCCGGCATGTTACCGAAGCAACGAATGGTAATGCCTCGGGCAGTGTTCCATACCTGGCCTTTGATTTCAAATTGTTGAGCGAGCTGAACAACAAACGGCCTGAAACCTACGCCTTGCACAATGCCCTCCAGGTGTATCTCCAGGCCGTCGGCGGTGTTATTCATGTGGGGTTTAACAGCACATGGGTTTTGCGAAGGTCTTGTCGCTCTTTTTGTGGCCGAGGCGGTTCAATGCATTGATATATGCCTTGGCGCTGGCAGTGATGATGTCGGAGTCAGCGCCCTGACCTGTTACTACCAAACCGTTTTCCTCTATACGGACTGTAACCTCGCCTTGTGCATCGAGGCCGCCGGTTACGGAGTTTACGGAGAATTTGAGGAGTTTGCTGCCTGTCTGAGTGAGCTGTGAAATGACGTTGAATGTCGCATCCACAGGGCCTGCGCCTAGGCTTACAGCGGTCTTTTCCACGCCGTCTATATCCATGGATACAGTGGCTGTGGGCTTTATTCCACTTCCTGCAGCCACATGTAGATAGGTCAGTCGGTATTTATCTGGAATACGGAGTACCTCATCTGCGATTAGAGTCTCTATGTCCTCGGTATATATCTCCTTTTTTTTGTCGGCCAGGGCCTTGAATCTGGCAAACACGCGATCGATATCTTCTTCTGTAAGATTATAACCCAGTTCCTCCAGCTTGGCCTTCATGGCATGTCTGCCTGAGTGTTTGCCCATAACAAGGGAACCCTTTGTAAGGCCTATGTCAGCCGGATCTATGATTTCATAGGTGGTGCGCTCCTTGAGCACGCCGTCCTGATGAATGCCTGATTCATGGGCAAAGGCGTTGGCGCCCACTATGGCCTTGTTAGGCTGTACCACCATACCGGTCAGCAGACTGACCAGACGGCTCGTTGCTGTTATGAAACGGGTATTGATATTGTTGGTGAACGGCAGGAGGTCGTGTCTGGTTTTGATGGCTATTACGACCTCTTCCAGAGAGGTATTTCCCGCCCGTTCTCCTATGCCGTTTATGGTGCATTCCACCTGTTCCGCACCGTTTTGAATGGCATTCAGCACATTGGCTGTGGCAAGTCCCAGATCGTTGTGACAGTGCACGCTGAGTACCGCCTTGTGTATATTGGACGTGTTGGCCCTCACATACTGAATCATGCGGCCAAAATCCCATGGCAGTGCATAACCCACGGTATCAGGAAAGTTCACCACTCGTGCCCCTGCATCTATAACCGCTTCAAACACACGGCAGAGGTAGTCCAGGTCGCTTCTGCTGGCGTCCTCTGCGGAAAATTCCACGTTTTTTGTATATTTGGCGGCGTAAGCTACTGCATTTCGTGCCATTTCCAGGGCTTCTTCCCTGCTTTTGCGCAGTTTATATTTCAAATGTATGTCCGAGGTGGCAAGAAAGGTATGAATTCGAGGGTCTGCACCGTTTTTAATGGCCTCCCAGGCAACGTCTATATCTTTTTGGTTGGCACGGGCCAGGGCGGCCACCTGAAGACCTTTGAGCTCATCCGCCAGTTTTTTCACGCCTTCGAAGTCACCTGGGGATGCCACAGGAAAACCTGCCTCCAGTACATCTACGCCCAGTTTTTCAAGCTGTTTGCCGATCTGTAACTTTTCTTCCATGTTCAGAGAGACGCCCGGAGACTGTTCGCCGTCCCTGAGTGTGGTGTCGAATATGATAATTTTTCTGTTGGATTCCATTGTCATGATTGTACCTCCGTGGTGTGTGTAATATCTTGAGGTGTTTTCTTTTTCAGTAGTTTGAGCGGAAAAAGGATAGGCCCTGAGAGGATATATGCCAGGAAGATGGCAAAGAGGGTTATTTTATGCTCAATGGCTGTTATAGTGAGCAATAGTAGCAGAATGATGAGTCCTGAAAAAGGGTGTTGACGCAGCCACGGCATTTCCTTGAAACTGTAATAGCGTACGTTGCTTACCATCAGAAATGCAACACCATACATCATACCCAGAATCCAAGGAGAGTGTACCTGCTCCTGCATACCCAGATAGTTGCAGAAGAGCACTGATGTCGCCACCATTGCTGCGGCTGATGGGCATGGGAGCCCAAGAAAATATGTCTTGGAACTGCTTCCGGCCATGCTCAGGGTATTGAATCTGGCCAGCCTCAGGGCCGTGGTGGCTACATAGAGAAATGCAGCCAACCATCCAAGACGTCCATAGCCCTGTAAACCCCATAAAAAGCCGAGGATGCCAGGCGCTACTCCAAATGATATCAGATCCGAAAGGGAGTCATATTCCACGCCGAATCTGCTGGTGGTTTTGGTGAGTCTGGCTATACGGCCATCCAGGCCGTCGAAGACAGCGGCAAGCAGAATAGCCTCGGCTGCTAATGTGTAGTTGCCTTTTATGGATGAAATAATGGAATAAAATCCACTGAAAAGACAAAGTGAGGTCAGCATATTGGGTAACAGATAAACGCTCTTGTGTCTGGGCATGGTCTGTGTGGTGGAGTCTGTCATGTGGTCCTCCTATTAACAGTTCGAGAAATTATATGGCGCTATGTAATTGTCTGGTTAATTGGATTTGTTGTAGTTTGTAGTATTGAAAATATTTCTCAGCCTCTTTGCACAGGGTCATGTGCAGCCAAATACATCAAGGGTGGCCAATACAGTTTGTCCTGCAATAACTTTTCGGCCTTTGCTGACGCAGACGCAACACGTTCCAGGAATATATACATCTACTCTGGAGCCAAATCGAATGAGGCCTATCCTTTGGCCTTTTTTGATATGATCGCCCGCTTCGGTCCAGCAGACTATTCTGCGGGCTATTAGGCCAGCTACCTGGACTATCGAACATTGTATGCCATTTTCCATGCAAAGCAATATGGCATTTTTTTCATTTTCCAGCATGGCCATGTTTCGGTCAGCGGGCAGAAATCTGCCTTCGTTGTAGCATATCCGTTGTACAACCCCGCTTACAGGGCTTCTGTTGACGTGCACATCGAATATGTTCATGAAGATGCTGATGCGAATGAAACCAGTTAAGTTAAATATCTCAAGGGATGCATTCTGCTGAATATCTACTATTCTGCCATCAGCAGGTGATACGAAATTGATGGTATGGTCGGTGTCCTGCGGTGTGACCCTTTCAGGGTCCCTGAAGAAGTAAAAAATGAAAAGAAATCCTGCCAGCGCGATGCCGGCAGGAATCTGCCAGTCTAATATGGCGAATATAATGGTGAAAAATGCGGCTGTGCCCCAAAAAGGTATGCCTTCCTTGGCAATGGGAATGCGTTCTTGCAGCATCTGCCATTATTTTTTGAGCCAACCCATCATGGCCCTGAGCCGACCGCCTACATCCTCGATCTGGTGTTCTTTGTCTATCCTGCGATAGGCGTTCAGCACAGGACGGTTGGCCTGGTTTTCCAGTATCCATTCGCGAGCGAATTGACCGGTCTGTATCTCGTCCAGTATTCTGCGCATCTCTTTTTTGGTTTCTTCTGTGATGATGCGTCTGCCGCGCGTGATGTCGCCGTATTCAGCGGTGTCGCTGATGGAATGGCGCATTCTCGAGATGCCGCCTTCGTAAATGAGGTCAACTATGAGCTTTACCTCGTGGCAACACTCGAAGTATGCGATTTCAGGCTGATATCCAGCGGCTACAAGTGTTTCAAAGCCTGCCTTGATAAGGGATGTAAGACCGCCGCATAATACCACTTGTTCACCAAAGAGATCTGTTTCCGTTTCTTCCTTGAAGGTGGTTTCTAAAATTCCAGCTTGTGCAGCGCCGATACCTTTTGCATAGGCCAGCGCTCGCTGCATGGCCTGACCTGTAGCATCTTGATGAATGGCAACCAAGGCGGGTACGCCTGCGCCCCTTTCATACTCCCTTCTCACCAGATGGCCAGGGCCTTTGGGGGCTACCATGGCCACGTCCACATCAGCAGGAGGCACAATCTGGCCGAAGTGTATGTTGAAGCCGTGAGCGAACAACAGCATTTTGCCTGCCCTCAGATGGGGTTGAATGGCTGAGTGATATACTGCTGCCTGCACCTGGTCTGGTAGAAGAATCATGATGACATCGGCCTGTTTTGCGGCCTCTTCAGCGCTGACCGGCTTGAACCCGTGTTTGACCGCCAAGTCGTAATTCACTGACCCAGGCCTTTGCCCCACAATGACATTCAGGCCGCTTTCTTTCAGGTTTTGGGCATGGGCATGACCTTGACTGCCGTATCCGATTACTGCTATGGTTTTGTCTTTCAGACTATCCAGTGCCGTATCCTGCTCATAATATAGTTTCATTTTCTTGCTCCTTTTTTAGATATTTTTTTGTTCGCGTTGCATTGCGATAGTGCCGGTCCTTATAAGCTCTTTGATACCTATGGGCAAAAGCAGATCTATAACGGCCTTGAGTTTGTGTTCAGGACCGGTTACTTCAAGGGTATATGTCTTTGGTGTGACGTCAACGATCTTGCAGCGGAATATCTCGCATATGCGCAGTATTTCCGAACGGGTCTCAGATTCCGCCGCCGTGACCTTGATCAGTGCCATTTCCCTTTCGACAAATTCATCTTGACTGACATCTGTGACCTTATAGACATCCACAAGCCGATTCAGCTGTTTGATGATTTGATCGATAATGGCATCGTCTCCGATGGTGACCAGCGTCATGTGAGAGAGCGTTGAGTCTAACGTGGATGCCACGCACAGACTTTCGATATTGAAACCCCTGCCACTGAAGAGACCTGCCACTCGTGAGAGGGCGCCAGGGCTGTTTTCTAAAAGTATAGACAGCGTATGTCGCATATTTCAAACTCCTTCCTTGCGTGCTGAATTGTGTGAAACCGGTTAAACGAGCAACATCTCGGTATGCGCCTTGCCGGCAGGTATCATGGGGAATACGCCTTCTTCTCTGGCTATTACGAATTCCATGATGGCGAGGCCCGGATATTCCAGTCCCTCTTTCAGGACATTGTCCACATCATCCGGATTAGTAGCTCGAATGCCTTTTGCGCTGTAAGCCTCTGCAATCTTTATGAAATCTGGCGTGAACTCGAAATCAGTGGCTACATAGCGTTTTTCGTAGAAGAGTTCCTGCCACTGTCTGACCATTCCCAGAAAACGATTGTTGAGGATGACGATCTTGATGGGAAGCTTTTCCTGCATGGCCGTGGCCAGTTCCTGTATATTCATTTGAATACTGCCGTCTCCAGCTACATCTATGACCAATTTATTTGGAAAGGCCATCTGTGCGCCTATGGCAGCGGGCAGGCCGTAACCCATGGTCCCAAGGCCGCCTGATGTAAGAAAGGCGCGAGGCTGGTCAAATTTGTAGAACTGAGCTGTCCACATCTGGTTCTGGCCTACTTCGGTGGTGATTATGGCCCGGCCTTTTGTCATCTCATAGAGCCGTTCGATGACATACTGGGGTTTGATGACATTTGGGTCTTTTTTATATGTGAGGGGATGGCGTTTCTCCCATGCGCGTAGCTGTTCCCACCATGCCTCGTGTTTGGCCTTCCATGCCTCCGGTTTAGAACCGTTGTCCTTGAGACATTTGAGCATCTTGGCCAGAGTGAGCTTGCAGTCTCCTACTATGGGAATGTCCACACGGACATTTTTCTGTATGGATGTGGGGTCCACATCTACGTGAATGATCTTGGCATGGGGTGCAAATGCCTCTATTTTGCCAGTGACGCGATCGTCGAAGCGTGCGCCTATGGCGATTATGAGGTCGGTGTTGGCCATGGCCATGTTGGCGCAATATGTGCCGTGCATGCCGAGCATGCCGAGATTTTGTGGGTGTGTGCCCGGAAATCCGCTGATGCCCATCAGTGTGGTGGTGACCGGACAGTTGGTCTCCTCTGCCAATGCCTTCAGCTCTTCGTGCGCCCCTGAGCTGATGACGCCGCCACCTACATAAAAGATCGGCTTTTTAGATTCTTCAATTTGGCGGCAGGCCTTTTCGATCTGTTTTATGTGTGGCTCTTTGACGGGGTCATAGGAGCGCAGGGTTATGGTTTCAGGGTAATGGAAATCCATTGTAGCATTTTGGACGTCTTTGGGAATGTCCACAAGTACCGGGCCTGGTCTGCCGGATCTGGCCACATAAAAGGCCTCTTTAAGTATTCTAGGCAGGTCTTTGACGTTTTTGACTAAGTAATTGTGCTTGGTGCATGGCCTTGTGATGCCTACTATGTCAACTTCTTGAAATGCGTCGTTGCCGATAAGGGCTGTGGGCACTTGGCCCGTGAGCACCACCATAGGAATGGAGTCCATATTGGCGGTAGCTATGCCTGTAACAGCGTTGGTGGCGCCAGGTCCTGATGTGACAAGGCATACTCCGACTCGACCTGATGCTCTGGCATAGCCGTCGGCTGCATGGGCGGCGCCCTGCTCATGGCGCACAAGCACATGCTTGATGGAGCTGTCTTTGGCAAGGGCATCGTAGATATCTATGATGGCTCCGCCTGGATAGCCGAAGATCACCTCGACTCCTTCTTTTTTCAAGGCCTCAACAATTATTTGTTTGCCAGCCATTTTTGTCATGCAAATCACCTCATGAATAGTTATTCTTGAATTTTATGGAGCTTATTCATTAGAATGCGTCTTGTCAATTATTTGCCTTGAAAAAAACAGGCTGCAATTAAAAATACCATCTGGCATAAGGGGTTATTGAGACAAATTGTACAAATTCGCTTTCTTTTTTGTGGATATTGTGTGATAATTGATAATTATAAAAAATGGAATAAGGTATGTTTCAAAAAATATACATTTGCTGTTTTTCTTGAATTTAATATCTGTGGAGAAAAATGTCATGCCTATTTATGAATTTCATTGCCAGGATTGTAACGCTGATTTCGAAGAACTGGTGCGTATGTCTGATCCTGTCGCCGCCTGTCCGGTCTGCGGCTCCAAAAACGTGCAGAAAAAGCTTTCATGCTGCGCCTTCAAGGCAAGTGACAGCCCAGGCAGCTTTGTTGGCACAGGCAAAAGGGCTGCATCTGGATGTAGCGGCTGTTCCAGCTCCAATTGCAGTTCCTGCGGAGGTTGATTTGTAGCCATGCGCAAAAAACACTTTGTGCTCGCTACTCGCAAAAGTATGCTGGCCATGTGCCAGAGTAATTGGGTAAAGAGCCGATTGGAGCAGGAACATTCAGACAAAGGTGTAACCATTGAACTGTTGCAGGTGGTAACAAAGGGTGACAAGATCCTGGATGTGCCTCTGGCGCAGATAGGTGGCAAAGGGCTTTTCGTAAAGGAAATAGAAGAGGCCATGCTGGAAGGCCGCGCTGATCTCGCTGTCCACAGCCTGAAGGACGTGCCCACCGAGATACCTGATGGCCTGGAGGTCACGGTATTCCCACAGCGGGAGGATGCCCGTGACGCCTTTCTTTCGCACCGTTGTGATTCCATTTCAGAACTGCTGGAGGGTGCTCGAGTCGGCACCAGCAGCCTGCGCAGAAAGGCCCAGATTATGGCTATGCGGCCTGATCTGGAGATAGTCAATCTGCGTGGCAATCTGGATACACGGCTTAAGAAACTGGAAGCAGGTGAGTTCGATGCCATAATTCTGGCTGCTGCTGGTCTGCGCCGTCTGGGCCTTGAAAGACATATCAAACAGTATATTTCAGCACAGTTTCTGCTGCCCGCCATAGGTCAGGGCTGCCTTGGTATAGAATTCAGGACCAGCGACGCCGATACTCGAGAGCTTTTGAGTGTTTTGCATTCTTGTGAGACCGCTGTCTGTGTTCGAGCCGAGCGGGCATTTCTCGCCGCGCTTGGCGGCGGTTGTCAGGTGCCCATAGCCGCGTACGCATGGCCGTCTCAAAAGATGCAGGGTATGCTCATTATGGAAGGGTTGGTGGCGGATGAGGCAGGCTCAAGATTGGTGCGTCTGCGCCTCTCAGGCACTAAGGAACAGCCTGAAGAGCTGGGCAGAAGGCTTGGAGAGCGTGTTCTAGTAGCAGGCGGTCAGGAGATTTTAAGTGATGTCTACGGAAAATGAGTTGCAAAAAAGTGGTAAGGCATACCTCGTGGGCGCCGGGCCTGGTGATCCAGGTCTTTTGACCGTAAAAGGCAAAAAACTCATTGCAGAGGCCGATGTTGTTATTTATGACCGTCTTGCCAGTCCTCGCATACTGTCCTATGCCCCTCGAAACGCCGAGTTTATATACGTGGGAAAGACTGCCGGCAGACATGCTCTCAGTCAAGAGAACATAAATGCACTTATCGTTAAAAAAGCCAGGGAAAATAAGAAAGTAGTGCGTCTGAAGGGAGGAGATCCCTTTATCTTCGGCAGAGGCGGCGAGGAGGCGGAGGTGCTGGCCCAAGAGGGTATTCCCTTTGAGATCGTGCCCGGTGTCAGTTCGTCCATAGCGGCTCCGGCATATGCCGGTATTCCGCTCACACACAGGGCCCATGCAGCATGTGTCACTTTGATAACAGGTCATCGTAAGTTCGGAGCGGACGAGATAGATGTGAACTGGGAGGGCCTTGCCAAATCCAACGGTACTCTGGTCTTTCTCATGGGCATGACCAATCTGCCGAACATCGTCTCGCAGTTGACGCAACATGGTTTGCCTGCACACACCCCTGTGGCGGTGGTGCAGTGGGGCACAACAGCTAAGCAGAAAACAGTTATAAGTGTTCTGTCCCATATTGTTCAAAAAGTAAAAGATACCGGTATTGGTTCACCTGCCGTGATTGTAGTTGGAACGGTTGTAACACTTCAGAATATTATTTCTTGGTTTGAAAAAAAATCCCTGTTTGGCAGACGCATTCTGGTGACACGTTCCCGTGAACAGGCTAGTCAGATGGTGGAGATGCTGGAGGAAAGAGGGGCTGAATGCATTGAACTGCCTGTCATTTCAGTGGCGCCTGTGCGGGATCCCATGACAGTGAAAAGGATTTTGTCTCTCCTTTCTTTCATGCACTGGATAGTTTTTACCAGTGTCAATGCAGTGAGATGCCTTTTTGAGCTGTGTTTTGAAAATGGCCTGGATATGAGGGCGTTCGGCCATGTGAGATTTGCTGTCATAGGAAGCGGTACAGCCGATGCGTTAAGTGAATACCATTTTAAAGCCGATTTGATTCCGAATACCTTTGATGCCGAGGGGTTATTGGAGGCATTCAATGAAAGGGGCGTGATGAATCAGCATATCCTTCTTCCAAAGGCAAAAAAGACAAGGGATGTGCTTTTAAAGGGGCTTCAGGAATTGGGCGCAATCGTGGAACCGGTGACGGTCTATGAGAATGTCATGCCGGAACTCGCCGAAGATGTGCTGGATTCTCTGTCCGACGGTGTGGATGTAGTGACTTTCACCAGTTCTTCCACGGTCAGGAACCTTGCCTCCATGCTGCCTTCCAGTCTGAAAGAGAAGCTGATCGCCAATGTCAAGGCAGCCTGTATCGGGCCCATAACGGCCAGAACGGCTCAGGAACTGGGGTTCAATGTGTGCATACAACCAAACAGCGCCACGATTCCGGCGCTGGTACACGCCATCGAGAGATTTTTTGAGACAATGAGCTGTTCTTGATAGTTATAAATAGTTGAGGTGTGGTCATGAGCATATATTGTCCGAGCGACCCTCCGGAATTGTCTTTCATATTGCAGCGTCTGCGCAAAAAAAAGAGCGACTACGAGCAATATGACTTCAACAGCCTTCAGACACGAACCCTCTTGGCCTTTTTTGACTTGGCTCAGGAATACGAGACCCTTGAGAATTTCTATCGTGTGGCGGTATTCGTGCCCAAGGAGTTTCTGGGTTTCGATTGTTGTCTGTATCTGGTGGACTATGCCTCAAAAGAACTGCAAATGGCGTGTGATTCCATGAATGAACTCTCGGTCTGTGGCATGTCGCCGCCTGCAAATATAACGGTGCAGGAAGAGCCTTATGTTTCAGGAGACTCCTTTGTGGCGCCCATTCGTGGCAATCTCAAATTGCTGACCGCGCAGCCGCTTCTTCACGCAGAGGATGTCATAGGTCTGTTGGAGGTCTTTCCATATTCACATTTCGGCGAAAAGGACCGTCTGTTTTTCGAAAAATACGCCAACCGTATAGGCTATAATCTTCATTACAAGCTGATCTCTATACAAAATGAGAATCATCTCAAATTTATCAACACATTGATAGCAGATATAGATCATAATATCATAGTCCCTAATATGCGTTTTAAGGTATTATTGAATAACATAAAGAAAAAGATAACATTAATGACTCAGTTGCAGCAGAAGATAGAAGAGTGCAGTAATATTTCAAGAAATAATATAGAAAATTTTCCTATGTTTGTAGAACAAATAAAATCTGATCTGTCAAATATTATTCATGGATTGTCTATTGCATATGATGAGTTTGATAAGCATTATACCAATACGAGTTTGTTCCTGGAGAGTCTGTTGCGCAGAGAGCATTTTGAAAAAGGTGAATTTGTACTGCGCCGCAGGCTGTGTAATGTCAAGAAGGAGATTATCGACACGCAGTTGGAGCGTTACCGAAGCAGATTGGAGAGAAGGGGGATTCAAATAGACGAACACCTGGGCGGAGTGCCATCTGAAGACATTCCGCTTGCAGTAGATGTGGGCCTGTTATCGCAGGTATATGCCAATCTGTTCTCCAATGCCGAAAAATATTGTGAAGAAGTGCTCAATGAACACGGACAGCCCGTAAAATTCGTTTCCTACGGCAGAGAATTTATGCCTGACTTCTTCGGTTCTGGTTTGCATGGTGTAAAATTCAATGTTTTTTCAACAGGGCCTCATCTGTCTTCGGAGGATGCAGCCCACATATTTTTCGAGGGTTTTCGAGGCAGCAATGTGGCGCAGAAACCAGGAGTTGGTCATGGTCTGCATTTTGTCAAAAAGATCATAGATGTCCATGGAGGCAAGGTGGGGTATGAGCCTACCTTTCTCGGGAACAATTTTTATTTTGTTCTGCCTGTTCAGGCCGATTCCGCTATTGAAAATGAGTCGAATAGTTCGGAAGGTCAATAGATTTGTCCTCTTTGCGCCTTGAAATTCATCTGAATCCACAGCAGATGGAGGCAGTCACCACTGTTTTGGGGCCTGTACTGGTGATAGCAGGCGCTGGAAGCGGCAAGACGCGCACCATTGTTTATCGTCTGGCCTATCTCATGGAACAGGGCGTGGAGCCATTCAACATTTTGCTGCTCACATTTACGAAGAAGGCAGCGGCTTCCATGTTGCAGCGTGTAAGTGAACTGGCCGGTGTGAGTGTCAATCAAGTAAAAGGTGGAACGTTTCATGGTTTTTCTCATAGAATGCTGCGGAGTTACGGCCATTTGGCAGGTCTTTCCCGTGATTTTGTGATCATGGACCGTTCCGATGTGCAGAACGTCTTTGCTATGCTCGCAAAAGAAATGGATCTTGCCGGCAAAGGCAGCCGGTTTCCCAACAAGGCCACTTTGGCTGCCATGTCAAGCAAAATTGTAAATACTGGTTTGAGTGTTGCAGAACTCCTCAGAAACGATTTTTCTCATATGGAATCCGAACGTCAGGCCATAGAAGCTGTCATGAATGCCTATGGCGCCTATAAGAAGGCGAACGGCTTGGTGGATTATGACGACCTGCTGTTATATTGGCTCAGGGTGTTGCAGGAACATCAGCATGTCAGGGAGGCTGTTGGCAGGGAGTGCCAATTCATCATGGTGGATGAATATCAGGACACCAATCGGCTTCAGGCCGAAATGGTGCGTCTGGTGGCCACCGGCCACGACAATGTCATGGCGGTGGGGGATGACGTCCAGTCCATTTATGCATTCAGAGGCGCTAATTACAGAAATATTCTGGAGTTTCCTAAACACTTTCCCGGTGCACGAATAATTGTCCTGGAGAAAAATTATCGAAGCACTCAGCCCAATCTGGACTGCGCCAATGCCATAATAGCAAGTGGAGAACAATATTTCACCAAGCGTCTTCGAGCGCACAGGCACGGCGGCTCGCCGCCTTTGCTCTATGCCGCCAGGGATGAGACAGAGCAGGCTGCCTTTGTGGCGGACCGCATAGAAGAGTGTCTGCAAAAAGGGATTCCTGGCCATGAAATCGCTGTACTCTTTCGCGCCGCCTTTCATTCCTTTCATCTGGAAGCGGAACTCAAGGCCAGGGGTATAGCATTCGTGAAGCGTGGGGGCCAGGCCTTGGTGGAGGCGTCTCATGTCAAGGATCTGCTCTCACTCTTGCGCATGGTGATAAATCCGTTAGATAAACTTGCTGCAACTCGTGTGCTGTGTCTTATCAAGGGGCTGGGACCCAAGGCTGCTGACCATATTTTGGCAGATATGTTGCGCACAGAAGACCCATGGCAATTTCTGGCCGTTGGGACCTTCAGGGGGAGTTGGGCGGTTGCGGTACGGTCCCTTGGGCAGCTCCTGCAAGGGATACGGAAGGATAATTTGGAGGTTGCGAACATACTGAAGCATCTCATGGAGTGGTATCGGCCGTATCTGGAGATGCATTATTACGATGATTATCCCAAGAGGCTTCAGGAGCTTCAGCAGCTGATGGCCCTGTCCGGCAGATACTCGGACGCGTTGGATATGCTCACCGATTTGACTCTTGAAGCCCCGAACATGACGCAGGATGATGCCGGCAGAGTATGCCTTTCCACTATTCATTCAGCCAAGGGCCTGGAGTGGCGGGCCGTCTTTCTCATTTCTCTGTGCGAAGGTAGATTTCCATCTCACTTTGCCGAAGGAGAAGATGAACTGAATGAGGAAAGAAGGCTTTTTTATGTGGCTGTTACTCGTGCCAAGGATTTACTCTGTATCTCCTGCCCCGCCTTTATTTACGTGCCTGGCGGAGGCAATATGCCTGTGATTCCATCCCGTTTTTTGAAGGAGATTCCCGGTGAACTCTTCAATATTCTGCGCTATGAGGGGCTGACCGCTGGTGTTGAGAGAAGAATATGCACAAGGTCGCCGTCCGTGGAATCGAGGCCGGCTGTTACGGTAGCATTGCGGGAAGGCGTGACCAATGCTTATACCGTTGGAATGAGAGTGAGGCACTCTATCTTTGGCACGGGCCTTGTGAAGGAATGTCTTGCCAAGGATAAAATCGTGGTAACATTTGATATGGCTGGTGAGAAGACCTTGAATACAACTATCGCCAAGCTCACCATTTTATCCTGAGTTTGTTAGGGGCTATAACTTGTCATTTGCTATGAAGCCGGGCAAAGCTATTTGTTGATAATACATTTTATTCTGAGTTATGGAGAAGTTATATGAGACAATATGTCATAGATGAATTGAGAGCCGGCGAGATCGACCGAATTCGCACATACCTTGCCAAACATTGTCAGATGTCGGATTTGGATGATTGTTACTGGCTTTTGCTGCCGGAGGATACTCTGTCAGTCGTTCAGAAGGAGCATCTGGCTTCATGCGGGCCGTTTGCAGTAGGGGTTTTGATTGAAAGGGAACGGCTTGTGATCGAATTTCTGGTGCGCAGTCGCGAGAAAATCCGCTGTAATTGCATTGCCTTTGCAAATGCAAAGCAAAGGGAGTTTATCTTTGCATTTGCAGATGAATTGGTGAAATTCAACAATATAGTCGTGTGAGGCCTGCGTCATGATACAGATCGATATGGATTGTGAAGGCCCTATAACACAAAACGACAATGCCTTTGAGCTATGTGAGGCCTTTTTGCCCCAAGGAGGCGATTTTTTCGCTCGTATCAGTAAATACGACGATTTTCTGGCGGAGATAGAAAAGCGGCCTGGTTATAAGGCTGGAGATACCCTGAAGCTCGTTTTGCCGTTTTTGTGGGCTGCAGGTGTGAATACGCAGGTCATACGTGAATTTTCTCTGAAAACCTTAGTTGTTCTGCCCGAGGCCCATCGCATGCTCATCTTTCTTGCCAGTCGGTTTCCAACCTTCATCATCAGTACCAGTTATCGACCATACTTGGACGCCCTATCCATACGTACCGGTTTCCCTGCGACCAGTATCTATTGTACGGAATTAAATGATCATCTGCCTTCGCTCGATGAGAAGGATAGGTTGTTGTTGCGGGAACTGCTAAAGGAGATCGTTGCACAGCCTATGTTGAACTGGCCTGGGTACGCTGTGTCTATTCATGACCTTTCCTATGAGGATCAAAGGCTGGTAGAACGATTAAATCATATATTTTGGAATATATTGCCTCAAATTCCATTAGTTGCAGCCTGTTATGCCATAAATACAGTTGGAGGTTCTGAGAAGGCTGCGGTCTTGCAGGACAGCCTCACAAGAACCGGGAAGAAGGCCTCACAGGTGCTTTATGCAGGAGACAGCATCACGGATGTTCAGGCCTTTGAACTGGTGCAAAAAAACGGCGGGGTAGCTGTTTCCTTTAACGGCAATGCCTATGCAGTGCGAAGTTGCGGGTATGCCTGTACCGGTTATACGCCCATAGTGATAGCGGCCATTGCACATATTTTTGCTGAAAAAGGCAGAGATGGCTTAAATGATATGCTTGCAGACGGTCCTGTATTCGAAGATAAATTGCTGGGCCTTTTTGAGCGAAATGGTGTTGCAATGGGAATAATTTCTCTAATGGAACCATATTGTTCAAGCCTTTCTCTTGAAAGGGTGACACAGGAAAACTTGCAAACAGTCCTTGCAAGAAGTGAACGGATTCGAAAGGAAGTCCGTGGCAAACAAATTGCCGCGCTTGGATAAAAGGAGTACAACTTATGTGGAACCGTAGTGTTTTGCCCATTGCTTTTGTTGTGATAATGTTTGTCTGTACACATTCTGGCCTTGCTTTTTCTCTTTTCGGCGAGGGAGACAGCGAACGGGTCAAGCCGTCTGCGGCACAACCTGTGGCCGAACCCCGGCCTTCTGATGGGGTTTCGTCGCCTTCTCCAGTCTCCGTGACTCGCCCAGAGCCCTCTGGGCCGAAGCATGGCATAATCAATCAACTTCTGCGGCTGCCCATACCTGAAACCGTATTCTTCTGTAATGAACCGGTGCCGCTTAATTTTGAGGATTCCTACGAGCGTCTGGACTATGAGCTGGTGTTCATTCTGGGGTCTCCTATCTCGACCACTCTTTGGTTTAAACGGGCACCGCGGTATTTCCCCCTTGTGGAGACTATTATTCAAGAGATGGGGTTGCCATTGGATCTCAAATATGTAGCCCTCATCGAAAGCGATCTTCGATCTAATGCTGTCAGTACCGCTGGAGCTGTTGGGCCGTGGCAGTTTATGCTGCCCACAGCCGGTTTTTGCGGTTTGAACAAAAATGGGTGGTGCGACGAGAGAATGCATTGGGAGAAGGCCACGCGCGCCGCTCTAAAACATCTTTCAGATCTGAAAAATACACTGGGTTCCTGGGCATTGGCCCTTGCGGCCTACAATGCGGGGCAGGGTCGTGTATCTAAGGCATTGGAAGAACAAGGGGCCTATGATTTTTATAGCCTGAGGCTTGCCAGAGAGACGGAACGTTATGTGTTTCGCGCCATTGCCGCCAAACTCGTGATGGAGAATCCTGCTTTGTTTGCTATAGATCTGAATGGAGCGCGGCTTTACAGGCCTGAGGCCGTTTCCAATGTAAGTGTCAATATTCTTGTGGCCGGCGCCAGTGTGGCCGGTATGGCCCGTGCAGTGGGAGTTTCCTATAGGCGTTTTTTGGAACTTAACCCATGGATAACTGCAAAAGAGCTGCCTCGTGGAGCTTACGATATTCTGGTGCCGTCTGGCAGAGAGGGGCTTTTGAGGGATTTTGTCGCACAACTGTCTGGTGTCCAGACTACTTCTTCCTCCTGGTCCATGGGTCCAGGCGTTGCCGTTGCCGCATCTGCGCCTGTTAGAGTCAGACAGCATATAGTCAAAAAAGGGGATACTTTGAGTTCTATAGCCCGTGAATACGGGGTTTCTGTCGAAGATATCAGAGAATGGAACAAGCTCACTAATGATGCGGTTATTCAGTCTGATCAGAGACTATTGATTCATAAATGATTGCGAGTTATTGAGCTGCCTTAAAGGCTGAGCCATGAAACTTGGGAAAAAGATATTTATCTATCTGGTCAGTGGTTTCATATTGATGGGAGCGCTTTTTTTGTATGGCTGCAAAATGTTCAGTATACCCTTGTAACGGAGCAGCTTCGTAATCAGGCCGCAGGCATCTATCATTACATTATTCTTACCAGGCAGTGGATTTCCGGTTATGGAGGGATCTATCTGCAGAGTGCGACTGGCTTTGAGCGCATCACACCATCAGGTTTTATCGCTGAACTCTCTCGTTTCGGGCATGATAAAAAACTGCCTTACAGCATAAAGGTGGCGGTGCCCGATTCCACCAATCCTCTGCATACCCCGGATGTCTTTGAAGCGAATGCCATTGCAAAACTCAAAAGCGGCCTTGTTAGAGAGGTCTGGAGTGTGGAAAAGACACACGGTGTTCCTGTGTTCAGGTATGGGGCTCCCCTTGTGTTTCAGATTGAATGCCAGACCTGCCATGCAGGTCTTAAGATATCGGATGTCATGGGCGCCATCAGCATCTCTCTTCCAGCCACTACCATCTATAAAGAAGTCAGGCATAATGTATTTCAATTTTTTGGTATATTTCTCTGTGTGCTTGCCGTTTTCATGGCTCTTGCCTGGACGATTTTACGTTTTTTTGTGCTTTCACCCCTGAAGCAGCTTGCCTCTACCGCGGAGCACATTCAAAATGGTGAACTGGATGTGCGTGTGGATTTGGATATGAGCGAGGAATGGAAGACTGTTTCCGAGAGTTTCAACAGCATGGTAGCAGGCCTTACCGATCAGCAAAGACATCTGGAAAAAGGGATTCAGAAGGCTGTAGCGGATCTAAATAATGCATATCAGCAATTGAAGACAACCGAACAGTATCGTCAGGATTTCTTCGCCAATATCACTCACGACCTGAAAACCCCTATTACTGCCATTAAGGGCGCACAGGAAATTTTGTCCAAAAGACTGGATGGTTCAGTTCATACAACTTATCTTGATATTATTCAGAGAAACACAGAAAAGCTTTTGAAGATGGTCAAGGATATTTTGGCCTGTTCCAAGATAGAATCAGGAACATTGGAAATACATAAAAAACGAGAGGATATAGCGGAGGTCTTGGAGGATGCCATTTTGATGATCATGCCGGTTGCGTGGGAGAAGGGTGTGGATATACGTTATGAAGTGCCTGCAACCCCCATATATGTGAATGGAGACAGAGGGCTTTTGGAACAGGCCATCACCAATCTCCTCTCCAATGCCATTCGTTTTTCTCCAAAGGGTTCGGCTGTGGATATGGGTATTGAAACAAGAGATGGTCGGATTATGCTCACAGTCAGGGATTTTGGACCTGGCATACCGGAAGACCAACGAGAATTTGTCTTTGAAAAATTTTTTAGAAGGCCTAATGAAAAGTCCGGTGAAGGTATGGGGCTGGGGCTTGCCATCACTCGCGGCATAGTGACGGCTCATGATGGTTTCATAACCATATTTACTCCTGCCGATGGAAAAGGAAGTATTTTTACCATTGAGCTTCCTGCAGACACTGGTTCAAATATCTGAAGGAGAGGGTATGCCACAGACGGCTGATATTCTCGTAATAGAGGATGACAAAGACATCCGCAGAATACTGAAAGATCAACTGGAACTGGATGGTTTTTCCGTGACGGAGGCAGCCTCTGGTGCAGAAGGCATATATCTTTTCAAACAAAAGTCTCCTGCCCTGATTCTATTGGACCTGAACCTTCCTGATCTGGATGGTATCAAGATATGTCAGATGATTCGAAATATCTCTGACGTGCCTGTAGTCATGCTGACTGCACGTGACGCACTGGCTGACAAGGTCCGTGGTTTTGAGTGTGGAGCCGATGACTATATCGTAAAACCCTTTGAATATCTAGAGCTCAAGGCGCGTATCCTGGCAAACTTGCGTAGAAGGGCTGCTGTTCAAAAGGATGAATTGGTCTTTGGGGACCTCAAGATATACCTCAAAACAAGAGAGGTCTTTTTAAGGGGCTGTCCTGTCCATCTTACTCGCAAAGAGTATGAATTGTTGGAATTGTTTATAACACAACCAAATAAAATTCTCGAGCGTGAATATATCGTGCGTCAGCTCTGGCCGAACGGCGAAATCTATACATGGAGCCGTGCATTGGATGTGCATATACGTAGATTGCGTCAGAAAATAGAGATGGATCCTGAACGGCCCAGATTTATTCTGACACACTCAGGGGTCGGTTACCGGTTTCAGACATTCAGAGAGTAGCATTTGCGTACTGTTATTGGTATTTGGCCAATTCTGGGCCAGGAGAGAGGCTGGCGGATGTGCTGAATGGAAATATGAATGGTGTCGTACAGGAATTTATAAAAAACTTGTAGCGTTGACTTAAGTCAAGGCAATCTTGCCTTTGCACGAGTAAGATTGAAAACAACATCGTAAAGATGATGTGATTTGTGACGTCAATGCGAGCAACGGCCTGTCATTCCGAGCGAAGCGAGGAATCTTAAGATTTCTCAGTCGCTGCGCTTCTTCGAAATGACAGACAGTCGCTGCGCTTCTGCGCTAATTCCATGTAAAGGAGAATTAACATGTTTTGTTTTCAATGTGAACAGACGGCCAAGGGCGAAGGTTGCAAAATAATGGGTGTATGCGGAAAGACCGGTGATGTGGCGGCCCTTCAGGACCTTTTAATGTATGCCTTAAAAGGGTTGTCAGTGGTGGCCACAGAGGGCCGAAAAGTAGGGGTTGTAAATAGAGATGTAAATGTATTTACTTGTGAGGCTACATTTTCTACACTGACCAACGTGGATTTCGATGCTGCCCGTATCGAGTCCCTGATTCGTAGGGCAGTGGAGCTGCGCGAACAACTCAAGGCAAAGGTCAAGGCAGCAGGCGGCAAGGTTGATGAATTCTTGGATGCCGTGAGTTTCAAGCCTGCTTCCGATACGGCAGGGTTGGTAAAGCAGGGCGAGGAACACGGTGTGCTCTCAAACGGCGGCATCGACCCTGACATTCGTTCTCTGCGTGAGACACTGATTTATGGGCTCAAGGGTGTGGCGGCCTATGCCGATCATGCGCAGATTCTGGGTCAGGAGGACGACAAGGTCTATGCCTTTATTCACGAGGGCCTGGCTGCCACATTGAACAAGAACCTCACGCTCAATGACTGGGTGAATCTGGTGTTGCGCTGCGGTGAGACAAATCTCAGGGCAATGGAGCTTCTGGATGCAGGTAACACCTCTACCTACGGTCATCCTACTCCCACCAAGATTCCTCTGGGGCACAAGAAAGGCAAGGCCATTCTTGTCTCAGGTCATGACCTTAAAGACCTGGAAGAGATTTTGAAGCAGACCGATGGCAAGGGTATTTATGTCTATACACACGGCGAGATGCTGCCCTGTCACGGCTATCCAGGACTCAAGAAATATGCCCATTTTTACGGCCATTACGGTACTGCTTGGCAGAATCAGGCCAAGGAGTTCGATAAATTTCCGGGTGCCATTGTCATGACCACCAATTGCATTCAAAAGCCCCTGGACAGCTACAAGGCCAATATCTTTACAAGCGGTCTGGTGGGCTGGCCTGGTGTTACACATATTCAAAACAGAGATTTTACTCCTGCGATTCAAAGGGCTTTGGAGCTCCCTGGCTTTACTGCGGATGAAGATAAGGGCTCGGTAATGACAGGTTTTGCGCGAAATGCAGTGCTTTCCGTGGCAGATAAGGTCATCGAGGCAGTGAAGGCCGGAAAGATTCGCCACTTCTTTCTGGTGGCAGGCTGCGATGGCGCTAAGCCTGGCAGAAACTACTATACCGAGTTTGTGGAAAAGGTGCCGAAGGACTGCATCGTGCTTACTCTGGCCTGCGGAAAGTTCCGCTTTTTCGACAAGGACCTGGGCGATATCGGTGGTATTCCAAGGCTTCTGGATGTGGGGCAGTGCAACGACGCCTATTCCGCTATTCAGATAGCCGTGGCACTGGCCAATGCTTTTGGTTGCAGTGTAAATGATCTGCCTCTGTCTCTGGTGCTCTCCTGGTATGAGCAAAAGGCCGTGGCCATTCTTCTTACACTCTTCCATTTGGGCATCAAAAACATTCGGCTGGGGCCAAGCCTTCCGGCCTTCATTACGCCCGATGTCCTGAATGTCTTGGTGCAGAACTACAACATAAAGCCCATCACCACGCCTGATGAGGATCTGAAGGCGATTTTAAGTAAATAATATCTCCTCCTCACACAGCAACCGGTCGAGGCCTGTGCCCTCGCCGGTTTTTTTAGATTTCAGGAGAAGCCTTATGAAATGCCCTGGACAGGACAGCCGTTATTGGAAAGGGGACGCCATCTATGAGATGAAGTGTCCGCATTGCGGCGTAACTATGGAGTTTTTCAAGGATGACCCTGTGCGAAGGTGTTCTAACTGCGGGAAACAGGTGCCGAATCCCCGTCTGGATTTCGGCTGCGCCACATATTGTCCATATGCCAAGGAATGCCTTGGCAGTATCACATTTGGAAATTCGGAGTCACAACATGAAGATAATGCGAAAGATAATAGAGATAAATGAAGAACTGTGTAACGGCTGCGGTCAATGCGTGCTTTCGTGTGCAGAAGGCGCCATAGCCATCATAGATGGCAAGGCTAGGCTGGTGTCTGAGCGCTATTGCGACGGTCTGGGCGCGTGTCTCGGCGAGTGTCCCACAGGTGCATTGAAGATTGTGGAGCGGGAGTCAGAGGAATTCGATGAACAGGCCGCTCACGAGCACGTAAAGACTATGAAGGAAAAGGAACAGGCAAGGCCCATGGCCTGCGGTTGCCCTTCCACGCAGATTCGGCAGTTCGGCCCTGTATCAGCGGGCATGAGCCCCTGCGAACTGGCCAACCGGCCTGTTTCTCAAGAGCAGATGCAGTCATGCCTTACTCATTGGCCTGTACAGATTCGCCTGATACCACCCACTGCACCGTTTTTGAAGTCAGCGCATCTATTGGTGGCTGCTGACTGCGTGCCTGTGGCATATGCGGGTTTTCATTCAAATCTTCTGAAAGGCAGAACAGTGATGCTGGGTTGTCCCAAGTTTGACGATGCAGAGGACTATGTGCAGCGTTTTGCCCAGATCTTTAGGACTGCGAATATCCAGTCCATCACAATGGCCATCATGGAGGTGCCCTGTTGTTCGGCCATGGGAGGTATCTTAAAAAAGGCCATGGAATCGGCTGGAGTTAATATACCAATCAAACAGGTGGTTATTACGGCTCGCGGTGAGGCTCAGGGGCTGTCATAATAAATAACCCACTTCGTAAGGGTGGGTTTGCCGAGAGAGAGGGGGTGGTCATTAAGAAGATGTGTGAACAAGAAAAAAAGAGATAAAAAAACTGTGTCGGTGTGTGTCTTTGTCTTTTAAATTTTAGAATTTAGGAGGGAATTATGTTTGAAATCAAGAAGTTATGTATGGTAAGCGCTCTTTCGCTTGCTTTTGTAGTGGGTTCTTTTGGTGTGGCGAGTGCAAAGCCTTCGGCTTGTGAGTATTGTCATGCCAAGATCTCCCCCAAGATGGTGCAGGACTTCAATCGAGGTAAGATGTCTCAGCAGCTCACCTGTGAGGCATGTCATGGAAGTGATCATACCAGTGAAAAGGATGTGGTAAAGGCCAAGCTCCCCACCATTGAGACCTGTAAACAGTGTCATCCACAGCAGGCCAAGCAGTATCTGGATGGCAAGCATGCCCTGGGTTTGGTGGCTTTGAACGCCATGCCATATACTCATATGCAGCCAAAGGCCTTTGTGGAAGGCCAAAAGGGCTGCGGAGGCTGTCATACTCTGGGGCTGGCCAGCCAGAAGGATAGTGAGACAGAGGGACGTAAGTACTACAAATACGGCATGGATTGCCAGAACTGTCATACTCGTCATGCCTTTTCCAAGGCCGAGGCATCGGAACCAGAGGCATGTATGACCTGCCACATGGGTTTTGACCATCCTCAGTGGGAGATGTGGTCTGGTTCAAAACATGGTGTGACGTATCTTATGAATCGTACCATCGATCCCAAGAATAAGGATAGAGCCCCCAAGTGTCAGACTTGTCATATGAGAAACGGAGATCACCGTGTATTTTCCGCATGGGGTTTCTTGGCTGTGAGACTGCCTGAAGACGATGCGGAATGGATGGGTTATCGCGCAACAATTCTTAAGGGTTTGGGTGTTCTGAATCCTGATGGCAAGCCAACTGCAAGACTGGATGTGGTGAAGGCAGGCAAGGTGGCCAGACTCACTAAAGAGGACTTCGAATTCGAGAGAAAGCGCATTGTCGAGGCATGTTATCAGTGCCATTCACCCAATTTTGTAAACGAAAACATCAAAAATGCGGACAAGATGGTCAAAGAGGTGGACAAGCTCTTTGCAGAGGCCATCGAGGTGGTGGCCGGTCTTTATAAGGATGGTATCATAAAGCAGAAAAAGGGCCAGGCCTATGCTTATCCTGATCTTTTAACCTTCTATGATGTGAACACAAAGATAGAGGAAGTACTTTACGAGATGTTCATGGATCACAGAATGAAGGCGTTTCAGGCCAATTTCCACATGAATCCCGATTATGCCACATGGTATGGTTATGCCAAGATGGTGAAGGATGTTGTGGAGATAAAGGAACTGGCTCAGGAGATGAGAGCCGCTCATGGTGGGGCCAATGTGCCTGAAAAGGCCGCTGCACCTTCCCCAAAGGCTAAGACAAAGTAAACATGTTGCACATGCGTATTTGATTGATGAGTTTCCAATCAGTCTTGTGTATTCGAGCTGACAAGGGGCAGATATGCAAAATATCTGCCCCTTATTTTTAATGACAGGCCGTATTGTGTCAGGCGAACGTCCTGTCATTCCGAGCGAAGCGAGGAATCTTAAGATTTCTCACACCACCCCGCCCTTCGGGCACTCATCCACCGGATGGGAATTTATTACTCCTTCGAAATGACAGACAGTCGCTACTTGAAGGCCGGCATTGAGCTTGCTGCGAAGGCTGACTTGGCGCACAGGGCGCGTCTGCGAAGGCCTCAATAATTTTCTCGGTGGTGGCGCCTGCTTTTTACAGGTCTTATCCTTTGGGTTCTAGTGCTTCTTTTCTTTCCACGGAATAGGCGAACATGGGAATATAGATTAGGGTCAGAATGGTACCTATGAGCAGCCCGCCGATGGCGACATCGGCAAGGGGCGACAGTTTTTCCAGCCCCACGGCCCATTCAAAGGCAATGGGGATCATGCCGGCGATGGTGCCAAAGGCGGTCATCATGACCGGCCGAAAACGCACTCGGACCGATTCCACCGCTGATTTAAAGGGTGATTCGCCACTCCTGCGGTGCTGTTGGTAGAAATCGATGAGCAAAACAGAGTTTTTGATGATGATGCCGAAGAGTAGCATAATCCCCACCATGCTCGGCATGCAGCTGGGTTTGTTAAAGGCGAGCATGCCCCAGGAAGCACCGATCATGGAGAGGGGCAGAATCAGGACCATTACTATGGCCATACGGATTGACTGATAGATGGCCACCAGACAGAGCAGGAGTAAAACCACTCCTATGCCAATGGCCTTGATCATGCGAGCAAAGCTGTCCTGCATCTGGAAGCTGTCGCCCTGCTGGTCTATCTTGACTCCAGTGATGCCTGCTTTTTCCACAGCCGTTACGGTGTCGTTGGTGAGAATGGAGATGGGCCGAGTGCGGCGGTAGCCGGAGACATCGACCGAGTAAAGCATCTGGTTGCGCTCAATCTTGCTGGCGGTGAAATCGTAGGTGATGTTCGCCAGAGATGCAAGGGGTACCGGTCCCTTGGGGGTCTGAATGGGGATGAGTTTGAGATTTTCCAGATTGTCGTCAAAACCATGGTCGAAATAAAGCCGAACAAACTGTGTGTCCATAGAGACCAGATTGCTGCTCAGTGCCACTGGAATACCTGCCAAGGGCAGTTGAGTGGCGATGGCAATCGGGGTTAACCCATATTCCAATGCCCGGTTGATGTCAATCTCCAATCGCGCCTCAGTAAAATCATTGTTCCAACTGGTGTTCACCGAGGTGAAGCCTTTGACGGTTGCCATGGCATTCGCCGCTTTTTGTGCCGCTGCCGGCAGTAGGTGGTAGTCTTCGGCATAAAGCCGGGTATCCACTGGCGCCTTGATGGAACTCATGGCACTGGCTCCAAAATCATAGACATCTACAGCCTGAATATTGGCCAAGGTCATCAGTTTTTCGCGAATTTCGTCTTCGATCTGCCAGATGTCCTTCTTTCGCTCAAAACGATTGATGCAGTTTATGGTCATCTTCGCTTCCGTGGGCAAAGAGCCTGATCCCAGGGATAGCACTCCGGGTTCTGAGCCGAGAGTGACGGAACTCATGGTTACTTCGGGCCGGGCATGCAGCCATGCAAGGAAAGGTGCCAGTCGCTGCTCCGCTGTCTCCACGGTCTCGTTGGCCGAAAATTTCACCTGTGCTTTGATGATTCCGGTGTCCATAGGCGGCATCAGATCCTTGCCGATGACCGGCATGATATTTTTGATGCTGAGTATCAGGATTAAAACCACTCCCAGGGTCATGAGCGTACGTCTCAATACCGAACGGCCGGCAGCGGAAAATTGAAGAATGGCGACATAAGGGCCTATGAGGCGGCCAAAGGTATTTTCATAGAATTCTTCCAGCCAGAGCTCCATTTTCATTTTTTTGTGGCCATTACGGTAGAGGAAGAAAGAGATGCTGGGGATGAAGGTGATGGATAGGAAATAGGAGACCAGCAGGGCTATGATCAGAGTGGAGATTAGGTGACGGTAGATCTGCTGTGGAAAATCGCCGACAAAAAGAAAGGGAAACATGATGGCAATGGTGGCCATCGTGCCGGCGAAGACCGGCCCAACCACCTCCTTGGTACCCTGAACGATAGCCATTTTTAGATCCTGCTTCATCTCCTTGAGGTGGCGTTCGATATTTTCCAGTACCACCACCGCGTCGTCCACCAGCATTCCTAGGGCCAGAATGATGGCGGTATAAACGACGATGTTGAGATCGCCGCCCATGAGCCAGCGAATGGCGATGGTGCCGAAAAAGACCATGGGGATGGAGACGAGCGCTGCGATTATGGCTCGGAAATTGCCCAGGAAAAGCAAAATCACCAGCAGGGTAAAGATGATGGCGTCGCGCAGGGCATCCAGCATGTTGGTATTGGCGGTTTCAATCAGTATTCGCTGCGTATCCGCAAGTTGAAAGTCGATATTCCGGTAACGGCTTTTGAGTTTTTCGATCTCAGCCCGGCCCGCTTTGGAGGTATCCAGCACCGATCCGCCAGGGGCCCGCTGAATGGCGATGGCAATAGCTGGTTTGCCATTGCCGAGATAGCCTGAGAAGCGAGTCTGGTGTTGCCAGGCGATGGTGGCGATATCGCCTAATCGGACATTAGGTGCGATGGTCAGAAGGCGCAGTTCCTCCATCCTGTCCTGTTCGCCATAGAATGTGAGGGTATAAAAGGAGTCAGCCCCTTTGGCAAAGCCCACCGGCACGTCACGGTCGAGGTTGGAAATGGTGGAGGCTATTTTATCGAGGGCAATGCCATGGGCCTTGGCTTTGAAGGGATCGATTCGAATGGTGATGGCGGATTGGTAACCGCCGAAGACCTCGACATTGCCGATAGCCGAGTTTCTGAGCAGTGCCGGCTTGATGTCGCTGTCAACAATCTTGCGAATATCCTCAACGGTAAGGTCATTGCCTTTTGGAGCCAGGGCGAAGACATCTACCGGCAGGGTAAAGGCGCCTGTAGTGTAGATGGATGGGTTGGTTCCGGCTGGCAGCTTGCCTCGCACCTTGTTGATGGCGTTATTCACATCCACCGCTGCCGGATCCAGTCCTTTTTCGTATTCGAACTCGGCGGTTACGATGGACATGCCGGCGATATTGGTGGAGCTGATCTGGCGGATCAGGGCCAGAGAGGAAAGTTCCATTTCAATGGGCTTGCTCACCGTCGCCGCCACAACATTTGGAGTGCCGCCAGGTACCTGAGTCATTACAATAACCGTCGGCCGGTCGGAGTCAGGAAAGAGATTCTTGGGCATGATTACCAGTCCGTAGATTCCAAGCACAAAAAAGGTGGCAATCAGGCTGTAGAGGAGATACGGGCGAGTAAAGAAGAAGTCGAACAGCCCTTTTTGTGACTCCTTGTTACTGGAGGTGGAATCATCCATCTACCTGTCCTCCAGTCTGCACTTTCTTATTCACCGAAGCAGCGTTGTCTGGCTGAGTGCTTACCAGTACCGGTACTCCGGTCGTGGCCCGTAACAGAATGTCAGGTTTGGCCTTCAGAATAACCCGGCCCGCAAGATCTTCGGCAATCAATGCCCCCTCGCTGCCGCGCTGCAGAACGGTCACCGGTACCTTTTGGGCACGATCGCCATTTAGAACGAGGACATAATTTTTGCTGCCTATGGTTAGGAGGCTATCCATCGGCACTAATATGCCGTTTCTGGCAAAAAGTAGCACTCGTATGTTGAGATACTGGCCTTCCACCAGACCGCTTCGATTGTCGAGTGGGGCCACATATTGGACCAGTTCAGTGGCAGAGGCCTGGTTTCGGGGTACGGTTTTGATGACTGAGCCGTTGACAAGAATGCCCTGCGGAGTGATGGAATCGGGCATGGAGAGGGTGAGATACAGGCCTTGTTCGGCGGCGATTCGCAGCAGAGCCTTGCCGGGCATGGCAATATCGCCACTATTGACCAGAAGTTCGCTTATCGTGCCTGATACCGGTGCCACCAGAGTGGAATAGTTGCTTAATGCCTCTATTTCGCGAATGTTCTGAAGCAAGCCATCCTTGGTCTTTTCCAGTTTGGTCATGGCCGCCTCTTCCATGCGCATCTGCTCCAAAGATGCGCCTTTGATGGCAAAGAGCTTTTGAGTACGTGCATGATTTTCCCGCTGGACTGCGAGTTCATAGTCAAGCCCTTCGATCGTGGCTCTGATGGCCGCCTTTTTGGCGTTGAGATCGCTGGCATCGATGACGATCAATTTTTCGCCTTGTTTGACTCGGTCCCCCTGTTTTTTGTAAACAGCCAGTACTTGACCGCTGATCTTGGTGGAAAGGGTGGTGGACAGATCGTTGGCCACCATGGCTATAGCCGGGGTAGTCAGAGTAACAGGACCTGATTGAATGGAGACTGCCTCAGTCACCACGGGCAGGACTTTGGCCACCGGTGCCTTTGTCAGATCGGCCTGCCGTTTTTTTACCAGTATGCCCACACCAACGGCCAGGATAAGAAGAAGAATAATACTAATGTTTTTTTTCATTGAATAATCTCCTGCAGATTTGCGCCATAGAGTACGGCCAGTTGAGTGATGATACGCCATTTGTCGTTTTCAGCCTGGTCAATGGCTGCCTGGGTGGCCAGCACCTGGGCCTCTTGGCGCAGGTATTCCTCGGTGGTGGTGCGGCCTTGGTCGAGCGCCAGCCGTGCCACGGCCAGGATTTGTTCAGTATTGGCGAGCGACTGTGTGGCTATGGCACGTGATTCCTCGATTACCGGCAGTTTGGATTTTAAATTCTTTTCCTGGGCGGCGAGATTGATACGAATAGCCTCCATATCCTTTTCCGCCTTGTGAAGCTTGTTTTGGGCTATCTTTTGCTCGACGCTCAGATTATGGTCAAAAAGTGGTATCTGAATGGTCAGTCCGAGAAAGTTATAGCTTCGATAGAAGTGTTCATCGGTATTGTAGGCCTCGCCGTCATTGCCGGACAGATAACCAGTGAGAAAGAGGGCGGGGTAACGGGCACTTTTGCTGCGCTGCAACTCCTCTTTGGTCGCAGCTGTTTCCTTTTCGGCGATCTTTTCTGCGAGATAGGGTGTTGGAATCAGTTCACCAGTCAGTGTCATGGCTGCTGGTTCAGTGATATCGAGGCCGGTAAGGGTTTCGAGATCCTTGCGGACATCGAGGATTTTCACGGCCAGGTCGTTTTTTTGCGCTAAGAGATCATTGATGGAGTTTTCCACCTTGAGGAGTTCCACTTCGGCCATGCGGCCGGACTGGACCTTGTTCTGCATATCTTCACGAGTCTTGGCAAGAGACACCAGGCGGGCGTCAATGGCCTTGTTCAAGCTAAGTAGATAGGCAAGGCCGCTGTTATTTGCAACCACCGCCGCTTTTCGGCTGAAGAGCTCCATGGTATGGGCAAGGCTGGCCTTTTCGGCCAGCAGGGCGGTTTTTTGTCGCAAATCGTAAAGGGATTTGACAAAAAGCGGCATATCCATAGTGAGGCCATAGCGCAGAATGTTACGAGAAAAGGGAATGGAATCACCGGCCTGGATATTTACCTCAGTGGGCGGCATCGGTCTTACGTTTATGGGCGAGTTATAGAATTCGGCCTTGCCGAAGGCGTTGATGCGCGGGAAAAGGGCAGCGGTGGCCGCTTGCTGCCTGAGGCCGCCTTCTTTTGCCGTAAGTTCGCTGGCAGTTATGCCCGGTTGTCGGTCTACGGCGGCGAGCATCTCCTGAATGGTGATGGCATACGCCGAGGGGGCGAGTAACAATAAAAGCATCACCATACCTCCCAGCCATTCCATTTTCTGGTAACGTCTCGAAAAAAATATCATGGCTTTGCGTTGCCCTCGAAGGCATATTTGTCTCGGTTGTTTGCCAGGACGTTTTTGGCCTGCTTTATGAGGTGGTTATCCTTGATCTGTCGGTATATATAACTCATTTGCACCCTATTCCTTGATAACAAGTATCGTAGCTTTATAGTTATATAGCTATATAGTGATGTAACGACGTTATGTCAATTTCTTTTTTATAGAATAAAAAAACGGAGTGGAACACTTTTTTGCCCAGGACCTTGAGTTGCCCCGTGCATTCGATAAGGTGAGTGGATGCCTCGGAAAGATCAGTACAGAGCAGAATTTTAGTAATTATTTGGTGCCCTTTATGGTTTTGGTCAGTCGTGGTTTCTATTAGTTTTCGCAGGAAACATGACAAACCCCGGTTAGCGTTTTTTTGACATAGGGAAAATATTTTTTCTTGAGCCACAGAGCCACATTGACCAGGGCAATCAAAACCGGTACCTCGACCAAAGGTCCGATTACCGCGGCGAAGGCCTGTCCAGAGTTGATTCCGAACACGGCGATGGCCACGGCGATGGCCAGCTCGAAGTTGTTGGATGCTGCAGTAAAGGACAGGGTGGCGGACTGCTCGTATGTGGCTCCAATCTTCATTGACATGAAGAAGGAAACCAGGAACATCACCAAAAAGTATATGCTCAGCGGAATGGTGATTCGAAGTACATCAAAGGGCAGCTGCACAATGTACTCTCCCTTAAGGGAAAACATCACCACAATGGTGAACAACAGGAAGATCAGGGTGAAGGGGCTGATTCGCGGAATTAGTTTTTCCTGGTACCATTTCTCGCCCTTGGCCTTGATTCCGATGAAGCGAGTGAACATTCCTGCGATGAATGGAATGCCCAGATAGATGAAGACCGATTCTGCGATCCGGCCCATGGAGATGTCCACCACAGCGCCTTTCATTCCGAGCCATTCCGGTAATATCGAGATGAAAAACCAGGCATAAACGGAAAAGAACAGTACCTGAAAGATGGAGTTGAAGGCGACCAGACCGGCGCAGTACTCAGTGTCAGCGTTGGCCAGATCGTTCCAGACAATAACCATGGTGATACAGCGGGCTAGTCCGATGAGAATCAGGCCCACCATGTATTCGTGGTGACCGGACAGAAAGGCGATGGCCAACAAAAACATCAGGATTGGGCCGACAATCCAGTTCTGCACCAGCGACAGAGCGAGCACTTTGAAGTTGCGGAAAACCTTATGGAGCTTTTCATAGCGCACCTTTGCCAGGGGCGGATACATCATTAAAATCAGGCCGATGGCTATGGGGATGTTGGTTGTCCCCATCTGAAAGGAATTGATGAGCTCGGTGACCGGTGGGTATAGCCAGCCGGTCATCACTCCAATGAACATGGCGAGAAAGATCCACAAAGTGAGAAATCGGTCGAGAAAACTGAGTTTTTTGATGGTGTTGGCCATGAGGATTCTCCTATGCGTGTTAAAAGAAATTGTAACGGATTACTTGCAGGCTGCTTTATTTTTGATGGCCAAAAAGGCGGTGAGTTTTTCTTGATCCTTCCGGCCCTGAGGCAGTGTCACAAGCTCATGCCGGAGCAGCTGCAGTACTCGCTCCTGAATGCGGCTGCTGTTGCCGGTGAGCCGGTAATATATCCATGGTCCTCGCCGCTGCTTTTCCACCCAGCCGGCATGGTGCAGGGTGCTCAGATGCCGGGAGACCGTGGATTGAGGCAGGTCAAGAACCGCCATCAAGTCGCAGACGCAGTGCTCGCCATCGGTGAGCAGGGCGAGAATCCGCAGACGAACGGGTTCGGACAGGGCCTTAAAGAGGTGTGCTATGGTATTCATGAGATTTATATATCCGCATAAGCGGATAATGTCAATATGTTTTTTTATAGTTGTTGCCCCTGCGCGCAGTCGCATGGCCATGCCCGGTTACTATGGATTCTGCGACTCCGCTTTGCTTCGCGCAGAATGACTGGAATGGGGATGCTGCGCTTTACATAATGATAAACTGTTGTATGTCATTTAGATGTTGGGTTAAGGTGAAGGCTGGTGTGTGGCGTTGAGTTAACGTCAAGAAAATGACATGTTTTTCAAATGACACCGGATTTTTTATTGAAGATTGATTTGTAAAATTTAGCTTGAAATTTTAAATGGTTAAGATCATAAATCGCAATGCTAGCCGAATAAAATGATGAATAATTTTGCCGGTGGACTTTGGCATGAAACTTGTTAAAGTATTTCTCAACTACATATAAGTTCTGCAACGAGGTGTCAACATGGCAAAAGAAGACAAGGCTGCTCAACAGGCGAATCAATCGGAACAAAATGTCCAGCAGGCGGAGGCTGCACCCAAAAAGAAAAAGACAATGCTTTTTGTTATAATCGGCCTGGTGGCAGTACTGCTTTTGGGTGGCGGTGCTGGTGCCTATTTCTTTTTCTTCGCCAAACCCCATGACGATCAATTGAATGCGGAAACCGCTCAGGAACACAAGACCGAAAAAAAAGCTGCTTCATCCAAGAGCAAGAACAAGAAACACGAAGAGGAAAAGCCTGGCTTTATGCTGCCTATAGATGCCTTCGTGGTGAATCTGGCCGATCCGCAGGCCAAACATTATATAAAGGTGACTATAACTCTGGAGCTCAAGGATGAAAAGGCGAAGGCCGAGGCCGAGCACGTCATGCCGAGACTAAAAAATGACATCATAATGCTTTTGAGCAGCAAAACCATGGAGGATGTGATACCCTTGGAAGGTAAGACTCGATTGAGGGATGAGGTGGCGGCGCGGGCTCAGGCCATTCTTGGTGATAACCTGAAGGATGTGTATTTTGTGCAGCTGGTAATACAATAGGATTAGAAATAATATGGAAATGGTATAGAGTTATGGCGCAGATACTTAGCCAGGACGAGATAGACGCCCTGCTCACAGGGTTGGATGAGGTGACGGAGGAGAAGAAGACCTCTGTTCATGCAGCAGAGGGTGAGGTGTTGCCTTATGATTTCACCAGCACGGCCATCACCAGCCATATAAAGCTGCCGGGTCTAGATGTCATACATGATCAGTTCAATCGTGGATTGAGATCGACCCTTTCCTCTACGTTGCGCATTGTGGTGGACAGCACCGTGGTACCCACCGAGGTCATATCCTTCAAGGAATTTTTACGCCGTGTGCCTGTGCCCTGCAACATTCATATCCTCAAGATGGAGCCGCTTAGAGGCCATGCTTTGCTGTTGGTGGACTCCCGTCTGGTGTTTGGTATCGTCGAAATATTTTTGGGTTCCAGTAAGATAGGCCAGGCACGAGTGGAGGGCAGGGAGTTCACTTCCATAGAGCAGAGATTGATACGCAAGGTGGTGAATGCCATTCTGTTGGACCTTCAGAAGGCCTGGAAACACATCGCTGCGCTGGATATTCATTATGTCAGAAGTGAGATCAATCCCCAGTTTGCCAAGATAGCGCAGAACGATGAGACTGTGATCGTGTCTAAGTTTCAGCTCGATATGGACGAGATAACCGGTGCCATCACGCTCTGTGTGCCACTTACCATGTTGCAGCCCCTCAAGGCCAAATTGCAGAGCACATATCAGATGGAGGCCGAAGAGGACCCTGTGTGGAAGAAATTGTTCCTCCAGAATCTTGCACAGATCGAATTGGATGTGGTGGTGCCTTTGGGTAACGCCGTTTTGACCACATCGGAGCTCATGGACCTGGCTATCGGAGATGTCATTATGCTGGATACGGATTTGGATACGCTGCTGCCTGTGTTGTTTCAGGATTGCCCCAAGTTCCTTGGACATCCTGGTGTGGTAAAGGGGCAAATGGCGGTGGAGATAAAGAAAGAGTATGAAAATGTATGAGGTGAATGAGTTATGCTGACGCAAGAAGAATTGGACAAGTTGCTGGAACAGGGCGCCGACAGCCTGAGTGATGATACCACTGCTGCAAAGCCAGAGCCTTCCTTGCAGACTGCTCCAGAGCCCGATCTTTCTCAGGATATGGATTGGGGAGCGGCCTTTGAGGAGGCGGCAAAGGCAGGGGATTCCGCAGCGGCCAAGGCCATGGAGGACCCTTCACGAGGCATTGGCGGTGCGCAGCCTGCTTCGACCAAGCAGCCGGCAGCGCCTCAACAGCCTGTTCAACTCTCATCAAAGCCGTCTAAATTCACCAATGCCGCTCCGCCTGTTTTTGATGAACTTTCCAGAAAGGACAAGGGTGGTGGAGCACAGATTGACAGACCCAATCTGGATTTCATTCTTGATATTCCGTTGGATATAGCGGTGGAACTCGGAAGGACGAAGATGCAGATTCGAGACCTGCTTCAGCTGGGTCAGGGTTCTATAGTAACCCTCAATAAGTTGGCAGGCGAACCCGCCGAGATATACATAAACCAGAAATTGATAGGCAAAGGTGAGGTGGTGGTCATAAACGATAAATTTGGCATTCGTTTGAACGAGATCATAAGCCCTGCGGATCGCGTCAAAAATCTGGCTTGAAACGAGGTGTTCATGGATAACGATCTGGGCACCATGGTGAGAGTCATAGCCAGCCTTTCTATAGTGCTGGGGCTTTTGTTTATATGTATGTATGGTCTCAGACGCTGGCAGCAAAGGATTCAGGGTCATGGCAGGCAGGATATTCAAGTACTTTCTACACAGATGATTCTGCCCAAGCGATATGTCAGCATAGTGCGTGTTTGTGATCGAACATTGATTCTTGGAATAACCGATACCACCATGACGCTTCTGGGCGTGCTTGAGCCGGACGGATTCCATAAAATGCTGATGCAGGCTCAGGAAAACAGGCCGGATAACGAGCCGGCGTCATCGAAAACAGTGCATTGATTTATTGCAACAAACAAAGGGGGTAGAGTCTTTTTTCTATGAGGAATTGCCTTGTTGTGTTGTTCACAGCGGTTTTTCTGCTGTTGTTTTTGCAGAATGCGTCGGCGATAACCATCCCTGATATCAATCTTGGTCTAGCGTCCACCAACAATCCTCAAAAGGTAGCTACTGCCCTGGAGATACTAGCAATGCTTACGGTGCTTTCGGTTGCGCCGGCCATTCTTCTGATGATGACCTCTTTTACAAGGTTGATTATCGTGTTCGGCTTTCTGCGCATGGCATTGGGCACTCAGCAGATGCCGCCCAATCAGGTCCTCATAGGGCTTTCCCTGTTTCTGACCTTTTTCATTATGCAGCCCGTGTGGTCTGTCGCCAATTCCGACGGCATTCAGCCGTATCTTCAGGAAAAGATCGGCTTTGACGAGGCCTTGAAGCGGGTCGAAGCGCCCGTAAGAAACTTCATGTTCAATCAGACTCGCGAGGCGGACCTGGCCCTGTTCGTGCGCCTTGCCAAATTGGAAGACCCGAAGGACAAAAACGCCATTCCCACCACAGTGCTTACGCCTGCCTTTATGATAAGTGAACTGAAGACCGCTTTTGAGATTGGTTTTATTTTGTATGTGCCGTTTTTGATCATAGACATGGTCATCTCCAGCGTGCTTTTGTCCATGGGTATGATGATGCTTCCGCCGGTGTTGATCTCGCTGCCCTTTAAGCTGCTGCTTTTTGTGCTGGTGGATGGCTGGAACCTGTTGATAGGTTCTCTGGTAAAGAGTTTTGCATAGGTGAAAAAAAGAATTATGACACAAGAAATGATCATAGGGATAGCGAGAGATGCAGTGGAATTGACATTGCTTTTGAGTCTGCCCACGCTGGTTGCAGGTCTGTTGGTGGGTGTGCTTGTGAGCATCTTTCAGGCGGCTACTCAGATTCAGGAGATGACCCTTTCATTTGTGCCGAAACTGTTGGCTATCTTTCTGGTATCTCTTTTGACATTCCCCTTTCTCTTGAACAAACTTTTAGATTTCACTCGCAATCTTATCGAACAGATCCCTGTGTTCATTCGATGAGTATCTTTTTGTAACGATATGAGCGAAGCAGACCTGCTGGCCCGTATAATAGAACATTTTGAGGCGTTTATACTGGTGTTGATGCGTATCGCCGGAATGTTTTTTTTGATGCCGGTCTTTTCCGGTGCGGCCATACCACCACAGGCCAAGGTGGTTATGGCCATGGCTGCGGCCATGCTGCTGACTCCCATTGTAGCCGTTTCCCGCGAGATGATGCCTTCGAGCGCTGTCGGTTTTTTGCTGTATGGCGTGACTGAGCTTTTTGCGGGCATGACTTTGGCCTTGATGCTGCGTCTGGTGTTTGCAGGCCTTCAGACTGCAGCACAGATGGTTGGATTTCAGATGGGGCTTTCCATGGCCAATATCATGGATCCCAATGCAGGGGCCCAATCCCTGGTGGTGGCGGAGCTGGTCTATCTGGTCTCCCTGACTCTGCTGTTGGCGGTGAACGGGCACCACCTCATATTGAGTGCTGTGGTGGGCAGCTTCGATTCCCTGCCCATAGGAACCCTGAAGTTGTCTGAATCCCTTTTTCATCTGGTTATGGGAATATCCCATGATATGTTTGTGCTGTCGGTCAAACTGATGGCGCCTGTTATGGCAATCCTTTTGTTTTCTCAGGCCGCTCTCGGCATTCTGGCTCGAGTGGTCCCTCAAATGAACCTGCTGATGTTGAGTTTTAGTCTGAATATCGGCCTTGGCCTGTTTTTTCTTGGGCTGACGATGCAGCTTTTCTGGCCTGTTTTGAATAAATCCATGAATAATGTGTTGAAACTTATGCCTGTGGTCCTGAGACTCATGGGAGGTCAGTAAATGGCGGAAGAGTCCTTTCAGGAACGCACAGAGGAGGCGACACCGCGAAGGCTTGAAGAAGCCCGAAAAAAAGGGCAGGTGGCCAAGAGTAGGGAATTGCCATCGGTTGCGGTGATGATGGCAGGGCTTTTGACCCTTTTCTGGGGTTCAAGCTTCTTTTTTCAACATTTTCAGGGGCTTTTTGAATTTTATCTCTCGAATCTGAGATTTTCATTGTCTGTGGACAACATGCCGGCGCTGTTCTGGTTGATGCTTCAGCAGTACCTTTGGTTTTTGGGGCCTTTCCTTTTGATAGTTTTTGCAGTGGCCTTTTTTGCAAACTATCTGCAGATCGGGCTCTTTTTCTCCACAGAGGCATTGGCCCCCAAATTTTCAAAGCTTAATCCGTTTGAAGGGATCAAAAGGCTCTTTTCGCTTTCATCCTGGGTCGAGCTTCTGAAGGCCATATTGAAGGTGATAATAGTGGGGTGGGTGGCATTTTACATTATAGCTAAAGAGCTGCCCCATCTCATGCCGCTTATAGACCAGTCTCCAGGACAGATACTGTTCTATACAGGCAATATCAGCTTTGATATCTTCTGGAAGTCCTGTCTGGTGATGATGTTTCTTGCCGCAATGGATTATCTTTTTCAGAGATGGGAATGGCAACGCAGCCTGAAAATGACCAAACAAGAGGTCAAGGAGGAGTACAAGCAGACGGAAGGCGATCCCCACGTAAAGGCGCGCATCAGGTCAATACAGAGAGAGATGGCCAGAAAACGCATGATGCAGGCGGTGCCGCAGGCGGATGTGGTAATCACCAACCCGACACACCTGGCGGTGGCCCTGAAGTACGAGACTGGTAAGATGCCGGCCCCCATGGTGGTGGCCAAGGGTGCTGGTGTGATCGCTGAGAAGATAAAGGAACTGGCATTGAAGCACTCGGTACCGGTAATGGAGAACAAGCCGGTGGCCCAGGCCCTTTACAAACTGGTGGAGGTGGGACAGTTCATTCCAGAGAGTCTGTATCAGGCGGTAGCCGAGATACTGGCGTACGTATATCGTCTGAAGCATAAAAGACCCTGATGGGGTGTTGAGGAACAGCAATGGCTGAAGAGACATCGAAAAATATCTTTAAGATCATGAATCTGGACAGCACCAATGTGATTGCCGCTGCGGGTGTCCTGTCCATAGTGCTGATCATGGTGATGCCGGTGCCTCCCATTGCCCTGGATCTACTGCTCGCATTCAATATGACCGCATCGCTTCTGGTGCTGTTGCTGTCCCTCTATATATTGAGGCCATTGGATTTTCCCATATTTCCATCCCTTTTGTTGGTTACGACCCTGTTCCGCCTGTCTCTGAACATAGCAAGCACCCGTCTGATTCTACTGCATGGGCATGAGAGTATAGACGCAGCAGGCAAGATCATTATGGGTTTCGGTCAGTTTGCCGTCGGTGGAAATTTCGTGGTGGGCGCTATCATCTTTTTCATTCTGATCATCATAAATTTTGTTGTGATCACCAAGGGTGCAGGCCGTATAGCGGAGGTGGCGGCGCGATTCACTTTGGATGCCATGCCGGGTAAACAGATGGCCATAGATGCGGATTTAAATGCGGGGCTTATAGATGAAAAGACAGCGCGGCAGAGACGCAAAGAGATTGCAAGAGAGGCAGAATTTTACGGGGCTATGGACGGTGCCAGTAAGTTCGTGAGGGGTGAGGCCATCGCCGGTATCATTATTCTGCTCATAAATGTCATAGGCGGATTTATCATTGGTGTTTTACAGCAGAATCTGGCTGTGGCAGTGGCAGCAAAAAGCTATACACTGCTTACCATCGGAGACGGTCTGGTCTCTCAGATTCCGGCGCTCATCATATCCACGGCGGCAGGCATTCTGGTTACTCGAGCGTCCTCGAATGCAAGCATGGGCCGGGAGTTTTTCAAACAGTTTGCGGTGCAGCCTGAGGCGTTGGCTGTGACTTCCGGCGTTATCTTTTTTTTCGGCATGGTGCCTGGTCTGCCGACCCTGCCTTTTTTTGTGCTTTCTCTGGGCATGGGTGGTCTGGCCTATCTGGCGTACAGGGAAAGACTCGCTGTGCAGAAACAGGTGACGGAAAGGACCGAGACACAGCCTGTGGCCAAGGGTCCTGAGCCGGGTTCACCGGAGGAGTTGGAAAAGTTGTTGTCCGTGGATGTCTTGAGCCTGGAGGTGGGTTATGGCCTGATTCCATTGGTGGATGAGGAGCAGGGTGGCGATCTTCTGGAACGCATTCGTTCCATTCGCAGGCAGTTTGCTCAGGAAATGGGCATAATGGTGCCGTCCCTGCACGTAAGGGATAACCTTCAACTGGCGCCCGGCGAGTATTCCATACTCATAAAGGGTCTGGAGGTGGCTCGTATTGAACTGCTGCTCGGGTATCTGTTGGCAATGGCCCCTGATGAGATCAAGAGACCCATCGAGGGTATTCCGACTACGGACCCTGCCTTTGGTCTGGAGGCGGTCTGGATTCCTGAGGCCATGCGTGAGGAGGCGCAGTTGGCCGGCTATACGGTCGTTGACTTGTCCACCGTCATAGCTACGCACCTTTCCGAGATTATCCGTCAAAATGCTGACGAATTTATCGGTAGGCAGGAAGTGCAAAAAATGCTGGATAATCTGGCCAAAACCTATCCGAAGGCAGTAGAAGAGGCCAACAGTGTATGCCCGTTGGGTCTGGCACAGAAAGTGCTTCAAAATTTGATAAAGGAACGTGTTTCCTTGCGCGACCTGCTTACTATCGTGGAGGCCATTGCGGACTATGCCGGTTATACCAAGGACCCCGAGGTGCTTACCGAATATGTTAGACAGCGGTTGGGCAAGTCCATAGTAAAGTCGTTTTTGAGGCAGGACAATACGCTGCTGGTTATGACTCTAGATCCTTCATTGGAAGATCAGATACGCAAGGGTATTCAACAGACGGAACATGGCAGTTTTTTGGCCCTGGATCCGGCCTCCATTCAACGGGTTGTGCAGGCTGTGCAAAGGGCTGTGGAGTCTGTAACAGCCAAGGGCATACAGCCTGTGATTCTGTGCGGGCCTCAGGTCAGAAGGCATCTGAAGAAGATATTGGATCGATTTATTCCGAATGTCACGGTGTTGTCCCATTCGGAGGTAACTGGAAGTATAAAATTAGAGGCGGTAGAGATAATAAGATAGAGCCATGCACATCAAACGATTCGAAGGCAAATCAGTCTCGGAGGCATTGGAGAGGGTCAAGGCGGAGTTCGGAGAGGACGCCGTCATAATAAAGACCAATCGTCTGAAACGCCGTAATTCTGAAACCGGTCTTGTAGAGGCCTGGGCCGAGGTAGTGGCTGCTGTTGAAAGGGATGTAGCCACTGTTTCGCAGGAATCACAAGAGGTTGGTTTAAAGACACAGCAGCCGCTCGATGAAATCGCTGAGTATCAGTCTTTTCAAGGTGTTATTCCTGAATCCCCTGTCCAGGCCTTGGCAAGGGCATTTTCCTATATGGGCATAGACTGCGAACTCCAACAGAAACTGGCCATGGATTTTTTCAAAGGCCCATTGGCTCAACAGCTTGTGAGTGTGGAAATGGTCAAGAGATGGCTTCAGATTCACTGTGCTTCCAGCATGAAATATGGAGTTCGTGTGGATGAGATGCAGTGTGGATTCCGTCTGGCCTTCATCGGGCCTACAGGCGTGGGTAAGACTACGACTCTGGCCAAGATAGCGGCAAGGTTGGTGTTCAAGTCAGGAATGAAGGGGGCGTTGATTACAACAGACAGCTACCGGCTGGGCGCGGTGGATCAGCTCAAAAAATATGCACAGATCATGTCGGTTGATTTCGAATCCGTCAGGGACAGGGATTCTTTACTGGCCGCCTTTGAGAGACATAGTGACAAGGATTTTGTGCTCGTGGATACCACTGGGCGAGGGTTGTGGGATAAAAGACACTCTGTGGAGCTTACAACCCTGTTTGAAACCATCGGCGATCTAAAGGCGTATGTCTGTTTTTCCGCTACCGCAAAAACAGACGACCTGGTGGCCGCCACCCGTTTCTACAAGAGATTTCCAGTGGTGGGTTGGGTGATAACCAAGATGGACGAAACCATGTCTCGCACAGGGCTTTTGACTCCTCTTCTGTGCCATGATGTGAAGCCATCTTATATATCTCATGGTCAGCGTGTGCCAGAGGATATAAAACCGGCCGATTCGGCCATTTTGAACGGTTTTTTGTTCAATTTCGATAAAATGGAAGAATATATTGAAAATAAAGAGAGAAACATCGTATGAATCAGGCAGAAACCATACAATATCTCAGGGACGGAACCATACAGTTCGATTTTGACCAGGGCATATCGGCTATGCCCGCTACAGCCCCGCGAGTTCTATCTTTTAGTAGTGGGAAAGGTGGAGTAGGCAAGACCAACATAGTCGTCAATACAGCCATCGCCCTTTCGAGGCTTGGGCAAAAGGTTTTGATTCTGGATGCGGACATGGGGCTGGCAAACATAGACGTCATGCTTGGACTGACCCCTCAGTGGACCATCAACCATGTCTTTGCAGGCCATAAAACCCTGCAAGATGTGGTGTTGGAGGGACCTGAAGGCATTCTGATACTGCCTTCCAGCTCAGGCACCACTGAGCTCATCAATCTAGGTGAGAGCGAGAAGCTGTTTTTGCTGGATGGACTGGAGGATCTGGCATCTGATATCGACATGCTGTTTATAGATAATTCAGCCGGTATATCCGACAACGTTTTTTATTTCAATATGGCGGCACAGCAGAGAGTGGTGGTTGTGACCCCTGAGCCTACTTCCATTACAGATGCTTATGCCCTTATAAAACTCATGTCATCCCGCCATCAGGTCAAGTCCTTTTCGATTTTGGTGAATTCCGTTCATAGTGCCAATGAAGCGAAGAAGGTTTATCGGCAACTCACCACCGTCGCTGATCGTTTTCTGGATTCCATCTCCTTGGATTATCTTGGGTTTATATTGAAGGATGATTCTGTGCCTCGGGCAATATGCCAGCAGAAGGCCCTTTTGCAGGTTTATCCGGATTCCAATGCCGGTAAGGGTTTTGTCACTTTGGCACAGACTATTTTGAACCAGCGGCTCGATAATGCGCCCCAAGGCAATATAGTTTTTTTTTGGAAGCAGCTTCTGGGCAGGAGAGTGGATGGGGATTTATGAGTCCAATGAGAGATAACTGTGGATCATCATGCAGATATATGTCATGGAGTGCATTGTGCGCGTGGAATGAGAGGATATTGTACCATGCCTGATGGTAAGGAGGCTCTCTTTACTGAATATCTGCCCCTTGTTCGATCATTGGCGGAGCGCATGATAGTACGTCTGCCCGACAGCGTAACCCTGGAGGAGCTCGTAAACGCTGGTGCCATAGGGTTGTGGGATGCTATAAAAAAATATGATGTATCCAAAGAGACGAGTTTTAAGACCTATGCCGAGTTTCGTGTCAAGGGTGCTATGTTGGATGAATTGCGTTCAAGGGACTGGATGTCCAGAGGTATGCGCAAAAAGAACAACGAGGTCATGTCTGTTCAGGATGCCCTGGAACGCAGACTGGGCAGGTCGCCGGAACACGAGGAGGTAGCTGCTGCTCTCGGAATGGAGTTGGAAGATTATTTTCGTCTGGCGCAGGAACTGAACGGGGCGCATGTCATGGAATTGGACGCCAAGTATGAATATTTTGCGGACAGCTCTGAAGAGAATGTCATGGAGATGCTGCCCGACGAAAATGTCCAGAGTCCTGCAGATGCGATGGAATTGCTTGAAACCAAAAGGATTCTGGAGGAGGCGATTGGGACATTGTCTGAAAAAGAACGGCTTGTGTTGTCTCTGTATTATGAAGAGGGTCTGACATTGAAAGAGATCGGAGATGTAATGGGTTATACCGAATCCCGAATCTCTCAGATTCGCAGCAAGGCCCTGGGGGAATTGAGGTCCATACTTGCAGAGAAAAGGTGTGATTTGGTCTGATTCTGGTTGCAAAAATATCCTTTCACAACCTTACCTGAATTATTAGTATCTTGTTTTATGCCGTTTCCATGTTATCTTTGAGCAGTTATTATGGATTATATTTTTAATAATAAGAATGGCAGGAGGAGTTGATATATGGCGATCGATTACAATCTTAAGGTATTGATCGTTGACGATTTTGCCACCATGCGCAGAATAGTCAAAAATATCCTTACGCAGCTGGGTTTTAAGAATTTCATTGAAGCCGATGATGGTTCAACGGCATGGGATATCTTGCAGAAGGAACAGGTGGATTTTATAGTTTCCGATTGGAATATGCCCAAGATGACGGGTATAGAGCTGCTGAAAAAGGTCAGGGCCGATGAAAGATTTCAAAATCTTCCGTTTTTGATGGTTACCGCCGAGGCCCAGAAGGAAAATATCGTGGAGGCGGTCAAGGCGCGTGTCAGCAATTATATCGTCAAACCCTTTACGCCCGAGACCCTGAGCGAAAAGATCGAAAAGATATTCGCATAAATCAGGACATCAAATTGGCAAACGAAACAAAAGAACCCGCCATAACTACTGATACATTACAGCAGAATGCTGTTCCAGACCCTTTGGGACTGGAAGAAACCGCTCCTCCCAGTTCTGTTGAGCAAGATAGCGCAGCGGGAAAAGTCCCCATAGAAGAAGATGCTGCAGCGGAAGGCGTCAAGGCGGAGGATGAGCTTTGGGATGAGGGTAGTGCCTTTGAAGAGGTGCCCCTTTTTGAGGCGTTTGCTTCCAAGATAGCGGAGGCCGAGAGCAAACCCAAGGATATAGTGGAAGAGCTTTCCTCTGAGCTGGAAGCCGCTGTGGCAGATCAGGAACAGGCCGTCGGTCCTGAAAAGACCGATGAATCCGTCGGCGATGAACGGCAATCTGTTGCGTCGTCGTCTTCAATTTTGCCATGGGTTGTCTCTGGTATCGCCTGTCTTTTGATGCTGAGCGGCGGATGGGTGCTCTGGCGTATGTATTCCAATCTGTCAGCGTCGGTTGGGCCTGTGGGAGTGCAGCAGCATGTCTCTGCGACCTCTTTGGCTCATCAGACGCCTTCAGCCCCTGTTTCGGTTCAAAAGCCTGCGCAGACCAGTTCTGTTGCAGCCCCAGCAGCCCAAAAGACGTCTCAGGAACATACAGCGACCGCCCATGACCAGAGACTTGCTCCACTGGAGTATATCAGCCTCGCGCCCTTTCTTATTCCGGCTCAACAGGGTGGAGAACCAGTGTTTTTCAAGTTACAGGTGGAGCTTATCTGTAGGGATAAACAAATGAAGGAGGAGTTGACTCGAAAAGAGACTTGGGTGAGGGATGCTATCTACAGAGAGATGAAGGGAATCGATCTGAGCGCTGGAATACAGGAAAACAATATAAACCGTTTCAGGAGACCGATTCTGGATCGTATCAATAGGGAACTGGCCCCATTATATGTTGATGACGTCAGATTGATGGGGACGTTACTCAAATGATGGCTCTGTGGGCCCTGTTATGCCCGATCATGAAAAATTTTCATGTTGTCATGACTTCATAGAAGTCTGGGGCGGTTTTTATCGCAGTGGTTCTTTAAGTAAATAAACGGAATGTATCGTGTGGTTAGATATTGATCCTGTTTCCCTGATTCTGTGGTTTCAATTCCTGCTGGATGTAATTCTTCTGGCGCTTTTCTGCGTCATTTTACTTCGTATCAGACATATCACTTCTCAAAAGATCGATGCATTTATAGTATCTTTGCGTGAGATGGACACACTTTGTAAGGAGCTGGATGCAAATCTCAAGGAAAAGCGTAAGCTCGTTTCCGCCTTGCAGAAGGAACTGAATGGCCTGAAACCTGTTGCGGTAAGGCCAAAGATAGGGCATTCCCTACAGCAGCAAAACATTCAGCCTCGGGGGCAGACGGCCTTTCCCGCTTCGAGCAGGAGTGGAATAGAAAAAGACGGCGTAGTGGTTTCTTTGAGTAGCGGCAATACTCAAAAGAAAGAAGTCCATCAGCAAGTTACAAAACCGGTTGTAACTGTGAATATAGATAAGACAGTTGCTGAAGGCAGCTCTGAGCAAGACAATCGTGCCATGGTGATATCCATGTGGTGTTCTGGTTTAAATATTCATGAAATAGCCAGGGCTACAGGTCTTTCTCTTGGAGAGATTGAGCTTATATTGTCCATAACCGGAAATCTTGGCGAAGATCGCCGGTGATTCGTTTTTTCTTGAGCTGTGGTTTCAATTATCTTGATATGGGAGAGAATCAATGAGTGAGCAGGAATGTTATATAGATCACGAGCATCCTCTTTTGGAAGAAGACCGTTTTTGTTTCTCTTGCACGCCGGGAAAGGAGTGTTTCACTGCGTGTTGTTATGACGTGAATCTGGTGTTGATGCCGTATGATGTGGTGCGTCTCAAACGAAGGCTGAACATGCGCTCAGATGAGTTTCTAAAGCGTTATACCAGTGTGCATGTGGGGCAGGCCAGCGGTGTGCCTGTCTTGACCATGAATATGGAGCGCAATAGTTTCAGGTGTTTGTTCCTGGAGGAAGGAAAGGGCTGCTCGGTCTATGAAGACCGTCCCGGCGCCTGCCGCACCTACCCGTTGGCCAGAATGATTCATAGAAGTGTTGATGACCAGGTCACTGTACGGCATTATGTGGTTCGGGAACCGGATTGTATGGGCTTTGAGGCAGGCGTCAGCCGTTCTGTGGCTGAATGGATAGAGCACGAAGGCATAGCTTCCTATAACGCCATGAACGACATATTCAGCGAGTTGCTGCAGGCCAAGAACGAGGCGGGTGTGAAAAGCCTGAATGCAGATCAGATAGAGACCTTCTATCTCGGTTGCTATAATATCGATGCCTTTCGGGATTTCTTTTTGAACGGCCCGAATCTGGATCGCTATATGGAAGACTCCAAGGTTATAGAGCGCATCTCAAAGGATGAGGATGCCCTTCTGGAATATGCTATGCGCTGGGTCAAGAAAAAGCTCTTCAGCGGCTGCTCATGCTCGAGTTGCAAGGCATTTTGATGAGTACTGAATCGCATGACTGCGAAGAACGGAGATGCGTATCTGAAGCGCTAAATCATGGGTAGAGAGGTGGTTGTGGCAATCACCGACGGCAAGCTGGATTTCGGGCCATGGAAAGAGATGTTTTATGGTGAATTTGATGGCGGTAGAAGAAAGCGTGTGTTGATTAAAATTATAGGAGAGTGAAAGAATTATGCTGAAGTTTGAACCCAATATGCGTGTTGGTATAGATGTGTTAGACGATCAACATAAAACTCTGATAGATGCATTGAATCGGCTCATGGATGCACTCTGGGACGGTAAGGGTAAGGAAGAGGTCTGTAACAGCATAAAGTTCCTGATAGAATACACGATTATGCACTTTGCCGAAGAAGAAGCGTGGATGGAGAGATACAGATTTCCGGAACTGGAGGGTCACATACTCCTTCACCGGCAGTTCGTGGAGCGTGTGCAGGGGTTGGCAAAGGCATGTTCAGAAGGCAGGGCAACCTCCGATCTGGCCATCACCACCTTCTACGATATATGGGACTGGCTGAAGTTCCATATCCTTAACACGGACAAGAGATACGGCAAGTTCATCACAGAACGCATGGGACTGCCCAAAGAATAATGCAAAAGAATCATTAGGCGTTTGGCCTGATGCCACAGTGAGTGGATTTGCTGATTATTCTGTTTTTGCTGTGGAGTATTCCTTTTCTTCCAGGTAGGCCATGGCCTTATAGATATCCGCCTTGTTTCCGATGAGCAGAAGCACATCGTCCTGTTGAAGTATTGTGTCAGGCGATGGATTTTGTAGAATCTCATTTGATCTCTGTATGGCGATGATAGTTACACCCGTGCGTTTGCGCAGTTCTAATTCCCTTATGCTTTGGTTAGTTGCCTTGGAGTTTTGTGTCACGGCATAGGTGTCTGTTTCGATGGCTTGCAGAAAGTCTTTTCTTTGAGAGAGATTGACTGTATTCAAAGCGGGATTTCTCAGCATATCGTAGCTATTTTGTCTGATATTTTCAATATGTTGTAGAATGATGTTGTGAGGTATGTGGTAATGGCTTAAAACTCGTGCAAATATCTCTATGGATGTTTCGAATTCCTCTGGAATGACCTCATTTGCACCTAACTTTATTAGGTCTTCCACTTCGGATAAATATCTAGTTCTTACCAATATATACAATTTTTCATTTTCATGTCTTGCAGTCTGTACAATGCGGCGTGTTGCAGATGGATCCGATATCACGATTACCAGCATTTTGGCTGATTGTATTTTAAGTTTGTGCAGCAGTGCTATGCTGGTTCCGTCACCATAATAAATTGGTTCACCAAGCCTTTTGTATTGTTCAACTGTTTTTGAATTCATCTCCAGAATACAATATGAAATTTGAGATGTTTTTAGTGTTTTTGCCAAATTCATTCCATTGATTCCGAAGCCTATGATTATTACATGGTTTTTTATGCGCAGTTTTTCATAGTTCTCAGTTGTTTTATTTTTGTTAGCTATTCGAGTTTTGTGTTTTCGATTTGCTATTTTATAACTTAAACTGTCTGTAAATTTTGTAAGAATAGGAGTAATAAGCATGGTAAGAATGGAGCTCATGAGAAAAATTTGATATCCATCATTTGATATTAGTTGAAATTTTTTGCCAGCTATTGCCAATACAAATGAAAACTCACCGATTTGAAATAAGTATAGCATGGATTTTATGGCTATATTTATATTTTTGGATAGCATAAAAGTTGTAAGTAATATTATCACTGATTTGATAAGTATGATCAGCAATACAATGCTTATAACCATTGTTATATTTGCAGACAAAAAGCCAAAGTCTATCAACATGCCTATAGATATGAAAAAGAGGGCGATGAAGCTCTCCTTAAACGGCAGTATGTCGGAAATGGCCTGGGCCGAGTATTCGGATTCAGAGATAAGAATGCCGGCCAGAAAAGAGCCCAGGGCCAGGGAAAGCCCTATATAAGATGTGAAAAGCGCTGTGCTGATACAAAGCAGAAGAATGGTGATGATGAACAGCTCACGGCTTCTGACGCGCACGACCTCGTGAAGTAATTTTGGAATTAACCATCTCGCACTCATAAATACCATGGCCAGCAGGCCAAATGATTTTAAAATGGTGAAAACGACATTGGGGATGTGGGTTTCGCTGCCTCCAAGCAGAGGAATGGCAAGTATAAACGGCACCACGCATATATCCTGAAACAATAGAATACCGATGATGTAGCGGCCGTGAGGACTGCCTGATTCCCCTCGTTCCATGAGAATCTTCAGTACGATGGCTGTGCTGCTCAATGCCAGTAAAAAGCCGTAAAAAAACAATTGATTAAAGCCATGAGTTGAAAAGACCATGCCTACGAGGATGGTAAGAAAAATAGTGAAGACAATCTGAAGTCCGCCCCCTCCAAAGACCTGCTTTTTCATTGAGAAGAGGTCGACTATGGAGAACTCCAGTCCCAGAGTGAACATGAGGAGAATTACACCTATCTCAGCAAATATCTCTATGGAGTGCAGATCGGTTATGAGATTCAGGCCAAATGGACCTGCAATGAATCCAGAGAGAATGAAACCTATGACCGATGGAATGCGCAGCCGACCCAGTAAAAAGACCACCAGGGCTGAAATGCCGAATATGATGACCAGTGATTTAAGAATTGATATTTCCATCGTCTTTTCCCATGATTATTCAAGTGTTCCAGACTGGCGACTAAAGGCAGAAAGAATCGTCTGGCCATGGCGATGCCGGTGGCAAACGAACCCAGTATCTCCGGGGCTCCCATCTCGTGCGACACCACTGCCATGCCCAGAATCATGGAGATGATAAGAGTGGGAAACATGCCTTGTGTTCTGTTGGTGGAGGCCAGCTTGTCGATCACCGGTGAGATGAGTTTTGCACCCAACACCACCTTTGTGGTTTGGGTTTTGTGGCGCCGAATGTCCACCAAGACCCTATAATGGTGATGCCAATGCTGGTGGCCACCAAAGTGCCTCCAATGAACAGGGATTCCAGAAACGGCAGATTCAATATGTGGTGAGCAAACCCGTAGCCGAGAAGCGCCGGCAAAATTACACCTGTTACGGCTACAAGGGTGGACTGTATGCCCACCTTGGCCAGTTGTCCAAGATCGGTCTCAAGGCCCACTCCAAAGAGCAGGAGCAGTATGCCGATCTCAGCCAGCATATGAAATACGGTATCAGGGGTAACGATGTTCAAGACGCTCAGGCCCAGAATTACATCGGCAATCACCTCACCCAGTACCGAGGGCAGCTTGAGCTGAGTAAAGACCTCTGCAAACAGTTTGGCTGAAAGCAGAAGAATCAAGAGCTTTAGAAAAAAGGTTGAGACTTCCATGAAAGCTGCCTTTCGGTCAAGTTTTGTTGAATTGTAGTTTAGTAATACTTAAAAATCTATTATATTATACTGTAAAATTATAAATAAGGGTAGGTTGGCGTCAGAAGCGGCCTATAGAATCAGCATGGCATCTCCATAGCTGTAGAAGCGATAACCATATTCTATAGCGTTTTTGTATGCCGTCAAAATCAGTTCTCTCCCTGCAAATGCGGAGACCAGAACCAGCAGAGAAGAACCAGGCAGGTGAAAATTGGTAAGCATGGCGTCCACCACTTGAAAGTGAAAACCAGGTAGAATGTAGAGGTCACACATGGCTTCAAAGGGGGTTTTACAGGCATTTTCTTGAAGTTCGAAGATATTTACATGCTGCGCCCAGAACTCCAGAGTGCGCACCGAGGTGGTGCCCACGGCAATCACTCGGCCACCTTTCTTTTTGGTGGCATAAATAAGTTGTTGCGTCTCAGGCGGCATAGATATCCATTCCGAATGTATTTTGTGTTCTCGAATGTCCTGAGTTTTGATGGGGGCAAATGTGCCATAGCCCACATGTAGAGTCACATGGCCGATTGATACGCCCTTTTGTTCTATCATTGTCAGGACCTTTTCATCGAAGTGCAGTCCTGCTGTTGGGGCTGCCACAGAACCGGTTTGTTTGGCATACACAGTCTGATAGGTCTTTTTGTCCTTTTCAGTGGCAGGCCGGTCGATGTATGGAGGAAGGGGCATCTCGCCATGGCGCTCTAATGCATCTTCAAGTTCACCTGTAAAATAGAGATTGAGCTTGATTTGGCCGTGTTGCAAGGGTTCAAGCACTTGAATACTCAGCTCTTTACCGAAGATGAAGGTCTGTCCTGGTTTTAATGGTTTGGAGCTGTGATAAAGGGCTGTGACCAGAGCAGTACCTGGGCCTGTGATCTGTGGAAGGTGCAGCAGTAGAAACTCTACTTTGCCGCCGGTGGGTTTTCGAGTGCGCAGCCTGGCAGGAAAGACACGGCTGTCGTTTACTATGAGGCAGTCTTTCGATTCGAGATACTCCAGAACATCAGGAAAAGAGCGATGTGCGATTTCACCTGTGCGGCGGTTCAGGGCCAGCATTCGTGATGTGCTGCGTTCAGGCACAGGGTATCGAGCGATGGCGGATTCAGGCAGATGAAATGTATAGGCATTTAGGTCGTATTGGTGGTCCATGAGTGTCTATGTCTTATGTTGAAGTCCTTGTCTTTTTGACATAGGGTTGCTATCCTACGACAATTTATACATAAACTCAATGGGCAAGGGTCTATTCCATGCGTGCAATTCTATTTCTGCTGACAGTGGTGTGTGGTTTCTTTTTTTTCGGGTTGCTCAGCATTTTTTGCAAGGTCGTTTTGCGCTCCGAGGATACGGTCTATCGTATTGGACGAACATGGGCAAGACTCTGTATGCGAATGGCTGGAATCACCTATGAGGTGACAGGCCTTGAGAACGTGCCGTTGAATCAGACGGTGGTTTTCTGTGCCAATCATGCAAGTCAGGTGGATATTTTGGTCCTTTATTGTATGCTTCCTGTAAGTATTCGTTTTCTTGCCAAGAAAGAGCTGTTTTCAGTGCCGTTTTTCGGAGTTGTGATGCGAGTGGCTGGTCACATTCCTATAGATCGTTCAGGCGGCAGGGCTGCGGTGAAGAGTCTGAACGATGCAGCCGAAAAGATTAGAAGCGGTGCCTCGGTGGTGATATTCCCTGAGGGCACTCGCAGTCGTGACGGCAGGCTTCAGCCCTTCAAGACCGGTGGTATTCAGGTGGCCATTCGTTCTAAGTGTCCTATTGTGCCTGTGGCAATCTTAGGAAGTTATGAAATATTGCCCAGAAGCACTATATGGATTCGGCCAGGTCATATTAAAGTGGCCATAGGCAAGCCCATTTTCAGTACCCATAGCGATGGAAGCCATATACCCAAAGAAGAGATGACGCAGCGAGTTTGGCAGTCCATTTCTGACCTATTAAAAGGTCTTGTAAAAGAGGCCTGATGCTACCATCTGATTCCCGTCTGAAATTTCCTCATATTTTGTCTGTGACCGCATCGGCTGGTTCTGGCAAGACCTATCTCTTGGCCCTGCGTTTTTTACAGTTTTTGCTTTCCTCTCGAATTCCCAACAGCCGCATTCCTAATCTGTTGGCCATCACATTTACAAACGATGCGGCATTGGAGATGAAGAGACGTGTTCTGTTTTTTTTAAAGGAATTGGCCCTGAATGTCAGTCCCGAATCTTTTTTGAGGCTTGATTCATTGCTTTCAGGTGACACTAAAGACTTGTTCAATCGTGCAGAACAGTTAGTAGATGAGCTGTTTGAAAACTACGATTTTTGGCAGATTCGCACCATAGACAGCTTTCTGCATCAATTGGTGTATGCAGCCCAATATGAACTGGGCATCTCGCCTGAATACGAGATTTGTACAAATCAGCAGGAGTTTTTTCAGAGGGCATTGGACCAATTGCTTTTGAAGGCAGGACAAGACGAAAAGTTATTGCAAAACCTTTTTAGTTTTTTGAAATTCTATCTGTATGAGGCGGAAAAGGCTTCGTGGTGGCCTCAATATGATATCTTGAAAGTGGTCACCGACCTTTATAAGAAGGAACAGGGTTATGGCTTGTCCCTTCTAAAACCTGCCGGCAACTGCCTGTCTAACAATGAAATTATGGATAAGATCGGTGTATTTATGCAGAGGGCAGTGGAGTGCGGTCTGCAATTCAATAAAAATACGGAAAAGGCATTGGAGAATGCTCGCAATGGCAGGTTTAAAGACGCCTTCGACAAGGCCTGTTTTCAAAAAGAGAATGCATCTGAGCTGTTCCTGAAGTGTTCTCGCAGTGAAATACCTCATGCAATTCAAATGGAATGGCAGGAAATCAGAGAGTCTTTAAGTGCATACGCCGTGGCACAGGCGCAGAGAAACATTTTGCCCTATCTGGATTTTATGGAGGCGTGGAAAGATGTTTTAGTTACTTTGAAAAAGGAGGAAAGGGCGGTCTTTTTCGAAGACATTACTGCTTTTGTGTACAGGATATATGAGGAGATTTCTCTGCCTGACCTGTTTTTCCGTCTGGGAGAACGTATTTTTCATATCCTCATAGACGAGTTTCAGGACACCAGTTCCCTTCAGTGGTTGGCCATACATCCCTTGGTGGAGGAGGCCCTGAGCAAGGGCGGTTCCTTTTTTTGTGTAGGCGATGAAAAACAACTGTTGTATCGCTGGCGTGGGGCGGAGCAGTCCGTTTTCAGAAATGCACCCAGTGCCTTGGCCCATCAGGTAGAGGATGGTGTGCAAAATCTGGTGCTGCTGGAAAACTGGCGAAGTCACAAAGTAATAGTGGATTTTGTGGCTCAAGTATTTCATGAAAAAAATCTATTGGATTGGGCCGGTTCGTTAAATGAGGCCAGGGCTGAAAACGGCCCTATTTCTACACAATTGGCTAAACAGATGCGCTGTGTATTTTCCCATGTTCAGCAGGCACTTCCTAAAGGATATGAACAAAAGAGAAGTGGCGGTCTGGTGCATGTGGAGTGTATGGAAGGTCGGACAGTGGAAGACCTTCTGTCTTCTGCCTGTGAATGGACTGCTCATCTGCTTCAGAACCTGCTTCAGCGCTACAGGCCTGAGGATATCTTTGTGTTGCTTCGCAAGAACGACGAAGTGGAGCGTTTTACAGCTCATCTTGGCTTTAAGGGTATTGCCGTATATTCGGAAAGGCAGATGGATATTCGGAGGAGTCGTCTGGTGCAGACACTCTTGGCCATGCTACGTCTTATTTTCAGGCCGGATGACCTGTGTGTAGCCCAGGTGCTGACCAGTGAGCTTTTTGCCCCATTTTGGCAAGGGTTTTGTGGCGGAATATCCCCTTTGGACTGGATAGAAAACGCCCCCAAACCCTTGCTTGCTGCATGGAAACATGGACTTTTTCACCTGTGGCAGGCCACCTTTGGAGGCCCATTGAAGGATTTGAGATTCTGGCCTGTTTATGAGATCGTCTCTCGATTATTGCAGTTTTTTCATTATAGCAAGTGTGCATCTCATGAAGAGGCTGTAGTGGAGTATTTGCTGGAATTGCTTCAAAACACAAAAGATGGTTCCACCTCTAACATTGCCTCATTTTTAGAGTGGTTCGAAAAGGCAAATGACGACATTTTTATCATGAAGAATGTCAAATCCAGTGAGGCGGTGCGTATTATGACCATTCACAAGTCCAAGGGGTTACAGGCAAAAGCAGTGATACTGCCCATTGCGACCCTCATATGTGAAGGCCACAAAGGGGCTTATTTCGTTCCTGAAGGGCATGGGTTAAAGGCCATGAAAATTCCTCAATACCTGTACAGTGTCTCTTCTGCATTAAATGAGATCGTTCAAAACGAGAAGATAAACGCCTGGCTGGATGAGTTGCGTACCTTGTATGTTGCCATGACACGCGCCGAAGAAGAACTCTACATGCTTTTGCCCAAAAAGAAAGGGAGATACAGAAATAACCTGTTACCCCTGTTGAACCGTGTGATTTCCCAATCAGATGGTGAAAACGATATGAACACCTGCCCTGTGTTTCGTCTGGGTAAGCCTGTGGCCGAACCCATAGCTTCAGTGCATTCGAATTCACAAGCACCTCATGGTCTCTTATACCTCGAGGGACAAAGGGATTGGGCATGGCTGAATTCCATTCGGCATAGAGCGTCTTCTCTGCCTTTGTCTGCAAATATGCGGGCTGTGCAGCTGGGAGAGGCAGTGCACAGGCTTTTGGCGTGCCTTACAACCCTTCCTCCTGAGCTAAAAGGCGATGTGGAAGGTGTATATGAATTCTTGATGACCCTGTGGCAAGGCCATGCAAATGAGGGAAAAGAGACATTCAATAACCATGCGCAGCTGCTGCGATCAGTTGCTCAGACTCTGTGCAGAGGGGATCTGATCGAGCTCTTCTGGCCTGCCACAAAGGCGAAGATTTGGGTTGAAAGGGAGCTTGTAGGCCGAAACTGCGAACTCTATCGAATGGATAGAGTGGTGCAATCAAACGGCGAGATCGTGGTCATGGAGTTTAAGACAGGTGAAGGCGGTAGTGATGGTCTAACTCAGTTGAAACAATATGTGAAAGAGATGGATGGTCTCTACACCGAAATGAAGGTTAAGGGTTGTCTGATTCATTTCATGCGTCAGGAGGTTTTATGGCTGAGACCATAAAAATCGCCATGCAGGACTCCATACTGGAGCATATCGCAGGTTTCTTGCTGCAATCTGGAGGCAGGGACCTCTCTAATTTTGTGGTGGTATTCCCAGGTGACCGGCCGTGTCTGTATCTCAGAGAGCTTCTAAACAGACTAATTGCTGGTCCCTATCATCCACCTCACCTCTTGAGCATAGATACTTTGATTACCCTCCTTTCCGAACAGTCTGCAAAGGGGACGAGACGGGATGTGGAGTCTCTGGAGCTTCTGCATGGGCTGTGGCAAGTGGTACAGTCGGTCTCTCTGAGTGTAAATAATGCCCAAAATGTCATAAAACGAGTGGCAAAGGACTTTGAAACCTTTTTTTTCTGGGGCATGGAACTTCTGAATGTGCTGAATGAGTTTGAATCAGAGGATTTGACTGCCGAATGCATAAACAACTATGTGCCGGTTGCCTTGAATGTGGACGGTTTGAGCTCTGAGGCGGCAGGGATCTGGCTCTTTCTGGGACGAATCTATCAGGAGTGGCTGAACCTTTTGAAGGAACGTGGTTGGTGGACACGTGGAGAGCGTTACAGGTTGGCTTCAAGGCTGGAAGGGGTGGATTGGTCCTTTTTGCTTCGATCAAATGCGAGTGATAAGCCAATAATATATCTTGCAGGTTTTCTGCTGCCCTTCATAGATAAGAATGCCTATCAGTCTCGCACGGAGCGAAGGCTCTTTGAGCTGCTGATTCATAAATATGATGCAACATGTATCACCTATGACTCTTCTATTCAATGTCAGCCAGAGATCAATATCTATGAAGCTGTTAATTTTCATGGCCAGTTGGCCATGGCTGGCCGTCTTCTTGAGGCGAAGACTGTCGAGAAAGACCAGATCTCTCATGAACTTCGGGCGTTTGTGCTGCCCAGTCCTGAGAGGCTTATGCCGGTCCTGTGCTGGCTTATGAATGCCCAGTCGGCACCCTTCAATGTCACCATGGGTTATTCTTTGGAAAGACTGCCTCTTACAGAGCTGGTGCTTTCTGTATTGACGCTTGTGCAGTCTAGTATCTGGACCAATGAAAACGCTGATGAAACCTCCAGGGGTGATTTGCTTTATCTTACTGATCTGATTTGTCTTTTGTCCCATCCCTATCTACTGACACTTGAAAGGTCTATGCTGTATGAGGCGGAAATCACCACTGGCTCGGTGTTGAGTGCCTGGATGAAAGAAAAACGTATGTCCTTTGAGGACCCGCAGGGGCTTCGAACAGCCCTGGCCGCAGCCTTCATGGATGATTCATTTTTTGAGAAGGTCTTGAGGGTTGTAAGGGGTCTTGCATCATCTTCTACGGTCGAAGGTCGGGCTCTTTGTCTGATAGAGTTTATTCATGAATTGGCCGAGGCCGATGGAATGCTTCAGGATGTTATGCGTGGGGCCTTCTGGCAGGATGGAAATCGCGTGTTGTTAGAGTTATTGCAGGCATTGGTCCATTCACCTATGAAACAGGAAGAAATGAGTGCTGCGGGATTTAAGCGGCTCTTGAGGTATCTCATAGCAGAAAAAAGACTTCCATTTAAGGGCATTCCCCTGGAAGGTTTGCAGGTTTTGGGCCTTTTGGAGACACGGTGTTTGAATTTCGACGATGTGTTCGTCTTTGATCTGAACGAAGGGATTTTGCCGTCCGGCATAAAGCCAAACCCCATATTGCCTGACTCGCTTCGAAGGGTCATGCAGCTTTCAAGTATGAACAACACCATTAGAATCGAAAGACATCATCTGCTGCGTTTGATAGCCGGGGCCAAGCGAGTGCATCTCTTTTATTCGGCCTCTAAAGAGGGTGAAAGAAGCCGTTTTTTAGAGGAGATTATATGGAAAAGGGAGAAACATGCGAAGAAAATACTGGAAGACAGTATCGTCTGCAGACAGCATTTGAGTATCAGGTCTGTGGAATTTGATGGCGGAGCTTTGCGCAAATCCGATGCCGTGTTGAAGAAATTGCAAACCCTTGTTTATTCGGCAAGTAGCATAAATATATATTTGAAATGTCCATATAGATTTTATGTCAAGTATTGCCTTGGAATTCCTGATGACAGAAAGACCTATGAGATAGATGGAGCTGTCATTGGCACTATACTACACGAAACGCTTTACGATATGTATTTACCGTTTGTGCAACAAACTATTGATAGCGATATGTTGGAACAAATAGGGCACAGTATAGAGTCATGCCTTATAAAAAACATAAAAAAAAATCTGACTAAACAAGAACAATGGAATACTGAGATAAAACTCCTCAAGGAGATTATGCTATATCGCCTCGAGGCTTTTATGGAATTTGAAAAAAAGAATAATTCAGATATGTATCTTGATGCATTGGAAACCACAAAAGAAAGACAATTAAAGCTTAAAAACGGCTGTAATGTAAGGATTAAGGGGAGAATAGATAGAATCCATATAAAAGAGAATAAAATATGGATTGTAGATTATAAAACAGGTGATGATATAAAAAATATATCCAAATATAGTGATATTAAAGCGTTTGATAGGGAAATATTAAAAAACAATATCGTTTCATTTCAGTTGCCCATATATCTCTGGTTGTGTGATGAATCAAACACATATTCTAAAATCAATGCTGCATATTACAGGTTTAAAGGGCTTATGGCAAACGATGAGGATTTCAGTCCGGAGATTAGCTTCTTCGATAAAGAAGGAGGAATGCAGCCACATATGATGAAACAGTTCTTTTTGCCTGCATTGGAGGCCATTTTTTGTGAGTTGTTGCAGCAGGATACGCCGTTTATGCCTGACTTTTCCGATGCCATATACTGCGGTTATTGTGGTTATGCTCATACTATCTGTAAGGCCGTTTGAGGTGCAATAATGAAGATTACGTTTTGGATAATGGCTGTTATCGCCATAGTTTTTACTCTTCTCGTTTACAGGAAAGACCCAAGTCTGGTGTTTACTGGGCTTAAGACAGGTTTTGGTATGCTGATGGGCATAGTGCCTGCCCTTGTTTTCGGTTTCTGGATAGCCGGCATGATTACTGTGATAATGCCCACAGAGCTTCTGATTCGTCTTCTGGGAGAGGAGTCGGGGTGTAAGGGGCTTTTGATCGCTACTGTAGGCGGAATGCTCACTCCAGGTGGACCATTCGTTCAGTTTTCCATAGTCAATGCCCTACTTCAACAGGGAGCGGCGATTGCCCCTGTGGTCACATATCTGTCGGCCTGGGCTCTCATGGGCATAAATCGCTTTTTGGTCTATGAGGTGCTTCTCTTGGGCTGGAAACTGGCTGTTACGCGCATACTGGCGTCACTGGCCTTTCCAGCCCTTATCGGGTTATTGACTAAGATTGTCTGGAACAGGTTGTAAAGGTGGAATGCACGTTTCTTCTATGTCCCCATCTCCCAGGAGGAGAGAGACATGTTTCGCTCGATTGCTGTCGGTGAGTTTGGTAGTTAGGCATAGAGAGACCTATTGTTAGGATGTCAAATGGTATGTGCTTATCAGACTCATGATGTGACTGGAATCCATTGGAGATAGCTCCATGAATTCCACTCCGATATTGAAGGTATTGAGTTGCTGTTTTACCCACTTGACCATTCCCTTGCATTTTATTTTTCTGTTTCCTAAAAGTATAAGCAGTTCTATGAGTTCATTTTGTGGAATCGGTTTTTCTACGGCGAAGTTAGCCCCGCTTTTGCTTATATCGACCAATCGTCCTTCTATAAGGCCCGTTTTTGAGTGGAATAGTTTTACTGGGATAATGGCGAATGTTGGCAATAGCTTTTTCAGCCCGTTTGCTGCAAGGCGTTCATGAGAGCGTTTATTGGAACTGCCTGCCGACATGTCGCTGTCATCCATTTCAAGAGACGGAATGTTATCCCACGTGGTGTTGTTATCAGTCATAATTTTTGTCCTGTGGGGAGTTACTTAAAAATTATTCAGTTGCTTGCTATCGGAGCTTCCCTTGTGTTATAATATTTTGATTTATGGACTGTTTCGTGCTCAGTTTTTTAGAATCAAGAGCCGGCGATAAGAGTTGACACCCTTGCCGCAGGCTCTTGTTGAATAGAAAAATGCTCGGTCGATATACCGCTTGGGCGGTGTTTTTGGGCTGCTTTTTGTTATGTCCCCATCTCCCATGAGGAGAGATATTTGGTTTGTTCAGGGGTCAGGGTGTCGATCTGAATACCCATACTCTCCAGCTTTAGCCGTGCTATTTCCCTGTCTATGTGGGCTGGCACGGAATAAATCCGTTTTTCCAGGGTCTTTGCATGGTTTAGTATATATTCAGCCGATAATGCCTGATTTGCAAAGCTCATATCCATGACACTGGAAGGGTGGCCTTCTGCTGCCGCAAGATTGACGAGCCTGCCCTCTCCCAGGACATAGATGCGTCTTTCGTTGATGAGAAGATATTCTTCCACAAAGTCTCGAATGAATCTTCTGGATTTGGTTATTTTGCTGAGGGATTGCAGGTCCAGTTCTATATTGAAATGTCCTGAATTGGAGACAATGGCGCCGTCTTTCATGGCAAGAAAATGTTCTGTGCGAATCACTGCAATATCACCGGTGACTGTGCAAAAGAAGTCTCCGATGGCAGCTGCATCCTTCATGGGCATGACTTCATATCCGTCCATGACGGCTTCGAGGGCCTTTAGTGGGTCTATCTCCGTCACTACAACACGAGCCCCCATGCCATGAGCGCGTATGGCAAGTCCTTTACCGCACCAGCCATAACCTGAGACCACAAAGATACTGCCGGCTATGAGCCTGTTTGTGGCCCGAATGATGCCGTCCAGTGTTGATTGGCCTGTGCCATAGCGATTGTCGAACATGTGTTTGGTGTTGGCATCGTTGACTGCAACGATGGGATATGCCAACACTCCATCAGCAGCCATGGCCTTGAGTCTTATGACACCGGTGGTGGTCTCTTCTGTGCCGCCTATTATGCCCTGTATAAGCTCACGACGTTCGGTGTGTAGTGTCGAAACCAGGTCTGCGCCATCATCCATTGTGATATTGGGTTTTGCGTCCAGGACAGCCCTCAGATGCTTGTAATATGTGTCGTTGTCTTCTCCCTTGATGGCAAATACAGGGATGTCGTCAAATTCCACCAGGGCCGCTGCTACATCGTCCTGTGTGCTCAATGGGTTGGATGCACACAGAAATATCTCTGCTCCGCCTGCCTTTAGAGTCTGGGCCAGGGCGGCTGTCTCGGTGGTGACATGCAGACATGCGCCAAGGCGTATGCCTTTGAGGGGTTTCTCCTGTTCAAATCTCACCTGTATCTGATTTAGAACAGGCATGCTTTTTCTTGCCCATTCTATGCGGAGTCTGCCTGTTTTGGCCAGGCCTTTGTCTTTTATATGATAATCCATTGTCTTTTCTCCTTAGAGCCCTGCCTGGTCTTTAAGTGTTTCTACCATATCCAGTTTTTCCCATGTGAATTCCGGTTCCATTCTTCCAAAATGGCCATAGGCCGCAGTCTTTTTGAATATGGGGCGTCTGAGGTTTAGATATTCTATTATATCTTTGGGCTTGAAACTGAAGTTCTTTTCAATCAGTTCTACGATACGGTCTTGTGGAATCTTTTCAGTCCCATAGGTGCGCACATTAATGGCAAGGGGACGAGGCACGCCTATGGCATAGGCCACCTGTACCTCGCATTCATCGGCAAGCCCTGCGGCTACTACATTTTTAGCCACATAACGAGCCATGTAGGATGGAGAACGGTCAACCTTCGTGGGGTCTTTGCCTGAAAATGCCCCTCCGCCGTGATGTCCTCTGCCGCCGTATGTATCCACGATGATCTTGCGACCTGTCACTCCACAGTCTGCGAGGGGTCCGCCTACTACAAATCTTCCTGTGCTATTGATGAAGAACTCTGTCTTGTCAGTCAGGTGTTCGGGGGTCACGATTTTTTTAATGACCTCTTCGATGATGGCTTCTCTTATCTCTTTTTCATGGACATATGGCTCGTGCTGTGCAGCAACTACTATGGATTGGGCTGCAACAGGCCGTCTGTCTTCGTAACGGATAGTAACCTGGGTCTTGCCATCCGGTCTTAAAAAGGGCAGTGTGCCGTTTTTTCTGACATCTGTCAGGCGTTTGGCTAATTTGTGCGCATACCATATGGGCATAGGCATGTAGTCCGGGGTTTCATTGGAGGCGTAGCCGAACATGAGACCCTGGTCGCCTGCTCCAATGTCTCCGTTCCTGTCCACCCCCATGGCAATGTCCGAAGACTGCTTGTCGATGCTGGTGAGCACAGCACAGGTCTGCCAGTCAAATCCCATGCTGGAATCCGTGTAGCCGATCTCCTTGATGGTACCTCTGACCACCTGTGGCATGTCAACCCAACAGGATGTGGTTATCTCGCCGGCGATAAGGGCAAGACCGGTGGTGACCATGGTCTCGCAGGCTACTCTTGCATACGGGTCTTCTTTGAGAATGGCATCTAAAATGGCATCGGATATTTGATCAGCTACCTTGTCTGGGTGGCCTTCTGTGACTGATTCGGATGTAAAAAGAAAATTGGGCATCATGGCGTGTTTCTCCTAAAATGATATATGATATAAAAACAGAATGTTGGCCGGTGAATTGCTGAACGGGGGCCTGATTTAAAAGTCAAGATATAAGATAATATGTAGGTTCTGTCAATTGCAATCTGTATGGGTTTGCGCTTACTCAAGGCTTGGTTAGGTCTTTTTTGTGCGCTTTGAGTTACGGTAAGGATATATGGCCTCTATGCGTGCATCAAAAATGCGCAGTATCTCTTGCACCAAGGGCATGTTTTTCAGCTCTTCGTTTAAGGGTTGTTCTGTAAATGCTGTTTGGTTTCGTTCGTCTTTATTCGCATCGTGATGAATCTTTATCTGAATCTGTTGAGGTTTTCCATAAAATGTTGTGAATAGTCTTTCGAGCGCCTGAAGATTGGGCTCGCTTTTTATGATCTCACTGTGAATGTTGGAGGCAAAGGTCAAGGTTACACAGTCATTTTGCTGCTGAATGGTACAATCAGTTAGCAATGATGCCAGATCGGGTCGTTGTTGACTGAGAAAGTCTATTACATCCCTTGCCGGCTGCGCTGTAACAGCGGATTTAGATGTCGTGTTTGCCTTTGTGATGTTTGCTGTGTTTGGAGTTTTTGCAGTAGGCTTCAAAGCCAAATGGTCTGCTGCAGCTCTATTGCTGACTTGTTGACTTGATTCCAGTTCTTTTTGTGAAGGAGTCCATGGCTGAACAGGCGATTGAGGCATTGTAGGGCTGTTTGAGATAGGTCTTGAGAGTGTCACCGCAGGATTTGGGGCTTCAGCGCCCAATAGAAGGCCGTCTATTTTAGAAATGAGTTGGGTTAAGTCTATTGATTCCTGCAACATGGCGATGCGCGTCAGCAGTATCTCCAAGGCTATGGTCGGTGCTTGGCTAAATTGCAGACCGGACATGCCCTTTACAAGCAGGTCCAGAATCTGTATCGTAAGAGTGGTCGGTATGGTCTGTACCATGGGCCAGAGCCGTGCCGCTTCATCTTGACTCAATTTCACTATGTTTTTGGCGGTTTCAAGCCCTGTCATGCGTAATATCAGCAGGTCCCTCATGTATTCCATGAGCTGCAGGGCAAAGGCCCTGGGCTCTATCCCCTTCAGGTGCAGTTCGTACATCAGGCTGAATACTGCACTCAAATCCTTTTGCAGAAGCGCCGTACATATTCGCTCCAGTATCTGGCTGTTCAGCAGCCCAAATGCCTCGCACATCTCTTCCGCAGTCTTTACGCCGTATGCCGCAGCCTGATCCAAAAGGCTCAGACTGTCTCTGACGCTGCCGTCAGCCTCTCTGGCTATGAGGATGGCGCAGTCTTTGTCCATCCCAATGCCCTCTTTTGAGATGATTTGATTTAGATAGTATGCAAGATTTTGAATGGGGATGCGGCGGAATTCGTAGTGTTGGCATCTGGAATGAATGGTGGATGGAATCTTATGAGGCTCTGTGGTGGCCAGAATGAAGAAGACGTGTTCAGGCGGCTCCTCCAGGGTCTTCAGAAGGGCGTTGAATGCCTCTTTGGTGAGCATGTGGACCTCGTCTATGATATAGACGCGAAATCGTCCGGCAACAGGGCGAAATCGGCAGTTTTCTCGTAGGCTGCGAATTTCGTCTATGCCGCGATTGGATGCCCCGTCTATCTCCAGCACATCGGCCAAATTGCCTGCTGTGATGGATATGCAGCTTTCACATTGGTTGCAGGGTGTGGGCGTGGGGCCTTTCTGACAATTGAGGGCCTTGGCCAGTATGCGGGCCACAGAGGTCTTCCCTACGCCTCGTGGGCCGCTGAAGATCAGGGCATGGGCCAGCCTGTTTTGCTGAATTGCATTTTGCAGAGTCTGAGTTACATGACGTTGTCCTATGATTTCTTCAAAGGTCTGGGGTCGGAGTTTTCGTGCAAGGACGAGATACAAATTAAATGCCTCCACATAAATTATCAGTCGATTATTTTACTCGTCTATTCCATTGAAACAAGTGGGGCTTTAGCTTAAAGTGATGATGTTTTGATTAAAAAAGGAGGTATTCGTGGCATACAAAAATTTACAGGAATTTGTAGATTTATTAAATAAAAAAGGGGAATTGATACGTATTAAGCATCCGGTTAGCCCTGTTCTGGAGATAGCCGAGATTACAGACAGGGTCTGCAAGATGCACGGTCCGGCGCTTCTCTTTGAAAATGTGCCAGGATTTTCTATGCCTGTTCTGATGAACGCCTTTGGTTCATACAGGCGTATGTCCATGGCCCTGGAGGTGGATGACCTGAACGCCCTCTCCGATGATGTGGCCAATTTCATGGAGGCCGAGGCCCCGAATACCCTCATGAAGAAGCTCAAAATGATACCGAGATTGAGCAGATTGGCCGCAGCCTCTCCCAAAATGGTAAAAGATGCGCCGTGTCAGGAGGTGGTTTACAGAGGGGAGGATGTGGATTTGACTCGGCTGCCGGTGCTCAAGTGCTGGCCTCAAGACGGTGGACCGTTTATTACTTTGCCCCTTGTTTTCACTCGGCATCCGGAAACCGGAGTCAGGAATGTGGGGATGTATCGAATGCAGGTCTTTGACAAAAATACTACCGGCATGCACTGGCATACGCACAAGGGTGGAGCGCAGCACTACCGAGTGGCCGAAAGTCTGGGCAAGAGATTGGAGGTGGCTGTGGCTATAGGGCCTGACCCTGCCATGACCTATGCAGCCACGGCTCCTCTACCGGATGACATAGATGAAGTGGTTTTTGCCGGTTTTTTGCGCCATGCCCCTGTGGAGCTGGTGAAGTGTCTGACCGTGAACCTTGATGTGCCAGCCAATTCTCAGATCGTGCTTGAAGGCTATGTGGAGCCATTTGAGCGCCGTATCGAAGGGCCTTTCGGGGATCATACCGGCTATTATTCCCTTTCGGATGAATATCCGGTGTTTCATGTTACCTGCATGACGCATAGAAAAAATGCCATATATCCATCTACCATTGTGGGCAGGCCGCCACAGGAAGACTGTTATATGGCCAAGGCCACAGAGCGGCTCTTTTTGCCCCTGATCAAAAAGACCCTTCCGGAGATTATTGACATCAATCTACCGTTGGAAGGCGTATTTCACAATCTGGCATTTGTCTCCATAGACAAGCGCTATCCGGGACATGCCAAAAAGGTCATGCATGCCCTTTGGGGCCTTGGTCAGATGATGTTTTGTAAGATGATCTGTGTGTTCGACCGGGAGGTAAATGTCCATGACCTCTCCCACGTGCTTTGGAGATTGGGAAATAATGTGGATCCCAGGCGGGATATCGTGTTCGTGGATGGCCCTGTGGATGCCCTGGACCATGCCTCGCCTCTGCCGCATTATGGAAGTAAAATGGGCATAGACTGCACACGCAAGTGGTCTGAAGAGGGTTTTGCAAGGCGTTGGCCCGATGTCATCGAGATGGATATAGATGTGGTGGATCGAGTCAACAAGATGTGGCATAAATTGGGCATTATGCCGAAAAAGACATCATCTTGAAAAATCTGTGACATCCCTAAAAAAACCTTGGCAAATATGGTAGTTTGTGATAGAGAAAATGCAGTTTGTTTTTTAGCATTTTATTCATAACTAATAAAGGAGGATTTCACAAATGGCAGTTTTCGTAATGGGGCATAAAAGTCCTGACACCGATTCCGTAACCGCAGCAGTTGCCTTTGCAGAGCTTCAGAAGGCCCTTGGCGTGGACGCAGTTCCTTGCCGACAGGGTGATCCCAATCCTGAGACCGAGCTCGCATTTAAGAAGTTCGGCATTCCTATGCCAGAGCTCATGACCGATGTCACCGGTAAGCAGTATATGCTGGTGGATCACAGCGACATCAAACAGGCCCCGGATAATTGGGATAAGGGAGAGCTGCTCGCAGTGGTAGATCACCACAAGATCGGTGATATCACTACTTCCAGCCCCATCTTCTTCTGCGCAATGGCGGTTGGTTGCACCGGTACCGTGCTTTACAAACTCTATACCGATATGTTCAAGAAGCCCATCGATCCCAAGGTCGCAGGCCTCATGCTCTCCGCTATTTTGAGCGACACAGTGCTCTTCAAGTCCCCTACCTGCACTCCTGACGATAAGGCCGCTGCCGAGGCCCTTGCCAAGATCGCCGGCATCTCCGATCTCAAGGCATGGGGTCTGGAACTGGCCAAGGCAAAGAGCTCGGTGGAGGGTGTGCCTCCCATGGACCTCATTCACAGGGATTACAAGGACTTCAACATGAGCGGAAAGACCGTTGGTATTGGGCAGCTGGAGTTGGTCTCTCTGAGCCAGGTCAGTAACGATCTCAAGTGCGCCATCATGGAGAACCTGCAGAAGATGAAGGTGGATGGCAATCGTCACAGCGTATTTTTGATGCTCACCGATACCATGGAGAAGGAAGGTACCGAGCTGTTGGCCGTAACCGACGATCCATCCGTGGTGGAGAAGGCCTTCGGCAAAAAGCTGGAAGGTAATTCCGTGTGGCTGCCAGGCGTCATGAGCCGCAAGAAGCAGATGGTACCGCCGCTGGAGAAGGCATTTGCCGGTTAATCTTTTATTCGGCTAACTAATTCTTTTATTGACAAAAAACGGAGCGGTCGTAAATGCCGCTCCGTTTTTTTGTGACTGTTAAATGATTGTTACCCGCCCAGGGCCTTGGCCAAGTCTTTGAAGGTTATGGCCAGAATGTGCGTCTGGCCTTCATTACGCATAAAAAAATCTCCACTTACCACTACCACATAGAGTTCGTCCTTATATGTGAAAACCGACTGCACAGGGCCGTCAAAGGCCGTGTTCAGTTTTTTTAATACCAGTCTGCCGCCTGTGGGATAGAGGACGCCTACAGTCCCTTTTGATGGCGCGCCGCCTACAGTGTTCCAAAAGGTATTTTCGTTGGCGGCAATGGCTACAATAGAGGTTTCTCCTGTTTTGACAACAGCAGGTTGACTCCAGATAATAAATGTCTTGATGTTTGATATGCCTGGGAGTGTGGCCTCCACTTGAACCGATTTGATGGAGCCTCCCAAGGGCTCTGAAGATTCATAGATCAATCGGTTTCGCTCATACACCACCAATTTTTTACCCACATTATAATACCCATAATCCGGTGCCCCGTTACCATTAATATCGGCTATAAATGCCCCGTTTATATTCCAAGCAGCAGGCACGCTGAAGGATTCCTTTTTGACTACATCGTTTCCTGTAAGCTCGAGTTTGTGAATGGCTGCTCCGAACAAGTCTTCTTTGTCGAAATTTTGGCCGATCAGAGTCTCTTTTGTGCTGTCCCCGTTCAGATCGAAGAAAGACATCACATAAGGAATATTTTTGGCCACAACCTCTATGTGATCGCCGTTGAAGCGCAGAATGCGGGATTTGAAGCCTTCCTTTGGAATATAGATGTTCAGGGCTATGAGGCCGTCTGCGCCTACCGAGATATTGAGTATCTCACCGAAACCGTCATAGGAGTAACTGAAACGTTCTGGTTTGCTGGCAGGTTGAATGAAGAGAGTCCGTTTGCTGAGATATACGAAATAGAGGTTGTTAGATGCATCCAGCTTGGCGAGTTCCACGTGGTCAACTAGAAAGTCCAGGCTTCCTACATGCCTGAAGGACTCAAATGTGAGTTGTGTATTGGGCCCGCCTTTTATGCCGGGGATTGCGCCTGTGCTGACTGGAGTAGTGGATGGTGTTTTGGAAAGCAGTGAGCTGGTTTTGTAAAGGCCGATGGTCTCACCGCCGCTCCAGATGGTGACCATGTCTTGAGCTGCGTGAATAACAATGCGATTCATCTGATCCGGTTGAGCAAATGCGCCCTGGGTGCGAGTATATGCCTCCCATTTCAGATGTGGGAGTTTAGAGCGTAGAAGTTCATACAAGCCTGTCTCCTCACCTGTGGCATCCTGAAAGATTACAGGAATCTCATCAAAACGTCGAGCGATCTGGCCCTGTTTGAGCTTACATTTGGGCTGAATACAGGTATAGGTGATTTCGCAAAACTCCTGTTCCACTTTTACAGTGCGTCCATGAGCTATTGGTGTGTTGAGTTGCCCCAATGTCTTGCCTGTGGCAGGGTCCTTTAAGCTCTCTCCTGGCTCAGAGATGGTCCATAGGTCACCCTTGTGTACTCCGCTTGTTTTGCCCTTATTTATCAGCGTGTTGCCATTCGATGTGGTGAGAATTGCACCTTCGATTGAAGAGAGGTCTGTTGTAAGGTTGTTCAGATAATCGGCATGGGCGGGCGATGAAATGCCTGCCAGAATGAAAACAAATAATATGCGCAACAGATTAAACACTTGGGAACTCCTTTCCTGTATTCAATAGAGTCAGGGTTGTATCTTATTCAGAGAATCGGGAATTGCAAGAGAGAAAAGAGAAAAGGCATGTTTATTACAAAGAAATAAAAAAGGCTGATGCGATTGGCACCAGCCTTTTAAGGTTATGTGTTGGACTTTGGCTTCAAATTAGAACTTGAATACCAGCCCAGCTCCTGCATGAAGCACGTCATCCGCGCTTGTGCCATTGGAGAGCATGTAGTCTGCGGCCTTGCCACTAAACAGATATGCCGCCTCAAACTTGAGGTCTACATTTTTGTTGTAGGCATAATTATACCACATATCCAGCTCGGTACCCAACGTGTCTTCAGAGTGTGCATACTTACCTGTTACAGGGTTGTAGCCTTTCTGATAGTCCTCTGCGAGCTTCATGTAGCGGATAGCGGCCTTGATGGTATTCTGCTCATCAGCCTTGTATTCGCCGTACAGGGCAATGCCCATAAAGCCCTTGTCCAGAATATACGGGGCATCAGAGAAGAATCTGTCGCAGTCGGCCATCAGACCCTCTTTGAAGAAGATCATGCCCCATGCAACGTCGGTGTCGATGACATCGAAGTTCTTGGCTTTAGTATCGCCTGCATTGTCATCACCGGAGACATACAGACCGCTCAACCAGAACTTCATGTTGTCAGCGGGTTTCATACCTGCATCCAAACGGGCCAGCCATGCCTCTCTGTCGAGGTCACGAGCAGCGGTATTGAAGTCTATATTACCACCCTGATAGATGAGGTCTCCATTTACAAAGAACTGACCCATAGTCGCGGAACCGGTAAGACCTAGGTAATATATTTGGCCATCGTATGAATCTGTACCATAGTAGGGAGTCCTGTTACCCTGGTCGCTATATACGCCAAAGGCCCCAAGTTTTACGCCCTTCATCACCTCTGAATCGAATTTGGCGAAGAAGTAGTCATCGTCTCCATTGTCGCTGTAGATACTGGCTTTGTCGGTTCTGCCCTTGACCCAGCCTACGCTCCAGCTGTTGATATCCATCTTGCCGTTATAGGTAAGGCCGGCTGCTGTTTCTTTCCAGAGCCATGGATTGACATTGATGGGCTGAAGACCTGCTGCAATGCGGTGGTCCTTTCCAAGACCTGGAATGGCCAGATCTGCATAGAGAAAACGTGTCTCTACGTTGACACCGTCACCTGAGAGACCAAAAGCGGCATTATGGCCCGGATCAGCGCTTGTAGTATCACCCCACTGGCTCGTTCCGACCTCTAATGTGTAAACAAATTTTGCAAGACCGTCATCTGTGGTGCCCACAAAGCCCAGTCTGCCCCTGGATACACCAAAGACATCACCTTTCCCTCCATCATTGAAGGTAGTTATGCCTTTCTTTTCGCTGAGGGCGTTGCCCTTTCCACCATAGCTGAAGTAGTCGTATTTCAGACCGGAGCTGCCACGACCTGTAAGCATGTCATAATTTGTCGTACCGATAACGGCCTGCTGCATCTCTCCGTTAAAGCTTGTGGTAAAGGCAAAGGCACCGGTTCCCATGCCGACTATGCTGACACCTGCCATCGTAGCCAAAACTGATTTCATTAACTTCTTTTTCATGTAACCTCCTTTGATTTCTGTGTTTTTTAGCTTAAAACAACCAACTGTCTTATTTTCTGCGCCGAATTCCGAATGCCAGATTCCGGATATAAGGCTGGGTCTGCAAAAAACTGTGTATTTCACCTCCTTGAAAGTAATGTGCTTTGGGATATGCAGTTTCCTATAACTACTTTATTTATTTGCGAAAAAAAACACAACGAACCCAAATTACAGCATATTTTGCGTTATATATATTACCGATGGAATTTTCTGTCAATCCCCAAAATGCATTTTTAACTTTTTCGTAACATTAGTTCGTTGATTAAAGGCGCCTTGTTCGGGAAAAGTATTGTGTATTGAGAAAGCCCTTAGAATATGTTTTGTTTATCGATAATGTATTTTGATAAGGTATTATTTACACAGGTGGAATTATGGAATATGAAAATATTATAATAGAATCTATGGAGTTTTTGTCAAGACATGTGCCTTACGCACCGGAATTCTGCATTGTACTGGGCACAGGGCTTGGTGGAGTGGCTCAGGTCCTCAATGTGGAGTTTGAGTGGAGTTATGATGAGATACCGCATTTTCCACGCTCCACATCGCCCTCTCATACAGGTAAATTGCTGATCGGTTCCATCAATGGTGTGTCTGTGGCGGTGTTTCAGGGCAGATTCCATTACTATGAGGGTTACAGCGCTCAGGCATTAACTCTGCCTGTGCGCGTAATGGGGCTGATGGGTGTGAAAAGATATATCGGGTGCAATGCTGCTGGGGGGCTGAACCTGAATTTTTCCTCTGGTGATTTGATGCTCATTCGAGATCACATCAATTTCATTCCTGATAATCCGCTGAGAGGCTTAAATGTAAATGCCTGGGGCTCGCGATTTCCGGATATGTCACAGGCATATTCACCAAGATTTGCGCAATTACTCAAAAAGAGCGCTGAAGTACTGGGGATTCCTTTGCTTGAAGGGGTTTTTGTGGCCGTGCCTGGTCCATCTCTGGAGACACCAGCTGAGACTCGCTTTTTGCGCAGAATCGGAGGCGATGCTGTGGCGATGTCTTTGGTCCCAGAGGTGATAATCGCGGTGCATATGGGCATGGAGGTGGCCGGCATCTCAGTTATTGCCAATGTGAACAATCCAGACAATTTTCAGCCCATTTCCATAGAGGATGTGATAGAAAACGCACAGCGGGCGAACGAGGCCCTTACTCGTCTGCTGATACATTTTATTTCAGGAGTTAAAAATTGGAACTAGTGGATTTGATCATAACGGCTGGAATGCTTCAGACATCTGCGTTCGATGCCGTCATCTCTGATGGAGCCATTGTCATCAAAAATGGTGTAATAGTGGAAACTGGAGTCAAAACGGCCATTTTGAGTCGATATGAGGCGAAGAAGCTTATTGAAAGGCCCTGCGGGCTTTTGATGCCAGGTCTTATAAACTGCCACGCACATGTAGCCATGACCATATTTCGAGGCATGGCCGACGACCTGCCTCTGAAGATATGGCTTGAAGAACATATCTTTCCGGCTGAGGCTATGTTGACTCCGTCATTGGTGGAACTGGGCACCGAGTTGGCCTGCGCAGAGATGATTCGAAGCGGCACCACTTCCTTTGTGGATATGTACCTTTTTGAGGACGCTGTAGCATCGGTGGTGAATCGTGTGGGCATGAGGGCCTGGCTGGGCGAGGGGGTGTTCGATTTTCCGACCCCTGCCTTTAAAGATGGAATGGATGCCCTCAAAGAAACAGAGCGGCTTTTGAGCAAGTGGCGTGGCCATGACAGAATTACCATCACAGTGGACCCTCATACGCCTTATACCTGTCGAGAGGAATTGTGGCAAAGAGCTGGAGAGCTCGCAGATAAAACAGGCACGTTGCTTGTCACGCATCTTTCGGAAACGGACTGGGAGGTGCAGGAGATGAAGAGCCGTGTGGGCAAGTCTCCTGTGGCCTATCTGGACAGCCTTCATCTGTTGAATGAACGTATGCTTACCGCTCATTGTGTGGCCTTGTCTCACAGCGATATGGAATTGTTGAGCCGTAGGGGAGTGAGTGTGGCCCATTGTCCTGAGAGCAATTTGAAGTTGGCTTCGGGTGTAGCGCCGGTGCCGGCTTTGTTGCGTATGAACGGTCGTGTGTGTCTTGGCACGGACGGTGCTGCCAGCAACAATGACCTCAATATGTTCGGTGAGATGCGCACAGCGGCGTTACTGCATAAAGGGGTTCAGAAAAATCCTGTGGTTATGTCTGCCCCCGAGGTATTTGCGATGGCTACCACTTGGGCTGCAAACGTCCTTCATCGAAACGATATAGGTCGATGTGAGCCTGGTTGCAGAGCTGATTTGGTGATATTGGATATGAAGCGGTCTCACATGACACCTTGTTACAATCCCCTATCTCACATAGTTTATGCAGCCAACGGTGCGGAGGTTTCGGATGTGCTGGTGAATGGAACCTTGTTAATGGAGAACGGGAATCTGTTGACCATAGATGAAGAAAGACTTTTGGCCAGAGTCAAAAATGTGGTCTCTGACTTGAAAAGATAGTGTGGTAAACCAAAATTCACAGTCTAAATAACTCACACTTGTCATTGTGAGAAGCGTAGCGACGATGACCTTACATCCTTCATTTAGTGACTGCTGAGTTATTGTTGACAACTACGTGCTATTTCCCTGAATTTTCAGTAGTAACGGTTTATTTTTTTGGGGGCGGTGGATTCTTAGGAAATAAAAAAAGGGGCAGAAGCCCCTTTTTTTGCCAGTTGTTGCTGATTATCAACTTGCCTTTATTTCGATCTGTTTGGGTTTTACCTCTTCTTTCTTGGGCAGAACAAGCTTCAAAACGCCTTTTTCGTAATTTGCCGTCACTTTATCTGTGTCTATGGCTACAGGGAGCCGAATCATTCTGCAGAAGGATCCATAACGGGTCTCTATGCGGTGATAGTTTTCTTCCTTCTCCTCGGTCTCCTGTTTGCGCTCACCTTTTATGGTCAAGACATCGCCTGTCAGGGAAATATCAATGTCCTTGGCCTCCATTCCTGGTATTTCGGCCTTTACGATCAATTCGTCCTTGGTTTCGGAGATGTCTATAGATGGCGTCCATGTCTTTTCATCCATGGTGGCGATTGCCCTGCCTCCAAAGAAATCCTCCCACATTTTGTCCATTTCCCTTCTAAGGCTGCTGAGCTCTCTTAAAGGACGGAATGGTTGAATCTCGAACATGGCGATACCTCCTTTTTTGATAGATTGTATTCTTTACTGCTCAATGCAACAAAAAAATAAGCATTTTTGAATGGTAGTCAATGGTCACCGGATTTATGCTTTCCCGTGACAGACCAGACCATCGCAAAACTCCATTTCACGTATGCGTAAGGAAAATCACTCACCTATTTGTAGAGGCAGGCCTGCGTACCTTTTCATATAACAGCCCATTGCCCTTAAACATCGGTGTCTTGGCGGCATTTTTTAATGAATTTTTAACTGTTATTGGGCATTGAATTTGCATTTGAATGGGGCTTGTCTTTAGAGGGGGGCAATGGTATTTTTCTTTTTAATGTATTGAATGTCAGCCGTTTTTTCAGACTTTTATATAGGAGAGGAGTAGCTGCAATGTGGAATCCCATCGAGAGTGCTTCTCGAGAGGCCATGGAGGCGTTACAGCTTCGAAGGCTTCGCGAGACTGTTACCAGAGTGTATCATCTCGTTCCGTTTTACAAGACAAAATTTGACGAAGCCGGCATAAAACCCGCGGATATCGATTCGTTGAAAAAGCTGGCCATGCTTCCGTTTACTCTGAAACAGGACCTGCGGAATCACTATCCGTTTGGGCTTTTTGCAACCCCCATGGACCAGATCGTTCGCATTCATTCTTCTTCGGGCACTACCGGCAAGCCGACTGTTGTGGGTTATACGGCCCATGATATGGAGGTCTGGATAGAGGTAATGGCCCGTACGTTAAAGATGGGCAATGTAGGTCCGGGCGATGTGGTCCACAATGCCTATGGTTACGGTCTGTTTACCGGCGGTCTGGGCTTTCATTATGCCGCTGAACGAGTAGGGGCTGCCGTGGTGCCTTCCAGCGGAGGCTTCACCAAGCGTCAGTTGCTGCTCATGAAGGATTTCGGCGCTACGGTGCTCTGTTGTACGCCATCTTTTGCCTTACATCTCTCGGAGGTGGCCCGTGAGGAAGGCTATGATGCTAGAAAGGATTTCAAGCTGCGTGCAGGTTTCTTCGGCGCCGAACCTGCCTCACAAGGGTTGAGAAATGCCATAAAAGATGCGTGGGGTATTGAATACTACGAGGCATATGGACTTTCCGAGATCATCGGCCCTGGTGTGGCGGCCACCTGTTCTTACGGTAATCTGCATGTGGCAGAGGACTATTTTCTGCCTGAAATCATAAATCCAGACACATGCGAGGTTCTGCCCGATGGAGAGGATGGTGAGTTGGTTTTGACCACCATTTCAAAACAGGGGTTGCCAATAATTCGTTATCGCACCAAGGATATCACGAGATTGCACAGGGAACCGTGTAAATGCGGGCGCACCACGGTTTATATCGATACCATCAAGGGCAGAAGCGACGACATGCTCATCGTAAATGGTGTGAACGTATTCCCGTCTCAGGTGGAGCATGTGCTCACCAAAGTGGAGGGGATCACGCCCAATTATGTGATCGTACTGGAAAAGAAGGGCGTTTTGGACAAGCTCGAGGTTTGGGTGGAGGTGGACGAAGCCACCATGGGCGACGGCGGTATCGGCGCCTTGGAGGGCCTGAAACAGCGTTTGGAAAACGAGATGTTAAATGAGCTCTATATCAATGTGAAGATCAAATTGGTGGAGCCCAAGACACTGGAGCGCAGTATGGGTAAGGCACAGCGCATTTTGGACAAGCGGAATGCGGAGAAGCAATAAATAAGGAGGCGGTTCATGAGACAGCAATATGCAGTGAAACAACTTTCCATCTTTCTGGAAAACCGCAAGGGCAGATTGTTAGATGTCACCAGGACCCTGAGCGATGCCGGTATCAACATTCGAGCCCTGGCTATGGCCGAATCCGCTGAGTTCGGTATTCTGCGCATTGTGGTCAACAACCCTGAAAAGGCCAAGGGTGTGCTGGCTGCCAATGGTTTTACAGTAAATGAACAGGATGTATTTGCGGTGCGAGTGGACGATAAGCCCGGCAGTTTCTGTAAGGTGGTGGAGGTCCTCTCCCAGAATGATATCAATATCGATTATACATATGCCTTTGTGGGCGAAAGCGCACAGGCGGTGCTGCTCTTCAAGACTCCAGATACCCTGATGGAAAAGGCCCTGGTTGCTCTTAAGGATTCGGGGGTTATGCTAGTAGAGCCCATGTTTTTCTATAGTTGAGATAGGATATGAAGACAAAATTCATCTTCATTACGGGTGGTGTCCTTTCTTCTCTGGGGAAGGGGCTTGCAGCGGCCTCTATAGGCGCCCTTTTGGAGGCAAGAGGTCTGCGTGTTACTTTGCAAAAGTTGGATCCTTATATAAATGTTGACCCAGGTACCATGAATCCATTTCAACATGGTGAGGTGTTTGTCACAGATGATGGTGCTGAGACCGACCTGGACCTGGGACACTACGAGCGTTTCACTCATGCAGTGTTGGGCCAAGGGCATAATTATACCTCCGGACGCATATATTACAGTGTTATCACTAAGGAGCGCAGGGGTGATTATCTGGGCGGCACAGTGCAGGTCATTCCTCATGTCACTGACGAGATCAAGCAGGCCATTTTGCAGTTGGAGGGTGAGGCTGACATAGCCATTGTGGAGATAGGTGGTACTGTGGGAGACATTGAGGGCCAGCCGTTTCTCGAGGCTATTCGGCAGCTTCGTGTGAATCTGGGCAAGGAGCATACTCTGTATGTGCATGTCACCTATGTGCCTTATATCAAGGCAGCCGGGGAACTTAAGACCAAACCCACACAGAGAAGCGTTCGGGAACTGCGCGCCATAGGTATTCAACCCGATATTCTGCTCTGTCGGTCGGAGTTGCCTCTTTCAAAGGGTATGAAGGACAAGATCGCCATGTTCTGCGATGTTTCTGAGGAATGTGTCATAACAGCTCAGGACGTGGAGTGTATTTATGAGGTGCCTCTCAAGTTACATGCGGAGGGTCTGGACGACAGAATAATAGATGCCCTTTCCATCTGGACTCGTACTCCGGTTCTAGATGCCTGGGAGGATTTCAACGCCAAGGCCAGACAGCTGCAACACGAGGTGACCATAGCCGTAATAGGTAAGTATGCCAATGCAAGGGAATCATATAAAAGCCTGTATGAAGCGCTGTTTCACGGTGGTGTAGCCAACAATACCACTGTCAGAGTTGATTTTGTCAATTCAGAGGAGATTCGAGGTGACGAATTGGCTTCAAGACTTTTTAAGGCCCACGGCGTTTTGGTGCCCGGCGGCTTTGGAGTGAGGGGTATAGCCGGCAAACTGGAGGCCATATCATACGCCAGAAAACAGAAGATTCCATTTTTCGGCATATGTCTTGGAATGCAGCTCGCTGTGATAGAGTTTGCCCGTAATGTGGCTGGCATTGAGCTTGCCGACAGTAGTGAGTTTGCGCCCGCCACGCCCGATCCTGTGATATATCTCATGAAAGAATGGTATAATCCGCGCACTGACGAGAGGTGTTATCGGGATGATGGCAGCGAAAAGGGCGGTACCATGAGGCTTGGCGCATATCCGTGTGTGTTGATACCTGGTACGAAGGTCGCTTCCGCCTATGGTTGTGAGGAGATTTCAGAGCGTCATAGGCACAGATATGAGTTCAACAACGCCTACAGAGAGGCATTGCAGGCCCATGGCATGGCGTTTTCTGGTCTCAGCCCCGATGGGGACCTGGTCGAGATCGTTGAACTGCCGAATCACCCCTGGTTTGTGGGCTGCCAGTTTCATCCTGAATTCAAGTCGCGGCCATTGTCTCCACATCCCCTTTTTGCAGCCTTTATTCATGCCGCACTGGCTTACAGACATGCCAGGTTGCCAAAGGATATATAAAAGGCAAACGAGAAAACATGAACCTGCCTGACATATCTCAAAAATTCCGTATAGGCTCATTAGAAGTCGGCGAACATTGTCCACCTCTGTTGATTGCAGGGCCTTGTGTGTTGGAGGACATGGACATAGCCGTTCAAATAGGACGAATGGTCATGTCTGCGGCACGGGAAAATGGTTTTTCTTATATGTTCAAGGCCTCCTTCGACAAGGCCAACCGTACATCCATAACCTCTTACAGAGGGCCAGGTCTTAAAAAAGGCATAGAGATGTTGAGAGAGATCAAAACCCTTCTTGACGCTCCGGTCATATCCGACATACATCTGCCAGAACAGGCCGAGGCGGTCAAGGATGTGCTGGACTGTATTCAGATACCGGCGTTTTTGTGCAGGCAGACCGATCTGCTCTGCGCAGCAGCTCATACCGGTCTTCCAGTCAATGTTAAGAAGGGGCAGTTCATGGCGCCATGGGACATGAAGCATGTGGTTGCAAAGCTCCGAGAATGCGGGGCATTCAGGATTCTGCTTACGGAGCGGGGGACCTCCTTCGGCTATAACAATCTGGTGGTGGATATGCGTTCGCTGGCTATAATGCGTTCTCTTGGCGCTCCTGTGATATTCGATGCCACTCACAGTGTGCAACTGCCGGGCGCCGGGAATGGATGCTCCTCTGGACAGAGGGAATTTGTGTCTGTTTTGGCCAGGGCGGCCTGTGCCGTTGGAGTCAACGGGCTTTTTCTGGAGGTGCATATAGACCCGAACAAGGCCCTTTGTGACGGCCCCAATTCCCTTTATGTAGAGCAGTTGTCTGAGCTTTTGAGGACATTGAAGGTTGTGATGAATGCTGTTTCTCAAGTATCGGCCTGAGATTGACGGAGTTGAATATGACCAGACTTGATCAGGATATGCTTTTCAGAAAGGCCGAAGGTATCGAGCTGCTGATTCTGGATGTGGATGGTATTTTGACGGATGGCCGTATAGTTTATGATGCAAGGGGTGATCAGATACAGTCCTTTCATGTTCGGGATGGTTTCGGCATTAAGCTGTTGCACAAGGCCGGTGTCAAAACTGCGGTTTTGAGTGCCCGTTGTTCTCATGCCCTTGCCGTGCGCTGTAATGAATTAGGTATAAAACATGTGATGCAGGGACATTCACGAAAACTACAGGGTTACGAAGAGCTCTTGCGCGTGTTCGGGCTGATGGATGCCCAGGTGGCCTATATGGGTGACGATTGGGTGGATATTCCAGTATTGTCGCGAGTTGGTTTAGCTGTCACAGTGCCCAACTCTGCCTCACAGGTCAAGGATTACTGCCATCATGTCACTTTAAGTGCTGGCGGAGAAGGGGCGGTCAGGGAGGTGTGTGAACTGATACTTAAGGCAAAGAACTGCTGGCATATATTTTTAAATGAATTTATCGAGGAAGGCTGTTCATGCACTGCATCGGATTGATGTGAAAGGAATCAAATGGGATTGAATTGGAAGCCAGCCAATGTTGAGAGACATCACATCCTTCTATTGGCAGTCATTGTCCTGAGTGTTTCATGGTTTTATTGGCAGAGCTGGATGGAACAACAGGAACTCAGAAAGGACCTGATGAAGCGGCTTTCGGACATCACTGCGGATTTTATGGTGGAAGGCGTCTATTATTATCGTTTGTCTGATGGTAAACTAAATATCAAGATGCATGCGGGCCAGGCGTTTTTTTGTGATAATGATAGAATGGACGTAAGTGAGCCTGTGATATCCTTTGTTTCGTCAGACGGCCGGTGGATTCTGGTGCGAGCTGCAAAGGGTTTTTATCAAATGAATGACAGTTTGACATTACAAGGCGATGTGCAAATGGAGTTTCCATCTTATGGGACCCTCACCACATCTGAGCTTTTTTATGATCAGGCAAAAAAATTAGTGTGGACCAAGGCGCTCGTGCTGTTTTCAGGAGAAGCCATCTCTATAGCAGGTGAGGGATTGGAATACGGGTTCGACACAGGGAGAATACGGGTGTTCAAGCCCAAGGCGCAAATCTCTGCCATGGCAGGAAAACTGCTTGGATGGTGAGAAGATGTTACCAGAGGATATGTCATGAAACATTTTAACATTTTGTTGATATTGCTGTTTTGTGTTTTTAGCTTTTGTTTGGACTTGAATTCCGTACAGGCTGAGACGTCAAAGGGAGCGGCCAGGTCAGCAGGGCCGATACATATCAAAAGCGATCTCATGGAGGCCAATGATCAGGCCGGGGTGGTGGTCTTCACCGGTTCTGTTGTGGCGACGCAGGATGATCTGACCATAAATTCAGACAGAATGGAGGTAGTCTATTCCAAACAGGGGAATAAGACTGCTGCAGACGATGCATCCAGACGCTCCATAGACCGCATCATTGCCATAGGGCATGTGCACATTACAAAGGGGACGCGTATAGCTACAGCTGAAAAGGCCGTCTATGAAAAACCTACAGAGAAAATCATTTTGACCGGCTCGGCGCAGGTTATGGAAGGACAGAATCGTGTAAAAGGTGATGTGATCACCATGTTTGTAAATGAAAGCAGGAGTATTGTGCAAGGGACCGGCAAGGATCGCGTAGAGGCGGTGGTCTTTCCGTCCGAAAACAAATGATATGTCTGATGCATTGAGGGCCTCTAAATTAGTCAAGACCTATGCCGGTCGCAGAGTGGTAAACGGCGTGGAATTAGAACTGCAAAGTGGCATGATAATCGGTATTCTCGGGCCCAACGGCGCGGGTAAAACCACGACTTTCTATATGATTGCAGGTCTGATTCGAGCGGATGAAGGCAGGGTCTTTCTAAATGACAAAGATATCACGGAAATGCCTATACATGAAAGGGCGTTGTACGGAATCACCTATTTGCCTCAGGAACCCTCTGTATTCCGCAAGCTTTCTGTGGCCGATAACATACGTCTTGTGCTTGAAATCAGAGGCTGGAAGTCCAATGTCATTGACGCTCGCGTTCGAGAACTGCTTGAGGAGCTTGGCATAGAGGGTTTGGCTGATCATCAGGCCCATTCTCTGTCGGGTGGGGAGAGACGCAGGCTGGAGGTGTTGCGCGCCCTGGCTACGGAACCTAAATTTATATTGCTGGATGAGCCCTTTGCAGGTGTGGATCCCTTGGCGGTAGCTGATCTGAAGGGAATCGTTCAACGGCTCAAGGCAAAGGGTATAGGCATCGTGATCTCTGACCACAATGTCAGGGATACGTTGAGCATCTGTGACTATGCTTATATCGTGCATCAGGGCAGTATCATAGAGCAGGGAAGACCGGAACAGATCGTTTCGAGCCCGGTGGTTCAACAGGCATATCTTGGAGAGGATTTCAGGCTTTAATTATGGCATTGGAACTCAAACAGAACCTGAAACTTACGCAGCAACTCGTGATGACTCCGCAGCTTCAGCAGGCCATCAAGATGCTTCAGCTTTCCAGAATCGAACTCATCGAAATGATTCATCAGGAATTGGAGAACAATCCTGTTCTGGATGAGGCGATACAGATGGATGGGGCATCTGCAATGGATCCGTCTGCCGAGGTTGTACCAGCCCTTTCCGCCACGGATCTGGAAAAGACTGCATGGGAAAAGAAGGCGCTGGAGGAGATTGAGTGGAAGGACTATTGGGACGAGGACAGAAAGAACGCCATTCAATCCTTTTCTTTTGAGAGTAAGGATGCCCTTGATTATGAAAATCTTTTGATAAAGACCACTGATCTCACTGAACACCTCATGTGGCAGCTACAACTCTCCGATGCCACGGAACAGCAGCGCAGAATTGGAGGGTTTATAATAGGCAACCTGACGGATGACGGTTATCTGGCCTTATCTCTGGAGGATATAGCGGCTGAACTCCATTGCGATGTAAAGGATGTGCAATCCACTCTGGAATTGGTGCAGGGTTTCGATCCTGTGGGAGTGGCTGCCAGGGATTTGAAGGAGGCCCTGCTGTTGCAGGCTAATCACTATGGCATAGAGGATCCGCTGGTTAAAGAGATTATAACAGACCATATATCTTTACTTGAAAGACATAATTATCAATTGATCGCAAAGGCTACTGGTCGCTTTGTGGATGATGTCAAACACGCTGTGGATATCATTACGCATTTCGAGCCAAGACCTGGAAGACAATATGTCGCAAGTGGAGTCAATTATATTGTGCCTGATATATATGTATATAAAATAGGTGATGAGTATGTAATAACATTGAATGACGATGGTATGCCTAATTTAAGAATAAATTCTTTTTACCAAGATGATTTAATGAAAACAGTGAGTGATAAACAGGCAAAAGAATTTATTCAGGATAAAATGAAATCAGCGTTGTGGTTGATGAAAAGTCTTGATCAACGGAAAAGAACTATCTATAAAGTTGCGGAAAGCATTGTAAAGTTTCAAAAGGATTTTTTTGACAATGGGATTGAATATCTTAAGCCGATGGTCTTGAGAGATGTTGCAGATGATATAGAAATGCATGAATCAACTATCAGCAGAGTGACTGCCAATAAGTATATTCAGACACCTCATGGCTTGTTTGAATTGAAGTATTTTTTCAGTGCAGGTCTGAAGAGATCTGATGACGAGGATGATATTGCAGCGCAGAGTGTAAAGGAAAAATTAAGGCAGTTGATAGCGGCTGAAGATCCACGTAAGCCATATAGCGATCAGAAACTTGTCGAACTGCTTGAAAAAAATAATATTAAAATTGCAAGAAGAACGGTTGCAAAATATAGGGAAATGCTTGGTATTCTGCCATCAAGTATGAGAAAAAGAAATTAATTAATCTATTTTTAATCAATCATTCAGTCTCAAAAAAACATTATGGAGGAATCTTATGAAAATTACAGTCAAGTTCAGACACGTACAGCAGATAGATGAAGAAGCAACAAAACTTATAGATTACGTAGAAAAAAGAATGCAGAAGTTAAGCAAGTATGCCAATGGGATAATGGATGTTATGGTAGTGCTTTCCACTGAAAAATTCAGAAATACTGCTGAAATCTTAGTGGTTGGAGATGGTGTAAAGGCTGCCGCCAAGGAAGAGTCAACTGACATGTACACAGCCATTGATCTTCTGTCTGACAAGATCGAGAAACAGCTTAAGCGTTTTAAAGAGAGATTGCAGGAGAGAAAGGGGAGTGTTTCTTCTGGGGTGTCTGTCGCCGATCAGTACAAGGGCGTAGCCGGAGCCGATGAGATTACATTTGTAACCCCTGAAAAGCTTACGACCAAACCCATGTCGGTTGAAGAGGCTGTAGATCAGTTCCAGATACTTGGTGGAGATTTTATGGCCTTTCATAATGCTGCAACCGGTAACATCAATGTGTTGTATTGGCGCAAGGACGGCGGTCTGGGTTTGCTGCAGCCCTGATCTGCTCATTTCTGCCAGGACGTTTTCGAGCCATCGTCAGGTGATATGGAGATGAATGAGCGAAGCCGGAGTCGAATGACTCAGGGGGTTGTAATCACCGGTATATCCGGCTCAGGCAAGAGTACTGCACTCAGGGCTTTTGAGGACATGGGCTATTTCTGCGTGGATAACCTGCCCATCGCTCTTTTGCCTCAGTTTCTGGCATTGCTCGAACAGGGGGCGCGTGAGCCGGTCAAGATCGCCCTGGTCATGGACTTGCGGGAAGAGGCCTTTGTCAGGGAATATCGTTCCATATTTCGGCAGATTCAGACAGACGGCTTTCATGTGGAGCTGCTTTTTTTAAATGCAAAGGATGATATTCTGGTAAGACGTTACAGCCAGACCAGACGGCATCATCCTCTGCAACAGAGTGGGGATATCCTGTCTGCCATTCACATGGAGCGCGAACAGCTTGCCATATTGAGAGAAAGTGCCGACAGGGTCCTGGATACCAGTGAACTGAACGTTCATCAACTCAGACAGGCCATCTTTCAGTTGTACTCTCAGAGAGATGACCTGAACAGGTTTGTGATTCAGGTTGTGTCATTCGGTTTTAAATACGGAGTGCCGGCGGATGCCAATCTGGTCTTTGATGTCCGTTTTCTGCCCAATCCCTATTTTGAACCCAAATTAAAGCCATTGGATGGCAGAACTGAGCCCATTCAGGAGTTTTTGACCGCTCATGCAGAGACTGAGGAGTTTTTGCGTGCTTGTGAACAGTTATTGAGTTTTCTGGTGCCCCAGTACAGGTCTGAAGGTAAATCGTATCTGGTGATAGCCTTCGGCTGTACCGGCGGTTTTCATCGTAGCGTGGCCATAGCGGAGTATCTCGGGAATTTTTTGCGCAGTTCTGAACAGGAAGTCATAGTATCTCACAGGGATATAGGCAGAGGAGAGTGAATATGGTCGGTGTGGTGATCGCGGCCCACGGTAATCTTGGGCAGGAGTTGTTGCAGACCATGATATTTATCATAGGTTCGGCTGAACAGATGAAGGCTTTGACAGTGGATCCTTCCGTAGATGTCCAAGTCATTCAAAAGAACATTCAAAAGGCCATAAAAGAAGTGGATACAGGTGACGGCGTCCTTATCCTGACAGACATGTTTGGTGGCACGCCTTCCAATATCTCTCTGGCGTTTCTAGAGGACAATAAGGTAGAGGTGGTTACTGGTGTCAATCTGCCCATGCTTATACGTCTGTGTCAGTGCAGAAGCGGGAGGAGGACTTTGAAAGAAGTAGCCGAGGAGGTAGTTACTTACGGCAGAAAGAGCATCAGTCTGGCCAGCGAGATATTGGCCCGGTGATGCTTATTTGTATGTTATTTTCTAAGTGTTGCGATCATTCTGTTTTTTCGCAAAAAGATGTCCAGGGCGTCACATATATTTGTAAATACCACCTTGCTTGAAAATATAGCCTCTTTTGAGGCGCCTTCTTTCCCTATGATGCAGATGCCGAGGGAGGCGTTTTTGAGCATGATGGCATCGTTACAGCCGTTTCCTATGGCAGCTGTGTATTCACAGCCGATATTGGCTATGAATTCCAATTTTTGCACATCCCCGCGTCCTGTAGCAAGAGTGATGATGTGAATGTCGTGGTTTTGTGTGAGGGATTTTGTGAGTTCGTGAACGGTTTGGTTGGTATCGGAAGTGAGGATATATACTGTCAATAATTGGGAAACCGCTTTGAGCCGTTCCAACACCCCATCGATCCATCTGCCGTCTGTGGTGAGTGTGCCGTCCAGATCGAGCACCAGATATTTGAGATTGTAAAAGACGCCGCATGGCAGGTCGAGCTCTACGATTTTTTGATGCTGCATGTAATGCCTCCTAATGGTTTTTGTTTGTTTTTGGGGTTTCATCCAGGCGTTTTGCCTCGGTTATCAGCATTACCGGAATGCCATCTCGTATCTCGTAAAGGAGGGCACAGGAGTGGCAAACAAGTCCGGATTGGTCGGAAGTGATGGCTAATTCCCCTTTGCATTGAGGACATACAAGGATTGAGAGGAGTTCAAGTGTCGTATTTTGCATACTGTGCATATTATAAGAAATTATGAAACTGGGCAATAGCCTTGAATAAAATCTATGAGTAATTTTAGAGAACCGCAAAAAGGCGCTTCGCTTGCACTGACACACTACAGCTTGTCATTCCGAGCGAAGCGAAGCACCAACGTCCTGTCATTCCGAGCGAAGCGAAGCACCAACGTCCTGTCATTCCGAGCGAAGCGAGGAATCTTAAGATTTGTTGGGGCACGGCATGCCGTGCCCGTACCTGCGCTTCATTCGAAATGACAGACTAGATTGTACTTTGATTTTTGAGTCTTCTGTGGTTAATAGCCCATATCATGAAAATCGTTCATATCATAGGAAGCAAGACATCGGGTGGAGCGGAAAGGTTTTTTTTGCGTTTCAGCAGGGCATGCTGCGAGGCTGGGCATGAAAATTATGCCTTTTTGCGAAAAGATACCACTATTCTTTCACATGTGGCTCAAGACATTCAGATTACAGCCTTTCCCATGGCGAATGTTTGGGATATAGTCTCCATGTATCTCATACACAGAAGACTGAAAATGCTCATGCCTCATGTAGTTCAGACCTATATGGGCCGCGCCACGAGACTCACTCATCTATCTCGTTCTTTACTCCATACGATTCATGTGGCCAGGTTGGGCGGTTATTATAAGCTCAATGGCTACAGACATGCAGATGCATGGGTTTGCAATACTCGGTCCCTTTGTGATTATCTGCTAAAAGGCGGTTTTGACTTGCGACGAATCTATCATATTCCTAATTTTGTGGATGAGCCTGTTGCAAGAGACGAGGATAGAATCCATAACTTGCGTAAATGTTTAGGTATTCCAGGACACGCCCTTGTGTTGTTAAATGCAGCTAGATTTATGGAGGTAAAGGGGCACAGTTATCTTTTGCAGGCCTTTGCCAATTTAAAAAAAGAAGTAGCAGGCAGACCTATTTATCTGGTGTTATTGGGGAATGGGCCGTTTTTTGAAGAGATGCAGGCCATGGCGTCTTCGTTGGGTGTGGCAAATCGCGTGATATTTGCAGGATGGCAGAGTGAGCCCGGGCATTTCTATCACCTGGCGGATGTAGTGGTGTTCCCCTCTTTGGAGACGGAGGCCCTCGGCAATGTCATATTGGAGGCATGGTCATATGAGCGTCCTGTGATAGCAAGCAGTTTCCCAGGCGCACTGGAACTCATAACAGATGGAGAAAATGGACTTCGTGTACCGTGCCGAAATGTTCCCCAATTAACAAAGGCCATTTATGATCTGTGTTTAGATAGTGATTTTCGTATTCATCTGGCGCAAAAAGGCAGAGAAAGATTGCTGCGTGATTTCAGCAAAGAGCGTATTATATCTGATTATTTTCAAATGTATTCAGAGTTACTGCAAAAGAAATATGGATGATCCCATCTCGATTCTTATGTATCATCGAATAGGTGATTTTCATGATATACGTGAACATAGGGCGTTGTATTGCTGTTACAAGCGGTTTAATGCCCAGATGCGTTGGCTTAACTATATGAAATACAATATAATAGATATGGATACGTGTATTCGGGCAGTGCATGGTGAGATAGCAATACCTTCTCGCTCAGTGGTTTTGACCTTTGACGATGGTTTTGAGGATTTTTATATTTACGCCTTTCCTATACTGAAATATTATAAATTTCCTGCTATGGTTTATGTATTATCTGATTATATTGATGGAAAGGCTGATTGGTTTGCCAAGGAGGGCAGGGCTTGCCCGTCTATGTTGAAATTGAAGCAGATTCAGGAGATGATGGATTATGGAATTGGGATAGGTTCTCATGGTTTGAGTCACGTAAGACTTGCAGATGTGTTTTATGAAACTATGAGGAAAGAAATCTTTGAAAGCAAAATAAAAATCGAGGCGCTAATAGAAAAAGATGTCTGCCATTTTTGTTATCCGTATGGCAGTTATAATGCGACTGTCATGAAGTCTGTCAAAGAGGCCGGTTATCTCTCCGCCGTGACTTGTGTAAGGGGTGGTGTTGTATCAGGAAATGATTTATGGCAATTGCCACGCAAGGCCGTTTCTTTTGGAGATAGCCTTTTGGGTTTTGTGTGGAAATTGCATATGAAGAACCAACGAAAAGAACCAGAGATTCCAATGATGTTGTAGAATCTTGTTGTCTTTTAGTTATGAAGTTCACTTGAGCTGTTGGCTAACAAAGGTGAATGAAAATGTCTTTGCGAGTTGAAGGTGAAGCAATCGCAAAAGATGCGATTCTTCGTTGCACTCACAATGACAGTGTAGAGGTATTTTAATGCGGCATAAACCAGGAGGGTATTATGAGAAGCGATCAAATGAAAAAAGGATTGGAAAGGGCGCCTCACAGGTCCCTTTTCAAGGCAATGGGTTATACTGACGAGGAGTTGAGCAGACCCCTCATAGGAGTGGTCAATTCCTTTAACGAGGTCATTCCGGGCCATATACACCTGCGTCAGATAGTTGAGGCTGTAAAGGCCGGTATTCGCATGGCAGGTGGAACTCCAATGGAATTCGGCTGTATCGGAGTGTGTGACGGCATAGCGATGAATCACCTTGGAATGCGCTATTCCCTGGCCAGCCGTGAGCTGATTGCCGATTCAGTGGAGGTAATGGCTCAAGGTCATCCATTTGATGGCCTGGTGATGGTGCCGAATTGCGATAAGATCATTCCGGGTATGCTTATGGCCATGCTGCGTCTGAATATCCCTGCCATAGTTATAAGCGGTGGTCCGATGCTTACCGGCACATGGAGAGGGAAAAAGGTAAATCTCATCACCGTATTTGAGGGCATCGGCCGAGTGAAGCGCGGGGATATGAGCATCGAGGATATGCAGGAACTGGAAGACGAGGCCTGCCCCACCTGTGGTTCCTGCGCCGGAATGTTTACTGCCAACTCCATGAATTGTCTCACAGAGGCCCTTGGCCTGTCTCTGCCTCAAAGCGGCACTACTCCTGCCGTGTCGGCGGCCCGCTATCGCCTGGCCAAGATGGCCGGCATGAAGGCGGTGGAATTGGTACAGAAGGGCATAACGCCTCGCAGCATTGCCACGCCTGAGGCATTTAAAAACGCCATTGAAGTGGATATGGCCCTGGGTTGCTCCACTAATACTACTCTACATGTGCCGGCCATAGCCCATGAGGCCGGTATAGACCTCCCGCTTTCTGTTTTCAATGAAATGAGTGAGAAGACGCCCCATGTTTGCAGTCTGATTCCAGGCGGTCCCCACAGCCTGGCGGAACTCCATGAGGCAGGGGGCATACAGGCGGTCATGAAGGAGCTCTCCAATCTGGGGGTTTTGAATCTGGAATGTTTAACTGTTTCCGGTAGGACCGTAAGGGAACAGATAGACGCAGTAAAGACCATCGGTCGAGATGTTATTCGTCCTGTGTCAAATCCATATCACAAACAGGGTGGTATAGCCGTTCTTTACGGAAATCTGGCCCCTGAAGGCGCTGTGGTGAAGCAGTCAGCCGTTGCCGAAGAGATGCTGTGCCATACCGGGCCAGCCCGTATCTTTGAATCGGAAAATGAGGCCTATGACGCCATTTTGAGTGGAAAAATCAGGCCCAAGGATGTGATAGTCATTCGTTATGAAGGGCCGAAAGGAGGGCCTGGCATGCCGGAGATGCTTTCTCCAACTGCTGCGGTCATAGGCATGGGATTGGGCAAGGATGTGGCCCTTATTACGGACGGACGGTTCAGCGGAGGCACACAAGGCGCTGCCATAGGCCATGTGTCGCCGGAGGCTGCAAGCGGTGGCCCAATCGGCCTGGTGCAGGAAGGGGATCTGATTGAAATCGACATCCCTGCACGCAAACTTAATCTTTTGGTAAATGACGATGAATTGAATCGCAGAAGGGCGGAGCAGAGGCCTTTTGTGCCAAAGATTACCACGGGTTATCTGGCCAGATATGCAAAATTGGTGGAAAGCGGTGCAAAGGGCGCCATTTTGAGGGATTGATGTTGTTTTTTGTGAAGGAGTGTATGTGAGCGAATTACAAGCCATTGAAATAAAACGTTCCACTGCGGAGACCGATATTCAGCTGAAGCTGAGGCTCGAGGGCGAGGGCAGGGCCTCCATTCAGACCGGTATTGGTTTTTTGAATCACATGTTGACCCTCTGGACTGTTCACGGTCTGTTCGACCTCTCCATTCATGCTACGGGGGACCTCAACGTGGATTTTCATCACACAGTGGAGGACATAGGCATTTGTCTTGGGCAGGCATTTCGACAGGCTGTGGGAACTGCCGCTGGTCTGCGTCGCTATGGGAACTTTTCAGTGCCTATGGACGAGGCCCTGGCACATGTCTATGTGGATGTCTCCAACCGGCCGTATTTGGTGTTTCGCGCCCAATTTCCGGTGAGCAAAATCGGCGAGTTCGATGTGGAGCTCATCGAGGAGTTCATGAGGGCATTTGTGCTGCACAGCGGAATCACTCTGCACATAAATGTAGAGTATGGCAAAAACGGTCATCACATGGTAGAAGCTGTGTTTAAGGCCATGGCAAGAGCTTTGTCCCTTGCGGTTTCTCAGGAACCGCGGCTTCAAAATCGAGTCTTTTCCAGTAAAGGGGTCCTATGAGTCCATATTTTACCTTCATGCGTATTCTTCGGCTGTGTATTTTTGTTTCAATTGTTGCATCGTTTTCGGTCATTGTGGGGTGCAGCGGTCTTACCTCCGTGAGTTCCGATGATGTCAGCATACCTCATCTGGAGAATATAGCTGTTTTACCAGTGGACAAGGCATCGCTCTCGGGCAGAGATACGGATTGCACCATCACAGATAATGCTTCCGCTGTTGCAGAGGAGTTGCCTGCCGGCGCCCGTGCCGAGGTTACTGCATTGATTGCAAATGGAGTCAGTGGTGATGCCCGTTTCAGAGTGGTGCAGGAGCGGCAGTGTGTTAGTTTTCTAAACGCCATGTTAAGTGTGGATGTTAAGGCGTCGCAGCTCAAGTTGATACAGAATTTCGGTACTGAATTGGGTGCCGATGCCGTGCTCTATACCAAGTTATTACGATATCGAGAGCGTGTGGGCTCCAATTATTCAGTGCAGACGCCGGCATCGGTTGCCTTTTCTATGGTGTTGATACGAGTCTCTGATGGCGTAGTACTCTGGCGTTACGGCTATGACGAGACGCAGCAACCCCTTTCCGAAAACCTGTTCAAGGCTGGTTTTTACAGAGAGACCGGAATGCGCTGGCTTACCGCTGCCGAGCTTGTGGAATACGGTGTAAAAAAGGCCATGCTGGACCTGAAGAAGCATTTGGACTAGCGCCTTTTTATGGAAATAGCCAGTGGTCAGGTCATAGAGTTCCTGGATGAGCAGCGCTTTATCTGTGCTGTGATTCTGGAGAAAAAAGGCAGTCGTTATCATGTACTTACCCATTTGGGGAGGGAACTGACCCTTTCAGATGCCCGTTTTCTGCATGTGTCTTCTCAGAAATTGACTTATACCCATCGCGAGGCTGTTCTGCGGGGTTTAGAGGAGATACATGGGAGGCGTAATGTGCTTCTCGATGCAATAGATATTCCCTCGCTTTGGGCATTGGTTCAGAGTGAGCAGGAGACTTGGTCTTGCGCCGACCTTGTGCAACTGGTTTTTACAGGCGATACAGGGCCTGATCACGAGGCTGCCCTAATCCGTTCGGTTATTCTGAATCATACTCATTTCAAGTTCAAAAACGGTCAGATAGTTGTTCAGCCGGCGCATGTGGTGGAGTTGCTGCTGGCCCATCAGGAGAGAGAAAGACAGGAGCAGGAGGAACTGGCTCGAGGAGTGGTGTTTTTGAAGGCCCTCTGGAGTGAAAAGGAGCAGGAAAGGCATGCGGCGCTTCAGCAGGTTAAAGCAGGTGAGTTCGATTCCCTGCTTTCGAATATAGCCGATTTCTGTATAAAGGGTGATGAGTCTCAGTCTGCTTTCAAGGTTAAAAATATCTTTAAACAGGCCGGTCTGCTTCAGCCTTCTGCGCCGTTTTATACCATGGTTAAGGCGGGCAGATGGAGCGTACATGAGAATCTGGAGCTTGCCAAATATGGGATTGAACGGAGTTTTGGTCTCAAAGCTATGCACCAGGCCGTAAAAATAGCCGATGAGCCCTTTGAAAAGACCGGCTTGTTGGACCTGACAGCCTTGAACATATTTACCATCGACAGCTTAGAGACCACAGACATAGACGATGCGTTGAGTTTCAGGCAGGTGTCTGCCGGTTATGAGCTGGGAGTGCATATAACCGGTGTCGGAGAACGCATTTCTGCCAAGACACCTCTTTTTGATGAGGCAATTCGTAGGGCTACCAGCATTTATCTGCCTGATGAGATCATTCCCATGCTTCCAGAGATTTTGTCAGCCAGGGTAATGAGTCTGGTTGCCGGTGAGGAACGGCCTGTCATAAGTTTTTTTGCGACCATGGACGAACATGCCAATGTCCTGAAGACACGCATAGTCTTAAGTGTTATTCGTGTAGCAAACCGCTTCACTTATGATAGCGTGGACGAGGCCATTAAGAGCGGGCAGGAACCATTTGAAACCCTTCTTGGGTTGTGTGAAAGACTTCAGCAGAGGAGGATTGAGGCAGGGGCAATGCCCCTTCCCATCCCTGATGTTAGTATCAGGATTGTAAATGGTGAGCCTGAGGTCTCGTTGCAGCCCATAGGACCGGCCCGTTTTCTGGTGTCAGAGTGCATGGTGCTGGCCAATAGAATGGCCGCTGAATTTCTACGGGACAACCATATTCCTGCCATTTATCGCTCTCAGCCGGCTCCGAAGTCCAAACTCGTATCAGGTATAACCACCGATGTAAAATTGAATTATCGCCAACGCAGATTTATCAGCAGGGGTGTCACATCGCAGGAGCCGGAGTTTCACAGCGGTCTTGGACTGGAGGCATATACCACGGTTACCTCGCCTCTTCGCAGGGGACTGGATCTGCTTATGCAGCAACAGATAGCCAGTTTTCTCCAGTCAGGGCTGCCTCTTCACACCTCCGCCGACCTGGAGAGTCTGGCCATTTATCTAAATGAAGGCCTTATATCTGCAGCACTGGTCTCCAACAACCGTCAACGTTATTGGTTGTTGCGGCATCTTGAAAAACAGATCAATAGACCTTTGCGGGCATGGATCCTGGAAGATTCGCCTCAAAAGACGCTGGTGGTCCTGCATGATTACCTGATGCTGGTGGAAATGCCGAAACCCATGGGTATGGCAGTGACGCCCGATGAGGATGTAACGGTTTATGTGAGTCGAGTCAATGCCAGGGAAGGTGTTTTAAGGGCTTCATGGAGTGCTTGAAGGTCTGATGCAATGTCATGAGTGTAGTGGTTTTTGATCCCAAAGAACGTATCGCTGTCCTTGTTAGGGCATATCTCGTGGATTTGAACCGTTTTGCGCGAGAGAAGAAGGATGCCATAGCCTTGTTTCTGCGGGCGCTTCGTATTCTAGATATCTCCGTATGCAGAGAGATATTTTTTGTGTTGGGGGCCTTTGCCAAGGAAGAGACGGCCATGTCCATCTACGATCTCATGCAGGAAAGTGACGCATCTGATGAAATCAAGGATTATGCCGCTGTTCATTTGAGCATCATAGGTCCCTTTCTGAATCATCCTCAGCAGTTGTTGTCGCATTTGTTGTCAGATGTGGCCCATGGAGACCATGATCGTCGCATTCGCGCCATTTTGGCCATGGGGTGGGAGGGCAATCTCGTGGCGGCCCTGCCGCTTATCGAATGTATCTATGATGACAATCAGGAAATACAGGAGATAGCTATTGCAGCCTTGTGTAATCTGCATGAGAAGCGTGTGGTCCGACTCCTCATGGACAGGCTTGCCACCTGTTCCAAAGAGGTCAAAAAGGTCATTTTATTAAACCTGTGGCGTTTTCAGGAAACCTCCCCTGAGATCGTTGCATTATATCTGAAAGAGTTGCAATTCGGAGACGAAGACATCAAGCCTGGTCTAATGGCCTTGTTGAAACAGTTTGAGATGCCAGGCTACGAAAATGAATTTCGTGGGCTTTTGAACCATGAAGACCAGGAGATTAGGGCCACAGCCGTGGAGGTACTTGCCAGACAGGGTCGGCTCGACGCCCAGGAATTGCGGTGTCTTGCAAACGATCCCTCTATGGCGGTAAAGAGGGCTGCGATCAAGGCGTTGCATGCCCTAACTGCATGAAGAAAGAAGTTAGATGGGCGTTTTCCGTCCAATCGCGATATATCATATATTTTATGAGCCGGTTATTGCTTTTTTTGTTTTTTTGATTATAAAACAATCCGAGCTGTTTATAAAAATCAAATGATTGGAGGATTAAAAACATGCGCATTATTCTATTGGGCGGCCCTGGCGCTGGTAAGGGCACACAGGCTAATCGTATCAAAGAAAAGCTCGGCATTCCACAGATTTCCACTGGCGACATGCTCAGGGCTGCTGTAAAGGCTGGTACTCCTTTGGGTCTTGAGGCCAAGAAATATATGGATGTAGGCGGATTGGTGCCTGACGATGTGATAATCGGTCTGGTGAAGGATCGCATTCAGCAGGATGACTGCAAAAACGGCTTTCTCTTCGATGGATTTCCACGCACCATTCCTCAGGCCGAGGCCATGAAGGCTGCTGGCGTGAAGATTGACTATGTGGTGGATATCGATGTTCCGGATGCCGAGATCATCAAGCGTATGAGTGGAAGGCGTGTGCATCTGGCATCAGGTAGAACCTATCATGTGGTATTCAACCCACCCAAGGTGGAAGGCAAGGACGATGTGACAGGTGAGCCCCTCATTCAGCGCGATGACGATAAAGAAGAGACTGTGCGCAAAAGACTTGAGGTATATCATGCCCAGACAGAGCCTCTCATAGGTTTCTACAAGAATTGGCAGGCTAGTGGAGATGCCAATGCCCCCAAATATGTCAGGATTGAGGGCGTAGGTTCTGTGGATTCCATCACTCAGGCTATCTTCAAGGGTGTAGGGGCTGCTTAATCGCATTCTGGCGACTATTTATTGTTTGTGATGATTAAAGGGCTTGATCCTCATATAGTGGGTCAAGCCTGTTTTTTTGATAGCTGAAGGAACCCCATGAACGCGGATTCAAGCCGGATTCAAGTTGTAAGTGCAACTCTTACTACTGGTTAGGTGTTTGTGAAGTGAGCCAGCCGAGAAGGGCTGCTGTGTTACTATAAGGAAGAAATAATGGCCAAAGAAACAAACGATCAAAAAGTGATCTATTCCATGCTCAAGGTAAGCAAGGTATATCCACCCAATCGGTATGCCCTGAAGGAGATAACTTTGGGTTTTTATTACGGAGCAAAGATAGGTGTGCTGGGCCTTAACGGCTCTGGCAAGAGCACCCTTCTTCACATTATGGCCGGTGTGGACAGGGATTTTCTTGGAGAGACCACGCTTTCCAAGGGTTACACGGTGGGCCTGCTGGAACAGGAGCCCAAGCTGGATGCGTCCAAGACTGTAAAAGAGATAGTTGAGGAGGCGGTTTCGTCTGTTCTGGCCCTGATGAAGAGGTTTGAGGAGATAAATGCGGCCTTTACAGACTCGAATGCGGATATAGACGCACTGGTGGAAGAGCAAGCCAAGGTACAGGAGGAATTGGACAGGCATGATGCGTGGAATCTGGAGAGCCGCCTTGAGCTGGCTATGGATGCCCTGCGCTGCCCGCCACCGAATATGGCTGTCGCCAATCTGTCGGGTGGTGAGAAGCGCCGTGTAGCCCTGTGTCGTCTGCTTCTGATCGAGTCTGACATTCTGCTTTTGGATGAGCCCACCAATCATCTGGATGCCGAGTCTGTGGCGTGGCTGGAGCATCATCTTCAGCAATACAAGGGTACGGTCATAGCCGTTACGCACGACCGTTATTTTCTGGACAATGTGGCCCAGTGGATTTTGGAGCTGGACCGCGGGCATGGCATTCCATGGAAGGGCAATTATTCCTCATGGCTGGAACAGAAACAGCAGCGTCTGGCCCAGGAGGAAAAGGCCGAGAGCAAGCGGCAAAAGACCCTGCAGCGGGAACTGGAGTGGATTCGTATGGCGCCAAAGGCGCGTCAGGCCAAGGGGAAGGCTCGAATCAATGCCTATGAAAACCTTCTGAGCCAGGAGTATGAAAAGGCTAGGGAAGATCGTGAAATATATATTCCGCCAGGCCCGCGCCTTGGGGATGTGGTTATCAATTTTCATAATGTTTCAAAGGGTTATGGAGATTATAAGCTGTTTGATAATTTCAGTTTCAACATTCCACCTGGCAGCATGGTCGGCGTCATAGGGCCTAACGGAGCCGGTAAATCCACTTTGCTCAAGTTGATAGCGGGCATTGAAACCCCTGACAGCGGCAGCATAGAGATTGGATCTACTGTCAAGCTGGCCTATGTGGAGCAGATTCGAGACAGCCTGAACGGTGAAAAAACGGTGTGGGAGGAGATATCCGGCGGCGCCGAGTTCTTTCAATTTGGCAATTACAAAGTAAATTCGAGGGGTTATGTGGCGGGTTTCAATTTTTTGGGCACTGATCAGCAAAAAAAGGTAAAAGATCTGTCTGGTGGCGAGCGAAATCGCGTTCAGTTAGCAAAGATGTTGACCTCAGGCGCCAATGTCCTTTTGTTGGACGAACCCACTAACGACCTGGATGTGAACACCATAAGGGCACTGGAAGAGGCACTGGAGAGTTTTGCAGGCTGTGCCGTTATAGTCAGCCACGACCGTTGGTTTCTGGACAGAGTGGCCACACATATTCTGGCCTTTGAAGATAACGGCCATATCGAGTGGTTCTATGGCAATTTTAGCGAATATGAAGCGAATCGAAGGAAAATGCTTGGCTCTGCAGCGGACCATCCTCATAGAATGCGTTATCGTGGTCTGACTCGTTGAAGACATGGAAACAGATATGCTTTCTGTCCATCTCAAGCATGGAAAAGAACGTTCGCTTCTGCGCAGGCACCCTTGGATATTTTCTGGGGCATTGGCAGGAGTCAACGGTTGCGGCAAACCAGGGGACACTGCGGTGGTTTATGATTCCTCGAGGGGTTTTCTTGCCCTTGCAGCCTTTTCACCTCATTCACAGATTCGCCTTCGTGTCTGGAGTTTTAACCCATCTGATAAAATCGACGCTGATTTTTTTCATAAGCGCATTCAAAAGGCTGTTGCGAGGCGCATGAAGAATGGAATCCTGCCCTGTGCCTGCAGGCTGATAAATGCCGAGGCGGACCTGCTCCCAGGTCTTATTGTGGACAAGTACGGCGATTATTTGGTCGCACAGTTTTTGTCTGCCGGAGTAGAACGTTGGAAGAGTGGAATCGTGCAGGTGCTTGAGGCTGTTTTGCAGCCTGAAGGCATCTATGAGCGTTCGGATGTAGAGGTCAGGCTCAAGGAAGGGCTTTCGCCTTTAAAGGGCCTTCTGGTCGGTAGTGAGCCTCCTGAGTTTATAGAGATAGAGGAAGGCGCATATCGTTTTTGGGTGGATGTGCGAAATGGTCATAAGACAGGTTTTTATCTGGATCAGGCGGAAAACCGCAAGATAGTGGCGGAATATGCACAAAATAGAGAGATTGTGAACTGTTTTTCCTACACTGGAGGGTTCAGTATAGCCGCCTTGAAGGCCTGCGCCGAGCAAGTGGTAAATCTGGATACCTCCGCCGCCGCCCTAGAACTTCTCTCAAGGAATATGCGGTTGAACGATTTTGATTTGAGTCGGTGTGAAAATCTGCAAGAGGACGTGTTTCATTGTCTGCGGGCATTTCGGGATCGTGGCATGTCATTCGATATGATAATTTTGGATCCTCCCAAATTTGCTGAAAATCAGCATCAATTAGAAAAGGCTGCACGTGGTTATAAGGACATCAATCTACTTGCTTTCAAACTCCTGAGACCTAGCGGCATCCTTGTCACCTTTTCTTGCTCTGGTCTGATGGGTACGGAACTTTTTCAAAAGATAGTGGCGGATGCGGCTTTGGATGCCCATAAAGAGGTGCGAATTCAAAGGCGATTGTTTCAGTCTTGGGATCATGCAGTGCTTTTGAGTTTTCCTGAAGGCCAGTATCTCAAGGGATTGGTCTGTGAGGTAACATGAGAATATTTGCGGTAAGTCTTGGATGTCCCAAAAACAGTATCGATACAGAGATTACCATTGCCTCCATGTTGAAGCAGAGTGGAGGGCTGGTGGTGGCGAATCCTGCTGATGCCGATGTGATACTGATCAATACCTGTGGGTTTATAAAAAGTGCAGTGAGCGAATCCATAGAGACCATTTTAACTATTGCTCAGGACAAGAAGCCTCATCAGAAACTCGCTGTCATAGGCTGTATGGTGGAGAGATACGGGGATGCCATGCGTCTGGAGCTGCCTGAGGTGGATTTTTTTGCAGGCACCAATGACTATGAGACGGTTGGCAGCCAATTAGCCGCTTTGTTAAAGAAAGACAAGGCATCACAGCATACTGGTATTCTACCGGCAGGAAGATTTTTAGGGGCCACACCGCCCTGGCGGGCCTATGTAAAGATCGCCGAGGGCTGTTCCAATCGTTGCACCTACTGCCTTATTCCAAAACTGCGTGGCCCCATGCAGTGCAGGCCGCCTTTGGAGATATTGAAGGAGGTGCAGGGACTGACTGCTTCTGGAGTTAAAGAGATCAGCTTAGTTGCTCAAGACCTGACAGCTTATGAATATAAGGAAGAAAATCATGATGTTATAGACTTGGCGGACCTTCTGTTGTTGCTCATTCGAGAATCCGATATTCCATGGCTGAGGCTGCTTTATCTGCATCCAAATGGAATCTCAGATCGGTTGTTGGAGATAATCGCATCGCAGAAGCGAATTTGTAACTATCTGGATATTCCCATTCAACATGTCAGTAATCAGGTCTTACGCCGCATGGGAAGGTCATATTCCACTACGGATCTCGAAAATATGTTGGTTCGTATTCGTGATGTATTGCCCGATGCTGCTCTGCGAACTACGATTATGGTGGGCTTTCCTCATGAAACCGAGGGAGATCATGCCATTGTAAAGGAGTTTTTGCAGAAATGGGAGTTTGACCATGCCGGCTTTTTCGTGTATTCAGATGAAGAAGAGGCGCCGTCCCACGGGTTTTCCCACAAGGTCAAGCTTCGAGTGGCCAAGGCCAGAGAAATGGAACTGCTGCGCATACAGACGGGCATCTCCCGCAAAAAACTGAAGGCTATGATAGGTAAAACCATGCCTGTTCTGGTGGAGGGCGTAAGTCCTGAGACAGAACATCTGCTCATCGGCAGAACGGAGCGTCAGGCGCCTGAAATAGACGGCCTGGTATATATAAACGATGGAACGGCATTGCCAGGTGATATAGTACAAGTCTTGATGTCCGATGCAGATGTTCACGATCTGGTGGGAGGAATTGTAACAGTCGGTAATGAATAATTATTTGGCTATAGACATAGGCAATACACACACCCTGATTGGCTTGTTTGATGATAGCCATGTATTGCGTCATACCTGGCGGATACACACAAATCGTGAGATTACTCTTCATGAATTGGCTGTGTTGCTTGATGGATTGTTGAGGCTTTCCGGGTTTGAATTCGCTGATGTACAGGCCATGGCAGTGGCCTCTGTGGTGCCTTCTCTTATACCGGTCTGGAAGGGTGCGGCTGAAGAATATTTGAAGGTGAATGCCCTGATTATAGAGGTGAGTGAGGCCCTTGGTATGCCCATTCGATACGGCAGACCCTATGAGCTGGGTGCAGACCGCATCATAAACGCCATAGCGGCCTTTGAGCTGTATTACCAGGGTGTGATTGTGGTGGATTACGGAACTGCCATCACATTTGACTGTATCTCTGTAAAAGGCGAGTATCTCGGAGGGGCCATTGCCCCCGGCATCAAACTGGCTGCAGATGCGCTGTCATCCAGAACTGCAAAGCTGCCGCGACTTGAGACCTTTGTTATGCCTGATCAGGTTATAGCGCAGGATACTATTTCCGCCCTGCAAATAGGTTTGATTTTGGGTTTTGCTGGTCTTACTGACGGTATAGTTACCAGATTGATGCAGGAATACGAGACGGCCCCCAGAGTCATTGCTACAGGAGGGCTTGCCTCTGTCATAGTCCCTTATGCCGGCACTGTGCAGGAGATCGTGCCTGAACTCACTTTATTAGGTATTTCCATTGCATATAGGCGGTTACAGCAGTAAATTTTTCCAAAGTCCATATGTGCGGTGGAAATTACTGCATAAAAAACCTTGGAGGCAAGCCATGCGCCGTATCTTTTTGTTTTTATTGCCTACTTTTTTGTATTTCAGCTCCTTGGTTTTGGCTGGTTCTGAACCCACCGATTATGAGCAATTACACCTGGAGACCATTAACTATGCTCGCTCCGCTCCTCTGTCAGAGGCCGCAAGGCTTGGTATCGATTTGAACGAAGGTCCGCCGGAGACGCCCATATCGAATACGCCTAAACAGCCGTTGGCCTTTAATACGGCATTGGTGAGCGCTGCCCGGCTGTACACCCTCGACATGCTGACAAACAACTACTTTGAGCATTATTCCCTAAATGGAGATGCCCCGTGGAATCGTATGACAGCACAGGGTTACAGCTATTCTTATGCAGGTGAGAACATAGCCTGGCGTGGTTCCACAGGCACTGTTTCGCCTGCATCCGGAGGATATTCACTTTCGCTTTCTTCCGGCACGCATAACCTGACCTTTAAGCACGACACCCTTGGCACTGTCACAAAGTCTGTGAGTCTATTACAGGAAAATGTGAAACTCGACATAAAGAAGACAGACTTTCCCTCAGCTGATCTACTCTCTTCTAATCGGAACAGTTCAACGCTTCTTGCAGGACAGAGTCTGGTTATCACCATCGGCTCACAGCCTATTTCGGTATCTTCCGGCATATCCATACATTTTTCTTATGGTTTTGGTGCAAATCAGACTGTCTATGCAGTGGTATTGACGCCATGGGATACCCTTTATTTCATTACTGGCACGAACCTTCTGGAGGAGGGTCTGACGCCATATACACAGGGTGCAGGCAGGTTGATAGACTTGAGCTGGCCGAATATGCGAGAGCTGGACGGTGAGTATGTGGTTTTAGTGGTGGTAACGCCTGCCGGCGCCGACCCATTGAACATGCAGACATGGCTGGACTACGAGCTGGTCAGGTTTACTGCGATTCGGAATTCTGTTGCTTGTACAATGGATGCCATGCAGTGTCCTGATGGTTCGTATGTGGGCAGACAACCTCCTGATTGTGCATTTGCGTCGTGCCCAAATATGACAAAAAGTGAGAAATATTAGCGAAGCGAGAAATTTTTCACGGTGAAAGATTTCTCAGTCGCTATGCTTCTTCGAAATGACAAGTGTTGTTGTGTTTCTTCGCAATGACAGGCACGGTTCGCGTTGAGTGGTGTGGTAGAGTTTGTTATAAGATGAAACTTAATGCCACTGCTTGTCATTTCGAGCGAAGCGAGAAATCTTAGTAATGATATTTTTTTGTGGTAATCTACAAGATTATGCGTTGATAAGGGGCGCATGGCCGCGCACTGATCAATTGGAGTTAAAATATAAAGAGATAAGGAGCAAACACCATGTCTAATCCACTTATAGGTCAGGATAAATTCGTAAGTATTCAATATAGCTTCTCCACCGATGATGGAGAGTTACCGGCGTTTCTGGCCGCTGATCACTCCTCTTCCTTTGTATTTGGCAGGGATCATATTTTGCCTGTGCTGGAAGAGGCCATAGCCGGACGCACTGTAAATGAAGAAGTCAGCATTCATATTCCGGCTCAAGAGGCCTTTGGTCCTTACGATGCTGATCTTGTAAACGAGATTTCGGCATCCAAAGTCAAGAATCTGGCATCCATGAAAGAAGGCGAGGTGTATGAGGAGATGGGACCTAATGGTCAGCCGGTTATGTTTACCGTTCGAAAGATAGGTACAGATTCGGTTACCATAGACTTCAATCATCCTGCAGCAGGTAAAGATATCGTTTTAAAGGTGAAAATCATGGAGGTGCGCGAACCGAGTTTTACTGAGTTGATGGCCTCCATGAACCTTTTCAAGGGCGGCGGATGAGCCTGTTAATGGTGACGCCCGTGAGGCGTAGTAGAATAAGTTTTTTGCCGGTGGCTCTTGGGAGTTTTGATGTCTGATTTCATGTCTTTTACGCGTTTTATTCAGGCGGTAGAGGAAGATATTTGCTCTAAGGGCCTTTTCTCTGAGGGCTCCTCCGTATTGATTGCGGTTTCCGGCGGCCCTGATTCTGTGTGTTTACTGCATGTCATGCTTGCATTACAGAAGCGTTGGAGATTGAAACTGGCTGTGGCTCACTTTGATCATGGCCTGAGGGGTGAGGAATCCCAAAGAGATGCCGTGTTTACGGCCTCTCTGGCAAAGGAGTACGGCCTGCCGTTTTATCTTGGGGTAGGTGATGTCAAGGGGTTCGCCCATACCAATCCCATGCAAAAGAGGTTGAGTGTGCAGAATGCCGCAAGACATCTGCGCTATGAATTTCTGTTGCAGACAATGGGGAAAATCGGCTTTGATTGTCTTGCCACCGCCCACAATGCTCAGGACCAGGCCGAAGAACTGCTGTTTCGTTTTCTGAGAGGCAGTGCCATGCAGGGCCTTTGCGGTATTCCATGGAAGCGTGCGGATGGAGTCATAAGGCCGCTTCTCGGCAGGACCAGAGAGGAGATTTTGGCATATCTCGACGATTTTTCTCTGAAATATGTTGTGGACAGTTCTAATCTGACTATTAAATACGAGCGTAATCGCATTCGTCATGAGCTTCTGCCGCACCTACTGAAGGATTATAATTCGAAATTGATTCAGACCCTGTGCCGAACAGCCGATATGCTACGGGAAGACGAAGCTGTGCTGAGTGAAATTGCAAGCAGAATCTTCGATAGCTGTGTGACGGTGGATTCCGGCAAGGCGGTCTTGAATCTTGCAGAATTGAAGAATCAGCCGGTTGTCATTCGCAGACGGGTATATCGAACCGCACTTGCTCGATTGACTCGTGGCCAAGTGCTTGCTAGGCTTGTCTTTCGGCATCTGCATGCGCTGGATGTGATGGCAATGGGGCAGGCGCCCAATGCATCTTTGAATCTGCCTTTTAAGATTGTTGCAAGACGCGAATATGATGTATTGCACCTTTTGATGGAATCAACTGTCTGTTGTAAGTGTTCAAAAAACGAAAAGGTGATTTCAGCAGCATGGAATGCAGTTGAGGAAGATGCTTGCGCAGTGCTCGGGCCAGGGGTCTGGCACCTGCCGAGTGCTTCCGTGAGTGTCAGTATCTCATTGCACAACCCATCGTCAGCAGCCAGCTTGTGGACGCTTTCGGAGTATTCTCCGTATGATTACATGCAGGGGCGGAATATCTCATTTGTTTTGCGTGTCCTCTGGATGAGTGGAGATAATCTGGTCTTTCCCATTTATTTGCGCAGACGGCGCAGGGGTGACCGTTTTGTGCCTTTCGGCCATGTCCATTCCATGAAATTGAAGGATTTTTTTATAGACAAGAGAATACCCGTGGATTTGAGGGATCGGCTTCCTGTCTTGGTGTCCGCCTCGAATGAGATAATGGCGGTAGTCGGAGTGGAGATAGGGGAGGCCTTCAGAATCACAGAAACCACCCGCAATATTGTCAGAGTTTCATTGCAAGATGTTTAATGAATCTGAGGGGAATGCCTTGCCTATACTCAAAACGAGTTTTTCAATGGGCTGATAACCTCATGTCAGAGCCTGTAGCCTTTTGAGCAGCTCTTCGCCTTCTTCATCGGTCTGGGCGGCAAGTAGCTGTTCTTGTATGCCCTGCCTTAAGGCCTTTTTCTTTTGCCCTTCGCAATATTTCAGCATACCCTCGGTCATTGCCTCTATCTCCTCGTAGGGCGGTGCTTTTTTGAGAATATGCAGAAGTGCTTCTCTAAGATGAGGTATGGATTCCAGGTCTTCCGCCAGCGATTCAGGCGTTAGATTGCCATATACGCTGTAGTGATGAGTCATTGCAAGCCACAGGCCTTTCAGCACGGAATCGGTCAGCCATATCTCCATGGATGCGTTTATAAACAACGGAAGTACACGTGGGTGAGCCAGTATGAATCCCAGAAGTTCCTGCTCTGCCCTGCCGCCCTGGGACACTACACGGTTGACATTGTTTTTCTTGTCCTTTTCAACTTTTTCAGAGGATAGCTGACTCCGTTTGGCCGGTATATCTTCCAGCTTGCGCCATAGACTTTCTTCCTTGACACTTAAGGCCTGCGCTACATGGGTTATGATCAAGGCCTTTCGCACAGGGTCCTGAACGAGTTGAATTAGATTCAGGAGCTCGTCGAGGGTCTGAGCCTTACCCTCAATGGAATCGCCGTGTGTCCTGATTCCGTGTTCCAGCATGAAGTCCAGTCCGGAAAGGGCACCTGCCGCCTGCATCTCCCATACCTCATATCCGTGTTTGCGAATAAATGTATCTGGGTCATGCTTTTCAGGCAATATAACCACCTTTACTCTCAGATTCGCTGCATAAAACAAGGGTATTGCACGAATCGTGGCGTTTATGCCGGCGTTGTCTCCATCAAACACCAGTATCCAGTCCTTGACCAGTCCCTTCAGGGTTTTTAAGTGTTCCTCTGTCAGGGCTGTGCCCAGTGTGGCTAAAACAGGTTTGACGCCTGCCTGCCACAAGGCCAGAAGATCCATGTAGCCTTCTACAATATATCCGTATCCATGCTGCAATATGGCATTTTTATTTATATAGAGTCCGTAAAGTGAGCTGCTCTTTTTGTAGATGGGTGTTTCAGGTGAATTCAGATATTTAGGAATGGCATCGCCCAATGCCCTGCCGCCCATTGCTATTACGTTTCCAGACCTGTCTTGAATAGGGAATGTGATGCGGTTTCTGAAACGGTCGTACATGCCGGAACCGTCTTCCCTCTGTATCAGAAGACCTGCCGCCAGGCCAAGTTTGGCATCTATGTCTTGTATCCTCATGTGTGTCAAAAGACTGTCCCATGTATCAGGCGCATATCCAATGCGAAACTGTTCAATTGTATTAGCAGACAGGCCTCTGCCTTTCAGGTATTCCCTTGCAGCCGCAGCCTTGCCTGAGTGCAGGAGTTGGTCATGATAGAATGTCGCAGCCGTTTCATTGACATGAATCAGCCTATCGTGTTCCTGTTTGCGATATTGTGACTGAGGAGAAAGGGGTTGAACCGGAATGGCCTTGCCTGTGAGTTTTGCCAGTTCCTCCACTGCCTCGATGAATTTTATGCCCTTGAACTTGGTTAGAAAGGTTATGGCGTTTCCACCCTGGCCGCATCCGAAACAATAGAATATCTGTTTGGACTCATTTACGGAAAAGGACGGGTTGGTATCGGCATGGAACGGACAGAGCCCTATCCAGTTCTGGCCGCTTTTTTTCAGGGGGACATAGCCTTCGATGACCTCGCGAATGTTGACAGAGTTCAGTATATCTTGCAGGACATCATCTGGAATATGCTGAAATGCCATGGTGAAAACCCATTGGTACAAGGTAGAGTGAACGCATTAGGTAGGCCCCTCTGCCTTATTAAAGGGACGTTTCAAAAAAAGTGGTTCGCTTTGATGGCTTTTAGGGCCTCCCATAACCATCAAAGTTTGAACTGTTGCGTAAGGCGCAGGAGTTTTTCGGCCATTTCAGATAACTTTTTTGCCTGTTCGATGGTATCCATTGCGTGCTTTGATGCCTGGCCCGCCACAGTTGAGACGTCTGCTATGGTCTGAGATACATGCCTGGTGCCCTCTGCAGCGTTTGAGATGTTGCTGGTTATTTCGCTCACAGTGGCGGTCTGTTCCTCCACAGCGGATGCAATGGTGTTGTCGATATCATTTAGCTGGTCAATGATTTCTCTTACCTCCTTGATGGCCTCTATAGCCTGTTCACTGCCGTTTTGAATGGTTTGCACCATACGAGTGATCTCTTCCGCTGCCTGAGCCGTTTGTTTGGCCAGTTCCTTTACCTCGTTGGCCACGACTGCAAACCCCTTGCCTGCCTCACCGGCACGAGCTGCCTCTATGGTGGCATTCAGGGCCAGCAGATTAGTCTGCCCGGCGATATCTCCTATGAGGCGTATGGCCATCCCTATCTTCTGCGAGTGTTCACCAAGCTGCATCACTGAATCGCTGGATTCCTCCATCTTGTGTTTTGCAGTATCGCTGATTCCGGCTGCCTTGGAGACATTGGTTGCGATCTCCTGGGATGCTATGGAGAATTGTTCCACTGCATAGGCAATGGAATTGATGTTGTTGCTGGCCTCCTCGCTTACATGGGCCGCGTTTTGGGCCTTATCTGCGGCGGCATGACTGTCTTTGGAGAGGCTATCGCTGTTTTGTAACAGATTGCGGGAGCTTTCGGATACGTGTTCCGCTTCGCTCTTGACACTGCCTATGAGTTCACGGAGACCTACGATCATCTGAGCGAACATTTTGGAAAGTCGGCCTATTTCATCTCTGGAGCCTGTGTCTGGAATATCTGATGAGAGGTCACCTCGAGTGATGCGTTCAGCCTCTTTCAGAATGCGTCCAAGAGGTTCACCGATGATGTTGCGCACAAGCCATGAAATGAGTCCAAACAGAATTAAAAGGACTACTATGTTGATTGCAATGACATAAATTTGATTTTTGCGAAGCTCGGACATGGGCGTATCCAGAAAGTAGATGAGTTCAAATGCGCCGTGGACTTCTCCTGCCTTCCAGCCTTCCATGCGTACACCTGTGGGATCCAGTCCTTCACTGTTTCCCCAAAGCTCCTTGGATGTGGATGGATCGCCATGACATGCCTCACATTCTTTGGTGAGCACAATGGGACGGAAGTAACGGGCTGCTGAACGTTTCTGGTTGGTTTTTGGATCGAGATACTCTCCAAAGATCACCAGGTCCTTTTGCCCCTTGGCCGCAAGTTCTTTCAGGACATTCAGTTCCACTGAATCAGGTTGATTCACTGGATTGCGTGGGGATTCCTTGGGCACTCTCATGAGATAGCCGCCTTCATCGGCATTTTTGGCCAGCATGACCATGGCGTTTACCACAGGTACAGTGGGTAGGAATTTGGCTATGGCCTTCTGGCGTTTGACAGGGTCGGATGAGGCCAATTCTTGTTTGATCTGTTTGATGTATTCTGCAAAGGCTCCGCTTTGGTTCATGTCAGCGGTGATGCTGCGCATGGATTCGGCCTGCAACAAGATGACTCTGGACTGGTTGACGATATTCTGCTTTATCATTTCTTGCTCTTTGTAGCCGGTGATGGCGATGGTAAAAATCGTGGAAAAGATCACGGCTATCGAGACCAGCAAGATGATTTTTTGAGCCAGGCCGAGATTTTTGAAAAAAGACATGATTGCCCTCCTGAAAGAATATCTTGCAACACATCATGAATTCGGTGTAAGTATAATGGATATTGGTATAAGTTTCAATTTTAATTTTTTTCATAACATAAATGCCATGACTTTATTTCGTATGTTTTTCAAGGAGTTTTTCCCGCCGTTTGTCTTTGTGTTTCTGGGCCTGAACGGTATGTTTCTTTTGGGCAGGCTGCTGCCCATGGCAGTTCCTTTCCTGTCCACTACAAGTGAACTAACTGATATCTTTCAATTTATATTGTTACTGCTTCCTACCTTTTGGGCATTTGTCATACCCATGTCTGTTCTTTTTGCATTTCTGATAGTGATGTTCAGGCTTTCCCGTGACAACGAGCTGGTGGCGTTGTTTTCCTGTGGAATCTCCATACGGTCAATTGCGATCATATTTTGTGTCTTCTCTTTGGTGCTGACTATTGTTTCGTTTTATCTCTCCACATCTATTGTGCCCATGGCCAAGGCTGCTTTCAAGGGTTTTATGGCTGAAATGACCGAGAAGGTGTTGGCCGGAGGCATACCCGTCAGGCAATTTTTTTCACCTGTCAACGGTCTTGTGTTCTACACACATGCTGAAACAGACAACGGAAAGCACATGGAGGGCGTGTTCCTTCAAGATTCCAGAAGACCTGATATGAAAGTTCAGATCATGGCAAAATCTGGTGAGATTCTTGCAAGCAAGGGCAGCGCCGCCATCTCTTTATATGACGGTGTGCTCAGCAGGGCAAGTGATGACCTGAATCAAACAGATGTCCTGGCCTTTGAAAAATACACCATGAAATTGCAGCTTGCCTCAAATGCCGCTCAGGCTTCAAGAGGGGATTTGTCTTTCAGTGAACTCTGGCGAATGACTTCAGATTCACAGCAGATTCAAAGGCGTCCTATGCTGTTGACCGAGTTTCATAAGCGTCTTGCCTTGCCGTTTTCCGTGCTTGCCCTTGGACTCCTGGCCTTGCCTCTTGGTATAACCTTTGGCCGTGCAGGTTTTTCTTCTGTGCTGGCACTGGGTTTGTTCGCATTTTTGCTCTATTACGCTGCAATGGTATTGATGTCCAATCTTGCGGATTCCGGTACAGCGCCGGCATTTCTGCTCGTCTGGTCTCCAAATGTGGTTGTAACGGCCTTGGCTGGTTATTTTATATATAGATTGCAAAAAAACGGACCTCTTGGACTTCTGAAATGAATATTTTACTTCCAGTTTGCGTGGTATTTGCGTCATCCTCAGGCGAATTGATGTATGAATGGCTCATAGGCATGATAGATCCCGATTTTGCTTACATACTGTTGATTCTGGGCGCAGCCGGTCTGTTCGGCGAAATAGCCAATCCAGGCTCTATTTTCCCCGGTGTATTCGGCGCTATTTTGTTGATATTGGGGCTTTATATTGCTCACATGTTACCAGTGACCTGGTTAGGGCTGTTACTGATGTCTTTTGCCTTTTTGCTCTTTGTGCTGGAGTTGTTCATTGCCAGTCATGGTATATTGGGTTTGGGGGCAGTGCTTTTCCTGATTCTCGGTTCGTTCATGTTGTTTGATACAGAAAATACAGGGGTTGCAGTATCCAGAGAGCTGGTGTGGGTCATGGTTGCGGCTTTCAGCGTATTTTCCATGTCCATGGCATGGTTGGCCTTAAGGGCGCAGAAGACAAGGCAACAGACGGGCATTGATGCATTGATGGGCGCAAAAGGAGTGGTGAAAAAAAGGATTACGCCTGACGGCGGTCTGGTCTTTGTGCATGGCGAACTTTGGCAGGCAGTGAGCACAGAGGAACTCTCTGAAGACAGCAAAGTAAAGGTGAAGGCAGTGAATGGTATGACTTTGGTTGTGGAAAAAGTGCCTAAATGACAGGGTGATTTTAATGAGAAAGGAGATATAAGATTATGCTGACAGGTATTCCGCTTATTTTGGTCTTGTTTATTGCATTCTTGGCGGTTTCAATTCGCATTATGAATGAGTATGAGCGAGCTGTGATCTTTCGTCTTGGAAGGGCGGTGGCTGTCAAGGGTCCTGGAATCATTTTGCTATTTCCAGTTATTGATAAGATGCGCAAGGTTGATCTGAGGACCATTACAATGGATGTTCCGCCTCAGGATATCATCACCAAGGACAATATCTCCGTGAAGGTGAGCGCTGTGGTGTATTTTAGAGCGATTGCGCCCATGAAGGCTGTGGTGGAGGTGGAAAATTATCTCTTTGCCACTTCACAGCTGTCGCAGACCACCTTGCGCAGTGTGTGTGGTCAGGCGGAGTTGGACGAGCTTCTGGCAGAACGGGACAAGATCAATGCAAAGGTGCAGGAGATATTGGATCAGGATACGGAGCCATGGGGTGTAAAGGTCAGTAAAGTGGAGGTAAAGGAGATAGACTTGCCGGATACCATGAAGCGGGCTATGGCGAAACAGGCCGAGGCGGAAAGAGAGAGACGGGCCAAAATCATCGGAGCGGAAGGTGAGTTTCAGGCCTCACAGCGTCTGGCCGAGGCTGCCGCTATTTTACATCAATATCCGGAAGCATTACAGCTTCGCTATCTTCAGACTCTGCGAGAGATAGCATCAGAGAACAACTCCACGACCCTGTTTCCCATTCCCATAGACCTGTTTAGGCCGTTTTTGCAGGCAGGAGATGCGATAAATAAAGTATAAATCTATTGTGGAAAAGGTTGAAACAGGTGTCTTGTCTGTCCTGATGGCCATGAGTGATGATGCCATGGATTTATTGAATTTTGAGTTGGTAGAGCCGGTATTTTGCCGGCGGTTATAGTCCGAAAATGATTGTCATTGCGAGCCGAAGGCGAAGCACCAATGTTCTGTCATTCCGAGCGTAGCTCTATCACACCGGTGGTGCGGTTGTCATTCCGAGCGAAGCGAGGAATCTTAAGATTTGTTGGGGCACGGCATGCCGTGCCCGTACCTGCGCTTCTTCGAAATGACACTCGTTGTTGTTGTGTGACAGCCGAAGGGGTTTTGCTTCGCGCAATGACAATCGTTGCTTTGTTTTTTTGCAATTAGAAGCTGTTGTGCGACGGAGTTTTATAATTTATTCGCTAGGACACAGGACAATTTAATAGCTGCTAACAGAATGGTGAATTAGGCTTGACAAAAAAATAAAAGAGTAGTATCATTAAAATAAGTTTTAACGGATTGTAAAATGAATAAAGATAAAAAAAGGCTGGTGCCGATATATATATAGGGTATATTCATTGGGTAATCATTTTGTTTTTTAATATAAATCAAAAAAGGAGGAAACAAAGATGAAGTGTTTTGTAAGGGATCAAAAGGGTTTTACATTGGTGGAACTGGCGATTGTGCTGGTGGTTATCGGTCTGATTTTAGGGGCAGTGTTAAAGGGCCAGGAACTCATCAACAATGCCAAGATGAAGAGGGCATACAATGCCTATCGAGAGGTGCTGGCAGGTGTTTATACCTACTACGATAAGTATGGAAAGTATCCAGGTGATGATCCAAATGCTACCGCTACACGTTGGCCGGGTGCAACTGTAACTCCTGGCAATAATGATGGTCTAATAGGTGGATTTACTATAAATTGTGGTGCTGGCATAACGACAGAAACCTGCCAGGCATGGAACCATATGCGTTTGGCAAACATCCTTACAGGAAGTGATACACAAGCTCCATCAAATCCTTACGGTGGAAGTATTGGAATAGGTTATGTGAATGTACAAGGCTTATTAACTCAATGGATAGGTATGGACAATGTTCCAGGCGATGTGTGTGCATCGTTGGATCTTCAATATGATGATGGAACGTATAACACGGGTAGCATAAGAGGTAGTGGAGATTATAATGCAACTTCAAATACTACCTATGATTTATATTTTAGATTATAAATCAGATTTTTTTGTTCTTTAGTTGAGTTAAAGGGGTGGAGATGCCAAGGTTTCTCCACCCCTTTTTTTATTGGGAATAACAGGGCATGAAAGGCCCTCTTGCCTGTTCTGCTGTTTGCGCAGAATTCTTGATGACTATTCTTGAATTGCTTCGCCTGTGGCTCGTAAGGGAGATTGCTTCGCTTCGCTTGCAATGACAGGTTAGAAGCGTCTTCACCGCCTGTCATTGCGAGGGACAAGGTTCCGAAGCAATCTCATAAAAGGCTCATGCCAGGCTCGCAATGACAGTTGCGGTGGATTTGAGTAATTCCGCAACCCAGAGGTAGGGACAATTTATGTGCCCCTACTGTATCTCTGCCATTCGTTGGGCTATCTCCATGTTGTATTGAATGTCTTCGTCTTGTGGGGCAAATTCTTTTGCCTCTTTTAGTATTTCTAATGCACTTTGTGGCTCTTTTATGGCCAGGTATGCTGCGGCTAAGTTGTTGGCCACTGCTGAGTCGTGGGTGGCATTCCAGAGCTGTTTATAGAGAGGAATGGCCTCATGAAATTTGTTTTCTTTGCGCAGGGTTTCCGCTTGTTCCAGAAGGTTCTTTCGCCATCTGCTGATGTCGTCCTGAGGCAACGGGCTGGCCTGAATGCGTATTTCGGGCTGTTCTGGAATTACTTGCCCTGGTTCTGGTGCCGGCTGTGGTTTTTTCATATCGCATGAGGTGTTCTGCTGTTCTTTCTGAAGGGCAGGGGCCTGTGGCGTGTCTTTGTTCGTGGTAAATGGGTCATTATTCCCTTTAAGCCTCAAGAGAGAAGTGTCTTTGGCTGGTTCTGGTTCGAGCTGTTCTACTAATTGTTTTTTTTGCTCAGCATCAGCCGGTTTTTGTGCATCTGAAGGGGCTTTAGCCTCTTGTAAGGCCGATGAGTCTTTTTGAGAATCAACTGAAGTTACTGGAGTTTCAGGCTGTTTTTGAGATATATTTTCAGAAGTTACAGAAGGTGAAACCGCCTGTGTTGAAAGGTTATTTTTCTTGAGAGCGATGGGTTGTACAGGCATTCTTTTGAGGTATTCATCCATTACAAAGACGGCTATGAAACCGAGAAAAACAGCACAGAAGAGTACAGCGATCAGGACTCTGTATGGTCTTGAAATCAGGTTTTTTAATAAGTGTGTCAGCTGCCTTTTGGTGTTATGTTGCGCTTCAGGCGTAGTGGAGAAGGGGTTCTCCGGCTGAGTTTGGCGTTTCTCCAAATTTTTAAGCGCTTCAAACAGACTACTCATCTTCTCTTACCTGTATTTGCATAACTATCACTAATTCCACAGATTTTTTGTGTTGAGTCTTGTAACTGAAGGCATTTCCCACTATCGGCAGGCTGGATAGAACAGGCACCTGAGCATTTGATGTAATGGTTCTGTCTTGAATCAGGCCTCCCAGAACCACTATCTCTCCAGGCATTGCCCTTACTATTGTGGATGCCTCACGAAGATTGACCTTTGGAAATGTATATACGTTGGTTCCTGTACCAGTGCCTATGCCTCCGAATTGTCTTTCATCCATGGAGACCAGTTCGCTTTTTATGGGCACTATATGAAGCGTGACATGCCCTTCTTCCTCTATAATCGGTGTAATACCCAGCAGAATGCCGTCGAATACAGCGCTGATGGTAACCTCTGGCGTTGTGTTGCTCTGGTTGCCTGTGGTTGTGGTCTGACTTTGCAGGCTCTTCAGATAGGATATGGACTGCCCCACACTGATGATGGCTGGCTGGCCGTTCATGACCTTGAGCCTTGGATTGGAAAGGGTTTTGATGTTTCCGTACTGTTGTAAGGCATGAAAGACCATGTTGATGTTGTAATAGCGGTTGGAAAGCGTTATGCCATAGTTCCACAGATTGTCCATCATGCTGTTTGCAGTCAGATTGCCTGTTATGCTGGCTGCCAGAGGTGTATTCTGTAGAGCACTTTTGCTGAGATTGGCCTCGAAATTCCGCCAGTCTATGCCGAATTCATTGCCTTGAGAGAGCTCCACCTCCAGTATCTTGGCCTCTATGAGGGCCTGGCGTCTGTATTGCTTGCGTAATGCCTCTATGGTGGAGGTTATGTCTTCCAGTGTACTTGGGCTGGCATTTACCGTAAGGATACCGGTTTGACGGTTCAAAAAGAACTGGCCTTTTTCACCTATGCGTTCCTTCAGGCTTTCTTCTATGCCTTTGTAGATGTCGGTCACACTGTCCGCAACGGAGCCTGAAAGCTCAAAGCTGCCTGTGAGCTGAGAGGTGGCTACATCGCTTCCTCCACCTGATCCTCCGCCAGAGCCGTTGCCAGAGCCGCTGCCCAGTACATCACCTCCTACCTTGAAATCGGACTTGCTGACAGCGCTCAGAAAGTCCAGATGAAAGACACGGCGTACTGTGGGTTCGATATAAATGGTATCTATTTCCTGGCGCCATGCTATGTCAGCCATTTTGCATACGGAATTCAATATCTCTTTTGCAGTGCGTTCATTGTATTCAGCCGTAATAAGGCGGTTTTCAAGGAGCTGGTTGGTCTTGGGCGAAATGGCCAGATTCATGCCGGTTGCATGTGCCAATGCCTGTAATATCGTTCGAACATCTTCTTTGACAAAGGACATGGTGATTTTTTGGATTTCTGTGGGGGCAAGTGTTTTAAAGCGGGGAGTCAAGGTAGTATGATTTTTTTGAATGGATTGTGGCTGAGTATGTTGTGGAGCCTGTTGCGTTATGTCGTTGGAGGGCGCATTGGCGTTATGGCCCCCAAGACTTCCGGTAAGCTGGTTTGAATCATCGAGTTTATGCTGTTGAACGAAAGTGCAGGCCAATATGCCGCAACACATTAAAATAACACAACATAATGATTTTATTGAGCGTGATGGAATTCTTAAAAAGGGGCTGTCTTGATTGTGGTGTGTGTTATTGTTCATACTTTAGTTAACTCCTAAAACGGTGTGGTTGTAACATTGATTTTCTGCCCGATGTAAACAAAATAGGATTGGCCTGAGGTAACAGCCTCGCCTGAGACTGCAATTGGTTCAATCCAAACCCCTGTGCGAGTAATTTTTTTTATGCGAAAGCCATTACCTTCTTGACCTTCTTCAAAAAATTGATCGTTTATTTTACACAATTTCTTCTCATTATTGAAAATTATGAATTGCAGATGCAGCTCCATGGTAGCTATGGGCTGTTTCTCTTCAGGGAGTGAGGGTGGTTCAGGGGCATTAGGTATGTCTTTTTTCAGTCGAAATAGGTCTGCCGCATGCCTTGGCCGTTGCAATACCACCAAGTTTTCTTGGATCTCTGGCGCGGTAAATGCAAAATTGATAGGTGTAGGTTGAGGCAGGGATTGGGGTTTCAGGATTCCTCCTGCCCACAGCCCCAGAATCACGGCCAGAATCGAGGCGATAAACGGCGCGCATATTTTGCTCCATTCTTTTAGTTCCTGTTGAGTTATTCGTAGTTCCATAGCGTGTAGATTTATTGAGTAGATGTATCGCAGAGCCATTGCCCTGATATTTTGAGTTTGATACTGTAACCCATGGAATCATTGGTCGCAATCACTTGCTGTGTATCTGATTTGGGTTGAATCTTTTTTATTTCAAGGTGTTCTGGAAGCAATATGTTGCAATCAGAGTAAAGTGTGTCGATGCGATGTTGTAATTCCTCAAAAGTTATACCATCCCATTGAAAAACCATGTTCTTCCATTTTGTATTCATGGCATAAGTATATTGTTGATGTAATTTGTTATATTGTTGACGTTGTTCTTCTATAATATGTAATTGACTTTGATAACGTTGTAAATCAATGAGTGTTTTTTGTAATTGCTGTTGTATGTGGTGTTGCCATATATAAAAAGCCAAACCGATACACAAAATGATTGCTGTGATTATCTGAATTATGAGAGTCTTGATGGAGACTGCTGGTAGTTTGTTCATTACTGTGCCTTTGCAGTGGATTGAACGGATTTAGTCGTCATATTACATGTCAGTATGCAGACTTGTCGTGTTTCGTCGTATTGCCAATCAGGTTCGCTTAGTTGAAAATTTTTGCATAGAGTTGTAAGGCTGTTATTGATACGAACTCTCGTGTCCTCAAAGGTGCCTTTGCTTTCCATCTGAATAGATATCTGAAATGGGCCTGTGGGTAAATTCTGTGTATTTTTGAACTGTTGCTCTGCTGGTCCTGATGGTTTGTTGGCAGCAGGTGTGGTGGCAATTTGGCCCTGTGGCATGGCGGAGATGTGAAGTGTCACTACTGATACATCAGGTTCCAGCGCCTCTGCTATTCGTGCCAGTATGTCGTCCAGCCGTGGTCTTTCTGTGGCGGCCTTTTTAAGACTAAGCCAGTTCTCTAACTCTGCCTTTGTGATATTAATTGGTAAATTTGCAGCAATTGCAGCTTGGCGGGTTGAGATGGCATGATACAGCCTTTGATATTCCATTTGCTGATTATGATTGAGATGGTAGAGATATGCGCCGTAACCTCCTATGCCAATCGCAAGGATCCCTGACAACATTGTGGTTATTTTGCTAAGTTTTTGTATGATCAGACCATATCGCCAGCTTTTGGGCATTAAATTTAGCGAATTATCTATAAAATATGTGCCATATAACCCGGGGAAACGAGTGACATCCTCATAAGAAGGGGCTGTCAGTATCTTTTCCCACTCTGGTTTTAAAAGTGGCATGTCATTTATATTTTCCGAAATACAGATGTCATATCGGGGGCCAATGGGCATAACATGTTGAATGTCCAGGCCGTATAGCTTTTTTACGTTTTTTTTGGCAATATCTATGGCTTGATTTAACATAAACATAGGCAAAGTGTCTTCTGATTCATAGGGAATAATTTGCAGAAAATAGACCATTTTGTTGCCTATGGCCATTAATTTCAGGTAATTTCGTTCACAATACAGCACTATCACAGGTTCTGAGAGTAGAGTGGAGATCAGGCTTGAAACGCAGTGAATCAAGGTAAAAATGCCATTAAAGGAAATGTTATTAAGCCCCTGAAGTTCCAAAATGCCTTGAATCTCTTGAGAAGGAATAAGGGTGATATTGTAGAGGCGGTTTTGGCCCATTTCATTTAGAGGTTGCAGGTGCATTTCCATCTCCTGGCCTTCTATCCAATGGCCATTGGCCTGAAGACGTTCTTTTGCAGCCAACTGCAGAACAGTTCCTTTCAGTTGAGAAGGGAGTTCTTCCGTGGCTGTAATGACATGTCTGCTGTCGAGGATACAGGATATCTTTTTTGTTTTTAGTGCAACATTATGAATATCAATCTCAAAGGGTGCTGTAAAGACAGGTAATTTCCCACTGTTAATAAGACCGACTCCATTCCAGATGAAGTTGGCGCTTTGAGTTTCTTTGAGTGAAGGGGCAGCAGGTTTAGTCAAGGCATCAGGAGTGTTTTGTAAAAAATACAAGTTACTCTCAGGCAGGGTTGTTTTGAATTGTTTTGAGGTAGATGTATTGAATGGCATGGCCTTTCTCTTTCAGCTATCGTGTGAAATGCCAGATTGCCAGTCCGCTTGTTATCAGCATAACAGTAAATACTGTCATGAAAATCCAGAAGGCTGGCTTTAAAAAAAGATGTGTCAGTTTTGGTTTGGTATTATGGGGTTGAGGTAGAGTCTTTTGCGCTTCATCTATTGTGGCGATGTCTATTTGAGTCAGGCCTTTTGCTGCACTCATCAAGAGGGTTCTGTCCATAAGGCGATTGATGAGCCTGGGGATGCCTTGAGTCAGGGCCGCAATCCTGGTTGCAGCCTTTCTGTTGAAGCCGATATCGCCTCTGCCTGCCTTGGCAAGCCTATATTTGACGTATTCGATGATTTCGTTCGTTGAAAAGGGTGAAAGAGCCTCTTTTATCACTATGCGTTGTGTCAGCTGGCCCAGCCTGGCATCCTGAAGCAGGCTGTCCAGTTCCGTCTGGCCTATCAGCAGTATCTGTAAGAGCTTACGCTGGCTTGTTTCGATGTTGGAGAGCATACGCAGCTGCTCCAGGGTCTCTATGGAAAGATTTTGCGCCTCATCAATGACAATGAGGGCCTCTTTGCCCTGGGATGCCAGGTCGAGAATAGTATTTTGAAATTCCTTGAGCAAAATGGAGATGTCTTCGGTAGTTGGTGCTGAACGACCTAATTCTTCCAGAAGCATGCGAATGAGCCCGGCAGGTCCTGCTGTGGGTGTGACTACTACCGCTGGTATTTTATGAGGCGAAAGTTCCATGAGTATCATGCGTAAAAGCAGGCTTTTGCCCGATCCGGCAGGCCCGATGAGCACCATGAAGCCCTCGCCTCTATCGATGGCAAATTTCAACACCTCTTTGGCGGCCACATGCGCCTTACTGGGAAAGAAAAAAGATGGGTCAGGCGACAGGCGAAACGGTGGCTCCTTAAAACCGAAGAATGTCAGATAGTCCTGGTTCGTCACTGCTCTCCTCTTTTATTTGAGTTGGGATACGACTTCGTATATTGGTCCCAGTAATCCCAACGCAATGATTATGAAGATAAAACCTGCGATCATTAGCATAGCGGGCTCGATGGTTTTGGACAAAGTCTCCACCAATCTATTTACTTTATCCATATAATGTTTGGCAAGTATCAAAAGTTGTTCAGAAAGATTCCCAGTCTGTTCCCCAACACTTATAAGTCGCAATATGAATGGCTCAAAGAGTTTTCTGCTTGTAAAGGCATGGGAAAGTGTGTTCCCCATCATGATGTCTTCTTTGATATTTTTTACAGCTAGACTGATTATTCGATTGGATATGGATTGCTCCATGAGTTCCATGGCGGTCAGTATCTGTATGCCTGCATTGGTAAGCAGTGAAAGATATTCAAATAAGAATGCATATTGAGAGGATGTGAGGGCTGAACCAAGTATGGGCGTGGACATCCAAAACTTGTCCCAATAGTATTTGACCTTCATATTCTTTTGGGAAATGAGATATAAAATGAAAATCAGCACAAAAAGACCTGGTACTATCGGCCACCAGGTCTTGGATATTTCAACGGACTTAATCAGTATTCGAGTGGCTAAAGGAATCTCTTTGAGCCCCATATTATTTATGAGTTCCAGTATTTTGGGTAAAACATAGAGCAGCCAGAAGCCCAGAGCATTAATCATTGCTACAATGACGAAGAGGGGATATGAGACCGCTCGTTTGGTGGAGCGGATCAATTCATCTATGCGTGTGATATGCCGAGATGCATCTTCTAACGTGCGGTCCAGAGAGCCTGTTTCTTCTCCGAGGCTGGCCAGTGTGATGAGAATCTTGGGAAAGTAATGGGGTTGTTCTCTCATTGCTTCTGAAAGCAGCAGGCCTTCGTCTAATCTGACCAATAGCTTTTGTAGTACCTGGTTTACTGTGGCATCTCCTGGGCCTGTGGATAGGTCTTCCACTGCCTGGCGAATTGGTACTCCACCACGTATCAGAAGGGCCAGATTGCGTAGAAATTCGGCCATAATTGGTCGTTTAATGCTGCGCAATATACGAGGAGAGGTATTGAGTATCCTGCGTTTATAGCTGAGAAGTGTGAGATTTTTGCGCAGTAGATTGCGGTAAAGTTCTTCTATAGACGGGAATTCGCCTTCTTCTTGAATCAGATCCCCGGCAGGATTGAGTGCTGTGTATTTGAATACAGTCATTAGACAATCACTCTGTTGAGTTCTTCGATGGTTGTTTCACCTTTTATGACCTTTTGAATACCGGCTTCCCACAGGGTCTTGAAGCCGTTTTTTCTGGCCTCGGCCTCTATGATGTTTGGAGGGGCGTTATCGGCTATAAGTTTCAATATGTTTTTGTCACAGAGCAGTATCTCTCCAATGGATGAACGGCCTCGATAGCCTGTATTTCTACACTTGGGACACCGGCCTGGTAAATAATAAGTTTCGCCTTCCGGTAGATTATAGTGTTTTAATGTGGCTTCATCGGGCTGATAGGGTTGTTTGCAGTCAGGGCAGAGTTTGCGAACAAGTCTTTGAGCCAGCACTCCTACAAGGGCATTGGAGAGCAGTAGCGGAGATATTCCCAGGTCGTTCAAACGGGCTATGGAGCCTATGGCCGTGTTGGTGTGCAGAGTCGAAAGCACTAAATGGCCGGTGAGGGCAGCTCTCACAGCCAGTATGGCCGTTTCCTCGTCACGAATCTCACCTACCAGTATTACATCCGGATCCTGGCGCAAAAATGTGCGAATGGCTGCAGAAAAGGTATAACCAGCCTTTTCATTTACCTGTGTCTGGCGAATTAGAGAGAAGTTGTATTCTATCGGGTCTTCTACTGTTAGAATATTTTTGCCTATGGCATCCTGTTGCCGAAGTGCTGCATAAAGCGTGGTGGTCTTACCGCTTCCAGTAGGGCCTGTCACCAGCACCATACCGTAGGGCTTGCTGAAGAGCTTCAGCAGCAGTTCTTCCTGATCCTTTTCAAAGCCCAGTTCGCGTATGCCGATACTCATACCACCCTTGGATGGAAGCAGACGCATGACGCAGTTTTCACCGTTGTTGGTGCGCATGGTGGAGACGCGAATATCAAAGGCATCCCCCAGAAACTCAAAGGACATGTGGCCGTCCTGCGGTTTTCTTTGCTCTGAGATGTCCATGCCGGAGCGTACCTTGATGGTTGTTATGATTCGGTTGTGAATGGATATGGGGAATACATTATTGAAATTCAATACGCCGTCTATGCGGTACATGATACGGCTGGAGAGGTCACTGGGAGTTAGGTGTATGTCAGTTACGCGATAGCTGATAGATGCGGAAAGCAGCATGTCCAGCAACCTGTTGATGTCAATTTCGAGAGTTGGGTTTCGGCGCAGTCCCTGTGTAATATTTTCCAATTCTTCTTCAATAGGGTGTTCCAAAAGGTAATAGAATCGCTCTATGAGTTTTTGTAATTCGTTTTTTGCTCCTATATTTATTTTGATGGGAAGTCTCACGTGCCGAAAGAGAGTTTCAAGGATCGTGGTGTCATATGGGTCGGAAATGGCCACATACAGTTGATTATCCTGTACATAAAGCGGGAGTACCTGTTTTTGACGGGCTATCTGCACAGGAAGCCGTTTCAGCACCTGCTTGTCTGGCGTGAAACTTCTCAGATCCATGAATGGCTGATTGCTCTGTTCGCTCAGTACTTGAGCCAGTTCCGAGTCAGTGGTCATGCCCAGGCGAATGAGACATTCTCCAATACGTTCACCTGTGGCCTGTTGTTCTCGCAGGGCGAATTGTATCTGATTTTGGTTAATAAGCCCTTTTGCTTCCAGCAATCTGCCTATCTGTGGCGCAGGACCTGCCATTTGTTTGCTTCCCTCTCTCTTTTATAGATTTTTTAGACTGTTTATTTAAGTAGTCCCAGTATTCTTGCGATGAATTCTAAGGAGTTTTGGTTTAGAAATATGATTGCTGTGAGCAGTATTATGGTGGTGATTCGCAGGTCTTTTTTAAATTCCAGCCGTACCATCTCTATTTCTTTTCTAACTACATCTAGTTCTTTTCTAACTACATCTATTTCTTTTCTAACCACATCTATTTCTTTTTTCACCAATGCAACGTCGTATTTTGAAGCCAATTCCTTTTTTCCTCTGATACCTCGTATTTTAGGGTTTCTCTTCCTTCACGAATGGCCTCTTTGATGGTGGCTTCCAGTGCGGTGGTAATGATCTCGGCGGACTCTTTTCCCATTTTTTCTTCAAGTCTGGTGTAGATGTCCAGAGGAATGGCGTATTCCATGAAGGTCCTCCTGAGTGTTTGTCTTATTATATTTTGAAGATTACAGGATGTCAGAGGAGTGCGCAACTAAAAAGTGCGCAACTAAAAAATGTTAAGTTGCGCTGTTGAGTTGTGGAACTGTATCACTGTTCCAGCTCACAGTGGGTGCTTTGTTTTTAAGCCGGACATATTTGTGCACAAGCTGCAAAAATAAAGTGCGCGGTATCTCTTTTGCACCAAATGAGAGTAGATGAGTGGTTGTGACCTGACAGTCTATCAATTGAAAGTTCCATTCCACCAGTTTATGGACTAGCGTTACAAAGGCTGTTTTGGAGGCGTCTGTAACCTTTGTCCACATGGATTCTCCATAAAATACTTGCCCGATGGCAACGCCATAAAGCCCGGCCACAAGTTCACCATTCAGCCAAGCCTCAGCCGAATGGGCAAGGCCCATTTCGTGGAGTGTTATATAGGCCTGTATCATATCCTTATTGAGCCAGGTGTCTTCCCCTCTTGCAAGTCTGCTTTCTCCGCAGGCCTTTATGGTCTGTTCAAAGGCTGAGTCAAATGTAATTTGAAATCGGTTGGAACGCAGAGTGCGCTTAAGTCTTTTGGAGACATGGAGATCAGACGGGAACAGGACCAGTCTTGGATTAGGTGACCACCATAAAATGGGCTCTTCTGCATTATACCATGGGAAGATGCCGTTTAAATAGGCAAGTATCAGGCGTTCCGGCCTCAAATCCCCACCTATGGCCAGAAAGCCGGTGGCATCAGCCAGATTAGGCGATGGAAAACTTAGTTCCGAACTCAGCAGAAATATCGGCATATTCCCTGTAGTTACTCGTTTTCTGCAAGTGGTTGGCTTGAATTGCTGTTATCCGTTGGCTTGATACTGCCCATCTTGTCCTCCGGAAGTTCGCCGCTCAGCCCTTTTTGTATGGCCTTGCGCGCCAGCTGGTCTGCAATTTCGTTTTCCGTATGGCCATCATGGCCTTTGACCCATTGCCACTGAAGTAAAAATTTTTTGCACAGGGTATCGAGTCTTTGCCAGAGGTCACTGTTTTTTACAGCCTTCTTTTGTGATGTCTTCCAACCGTTTTGTTTCCATTTGGGCATCCATCGCGTCAGCCCTGCCATTACATATTGAGAGTCGGTGGTGATGAGAATGGGAATAGTGTTTGTTTTGACGGCCTCAAGACCGCGGATAACGGCCAACAGCTCCATGCGGTTGTTGGTTGTGCGCCGAGTCCAGCCGTAAAGTCTCTTTTCATGGTCATTCCACTTCAAAAACACCCCCCAGCCGCCAGGCCCTGGATTTCCTGAACAAGCGCCGTCCGTGTAGATGAAAATGTCGCTGAAGCCTGTTTTGGGGCTCATGGTTTTGCTGCTGTATAAAGTGTGACTATGCCCAAATTTATAGGTCGGTGTTTTATATTTTGGAAACCGCTTTTTCTGAGCAGGTTGCACAGGGCTTCCGGAGCCATGAAGGCCTCTATGGACTCGGCCAAATAGACATAGGCGGCCTTGTCACCTGAGATAGCACCTCCGATTACGGGCAGGATTTTATGCAGATAAAATCGATAAAAAGGGGCGAAAATCGGATTTTTAGGCCGTGAAAATTCCAAGACAGCCAATTTGCCATTGGATTTCAGTACGCGATACAGTTCGCTTATGCCTTTTTCGATATTTCCAAGGTTTCGCACGCCAAAGGCCACGGTGGCCCCTGCAAAAACGTTATTTTTGAATGGCAGGGCCTCGCCGTCTCCGCATATAGGTGTTATGGCCTCTTTTTCCTTGTGTGTCAGTCTTTTTTGTCCATAGGCCAGCATATTGTAACAGAAATCTAGGCCGATTACTGAGAGGTTGAGCCTGTTATATAGCACACGAGAGAGGGGCAGGGTGCCTGCGCAGAGATCCAGTATCAGGCCACTCGAGCATTCTTTAAACTCCTTTGCGGTATTGTTGCGCCATAAGCGGTCGATGCCCAGACTTAGAAGTGAATTCAGGAGGTCGTATTTTGTGGAGACCGCGCTGAATTTTTGCTGAACGAATGCCTTTTTTTCTTTTTGATGTTTGAACATGGTCTATATTTGCCTATAATTGAATGACATGCAGGTCTGGAACAATAGGATAGCCGAAGGACTCATGCAGCAGCTCGAAGAAACAAGACAGGGCCTTTGTATGCGTGGAGTCGAAGTGCAGATGAATGCCCCGAAGGTAATTCAGACACTCTCTGGTGGTCAGTCCTGCCCTGAAGGCCACGCGATCACTGATATTTTCTAGTTCTCGCAGGCCGTTTCGGTAACAGGTAAGGATATGCTGGTACAGGGCACGTACTGCATTCGGCATGCGTTCCCATGTGTCTTTGCGCACCGCCCATACTGCAAATACGAAAGGGAGCCCTGTTTTTCCCATCCATATCTCGGCCAGATCGAAAAAGTGCAGGTCAGGTCGGTGTTTTTTGAGTTGCAATGCCTCGTCTCCTATGGCCAGATAGCCGTCAAAGCCGGTATTCGCCTCAAAGTCTTCAAGATTGCCGCATTCATATCGAGGAGTAACGCGGTAAAATCTCTCCAGTATCAGCCGCAGTAGATTGACTGATGTAGCTGACTGTGATGTGAGCAAAATGCGTTTGTCCTCCATTTCATGCAGTTCATGAGCCTTGCGTGTGATGAGAAATACGCTTCCCACGGCTCCGACCGCGCTGATGCCCAGGTTTGGAAGCATGCAGTAGTCCTGAATGTCAAGGCCGTAGGCGTAAGAGGAGATGAGCCCCACGTTTATTTCATTTGCCTTCAACAGCCGATTGAGTAGACTGGGAGGGCCTTCTATGACTCGCCATGGGGTTGTGGCGCTGGTGCAGGTCTGTTCCATGTCCTGCCATGGTACATATATGCCCGATGTGTTTATGAAATTTACTATGCCTATCTTCAGAACCTGTTCCTTGGACATATCCCTTCAAATGATGTGATCAGCCCTGTTCCTGCGAGGCCGTTCACTCTTCTTTGTGCTTACAGGCCGTGATATCCATTGCATATTCTCTCTGCTTGTATCGCTGGGTGTATAGTGTATCAGAAAATCATAGACTTCCTGGTCAGTTTTGCAGTTTTCGGTGTGTATGGAGAGAAAACTTGCCTTTTTATTGAGTTTCAATGAACCGATTTGGTCTTGAAGTTTTAGGGCTGTTGCTCCGCCCAATGTGGCGGCCCGAAAGATGGTTTCGCTGGAAACCCCAGGCGCCAATCGAGCCAGAGAGGACATCTCTGCAAATATGGACAGTTTGTCGTTGCTGGCCAGGCTGTCTGTGCCTAATGCAATGGGAATGCCCTGCGAGGCAAGTTTGGCCGCTGGCGGAATACCGGAGCCCAGAAACAGGTTGCTCCTTGGGCACAGACATGCCGTTGCCCCTGACGATGCCATGAGGTTCATGTCTTCGTCGTCGAGATGAACGCAGTGCACGCAGATGGTATTGGCGTCCAGTACCCCTAGATGATGCAGGTGTCGTATGGGCGAGGTTTTGGGTATTTGGAATTCCAGAGGCCATTTGCCTTTTTTTTCAAGAAATGTTCGCATGGGACCTGTGCCGGATGTTAGAAATGTCATCTCTTCCTCTGACTCGGCAACATGCACGGAAAATGGCCGGTTACGCCCAGTACAGAGCCCCTTGATTGTCTTTAAAAGCTCTGGGAATACGGAATAACAGGCATGCGGTGCAATGGTCGCAAGAAATCCCTTGCGTTCCAGATCATTCATGCGCATGTCCATGGCACTCAGATTCGGTGCATCTTGTCTTTTAAGGCAGATAATCTCTTGGAAAAATACATAATAGATGTCGATGGAATGGCTTTCAGCCAGCAGGGTAGGCGCAATGGTGGTATTCCCCACATCGCCTATTGCTATAATGCCTTCATTCTTGAGTTGAAAAATTGCATTGTTGATGGCATCTTCCTCATCCTGAGTAGATAGATTTTCTTTGGCCTCCAGCATGTTCTCGACCCATCGAGTAAAGGAACTCGTTGGAGAAAGACGCATGTGAAGTCCGGAGAGCTCCAGATGTGTGTGACAGTTGACCATGCCGGGGCAGAGTATGGCGAAGCCGTGGTCTATGAGTTCTCCATGAAAGCGCGTGAGGATGTCATGAGCCTTGCCAACGCCGACTATTTTGTCGTTAAAGACCGCCACAGCCCCATTCTCCAGAACCGGCGATGTGACCGGCACCACCCATTTGGCTCGGTGAATGACAAGGCCGCTCATAACAGCGTATAATCCATGCGTCTGCGTCGGGGCTCGAAGCCAGCACCTTGAATGAGCCTTCTGATCTCTTCTTCGGAGAGCCTATGGCTCACACCTGCCGCTGCGACTACATTTTCTTCGATCATGGTGCTTCCAAAGTCATTTGCTCCGAAAAATAGGGCGATCTGAGCTATTTTAGGGCCTTGAGTCACCCAGGAAGCCTGAATGTTGGCAATATTGTCCAGGAACAGGCGCGAGATGGCCAGGGTGCGTAGGTATTCGTCTGCTGTGGCAGGCTGCACATCGATGGCGGTGTTCTGAGGCTGAAACGGCCATGGAATAAAGGCGGTAAAGCCGAAAGTCCTGTCTTGCAGGTCTCGAATGGCCTGCAGGTGTTCAATGCGTTCCTCGATGGTCTCGATGTGTCCGAACATCATGGTGGCGGTGGTCTTCAGCCCAAGGCCGTGAGCGATTTCCATGACGCTCAGCCACTCTTTCGCTGTGGCCTTACGTGGTGCGATGCGTTCCCTGACTCGGTTCACCAGAATCTCTGCCCCGCCGCCTGGAATGGAGTTGAGCCCGGCTGAAATTAGGCGTTGCAGCACGGTTTTTATGTCCAGTCCGGACAGTCTGGCGAAGTGCACGACCTCTGGAGGTGAAAAGGCGTGGCAATAAATCTCAGGAAACTCCTTTTTGATGAAGGAGAGCATATCTTCGTAATACTCCAGAGGTAGGTCAGGGTGCAGACCGCCCTGAAGCAGTATCTGCCTGCCCTCCAGGTTCAAAGTTTCTTGAATCTTTTGGGACAGTTCCTCTCTAGACAGTAAAAACGGCTTTTGCCGAGTATTGACCTCGGTTTCTGCATTTGCAGCGGAATAATATGCACAGAACTTGCAGCCTGAGACGCAGATATTTGTGTAATTGATGTTGCGGTCGATGATATAGGTGACGACAGGGATAGGGTGTGCAGCCATACGCCTGGCGTGGGCCAGGCTTCCAAGTGTGGTGAGACTGGCATTTTTGTAGAGATATACGGCCTCGTCAGGGGAAAGACGCTGAGTCAGCGCCCTTTGTGTAAGTGATGCGAGAGTGAAACTCATACAGGTTGGTATAAGGTGTCACGCTCTATAGGTTCGAAACTTGCATTTCGAATGAGCCGTTCAATCTCTGCTCTGCTCATGGCCTGTGATGTCTCAGCCCCTGCCATATGTGTGATTCGTTCCTCTAAAATGGTGCCGTCCAGGTCGTCCGCTCCAAAGGAAAGGGCGATCTGCGCCACCTTCTGGCCCAGCATCACCCAATATGCCTTGATATGAGGGAAGTTGTCCAGCATGAGCCTGGAGATGGCGATGGTCTTGAGGTCATCCACACCGTTTGTCTGGGAGATGCCCTCCATCTGCGTATTCTTTGAGTGAAAGGCCAGGGGAATGAAACACAGAAAGCCGTTTGTCTCGTCCTGTGCCTCTCTGAGGGCGATCAGGTGTTCTATACGCTCCTGCACGGTCTCGATGTGGCCGTAAAGCATGGTTGCGTTGGTGTGAATCCCCATCTTATGAGCGGTCTTGGCTATGTGAATCCAGTCTTTGCCAGGGAGTTTGCTGGGGCAGAGGCGCTCTCGAATGCGAGGGCTGAAGACCTCGGCACCGCCGCCTGGAATGGAGCCAAGACCTGCATTTACCAAGTCGGTCAGGGTTTCTTCAATGCTTTTGCCGCCCATTCTGGCTATGTGTGCTATTTCCACACATGTGAATGCCTGAATGTGGATTTCAGGCCGTTCGCGCTTTATAGCCCTGAGCATCTCCAGATAATAATCATAGGGAAGGTCGGGGTGCAGCCCTCCCACTATATGCACTTCTGTGATGGGTTCGTGCTTGCGCTCTCGAATGCGGCTTACGATCTCGTCGATGGACATCTCATAGGAGAGCGGAGCGCCTTTTTCCTTTCCGAATGCACAGAATTTACATAGATTTGTGCAGATATTCGAGTAATTGATGTGTTGATTGTAGATATACCAGGCCTTTTTGTCATTTATGCGTTCTCTGACCAAAGTGGCAAGCCAACCGATGACTGAAAGAAAACGGGATGCGTAGAGACGCTCAGCGTCCTTTGCTGAAAGCCGTTCTCGTGCCTCTATTTTTTCATATATGTCAAAAAGACCTGTCTGCTTCAGAATGGTGTTCAATTTTGCTCCTTTTTAGCTGAATCTGGGTTGATATCCCGAATCTTGACCTCGAAGAGCATGGTCTGGCCTGCAAGGGGGTGATTGAAGTCCAGCAGCACTACACCTTCCCAGAATTTTTTGATCAAAGCAGGTCTTTTTAGACCGAATTCATCGGGTGCCTTGACCATTTTGCCTATGGCAATCTCTTCGTATATTCGTTCCGCCGCCACCAGCACTACCTGTTTGGGGTTGTAAAGGCCGTAGGTATATTGAGGCGGCACTGGTATGACCTTTATATCTCCTGGTTTCAGGCCTACGATCCCTTCCTCGACAGGCCTTGGAAAATCGCCGTTGCCGCAGATGAGTCTCACAGGCCCCCCTGATTTTTCGGAGGAATCCACTAACTGGCCACTTTTCAGGCGTATTTGATACTCGATTACTACTTCAAAGCCGAAATTCACTTGAAGCGTATGGTTTTTCGTGGTTGACATGGTGTTATTGTTTGAGTTTTGCATCCTCTATAATGGCATCATAGCGATAACCCGCGCCGAAATCCTTGTCAGCGGCCAGCATTCCCTCAAAGGTTACAATTTCTCCCTCCTTGGGTTGAGCCTGCGTCGTGACGGTCATGTCGAAGTTCTGGGCATCCTGAGAGCCACTGCCGTCCTGCATGTGTACCCAGTTTTTGCCCATGATGCCCGTGGACACCTTGGTGACCTTGCCTTTGACCTGTACGGTTTTGCCCGCCAGTTCCTTGGCCTTTGCATGTATGTCGGCTATGGCATAACTGTTTTCTCCTGCGGCCCTGTCGATCTTTTCACCAAGGAATTTGAGAGGATCGATGCGTTTGACTGTGGAGTGGGCCTCCATGGCCATCTGCTCCGGAGTCTTTTCCATTTTTGGGCCTTCAGCCGAAGTAGCCGGCATTTCAGCACCATGGAGGGCGGAACCAGAGGCTCCATGGGCAGCGTCGGTATCGGTTGTTGCACTCGGCTTCATGTTGGCACCGCCGGGCTGGGGGGTATTTTTGCCCGAAACAGCACCTGCAATGCCCGAAGAAAAGATGATGCTGTCGAAGGTGTGGTTCAGTGTGTTGCTTTTGAAGTTTTTCATCTCCATGCCGGCATAGATAGTGATTTCCTGGCCTGTTTGCACCTGTGTTTCAGGCAGTGCGGCCCAGGTTTGAACACCATCTTTTTCCAGCAGCACATAGGTATAGCCTGCGCTGTTCATGGTCTCTTTGATTTTGCCCGTGATCGTGGGGCCCGAACTTGTAGGCTTACCCATCGGACTGGCAGTCGGATTGGCTGATTCTGACATCTTTTTGTCAGGGCTTGCCGCCTCGGTCTTTTTGGAAGGCATTTGTCCTTCGCAACCTGCCAGAAGCATGGAAATGGACAATGCGGAACAGAGTGTGAGTAATATTTTGAGTTTCATGAGGGCTCCTTGTAAGGAATTTTGAATTTAGTTAACACATTTTGGAGGAATTGAAAAGCACGATATAAATGACTGCGACGGGTGTGTGGTTCGTTTTATTGATTCGCTTCAAATATGTCGTTGAACTGCCAGTGAAACTGCTTGAATATCAGCAGGAGACGCGGGTCAAAGGAATCCGGAGAGCCATGCTCGTCCCCTTCCAAAATGATGCGGCAGGCGGTGGCATGGTCGTAGCTTTCCTTATAAGAACGTATCATGCGCAGAGTATCGTAGGTGTCGGCCAGGGCGGCTATGCGACCTTCGAGAGGTATTTCTTCCCCCTTCAGTCCGTTTGGATAGCCGGTGCCGTTCCATAGTTCATGGTGTGTCAGGGCGATGTTTTTGGCCATTTTCATGCGTGGGTGGTCACCTATTATGCGCGCTCCGTGAATTGTGTGCATTTTTACAACTTCCCATTCTTCTTGAGTCAACTTGCCGATTTTGTGCAATATGGCTTGAGGGATATAGATTTTACCTACGTCATGAAGTTGCGATTGTATTTCAATAGTTTTAATCTCATTTATGGACATTCCGGAATGTTCAGCCATAAGTTTGCAATACAGTCCGAATCTATGCATATGTTGCCCGGCATATTCGTCATTTACTTCCGATATGGTTGCCAAAGATTTTATCGTATCTGTAGCAAGATCATCTATTTCCTTGAATTGCTGAAAGATATCCTGTAGTAGCAAGATATCTACTGCAAACAGCTTCAAAGACAGAGCGTCGAGCCTACCTGTTTCTCTGCCATAATTGATACAGAAAATCGATAGTCTGTTACTTAAATATGCTGTCATGTTCCGAACATCTATTTCCGGAGCTGCTTCTTGAAGTTTATGTATAAAAATTTTGAACTGTTGTTTTACTTCTTCACCATTACAATGGAATAGTCGCGCATTGATGTCTGATGCTTTTGGAATTAAAGTAAGATTCAATATGTTTTTTTCTAATTTATTGTCTTTATATTGATATAAATACCATTTTGCATGTTTTTCTTCTATGGCAACTCTTGTCAAGATCATATCAGGTTTTTCTGTTTTATTGTCTGTATTTAAAATTTTCAATAAAAGCTCTTCAAAGTATGTTTTGAAATTAAAAATTCCAGTGTTTAACTGTTGGGAATTTATTTTTATCTGGTCTGTTATTTCATTAAAGATATTGATGAAATTGATATACTGATCCTTGGCTCCTTTAAGATTTTGTATGGCCTTTATTATCTCCAACAGGTTTATACCACTGATTTGTTCTGTAAAAACAAAGAATTTTCTTGCATGGGTATTGCTTTGTATTGTAATATCTATTTTTTCTCGTGACTCATTTGTAATATATATTAGAATTGTATCTTCTGCAAGAATTTTAATTAATTTATGATATATTTCAGATATATTTGTTTCTAATGATGATTGAGTTATGATTATTGAATCGTAATGATATTTTGTTATTTGGTCTATCAATTCATTTTCTGTTCTATATGTGATATAAGTGTATTTTTCTGTTTCCTGTTGTGATATGGATGATAGTTGTTCAAATAAAATGTGTGGGATGAGAATTTTTATATTTCGATAATACATATTATTCTCCACGATATTAGAATTATTTTTTATGTAATCATATCCATTTTTAGAATTCAAGCCCTCTTTTATGGTGGCTTCTTGCAAAGTTTGCTGCATTCTGTTAATCAAAATCATGGAAGTTATGCCCTGGATATCTTGGTTTTTGACCTTTTTGAGCATTGCCGGCGCTGTCCTGAATGTCAGGAAGATGCGTTCGAGCTTCGCTGTCTATACCATAGCCAATATGGGGTGGGTGGCGGTGGACATTTACTACGGAATCTATGCTCAGGCCGTGCTATTTTCAGTGTTTACTGCCATTTCAGTATGGGGCTGGCTGGAATGGGGAAGTTCTCCGTGGAGGGGCGTGATTGGAACTTCCAGGGAAGACTTGCCCAGGGAAGACTTGCATTGAAGGCCGGCTTCTGTTACTAATATGGCTGTTTGGCGGTCTTCATGTGAATGCCAGATATCGATAATTGAGCCGCTTGGCCGGCGGGTAAAAGCGGTCGGCTTTGAACATGTATCAGAGTGAGCGTCGGCATGCACAGTGGTTTTTGATGCCGGGCTGATTTTGCTCAAAACATACTGAAATTGTGGGGATGTAGCTCAGTTGGGAGAGCGCCACGTTCGCAACGTGGAAGTCGTGGGTTCGAATCCCATCATCTCCACCAATCACCTCCACTGGTCATATATACTGGGCATTTGGCCATGCCAATCTATGTGTCTTGAAGCCATCTCAGGTGGTTATCTCTGTTTTTTTCAATGCCTCTTGAAGTTTTTGAAGGTCCTTCCATACCTCCAGCTTGAGCGTCTTCTGGGCATTTCCAGTGGTTTTCAATATGGTATTCGGAGAGTGAGTGAAGAAGATTGTCAGCTCCTGGTCATTTATGCGAATAATGTGCGGCCGTTCGCGCAGACGAGAGAGAGATGCCGTTTTCCCAAGCATCGGCCATGAAAGAAGCGGTGTGAAGGAGAGAATGGCCCTGGGCTTTAAAAGCCCGATCTCGGCCATGAGAAAGCCGGCGCAGCGTTCTACATCCCTGCGTTTCGGTTTTGCACTGGTCCGGCATTTGAAAAGACCGGTTAGATATACCTGATTCAGTGAAAGATCTATGGCAGTCAACATTTTGTCCAGCAGTTCCATTGCAGGCCTTGTGAAGTAGCTGCCTTCCAGTTCCTCTTCGTAATCGATTGTATCCGTCACCACCATCACTTTGGGTTGTTGAACTGGTTTTGTTGGAACAGGGCGTTTAGATTTGACTGCATCACAGCCTGTACATGCTGCGAGAGCGAATTGTAATTCATTGAAATCCTTATATTGAAACGATGGAACAGCCTCTGATTGAACCGTGGCTCGAGAAGGCTGCGGCTGTATTTTCGCCGGCCAGTCTTTTTGTTGTATCGGTGCAGGGTTATGCCTATTAGGGGCTGCATCGGCCGCCCTGTGGAACCCTTGAGTATGCAGCAGGCTGCATAATTCTTTGTCATTAGGCAGATATTCCAATCCCATGCGTTTCTGAAACCAGAGCCATCGGGATACATCCAACAGAATTTCTTGAATTGTTTTTTGATCGTTCATTTTGCATTTTACTGCATTGCCATGGGACGTTGCCCTCTAAATGACACCTTGATTCACTCTCTAAATAATGCACAACAGCTTGTCATTGCGCAAAGCGAAGCGATGAAACAGCCACACGCGATGGGTGAAATTGTCTCCTTGACTCTGTTTCGAGATTACACTATGAATAATGTTTCATCAATCCACCATACTTCAGCTATGTAAGGAATTTTTATGGAAGAAAATCAGCTCGTCAAACAACGCAGGGCAAAGGCCGAGGAACTGGAAAAAAACGGCATTCAGCTCTATCCCAATGACTGTAATGAGACAGCTCACGGCACGGCCGTCAATCTTCAGGAGATTATCGACAAATACGGCACCTTGAATGCCCAACAGTTACAGGCCGCAGCGCCGTCTTTGCGAGTCATTGGACGCATCATGGCCATTCGCAGTTTCGGCAAGGCCGCTTTTGTTCAGATACAGGATTCATGTTGCAGATTGCAGCTCTACATCGCACGGGACAAGATAGGCGAGGAGGCCTATGGACTCTTCAAGAAACTGGACATAGGCGATATCCTGGAGGCCAGAGGCCCTCTTTTCAGGACTAAAACCAATGAACTTACTTTGGAGGTGCAATATATTCGGCTGATCACCAAGTCTCTGCTGCCGCTCCCAGAGAAATTTCATGGTCTAAAGGACAAGGAAACCAGGTACCGCCAGAGATATCTGGACATGATCATGAACAAGGAGGTCAGGGATACCTTTCGTAAGCGTTCTGTAATCATCTCTCTCATAAGAAGATACCTGACGAATCATGGTTTTCTGGAGGTGGAAACACCCATGATGCAGTCCATAGTGGGTGGTGCCACGGCAAAACCCTTTGTAACCCACCACAATGCCCTTGGCATTGATTTGTATCTGCGTATTGCACCGGAGCTCTATCTAAAAAGGCTGCTGGTTGGAGGATTTGAGCGAGTCTTCGAGCTGAACAGAAACTTTCGAAACGAAGGCATCTCCATTCAACATAATCCTGAGTTCACCATGGTGGAATTCTATCAGGCATATGCAACCTATGAGGACATGATGAATCTTACAGAAGACCTTTTCTGTTTCATTGCCGCAGAGCTTTTCGGCAGAGAGGAGTTGCAATATCAGGGGAATGTCATCAGCCTCAGAAGGCCGTGGAAGCGTCTTACCGTACATGAATCGCTGGTGGAGGTAGGCGGAATCCCTGCCCATGAACTTCAAGACCGAGGGGCCCTTGTCTCCAGGCTTAGGGATATGGGCGTGCCGGTCAAGGGCGATGAGTTGTTGGGTAAGCTTTTGATCAAGCTCTTTGATGAATTAGTGGAGCCAAGGCTCATTCAGCCCACCTTTATCACTCAATATCCTACGGACATATCTCCCCTTGCCAGAAGGAACGTACAAAATCCAGAGGTGACTGATCGTTTCGAGCTCTTTATCACGGGCAGAGAGATCGCCAACGCCTTTTCCGAGCTGAATGACCCCAGAGACCAGTATCGTCGGTTTGAGGAGCAGATAGCCAATCGTGGGGATGACGAGGAGATACCCCCTGAACTGGATGAAGACTATGTCCGTGCCCTTGAATTCGGCATGCCGCCTGCAGCCGGAGAGGGCATAGGCATTGATAGGCTGGTTATGCTGTTTACGGATTCCCCATCCATTCGAGATGTCATTTTATTCCCTCAGCTCAAGCCGGAAGTGAGTATAAACAATGAAAAGTGAGGGTTGGCTTGATGCCTGAACGATTTATATTTGATAGAACATTACGGGATCTTCTTAAAGGTTTGCCGCGGTGTTTTGTAAAGATTCTGGCAGGAGTGGCTCCCCTTGAATATCTGGATGTTAATTTTCCAAAGGTAGAGGAGAGAGAGGCGGATTTATTGGTCAGATTGAAGAATGGAGAGATATTTCATTTGGAAGTACAGGCTCAGGCTGATGTATTCATTCCATTTCGTATGCTGCGGTATTATTGTTTGATATATCAGCAATATCATATAGTGCCACAACAGATGGTTTTATGGGTAGGAGACGGCGAAAATCCATTTGTAAATAAACTTGAGCGTAAAAATTTATTTTTCAGATATGAGTTGATGGATATCAAGGAAATAGATTGTGCTGAACTCATTGCAAGTGATGACCCAAACGATAACATCCTTGCAGTGTTGTGTCGTAGGAGCGATGGTTTTTGGGAAAGCCTGTTGGAAAAATTGCGTTGTCTTCCTGAAAAAGAACGGGATAATTACATCAGAAAACTTTTGTATCTGGTAAAATTGAGAAAAAGCGCTTTATATGAATTAAACAGCTTACGAAAGGAGGCAGATATGCCAATAGTAATTGATGTTCTGAAGGATCCATTTTATAACGAAGGCATTCAGCAAGGTATTCAAAAAGGTTTGATTCTTGATGCACAAGAAATGGTTTTAGCCGCTTTGACTGAAAAATTTGGGCAGGATGCACAGCGTTTTACAGAGAAGATAAAGAGTATAGAATCTCGAGACATATTGGTTCGGCTTTTGAAAAATGTCATCAAGGCCGAATTGTTGGTTGAAATTGAAAAAGAATTAGAAGAAATAAATTAAGGACACTTCCAGCTTTGTTTAATAATCTTCCATTTGAGTGGTTTGTTGCCGTTCGTTATCTGAAAGCCCGCAGAAAACAGGCGTTTATCTCCCTTATCACCACCATATCCATAGCCGGCGTAACTGTGGGCGTAATGGCACTTATTGTGGTAATAGCTGTTATGGCTGGTTTCGAGGCGCATCTAAAGGAGAAGATACTTGGTGTAACCTCTCATATAGTCGTGAGAAGTATAGAAAGGCCCATAGATGCCCCGAATCTGCTGCAAAGGGAGCTGGTGGGCGTCAGTGTGCCTCAAACTGGTTTTTTTGCTTCCTTAATGAGCAAAATCGGCATGGCTGATTACGGCGCCTATGTCGTGGCGGCCACCCCCATGATACTTATGCAAGGTCTTCTGAGTTCGGATATCAATGTCTATGGCACATTGATTCGAGGGGTTGATCCCAAGACCATCTCAAGCGTCATGGATGTGGGCAAGGTCATACAGGGTAACGGTGTGGAAGCACTGGAAAATAGCGATTCAAATCGTCCGCCGCCCATTATTGTTGGAAAGGAATTGGCAAGGAATCTGGGTCTTTATGTGGGTAAGAACGTGCGTATAGCCCTTCCAACCGGCACAATAACGCCCATGGGCACTCTGCCCAAGATACGTAATTTCACTGTAGCCGGTATCACCTCCACCGGTGTGTATGAATACGACAGCACTCTGGCCTTCGTGAATATTCATGAGGCCCAGAGGCTTTTGGGTCTGCAAAACCAGGCCCATCTCATCGAGCTTCGAGTCTCGGATATCTATCAGACAGATCGCCTGTCCTTTGTCATTCAGCAGAGAATCGGCAATGGTTTTCTGGTGCTGGATTGGCAGAAACTGAGTCGTAATCTCTTTTCGGCCATGAAGCTGGAAAAGCTGGCCATGTTCATCATTTTGACTCTGATAGTCATAGTGGCGGCCATGAACATCATCAGCACCCTGATTCTGATGGTCATGGACAAAAATCAAGATATTGCCATTCTCAAGGCCATGGGCGCTAACGATCGCCAGATACTGCATATTTTTATCTATAACGGCCTTATGGTGGGGCTGATTGGCACATTTTTGGGGGTAGCGGGTGGAATTGTCTTGTGCAATCTACTCAAGCATTATAAATTCATAAGCATACCAAGCGAGGTATATTACACCGACTCTCTGCCCATTATGCTCAACACGCAGGATGTTGTAAGCATTGCTGTATCGGCTGTGCTCATCTGTTTTGGGGCCACCATCTATCCTGCCAGGCAGGCGGCTCGAGTTAATCCTTCCACTTCGTTGAGAATAGGGTGATGTCTGAAAGAGAAACTGTTTTCATGAAGTCTGTTCATGTTGTATTGCCATTAGCGATTCGAACGCATTGGGAATACCTGCCTGTCTGGAGGGAGTGGAAGAGTATAGTGGGGTTTGAAACAGCACTTCATGCCTGGCCCCATCATATAGATTCAAATGGTATCTTGTTTCTTATGGTCTCAGATTCCATTTGGATGCAGCAACTCTCCTTTCAACGCCATGTGTTGATCACTGCCCTGAACCAAAGATTGCAGTCTCAAAAACTTCAAGACATACGTATGTTTTTGGGCGATGTTCAGAAGTTGTGGAGTACTTTTGAAAAATTGCAAAAGAATGCCGGTTACAACGGGCAGAGAGTGAAAAAAGATGTTCCGGAGGAGCTTAAAAGGACCGCTGATGCCATGGTTGAGCCCATCAAAGACGAGGAGCTTAGATGCCTTGTAAAACAGCTTTATCTTGTGTCTGAGACCGTCATTCATGGTGTTTGATGCTGGTGTTTAATTATTTATCTTAATATAAAATACACCGGCATAACTCATTGCAAGTCTGGTGCATTTTAGTATGATATAAAAAATACATTCGAATATTATTTGGAGGTAATGATAATGATAGGGAAATGCAACAGCAGTATAAATAACAAACTCGTAGCCATCATTTTGCTTGTAGTGTCTGTTTCCATTGTAATCGGTGTTGGTTACAGTTTATTTGCCCATTCTAAATTGAAGACAGATACCATGAAGGCACGTCAGGGCCTGCTGTCCATTTTGATCTATGGGCATATAGATCAAAAAATAAATATTCTGGTATCCAATGCCATAGGTCTGGCCAACAACGGCACTTTGTCCAAGGCCATTATTGAGGACAATAGAGAGCTCGCCCTGAACCGGCTTACCGATCTCCTGGCGGAGTATATGAATCTTTCTGCCATGAAGACCGCCAAGGTACAGATGCATACCGGAGAACTCAGGTCTTTTTTGCGCACATGGGCGCCGAACAAGTTCGGCGATGACCTTACATGGCGAGAGACCCTGCAGACAGTGAAATCCAAAAAGAAGTTTGTGGGTGGCATAGAGGTCGGTCGTGATGGTATGGCCCTGCGCGGCATCGCTCCCATCATACGAGAGGGCGATTACATAGGTTCCATTGAATTGATTGACGGCACCGGTTCCATAGCTCAAGATATGAAAAAAGAAAACAAGATGTTTATAACGTTAATGAAAAGGAGTCTGCTTTCCACTGTAACTCTGCAAAAACCCACGGAGATAGGGGCTGATTTTGTGGTGGCTCAGGATAAGTGGTTTGATGCAGAGGTGATCAATTTCTTTAAGGGGATTGACGTTGACGGCATAATAAAGCATGGTTATGGAGTAACTGGCAGCCACTTTATTGTAGCGTCGGAGCTTAAGGACTTCAAGGGCGATGTAGTGGGCTATAACCTTGTGGCCGAGGATATCAAATTCATAAATGACGAACTGGCCAAGGTGGATAAGGTGGTCTATTCCTTCATAGCTCTGATGATAGCCATGTCAGTACTGCTTCCCCTGACCGCCTATCTTTTCACATGCAGGGCGGTAACCACACCACTTAAGGAGATTGTGGCATTTACTTCTCATCTTGCGGAAGGCGACTTTACGCACACCTTGAACATTGACAAAAACGACGAGATAGGAAAGCTCGCCCTGGCTTTGAACAATACTGTGCAGTCTTTGGCCAATCTTATCGCCGAGATTCAGCGTTCTGCGGGCCAGGTCAGCGTTGAGGGTGATACCTTGCTTTCCTCAACCGACATTTTGCAACAGGCATCTCAGGAGGCTGAAAGCAAGGCTGTGGCCATTCGCAGCAATGCTGAGCTGGCCTCAGGCAGTGTGAGTGGGCTGGCAGCCGCCATGGAACAGATGACCGCCACCATCACCGAGATTGCGAAAAACTCCGGAGATGCTCGAAATGTGGCTGTGCAGGCCAGTGAAGAGGCCAATAACTCCCAGCACATCATTCAGCAGTTGGCTGAGGCTTCGGTTAAGATTGGAGAGGCCAGCAAGCTCATAGGTAGTATAGCTGAGCAGACCAACCTGCTTGCCCTTAACGCCACCATAGAGGCGGCTCGTGCAGGTGAGGCAGGTAAGGGCTTTGCGGTGGTGGCTAATGAAGTAAAGGAACTGGCCAAACAGACAGCAAATTCCGTAATGGAGATAGATAACATAGTGAGTAGTATTCAGTCCGGCGCTCATCAGAGCGTGGAGGCGGTCCAGAAGGTTGCAGATACCATACAGCGCATGGCCGAATTCTCTGAAAGTGTGGCTGCTGCCGTTGAAGAGCAGACCGCTACTGTCAACGAGATCAGCCAGCGTTCTCAGGAGGCCAATCAGAACGTGCAGGGAATCGTGAATATGATAGGCGATATCTCCGAGGTGAATCAAAAAACGGCTCGAATCGCCAATACCGTAACACAGGCGTCTCACACTTTGGGCAACCTGGCATCTCATCTGCAGCAGGCCATACGAGTGTTTAAAGTGTGAAAATACTAATCTATCCCAACGAGATCCTGTCCGCCGTGGCGAAGCCGGTCAATGAGCTGAATGAGGGGCTTCTCAAACTGGTGGAGGATATGTTTGAGACCATGTACAAGGCCAAGGGAATAGGTCTTGCCGCCAATCAGGTGGGCGTGCTTCAGCAGGTGGTGGTCATGGACCTGGGCCAGAGAGGCGAGGATTCAAAGCCGGCCCCTATTGTGCTGATAAATCCTGTGATAACCGCTGCTGAGGGTGAGGTATGCGATGAAGAAGGGTGCTTAAGCGTGCCTGATTATTCCGAGAAGGTGAAGCGTGCTGAGCGTGTTCAGGTTATGGCGTATGATCAAAAAGGCAAAGAGATTCGAATGGAAGCCGATGGCCTGCTCGCACGCTGCATTCAGCATGAGCTCGACCACCTGAACGGCATCTGTTTCGTGGAGCGCTTGAGCCCTCTTAAAAAGGTTATTTTTCGGAAAAAATGGGCTAAATTGAAAAGATAACAGATATAAGGAGCCTTTTCTTTGAAGATTATATTTATGGGCACCCCTGATTTTGCGGTGCCCAGTCTGAATGCCCTGGTTGCAGTCGGTTACGAGATATCGGCGGTTGTCACACAGCCCGACAGGCCGCGAGGCCGTGGCAAGGCGCTTCATCCGAGCCCTGTAAAAACAGCGGCTCAGGCGCAGGGCATTCCGGTTTTGCAGCCCGAACGAGTCAGGGATTCTGCTTTTTTGCAGGAAATCTCAGCCCTTGAGCCGGACCTCATCGTTACCGCTGCCTTTGGTCAGATACTGCCTCAGGCCCTGCTGAATATTCCCAAAATCATGCCCATCAATGTACATGGCTCCCTTTTGCCCAAATATCGAGGGGCTGCGCCCATTCAGTGGGCATTGATACACGGCGAGCGCACCACAGGTATCACCATAATGCGTATGGATGCTGGAATGGATACAGGTCCCATATTGTTACAGCGTGCGCTGGAGATTCAACCAGATGAGACCTTTGGTGAGTTATATGCTAGAATGGCACTTTTGGGGGCCTCCGCCCTGCTTGATACACTGAAATTGCTGGCTGCTGGTAGCTTGAAGCCGGTGGAACAGCCCTCAGAGGGCGTAAGTCTTGCCCCTCCAATAACCTCGGAGATGGCCTGGTTGAATTGGCGGCAGCCATCCGAAGACCTGGCCAATCTCATACGTGCCTTGGACCCAAAGCCAGGGGCATGCTCCTTGCTGGACGGCGTGATTGTGCGCCTCTTTCGACCTATAGTGGTGAGTGGTCTTCGTCCGGACTTTACTTCATCAAATACTTCCGCCGGTCTTTTCCCTGACCTTGCTGCGGCCGGAACTGTCCTCTCCTGCGACGACAGGGGGCTTTTGGTGGCCTGTGGTCAAGATGGGCGAAATGTCTTACTGGTGCAAGAGATATTGGCTCCGGGTAAGCGCCGTATGAGAGTGGCTGATTATATACGCGGCAACCACATTGCGATAGGGTCGGTATTTGTCAGAAAAACAATTGAATAACGCAACAAATCATACATCTAAATCAGTCTCCGCCAGGTCTGTGGCCTTGGCCGTGCTCATAGATTGGCAGAAAGCTGTTGAGGGAATGCGCCAGCCCATTTCCCGCTTGCTGAATGCCCATACTTGCGATTCTTCCATCTTTTCTCTTGAAAATGCCCTGCTGCATGAGCTGGTCTATGGAGTGTTGAGGCACAAGACTTGGTTGGATTGGCGAATAGATGCCTTTCTCTCTAAAAAAGACCTGCCTCTTGATGTGCGGACCATTTTGGAGCTCTGTGCCTTTCAGATAGATTTTCTGGACAGAGTGCCTGTATCTGCTGCTGTTAACGAGGCTGTCAAGGCTGTAAAAGCGAGTAAAAATGCCTGGGCCGCAGGGTTGGTCAATGCGGTGAGCAGAAGACTTTCGGAGTCCCGTTCCAATCCTTTTTGCATTTCCTATGCATTGCAAGACCGTTTGAATGCCTTGCCTGCAATTAGGCGGCTTGCAATTCGTTTCTCGCACCCTGTCTGGCTGTTGAAACGATGGGAAAGACGCCTGGGTTTAAATGGAGTTGACCATCTCTGTCATTGGAACAACCAAAAGGCAGGGCTCTGTCTGCGCGTAAACAGGCTTAGAATCACACGGGACAGCTTGCTGGAACTCCTGCAAAAGACTGGTTTCTCTGCAAGACCAGGTGATTACAGTCCTCAGGCCGTGTGGTTGGACGATTTTTTTGGAAATCCTGTAAAACTTCCGGGTTTTACAGAAGGTTTTTTTCAGGTGCAGGACGAGGCGGCACAGCTCGCGGCCTGTTGTCTCGATCTTCAACCTACTGATTCTATTTTGGATCTCTGCGCCGGCCTGGGCGGTAAGACAACGCATCTTGCTGAATTGACCAAGAACAGCGTTCAAATAACGGCATACGATACCAGTGAGGCCAGGCTCAGAGAATTGAGACAAAATGCCGCAAGACTTGGAATTAAATCCATTGCAATCGTCAATGATAATAATCAATTGAAATCAATGCGTTTCAATAAGATATTGCTGGATGCCCCGTGCAGCGGCTTGGGCACTCTGCGAAGACACCCTGACATCAAATGGAATCGCACGGAACAATTCATTCGTGAGTCTGCCGTCAGGCAATTGAGGTTCTTGAAGCAGGCGGCTTTCTTGCTGTCGCCTGACGGCCTTTTGTGCTATGTCACCTGTACTTCTGAACCCGAGGAGACTACAGGGGTTGTGGCTACCTTTCTGAACACTCAAAGGGAGTTTGAACTGGTAAATCCAGAGGGATTTCTGCCTGAGGCAGCGAAGAGGTTTCTGACACAGCGCTATTTTGTCTGTATTCAGCCGGAACAGAATGGTCCTGATGTCTTTTTTATGGCATTACTGCGAAAAAAAACTGCCTGAAACGTATTGAAAATCCTTAATCGTCTGCGGTTATTCTCTCTCAGAGGTAAGGGCGACACAGGAATCGCCCTTACAATTACACCCTGTTGTATATTGTCCTTATTTTCAGTTACCTATGTATGTATCAGCAACAACCACAGGAACCGCCGCCACTGCCGCAGCTGCTTCCGCCGCCTGTCCCGCAGCTTCCACTGCTGGTGCATCCACAGCTACAGGCTCCGGCGTCAGGGGCATCGGAAATATCCACAAGTTGCACCTTGAAATGCAGGGTTTTGCCTGCAAGAGGTGGGTTCATATCGATGGTGAGGCTTTCATCTGTGACTGATGTGATGGTTGCAGGCATTTTCATACCGTCTTCCATCTGAATGCCGATGGTCATGCCTATCTCAGGCGTGAATTGATTTCCCACCATGGAGCGTGGTAGGACGTGTACAAGGCTGTCATCGTGTTCGCCGTATGCCATGTCTGGAGTAAGTGTGAAAGAGCGCTCGGAACCCAACTCCATGCCCAATATAGCGTCGTTGAAGCCTTGAATTATCTGTCCTGAGCCTACTTGAAATTGTAAGGGTTGACCACCGATACTTGAATCGAATACATCGCCATTGTCCAATGTGCCGGTATAATGCATGGTAACCACATCGCCGTTTGAAACTGTTCTCATAAAAATCTCCTTTTAAAAATTCCAGCAAAATGGATTTGAAAGGGCCGCTTTGCTTTTACAATTATAGCATCCTTATAATGGAATCACCACAAATAATTTCATTTTTTGAAAGATATATGAAATGAAGCAGCAGTATAGTGGTATAATAATATTTGTGTAGTTCATCAATGTTGCGGCCGGGCTTTGTTGGTCTGTTCAGTAAAATTTCGCCTTGTTATTGTATTTTTTTTCTTTTTCATCATATAGTTTATTTTATGGTATTCGATAATCACGATTCTGCGTATAAGCTTTTATTTTCTCATTCTGAGATGGTTGTGAGCCTGTTACAGGATTTTGTGCGTGAGGACTGGGTATCGTCCTTGGATTTCAGCACGTTGGAGCCGTATGCGAGTCATTATGTAAGTGATGACATGCAGTGGCGTCAGAATGACATGGTATGGCGTGTGAAGTCCAGGGAGCTGGATACTTGGTTTTATGTATATGTGCTCTTTGAGTTTCAGAGCCAGGTGGATGCTCGAATGGCCCTTCGTATTTTGGTGTATGTGGGTTTGTTGTATCAGGAACTGATTCAGAAGGGTCAAATCAAGGCGAATGAGTTGCTTCCTCCTGTGTTTCCGCTGGTGCTATATAATGGTCTTGGTCGTTGGACAGCGGCACGTGAGTTATCGGAGCTCATCATGCCTTTGTCCGTTGGATTACGGGATTATTTCCACGGCAACGGTATTTTTTGTTGGATGAAGGTCGTGTGCCTGAGGATATGTTAAATAGTTCTCAAGGTCTTTTCGCTTTTTTGTTACGTATGGAGAAGGCGAGGAGTCCTGAAGAGCTGCGATCTGCCATAAGGGTTTTGATAGAGCGTCTTAAGGACAATCGATATGTGTCTTTGAGGCGAGCGTTTACGGTTTGGACACGCAGGGTATTGCTTTCTCGCATGGTTCCGAAGGAGCCTGTGCCCGAAGTCAATGATTTGGAGGGAATAGAAATCCTTTGGGGACTGACATTTTTTGTCACTTTTTGCCGCAAATTGTGTCACTTGATGAGCCCCCTGTGAGCACAGAAATGCAAAAAACAGGCATTTTTAGGCCTGTTTGCCGTGTTTTTAGGGGTTTTGCCCAGTTTTTTTGTTTGGGCATGTTTTTCGCTATATAAAAAACAAATATTAAAGAAAGGAGGTGAAGCGATCAAAGGGGTTCATGTAATTTTGTTGGGTTTTTAGTTAATGGTTAAGCGTTCTTGTCTTGAGGCCCATGCCTCACAGCCTTTTCTCTGAAAAGTGATTTAACAAACAAAATACATCTCAGAAAGGAGAATCACCATGTTTATGAATGTAAGGAATCAAAAGGGTTTTACACTGGTTGAGTTGATGATTGTCATCGCCATCATCGGTATTTTGGCTGCCGTGGCCCTGCCCCAGTACAATGCCTACAGGCAGAGGGCCAAGGCCTCCAAGCTGATAGACATCGCCCGTGGCTGCGCCATGCAGCGCGTGGCGGATTGCCAGGCATCAGAGGGTGCAACTCCTGCTGCCCTTAATTCTCTTGGCGCCTGTGTTGCTGCTCCAGGCAACCTTCCAAGTGGTGAGGCAATGACTACCACTGATGCAGCTTCTTGTGCGCCAATCAATGTGGCGACCAGCGCCACGATCGGCGGCACAGCCTATACTGCAACCTGCTCTGGTGCATGGAATGGCAACATAACATGCACGCTTACACCTTAATCTGAATCTCTTCGGCCCGAAGGCTTCTGCCTTCGGGCCTTTTGTTTCTAAGTGTCTTGGCCGCGTAAGCGAAATAGGTAAAAAATATGATCATGCAGACCATAGACAGAGATTCGATGGGATTTACCTTTGTGGAGCTGATGGTTACCATCGTCATTCTCGGTATTCTGGCTGCCGTGGCCCTGCCCCAGTACAATGCCTACAGGCAGAGGGTCAGGGCCTCTAAGCTGATAGACATCGCCCGTGCCTGCGCTCAGGAGCGTGCGGCACATTGCCAGGCATCTGAAGGGAAAACTCCAGCCGATGCGAATACATTGCCAAACTGTGTTTTAAATCCAGGAAATCTTCCAGGCACTCTCTACGCCATGACTACTGTGGACGAGTTTTCCTGTGCTATAAATGTGAGGACATCTGCTGCTATTCCAGACGGCGGCACCACCTATATCGCAACCTGTTCAGGTGGTTGGAATGGAAATATTAACTGTAGTCTGGTGCCATAACACCATGAAAACCCTCAAAAAAACGGAGCACTGTCATGAAGGACATTCAAGGATTTACTATTATAGAGCTTATCATCACCATCGCCATTTTGAGCATACTTGCCGCAGTAGCCTTACGTGTTTACGATAGTTATCGTGCATCAGGCTATAACAGCCAGGCCAAAGGCGACATCATGGCAGCTGTGACCGCGCAGCAGCGTTTCTATGCCGACAACAACGTCTATGGCGCAAACGTGGGGGCCGTGAACTTCACTCCGCAGAACAATGTGACTGTGTTGTTTACTGTAGAAGGCCTCAATATGAACGCCTGTGCAAAGCACATCTTAGGCGACAGAATCTACGGCTACGACTCCGATACAAACCGCTATTATCAGCAAAACAGTGCGAGAAACGTTGCACTTACCGCCTGTCCCGCTGCTACGCCAGCCGATGACTTCAACGGATGGCAGAATATGCAGTAGAGCCGTTTGTGTCTCTTCGGCCTTCGGTGCATTCGCCGAATGGTAATATAGCCCTTTACCATCGTATCTGCTGTATCTGCCATATTTGTAAGGAGGGCCTGTGTGTCTGCCCCATACAACACCGAGCGAAGCGCTGTCATTGGGAGCCGAAGCGAGGAATCTTAAGATTTGTTGGGGCACGGCATGCCGTGCCCGTACCTGCGCTTCATTCGAAATGACAGACAGTCGCTGCGCTTCTATGTCTGTTTTTTGGCATTTTTTGATATTGCACTTGGTTTTTGATAGATTTAATCTTAATCATAATCATAGGCATCTTGTCGGCTGTTATCGAGGCATTTTGATTATTTTTTGTTTTTAGAAGGAATATTAGATGCCTGCCCTTGAAGAAACAGTATATGACTTAAAAGACACCTTAAATCAATTTATTTACAATACAGGAATAGAGTTTAATAAGGTTTACAATGCCCAACTTAGAAACGAGTTTGAGATGCGCGCCTTCAAGGATGAGGTTCGTAGGGACACTCAGGCGTTGAAGGAGGAGATGAAGGCCTTTAAGAGTGAAATGCAGGCCTTTAAGGAAGAGGTGAACGAAGACAGAAAGCGTATGAACAAGCAGTGGTGAGAGCTTGCCAACAGGCTTGGTACCATAGTTGAGGAT
>CAYRSX010000004.1:0-12132 GCA_964427245.1 uncultured Desulfobulbaceae bacterium | reverse complement strand
GAGACGCCTGTCCTACTTGTGGGTGCTGTTATCATTCCGAGCAATACGCTGTCATTCCGAGCGTAGCGAGGAATCTTAAGATTTGTTGGGGTACGGCATGCCGTGCCCGTACCTGCGCTTCATTTGTGGTTGAACAAAATAGGGCAGGGTGAAGGGGCTGAGTAACCCTGTGGCCCTTAAAGATTTGATGGAAAATATAATCGTAGGAGCAACCTTTGCGGTGGTGGTTGCTCAATAAAAGGAGTTGAAATGGCTAAAACTTCCATAGAAGAGGTATTAAAGGACATCAGAGAAGGCAGAATGTTTATTTTGGTGGACGACGAGGATCGTGAAAATGAAGGCGATCTCACCATGGCGGCAGAAAAGGTCACGCCGGAGGCCATAAATTTCATGGCAAAGTATGGCAGGGGTCTGATCTGTCTTGCAATGACATCCGAACAGGTGGAAAAACTTCAGCTTCCGATGATGGTCTCTCGCAACAAGTCCAGGTTCGGAACCGCCTTTACTGTCTCCATCGAGGCGGCCAGGGGTGTCACCACCGGCATTTCGGCCCATGACAGGGCTACCACCATACTTACAGCCGTTGCCGACGATGCCACTCCGAATGACATCGTCACTCCAGGGCACGTATTCCCTTTGAAGGCCAGAGATGGCGGTGTTCTGGTGCGGGCAGGCCAGACAGAGGGTTCGGTGGATCTGGCAAGGTTGGCTGGTTTGAAGCCTGCCGGCGTTATATGTGAGATAATGAAGGACGATGGCACCATGGCTCGCATGCCAGATTTAGAAGTATTTGCCAAGGAACATGGGTTGAAAATCGTAACCATAGCGGATCTCATCGCCTATCGGCTTCAGAAGGAGAGTTTTGTCAAAAGAGAGGTGGATGTGAGATTGCCGTCTCGATTCGGTGGCGATTGGCGTCTGATTGCTTATAGTAGTCTCATAGACGATTATAAGCACTTGGCCCTGGTCAAGGGAGAATTGCCTATTGGTCCGGAAGAAGACGTGTTGGTGCGCGTTCACTCCGAGTGTTTTACAGGTGATGTGCTGGGGTCGCTTCGTTGCGACTGCGGGCCACAGCTTCAGACCGCCATGCACCGCATCGCTTGTGAGGGCCGTGGTATTTTGCTCTACATGAGGCAGGAGGGTCGCGGTATAGGGCTTATCAACAAATTGAAGGCCTATCAGCTTCAGGATAACGGCAGGGATACTGTAGAGGCCAATAAGGAGTTGGGTTTTCAAGCGGACTTGAGGGACTATGGTATAGGAGCGCAGATATTACGGGATCTGGGAGTGAGACGCATGCGTATCATGACCAACAATCCCAAAAAGATCGTGGGACTTGAGGGCTACGGGCTTAAGATTACGGAGCGTGTTCCCATCGAGATTCCACCCCATGATGAAAATATAGGGTATCTGCGTTGCAAGGCCGAGAAAATGGGGCATCTGTTATTGAATTTGCCTGAATAGCAAATAGAGACATGCCGATAATAAACAGGAGGGAGTATGCCGAGAATATTTGAAGGTCAGTTACAGGCAGAGGGTTTTAAAGTGGGTATAGTTGTAGCCCGTTTCAATGAATTCATATCCAGCAAGCTGCTGTCAGGGGCCATTGATGCCCTGGTGCGGCACGGGGTCTTGAATGAGGATATATCGGTCGCATGGGTGCCAGGGGCATTTGAGATTCCTCTTGTGGCCAAAAAGATGGCCATGAGCAGAAAGTATGACGGGATTTTATGCCTTGGCTGTATTATTCGAGGCGCTACTCCGCATTTTGAATACGTGGCGGCCGAGGCCTCTAAGGGCGTGGCGCAGGTCGCCTTGGAAGCCGAGTGCCCTGTAGCATTTGGTATTCTGACCACAGAAACCATAGAACAGGCCATAGAACGTGCTGGCACAAAGGCTGGCAACAAGGGTTGGGACTCCGCCCTTTCTGTAATAGAGATGATCAGCCTGCTGAAAAATATGGAGCAGTAATTCGATGATTCGTCGTTACGGCAGAGAGATCGCCCTTCAGATGCTCTATGGATTGGAATTGCATTCTTTGGCAGGCCAGTATTTTTCTGATTCAGTAGGGCCGGTCTTTAGTCATCACTCTGATTCAGGGCAAATAGAGGAGAGTGGTACTTTGGCGCAAACTGATGTGAGTGTCTCTACAGAGGTGTTGGAGGAATGGTATGAGGATTATCTGCGGCTTATGGACCATGCTGTTTCAAAAACCGATCCTGCCTTTGAGTTTGCGAGGACAATCCTGGAAGGGGTGTTGCGTAACAGAGGGGCGTTAGATGTGCTGATACAGCAGCATTCCAAAAACTGGCGTTTGAACCGTATGTCTCTGGTGGACAGAAACATTTTGCGCATCGGTGTCTTTGAGTTGTTTTATTGCCCAGATATTCCGGGGAAAGTGGCCATCAATGAGGCCATTGAGCTTGCCAAAAAATTTTCTACGAATGATGCTGTCTCATTTATAAACGGCGTGTTGGATGCTGTTTTAAAGGAGATACATGTTCCTGTTAAAGACTAAATTCATACAGACGAGATAGATTGACTATGGAACGGCCGTACGATTTTGCAAAGATAGAGTTAGAGCTGCAACGCAAGTGGAATGAACAGGGGATTTTTCGTGTAAACGAACAGAGTGAAAGACCACGTTATTATGTATTGGAGATGTTTCCGTATCCATCTGGCCGCATTCATATGGGGCATGTGCGGAATTACACCATAGGCGACGTGGTGGCGAGATATAAAAGGATGCAGGGTTTCGAGGTATTGCATCCCATGGGCTGGGACGCCTTTGGTCTGCCTGCGGAGAATGCAGCCATAAAACACGGGACACATCCCGCTCGATGGACCTATGAAAATATCGATTACATGCGTTCCCAGCTTAAAAGATTGGGCTTTTCCTATGATTGGAGCAGGGAAATAGCCACATGCCACTCCTCATATTATCGTTGGGAGCAGCTCTTTTTTCTGGAGATGTATGAAAAAGGTCTGGTGTATCGCAAACTTTCAAAAGTGAATTGGTGCGAAAGCTGCTCCACTGTGCTGGCAAACGAGCAGGTGGAGGATGGCGAGTGTTGGCGCTGCGGTACAAAGGTGGTGGAAAAGGAGCTGTACGGCTGGTTTTTCAGGATTACGGCCTATGCTGATGAGCTTTTGAATGGCTGTGATAAATTGATGGGCTGGCCTGAAAAGGTCTTGACCATGCAGCGCAACTGGATCGGCAGGAGTGACGGGGCAAGAATTGTCTTTTCTGTTGAGAATAGACAGGAAGAAAGTCTGACTGTGTTCACCACAAGACCGGATACATTGTTCGGTGTAACCTTTATCAGTATTGCTCCAGAGCATTCCATGACAATGGCTTTGGCTCGAGGAACGGAGCAGGAAGAGGCTGTAAAGGATTTTCTGGCAAAGTGGACGGCCATCTCTTCAAAAGAACGTCTGGAGTCCAAAGAAAAGGAAGGCGTGTGGACAGGGGCCTTTGCGGTTCATCCCCTCACAGGTGAGAGAGTGCCCATATATGTGGCCAACTTTGTGCTGATGGAGTATGGCACAGGGGCTGTGATGGCCGTGCCGGCACACGATCAGCGGGATTTCGAGTTTGCCAAACGTTACGGTCTGCCTGTGAGGCTTGTGGTGCAACCGGCGAATCTAATAGCCGAGGAACTGACCGAGGCCTGGGAGAGCCCTGGCAGATTAGTCAATTCTGGTGAGTTTGATGGCATGGACAATGAAGAGGCAAAGGCCGCTATAGTGAACCGGTTGAAGGTCAATGGGTTGGGAGAGCCTACCGTCGCCTATAGATTGAGGGATTGGGGTATTTCAAGACAGCGTTACTGGGGGGCTCCAATCCCCATAATACATTGCAGCCGCTGCGGAATTGTGCCTGTGCCAAGGGAACAGCTTCCGGTAGAGCTACCCCTTGATGCTCAATTGGATGCTAATGGCCGATCGCCTCTGCCGCATTTCGAGGCATTTTATAGAACCGTCTGCCCCAAGTGCGGTGGTGAGGCTATGCGTGAGACAGACACCATGGACACCTTTGTGGAATCTTCCTGGTATTTCGCCCGTTATACCTGCCCAAATGAGATCTCCATGCCGTTGGACAGAAAGAGGGCTGCCAAGTGGCTGCCGGTGAATCAGTATATAGGCGGAGTGGAACATGCCATTTTACACCTGCTCTATTCCAGATTTTTCACCAAGGTATTGCGGGATTTGGGTTGGCTTTCCGTGGATGAGCCCTTTGAAAACCTGCTCACTCAGGGCATGGTATTGAAAGAAGGTGCCAAGATGTCCAAGTCTAAGGGTAATGTGGTGGACCCTGACGAGATGATACGGCGCTATGGAGCGGATACGGTGCGGCTCTTTATTCTTTTTGCAGCGCCTCCAGAAAAGGACCTGGAGTGGAGCGATCACGGCATAGAGGGCAGCCATCGTTTTCTTCAGAGATTGTGGCGCATGATCACAGTCAATGCCGAGCAATTACGCACAGCGGATACATCGCAAAAGGCCTTGGAACAGGCTGTGTTTTCCAATGCGGCTCTCAAGGCTATTCGGCGTAAAACACATCAGACCATCGCCAAGGTCACCGACGACATACAGCGCCGATTTCAGTTCAATACCGCTATCAGCGCGGTCATGGAACTCATAAATGAGGTAAGCGGGTGTCTCGGAACCTGTAGTATGGATGCTGCGTTTTTTTCGGTTATGCGAGAGGCTATGGATGCGGTTTTAATTTTGTTATCGCCCATGGTACCGCACATCACCGAAGAATTGTGGTGTGTTATGGGACATGCGGAATCCATCACCACAGCTAAGTGGCCTCAGGCTGATGAGACGCTTCTGAAGGCGGATGAGGTAAAGATTGCGGTGCAGGTAAACGGCCGTTTGCGAGGAGAGGTGACTGTGCCCAGATCCGCTTTACAGGAGGATGTATTGGCCGCTGTGCGCAAGAATGACGCTGTAGAGCGTCATATCAAAGGCAAGGCTATTCAAAAGATTGTCTATGTGGCTGGTAGACTGCTAAATGTGGTAGTGCAATGAACTATTCCCGTTTTTTCATTTTTTGGGTCCTTATGTTTTTTTTGACCGGGCTTATGTCTGGTTGTGGCTACAGGTTCGCTGAGCGCAGCGATGTACTGCCAGTTGGAATACAGACCGTGTATGTGGAGCCTTTTGTCAACAGGAGCAACGAGTTTCAATTGGCGTCTTGGATAACCGATGACCTGCGCAGGGAATTTTTGCGAGGCGGTGCTTTGCGTCTGGCGGAAAGGGAGAATGCGGATGTCATCATAGAAGGAGAGGTGAAAAAGGTGGAGGTCTCAGGCCTCTCTTTTCTTACCTATGACAAGGCTGTGGAGCGCAGAATAAATGTCGAGTGTGCTGTGCGCATGAAGGACGGGCAGACGGGCAGAATCCTTTGGCAGACTGCAAATCTGGTGCGGGATGAGGGTTTTCTTACAGGCAGAGACAATATGGAAAGCGATGCGCTCAAGGTGAATGCCTCTCGAAAACTCAGCCGTTATCTGGCCGAGATCATCTATCATCGTGTGACAGGGATATTTTAATAACATAGGGGCGATGAGCCGCCCCTATGAAAAAAATAACAAAAAACGACGCTGTCATTTCGAGCGCAGTTGCTGACTGTTGGGGCACGGCATGCCGTGCCCGTACCTGCGCTCCATAGCGCTTTTATCGGTCATTTCGAGCCTGTGAAGCAGGCGAGAAATCTTAGAGCATTGGGTAAGATTTCTCACTTGCTATGCTCCTTCGAAATGACAATTGGATAGATATCCTTATTGACTTATTGAACAGTTGCTTCGGTCAATGTCTTGAGTTTTTTGTGAAGACGTGAGATCTTGCGGGCCGCTGTACGCCAGTGGAATGTGCCCTTGGTTGCCGTCTGGTCGATGAGTTTTTGTGTGGCCCGGAATTGCTCCAGTGCCTTTACCGGGTCCTTGGCCTCTATATGGGACATAAGTTCTTTGATCATGGTCTTGACACGGGTTTTTCTGCTGACATTGCGTTCCCTACGGATTTCATTTTGACGTATGCGTTTGATGGCTGATTTATGATTTGCCAAGTTTTATCTCCTTTTTAATGGTTTTTGTCTGCAACACGGCAGTTCCTTTTTATAAACTCTAATTTAATAGCCTATCGTTGATAGTGTGTCAATAAGATTCTGCTTTGTATTACCCTCTCTTTTCGGAGCAGTTTTTTTTTGCTATGTTACACAAGTCTATGGCGTGGTTGCGCCGGTGGAAATTGAGGCTTGAAAAACATTGAAGGAGTTATACCCATGCAGAAAAAGAAGGTGTTGGTGGTGGGAGCCGGAGGCAGAGAGCATGCTCTCTGTTGGAAACTGGCAATGAGTCCTCGCGTTGCCGCCCTGTATTGTGCCCCTGGGAATGCCGGTATAGCCCAGTGCGCCGTGTGTGTGCCTGTGAAGGCCACAGACCTAAATGGAATACTGGAATTTGTCCGCAGAGAAGGAATTGATATAACTGTAATCGGACCTGAGGCGCCTCTGGCTGAAGGGCTTGCCGACCTGCTGGAAGTCAATGGTTTTCATGTGTTTGGCCCTTCAAGACAGGCCGCTCAAATGGAGGCTAGCAAGACCTTCGCAAAGGAGATTATGGCCGAGGCCGGAGTGTCCACTGCTGCATATAGAGTTTTTACAGAGCAAGGGCCTGCTCTTGAGTACCTTCGAGAGGCATGGGCAAAGGGTGATGCCTCGTTGCGAATGGTATTGAAGGCCGATGGTCTTGCTGCTGGCAAAGGCGTCATTGTTGCCGCGACCCTGGCGGAGGCCGAAGGGGCGGTCATGGATATCCTTGGCCGTAGGCTGTTCGGCAATGCCGGTGAAATGTTGGTTGTGGAGGAGTTTCTTTCAGGGGAAGAGGCCTCATTTATGGCGGTGACGGACGGCGAGACGGTATTGCCATTGGCGACCTCGCAGGATCACAAGGCGGTCTTTGACGGTGATAACGGCCCCAATACCGGCGGAATGGGCGCATATTCGCCTGCTCCCGTAGTTACGGACAGCCTTTTCAATGAGGTGCTGGAGACCATTATGAAACCTGTGGTCAAGACCCTTGCTTTGAAGGGTATTTCGTATAAGGGGGTGTTGTATGCTGGTTTGATGATTCATGACGGCAGGCCAAAGGTATTGGAGTTCAACTGCCGCTTTGGGGATCCAGAGGCGCAGCCTATTTTAATGAGACTTGAAACCGACCTTCTGGAGGTCATAGAGGCCACCATCGAGGGCCGTCTTAATACCCTGCATCTAAAGTGGAATCCAAAGGCGGCGGTGTGTGTGGTAATGGCATCGGAGGGTTATCCCGGGGCCTATGAGACAGGTAAAAAAATAAAGGGGCTGAGCAAGGTCGCAAAGATGTCAAATGTGCAGGTATTCCATGCAGGGACAGCCATGAAGGAAGGGAAATATGTCACTGCCGGAGGCCGTGTGTTGGGTGTTACCGCACTGGGAGAGACTATTGTTCAGGCTATTGAGGCCGCTTATGAAGCATGCTCCAGGATTCATTGGGATGGAGTGCACTACCGCAAGGATATTGGCCAAAAGGCCTTAAAACACCTGCAACCTTCGGCAGTGGTCGAGAACGGCCCATTGGTTGGCATTGTCATGGGAAGCAAGAGTGACCTGGAGGTGATGAAAGAGGCGCGCAAGGTGCTGAAGGAGTTCGGTGTATCCTGTGAAATGCGTATTCTTTCGGCCCATCGAACCCCTGATCTGGCCATGGAATATGCAAAAAACGCCCGCCAGAGGGGGATGAAAGCCATTATAGCCGGAGCAGGCATGGCTGCACATCTGGCCGGTGCAATGGCTGCACACACCACTTTGCCCATTATAGGCGTGCCCATGGCCAATTTCAGTCTTGGCGGAATGGATGCCTTGCTTTCCACTGTGCAGATGCCGCCAGGCGTTCCTGTGGCATGTATGGCCATCGGTAAGGCAGGAGCAAGGAATGCAGCCCTGTTTGCTGTGCAGATTTTGGCCCTTTCAGACGCCAAGTTGGAACATGCCCTGAATCAATACAGAAAAAGTCAGATTGCAGACCTTATGGCGCAGAATGAAGATATTGAAGACAATTGATGCTGGGGCTGTGGCACAGGCAGTAAGGGTTTTGAGGGCAGGCGGAGTAGTGGCCTATCCTACGGAGACGAGTTACGGACTTGGGGCCTCCATCGAGCGTTCAGATGCCATGAGTCGCATCTATTTGATAAAAAGGCGCAATCTCGCTCTGCCACTCCTGGTGCTCATAGCAGAAATATCCTGGCTGAACGAACTGGTTCAGGGAATACCCAATGAAGCCTACAGGCTCATGGCATTGTGGCCTGGTCCTTTGACGCTATTGTTCAGGGCCAGGCCCGAATTGCCGCATCATCTGGTGGGCCCTGACGGGTTGATAGGCGTGCGCATCTCAAGTCATGCCTTTGCCCATGCCCTTGTGCGGGCATTGGGTTGTCCCATCACTGCTACGAGCGCTAATTTGCATGGTATGCCTGCCTGTCATGATGCTCAGGAGGTGATGGCCCAACTTGTGAATCCTGCTTCGGACATGGTTGTAGATGGTGGCGGTAGCGGCGGTGGCCCTCCTTCCACCATAGTTGACGTGTCGGTGAGACCTTTCAGAGTAGTTCGCAGAGGCGCTTTGAGCGAGATTGACTTGTTTTTGTAATTGGATTAAAAATAAGAGGCACTATGTCGGTCATTTGCTCAATTTTTTGCCTTTTGTCATTTCGAAGGAGCATAGCGACTGAGAAATCTTAAGATTTCTCGCTACGCTCGGAATGACAGTGCGTTGTTCGGGGTGACAGGGCGGTTTTGGACTCGTTGTACATGGGCATTTTGTATGAGGAAATTCTAAAAAAGTTTTTATCATATGATGGCCGTAACTTATATTTTTGGAATGAAGAAGGATAGTTAGTATTATGAATATCGAGAAAAAAAACAGATATGCCGAGGCCGGAGTGGACGTGGAGACCGCCAACAGATTTATTTCAAAACTGGTACCTCTGGTCTTTTCCACCTTCAAACGAGGGGTTTTGACCAGCATAGGCGGTTTTTCAGGGTTTTTTGCCTTGGATACATCCCAACACACCGCACCGGTGCTCGTGGCCTCCACCGATGGCGTAGGTACCAAATTGAAACTGGCCTTTATGATGAACAGACACGACACCATCGGCATTGATCTGGTGGCCATGTGTGTCAATGATATAATCGTCTGCGGGGCCCAGCCACTTTTCATGCTGGACTATTTTGCCACCGGCAAACTGAAGGAAGGGGTTTCGCTGAGTGTTCTGCAGGGGATAGTGGCTGGTTGCAAGGAGGCGGGATGCGCGCTTATAGGCGGAGAAACAGCGGAGATGCCGGGTTTTTATGCAAATGATGAATATGACCTGGCTGGATTTGTGGTGGGCGTCGTGGACCGCAATCGTCTTATAGACGGTTCCGAGATTAGTGAGGGAGACGTTCTCATTGGTCTGGCTTCCAGCGGACTGCACAGCAACGGATATTCACTGGTGCGCAAGGTCTTTTTGGAGGAGAAAAAATATAGTCTTAGTGACCGGCTGAATGCGCTGAACGGAGCCGTGCTGGGTGAAGTGTTGTTGACTCCGACTCGTATTTATGTAAACACCGTGCTGCATCTGCTTAAAAATAACCCCATCAAAGGCATGGTACATATAACAGGCGGTGGATTTCAGGATAATATTCCCCGGGTGATTCCAAAGAGTTGCAAGGTTGTAATAGATCTGTCTGCATGGCAGATGCCTGCTGTATTCGAGTTGTTAGCTACGGATGGGAATATTTCAAGAGATGAGATGCTCAATACCTTCAACTGTGGCATCGGTATGATATTGATAGTGCCCAAAGAGAATGTACAGGATGTCCTTTTGCAGACCGCTGCGTTGGGGGAACAGGCTTTTGTGATAGGCCGTGTGGAGCCGCGGCAGACGGATGAGGCGTTTGTAGTGTTTAATGATTAGGGGCGAATCTTTGGCTTCGCCTCATGCCCCGCTATTCTCTGTTTTTATTGACGCGTTCCCTTAACTCTTTGCCCACCTTGAAAAAAGGGAGTTTTTTGGGAAGGACTTGAATGGCCGTGCCGCTTTTAGGGTTACGGCCAGTGTATGCCTGATATTCTTTCACGATAAAACTTCCAAAGCCTCGAATTTCAATGCCCTCGTTGTTTATGAGGGTATTTGTCATGGCTCCAATGATTTCATTGACAACGAATTCAGCTACACTCTCCTGTATCTCCGCTTCCTGCGCCAACTCTGCGATCAATTCTGATTTGTTCATTTTCTCTCCATAGTCTCATAAAAGGGAACTTATTGTCTTTTATTTATTGAGATTTTTATGAAATGTCAATAAATAATTCCAGCGCTGTATAACACCTCACATAATTTATGACCGGCCTGCCATCATGAATGCCAAGCGTCGCGCTTGAATTCTGTGACTCCGCTTTGCTTCGCGCAGAATGACAGGGAGTGAGTGGGGGTCATGTTGATTTCGGTGCCGTCCCTCCTTGCGCGTAGTCGCAGGGTCCATCGTGCCGAAGGGTACTTCAAGCTTTTAAAGCTTGTGTTTTTAATCTGCCATGTTATTTTTTAAAATTTAGGAGTCATAAGAATTATGGATATCTATCTTGGAAGACAGCCTATTCTCGATACCAGGCAGCGTACAGTAGCCTATGAGTTGCTTTATCGTTCCAGCTTGCAGAATGCATTTACACAGACAGAAGACGGTGTTACTGCCACCTCTGCCGTGCTGCATAACCTTTTTTGTGCGCTGGGTATAGAGCAGGTCTGCGGTAAAAAAAAGGCTTTCATAAACTTCCCATATCAGCTATTGCTGGACGGCCTTCCTGCATTGGAGCCAAGGCAGATAGTGGTCGAGGTGTTGGAGAGTGTCACTGTAACTCCGAGTATCGTGGAGGCCTGCAAAAAACTGGTCCAGCGTGGTTTCGTTCTGGCCCTTGATGACTTTGTCTTTGATGGAAGCTTTGATGAACTTCTGTCACTGGCAACTATTGTGAAGGTGGATTGGCGGGCCGTTCAAGGCCAGGACAAGCAAAAACTTCTGAATTCCATCAGCCGGTATCAGCTTTCCTTGCTGGCCGAAAAGATCGAGACAGAAGAGGAGTTTCAAGAGGCCAAAGAGTTGGGTTTTGTCCTGTTTCAAGGCTATTTTTTTGCAAAACCCATTATAATCACTGGTAAGGCCCTGCAACCAACCACGATCTCCATGCTGAAACTTTTGGTGGAGCTGAACCGGCCGGAGATGGACATGCGGGTTACGGTCCGTCTGATTCAAAACGACCCAGCCCTCTGTTTCAAGTTTCTGAAGATTATCAATTCAGCGGCATTCGGTCTGCGCATAACTGTTTCATCCCTGGAACAGGCCATTTCATTCATTGGAGAAAACGAGGTCAGACGCTGGCTCTCTATCTTTTTGTCATCCAAGTTGTCCGCTGATCGTCCATCCGAGTTGATGGTTTCCGCCTGTCTGCGAGCGAAAACCTGTGAAAATATCGCCAAGGCCGTCAACATGCCTGAATCTGCCTCCACCGTATTTTTTATGGGCATTTTGTCTTATATGGATGCCATGTTGGGCAAGCCTCTGAAGGAGATATTGGAAGAACTGCCTGTTGTGGATGAGATAAAAGAGGCGCTTCTGCAGGGGACCGGCGAGCTGAAGCAGTTTATGGATGCGGTAGTTGCCCTTGAGCAAAGCGACAATACGGCCATAGATGCCCTGGCGCAACATTTCAGACTTCCTGTCTCCACCATTTCACAGTGTTATCTGGATGCAATGGCATGGGTCAACAGCTATGTGGTGGCCTCGACGGAACAATGATTTTTGTCCTCTTCGTTTAATTGTCTAGTTGCACTGTTCATTTTGCTTACTGCAACTGTCATTGGAATGCGAAGTAGGGGCGGGGTTACTCAGCCCCTACGCCACCGCCCTATTATTTTGTTCAACCACAAATGAAGCGCAGGTACGGGCACGGCATGCCGTACCCCAACAAATCTTAAGATTCCTCGCTACGCTCGGAATGACAGCGTATTGCTCGGAATGATAACAGCACCCACAAGTAGGACAGGCGTCTC
>CAYRSX010000003.1:0-17796 GCA_964427245.1 uncultured Desulfobulbaceae bacterium | reverse complement strand
ACAAGTGATTTTATAACCACTCCCATTGTTTGACAGTCAAGTGACGGTCTTGTATGAATTTGAAACATTATTTTTGAGGAAAACTTGGCGATTACAGCGGTTGTCATTTCGAACAACATGCTGTCATTCCGAGCGAAGCGAAGAATCTTAAGATTTCTCAGTCGCTGCGCTTCTTCGAAATGACACTCGTTGTCATGGACAAACCAAAATTTACTTCGTCGCTTCGCTCCTCGTACTGACAATTCGTTGTACGTCATTTAGATGGTGGATTGCAGAAGATGCATTTCACTATATGCAAAAACTGCAAATGGTGCATTTTTTGCACTATACCGTTAAAAAAATGCCTGTCCTTTCTTGTTCTCACCACCCCGCCCTTCGGGCACCCCTCTACAGGAGGGGAATTTATATCCCCTTGAAAGTTCCTAAAAAATGGACTGAACACATTTACTTGACATAAAAACAACCAGAACGGTCAAAAAAACAGAAACATTTAAAACATGGCACAAACCTTGCTTTATATATTATCAACCAAGACAAACTTCATAACTCTCCCTAACCCTCCTCTCCATGAAGCCCCTTCTGATGCACATCAGAAGGGGCTTTTTATATCATAACAGCCCATTAAAAAACTCCATTTTGAACCTATGCAAGGGCACCGATACCGACGAGATGGCGGCAATGCTGAGGCTTGTCCCCAAGCCTCAGCATTGGTAGCGGCATTTTTCAACGGGCTGTTTTAATCGAGATTGTATTGTTTGAGCTTGTATTGCAGTGTGCGAAGTGAGATGCCCAATATCTCAGATGTCTTACGCCTGTGTCCTCCGGTGGACCTCAATGCATTCTGAATGGCGGCCTTTTCCATGGCGTCAAGGGTCGTGAGGGGTAGCGACAGGCCTTCCTGTGAGACGATGGGCTGTGCTTCCTGCTGCCCATGAGTCATCTCCCGGCCCTGTAACTGTGGCAAAATTAGACCATCCATACCCAGAATCACCGCCCTTTCCAAAACGTTGTGCAACTCTCTAACGTTTCCCGGCCAGGAATATGCGGCCAGACTTCGCAATTGTTCGTTGGTCAACTGCATGTTTTTCTTGCCTATTTTGGCGCAGATCACCTGCACCAGATAGGGGGCGAGTTTTTCTACAGCGCCAGGCCGCTGTCTGAGGGGAGGAATGGTGACAGGAAATACGCTCAAGCGATAATAGAGGTCCTCCCTAAAACGTTTTTCTCTCATAAGGGCAAGAAGGTTCTGGTTGGTGGCGGCAAGCACACGAGCTGATGTGGTGATGGTGGTCATACCGCCCACTCGCTCAAAGGCCCTTTCCTGAAGTACTCGCAGGAGTTTCGACTGAAGGGCTGTGGCCATCTCTCCGATCTCGTCCAGAAAGATAGTGCCCTGGCTGGCCAGCTCAAATTTCCCCTGTTTGGTCTTGATAGCACCTGTAAATGCCCCTTTCTCATGGCCGAACAGCTCGGATTCTATGAGATTTTCCGGCATGGCAGCGCAGTTTATCTCTACAAACGGCCCCTTTCTCTCGCTTAACTTGTGGATATATTTAGCGACAAGGGTCTTGCCAGTGCCGCTTTCCCCCAGAAGCAACACCGTGGCATCGGTCTGGGCCACCTGACGGATTTCGTACTGTATGTGCTCCATGCCTGCAAACAGTATGTCGGGCCCTGGAATGCCGTCTGCCAACTGCTTCTGCCAAAGGCTGTTGGCGGCCAGAAGGGATTGGCGCTCCAGAATACGGGCAACGGACAGTCGAATCTCATCCGGGTCCTTCAATGGCTTGATGAGATAATCTATGGCGCCCTCCTTCATGGCCCGAACCGCTGTCTCCACGGTAGCAAAGGCTGTGATGAGAATGAAATCCATCTCAGGCCGCCTGGCGCGAATCTGACGCATGACGTCTATACCGCTGATGTCCGGCAACTTGAGGTCGGTTATGACCACATTTGGAGAAAAATCCTCACACTCGCGCACGGCGTCCTTGCCACAGTACACCGTCCGCACCTCATGTCCTGCCTGCTGAAGGATACGCTGCAAAAGGGTGGCAAAGGTCTTTTCATCATCCACCACCAATATACGGGCCTTTTCCTGTTCCATGGCAAGCGTAATTCCTTGTTCTTTTGAAATTTATCGTATTATAATTACAAAAAGTCCATCTGCAAAACAAAAAACAGGAGAAAACGATGAAATCCACACAACACTGGCTGGAATTGACCATTTTTCTTTCATCTCCTTCAAATACAGCCTCACAGGAACAACCAAATACAGGGCCTGACGATTTTTTAAAGACTCTGCAAGAGACCATTGCAGAAGAGTTGGTTACACTTCTGGACAGGGGAGTGGAGATGATTGAAGACTCCCTTGCAATCAAGGCATATCTACTTCAACAGGAGACAGGGACTCAACTGCCTCAAATCCATGACCTGCTGCACAAACTCATACCAACGGAACTGCTGGACCATTTCAGAATACAAATACGCTACATGGAAAACAAGGACTGGATGGAGGAGTGGAAAAAGGGATTTCAACCCATAAGAATCGGCAGAAGACTGATAATCAAGCCCAGCTGGATACCAATGAAGCCGTCACTCGATGACCTGATTATTGAAATCGATCCAGGGCAGGCGTTCGGCACAGGCACCCATGCCACCACTCAACTGGTCCTGGAGGCACTGGAAGGCCTCTGCAATGAAATGCGAACAGCAACAAAATCCCTGCTGGACGTGGGGACAGGCACAGGGATTCTGGCCATCGCCGCTGCCAGAATGGGCTTTTCACCCATTCTCTGTCTGGACAACGACTCATTGGCAGTGGAGACTGCCCAAGAGAATGTGCAAAAAAACCGAGTTGAAAAGGCGGTCCAAGTATCAAATCAAGACATCTCCTCCATAGGCGGACACTTCGATGTGATTCTGGCCAATCTGGACAAAATCACCCTTTTGACTCTGGCTGAACCCTTGGTTCAACGCCTTGCACACCAAGGCATTCTCATTCTCTCCGGCATTCTGACAAACCAGCAGGCCGAGGTGAAGGCATGTTTTTCAGACAAGGGAATGCAGCCCATTCGCGAACTTCAAGAACACACTGCCTCGCCTGAATGGGTCTGTATGGTGATGCAAAAGGCATCCTGATAAAATTATGTCAGCACCACCCCGTCTTTTTGTGGAACCCGACACCCTGCCGTTAAATCAGGAGGAATTTCTGCTGACAGGTCAGGAGGCGGTTCATGCCATGCGCGTGCTGCGTATGCAGCCCGAAGAGGAGGTGGTTCTGACAGACGGCTTGGGGCACCTGGCCCGCACTCGCATAATAAGCCTGAAGAGAAAAAGCCTACTGCTCCAGTGCATGGGATGCATTTCCCTTGCAGACGACAGACTCCCCATCGTCCTGCTGGCAGCCCTGTTAAAGCCGGAAAAAATGGATATAGTGATACAGAAGGCCACTGAGTTGGGAGTAAAGGAAATTTGGCCGGTCACTACGGAATATAGCAAGAGCAAAAACCATTTCCAACACTCCAGAAGGCTACGATGGATTGAGATAACCCGTCAGGCGCTCAAGCAGTGCAGGGGTGCCTTTCTGCCTGAAATACATGAAATAATGCCATTAAAGGCCGCTTGCACAGCCCTCGATAAAAAGACTTGTAATCAAACTCGGCTTTTTTGCTGGGAAGCCACTGCATCCATGGTAGCTGCTTCCTGGCCTGAGATCACTCCGCCGTGTATTCTGGCACTTGGTCCTGAAGGCGGATTTTCCGACGCCGACTGCCGTGTCCTACATGAACAAAGTTTTTTACCCGTATCTCTGGGGCCGCGAATCCTGCGAGCGGAAACAGCTGCCATTACAGCCATCTCCATAACGTCCCACCTCATCTCAAGGAGCAAAACCCATGACTGACAGCCATGCCCTGATACTGGCCGGAGGATTCGGGACTCGGCTCTGGCCACTCAGCCGTCAGGAGTGCCCCAAACAGTTTCTACCTGTGTTGGGAGGCACCAGCTCTCTGTTACAGGAAACCATAAACAGGATACTGCCCATATTCCCCTATGAGAAAATCTGGGTCATAACCAAGCCGGAGCACAGGGAAAAGGTATTGTCTCAGCTTCCTCAGCTCTTGCAGGACAGACTTCTTCTGGAACCCGTTGCCAAGGGCACTCTTGCCGCCATCTCATGGGCTACAAAGCAGATAACAAACCGTTATTGGAATGTGACTATAGGTGCATTCCCCACTGACCACTTTATTTCCACTGTTCAACACTTTCAAAAGACCATTCAAATCGCCCTAAACTGGGCCGCGGAACACGATCAGCTGGTGGTCTTCGGCATATTGCCCAATCGTGCTGAATCCAACTACGGCTATATCGAAAGGGGACTCACATTGGAGACGATAGATGGTCAGGAGGTGGTGAACGTAGCATCCTTTCACGAAAAACCCTCCATAGAACAGGCCGAACAATACATTCACACAGGACAATTCCTGTGGAACAGCGGCATATTCGTGTTCCGCTCCCAGACGCTTCTGGAGGCCGTAAAACTCCATGTCCCCGGCCTGAACGACCTGTTGAATCAAATGACCCTCGCCTCTGAACACCGTAGAGGCATTCTCTCAACCGTCCTTAAAGAGATATATGAACAGATGCCCGATACCTCCATGGACAAAGGTCTGGTGGAAAAGATGCACAACATCGTGGTGCTGCCATGCAGTTGGGCATGGTCAGACATAGGACTCTGGAACACCTGCTACGGTTTATCCTCCAAGGATGAGGCGGGAAATGTGCTGTCCGGCAACGTGTTTCAAAAGGATTGTTCCGGCTGTCTGGTACGCAACGAGGAGGCCGATTTGATTGCGATGGTGGGGCTCAAAGACATTTTCGTGGTGCATAAAGGCAATGTGACACTAATCTGCTCAAAAGACCGACTTTCAAGCATTCATGAAATACTAAATGACCTACAAAAAAAAGGATTGGACAAATTTATGTAAAAATTCCGTAGAAAGTTGTAGGACAGGCGAGACGCCTGTCCTACTGGTGGTGCGGTTGTCATTTCGAGCAACCCTCTGTCATTCCGAGCGTAGCGAGGAATCTTAAGATTTCTCAGTCGCTGCGCTTCATTCGAAATTACAGAATGTCGTCACTAGTAGAGGGATTACGACGTTGATGGTAGGGGCATGGCATGCCGTGCCCCTACCTGCACACGTTATTGTAGGTTGAGTTTTTTCCGCAGCACTCCGGAGGGCTTGAAGGTGATCACGCGTCGCGGCTCCAGTGTGATAGTGTCTCCTGTATGAGGGTTTCTACCTTTTCTGGCCTTTTTGTCCTTTACTACAAACTTCCCGAAGCCGCTTATGAGTATATCCTCACCATCACTCAGTCGCGACTTTATAATCTCCAGAAAGGTCTCGACCGCTTTAATTGTATCGGTCTTGCTCAGAACATCTTTTTCGTAGATTTGTTTTACGAGATCTGCCTTTGTAAGCGTCATAACGTCTCCCCATCCATTTATATGAAAAAATAAATTACAAGTTTAATAATGTCAATAGATTGCCATATATCTTATCATGGCGCACGGCGGTGCGCCCCTACTAGCACCATTTTATTCGATAAATTCCCCTCCCGTGGAGGGGAATTTATTACTCCTTCGAAATGACAAGCACGGTTAACATCTTCGAGTCGTTCAGACGCCTTCGGTTAAGATTCTCCATACTCCACAGCACAACCTACATAACCGAGCATTCGCTGCACCTCATCGATAAATTCGGCCTTGATACAGGTCCTGTAACGCTCGGGAAGGCGAATGGCCACACTGCCTCTACGAGGCAAAAAGACCGTCATGTTTATAGGATATTCGCCTGGATAGCGGAAAATAAGTCTTTGCAGGTCATCCAGTATCCATGGCCCTGTCTTGTCCGCATGAAGAGTTATTTTTACGGCCTTCGCCCTTTTGTTTGTGATCGTATTCAAATCCATGACCCTTTGGGCAAGTATCTTGAACACCGCCTCACGCTCCTCATCCTCATCATCCCCATCTTTTTCCCGTTGCAACTCACCCTCAATCCAGAGAGGGCCTTCCTGTTCAAGAGCATTTTTAAGCCTAGCAAAGGCCTCTGGAAAACAGACCACCTCTACTGAACCATTCAGGTCCTCCAAGGTCAAAAAGGCCATTCTATCCCCCTTTTTGGTGGTAATCTCTTTTATGGTTCTCATCAATCCCACTACACTTACAACAGTCCCGTCCGCCGCAGCACTAAGTGTGGCGGTGGTATGGCTGGCTACGCAGCCTATGACATCGGCATATATATCCAGGGGATGACGGCTTACATAAAATCCAATGGCTTCCTTTTCTTTTCTCAAAAGTTCATCCTCCGGCCACTCGGAAATCTCGGGCAGCCGCAGAAAACCCATGCGATTTTCATCGGATTCCCCTTCTTCGGAACAATCGGCGGCATCGAAAAGCCCGGGCGATGAGGCCGCGCAAGCCAGTTTTTTCTTAACCTGAGAGATATTGAGCCCCTGCTCCAGGGCAGCGAAAAGCTGTGAGCGTTTATGCCCCATGGAATCAAAGGCCCCGCACATGATGAGGCTCTCCATAACCCTTTTGTTTACACGTCTGGTGTCTATACGAAGGCAAAAATCCTCGAAATCCCGAAAATGTCCATTGGCGCTTCGCTCTTCCAGAATGGCCTGTATCGCCCCTACACCCACATTCTTTATGGCTGCCAAGCCAAAACGAATGCCGTCTCCGTCCAGAGTAAAACTGTCCTGACTTCGATTGATATCCGGCGGCAGAATCCGAATATTGCTTTTTTTGCACTCCGCTATAAACTTCATGACGCCATCCGTATTGCCCAGCTCGTTGGAGAGCAGCGCTGCCAGAAACGGCGCGCGGTAGTGGGCCTTCAGCCATGCCGTCTGATAGGCTATGAGGGCATAGGCAGCAGAATGGCTCTTGTTGAAGCCATATCCTGCAAATTTCGCCATGAGTTCAAATATCTCCTCCGCCTTGTCCAAAGGCAGGTTCTTCTCCGCAGCCCCCTGTAAGAAACGTTCCTTCTGAGCGGCCATCTCCTCTGGCTTCTTCTTGCCCATGGCCCTGCGCAACAGATCGCCTTCTCCAAGGCTGTAACCGGCCAGCTCCTGAGCGATCTTCATGACCTGTTCCTGATAGACTATGACACCATAAGTGTCTTTGAGGATAGGCTCCAGCTGCGGCAACAGATACTGCACCTGAATCCTGCCATGTTTCGCCTGCACATACTGATCCACCATGCCGCTGTCCAGAGGGCCAGGCCTGTAAAGGGCCACCAGGGCAATGAGGTCATCAAAACATGATGGCCGCATACTACGAATCAGGGCCTTCATACCTGAACTCTCCAACTGGAACACACCGGTGGTATCGCCATTGGACAAAAGGATGTAGGTGGCCTCGTCGTCCATGGGGATGTTGGACAAGTCTATGTCCTCACCGGACTGTTCCCTTATAAAACGCAACGCCATGTCGATGACTGTCAGAGTCTTGAGGCCGAGAAAGTCGAACTTGATAAGACCCACACGCTCCACACCCTTCATATCGAACTGCGTCACGGTCTCACCCTTCTGTCCTTTTGCCAGAGGTAGGTATTCCGTCATGGGTTTATCCGAGATCACCACACCCGCTGCATGGGTTGAAGAATGCCTGGGCAGCCCCTCCAATGCCAGGGCTATGCGCCACAACTCTTTGACATTGACATCATTCTCCACCAGCTCCCGCAGTTTAGGCTCCTGCTCCAAGGCACGCTCCAATGTCATACCCGGGTCAGAGGGCACGAGTTTGGCGATTCTGTCTACGTCTCCATAGGGCATTCCAAGCCCTCTGCCCACATCCCGAATGACGGCCCTTGCCTTCATCTGGCCGAAGGTGGCTATCTGGGAGACATAGTCCTCTCCGCCGTATTTTTCAGCTACATATGCAAGGACCTCGTCCCTGCGATTCATACAGAAATCCACGTCGATATCAGGAAAGGATGGCCTTTCGGGATTTAGGAAACGCTCGAAATAAAGACCATAGCGCACCGGATCCAGGTCAGTGATGCCCATGGCATATGCGGTGAGAGAACCCGCCGCCGACCCCCTTCCAGGCCCCACTGGTATGCCATGTTGTTTAGCCCAATTAATAAAATCGGCCACTATGAGAAAATAGGATGCAAAACCCTTTTGTTTAATGACCTCAAGCTCTTCTCTCAGCCTTTTTCTGTATTCTTCGGCCTTTTCATCGCCGAGCCCAAGCCGCTTCAAACGCCTTTCTAACCCTGCTACAGCCTGTCTATGGAACAATTCTTCATAGGTCTCATGTTCTGAAATGGGATAACGGGGAAAGTGATGGTTTTTGAGGTCCAGTTCCACATTGCAACGGGCCGCTATCTCAACTGTGTTGCGCAGGGCCTCAGGGCAGTAATTAAATCGTCTTTCCATTTCTTCTGGAGCTGCGAAATAGAGCTGGTCTGTGGAAAAACGCATACGGTTTGCATCCTTGACCATCTTACCTGTCTGAATGCAGAGGAGCACATCGTGCGCTGACGCATGTTCAGCACTGAGATAATGGCAGTCGCATGTGGCAACCAAAGGCAGCCCCTTTCGCTTAGCCAGTTCCATGAGCCCCTGGTTCGCTATGGTCTGTTCAGGAATACCGTTTTCCTGAAGCTCCAGATAAAAACGATCGGGAAAGATGGAGGCGTATTCCTCCGCCATTTTCTCCGCTATCTCCATATCTCCCTGCACCACATGATAAGTTACCTCTCCATGGAGACAGGCGGACAGGGCTATCAATCCAGCATTGTGCAGCCGCAGCAGCCCCTTGTCCACACGAGGCTTATAGTAAAACCCCTCGAACTGGGCTAAAGACACCAGTTTCAGCAGATTTTTATAGCCCTCGTTGTTTTCAGCCAACAGCACCAGGTGATAACCCGCTTCCTTCGGCCCCTTTGCCGTCTTATCGAAACGGGAAACCGGCGCCACATAGACCTCACATCCAAGAATGGGCTTGATGCCCTGTTTCAGGGCGGTCTCATAGAAATTCAGCACTCCGTGCATGGTACCGTGATCCGTGATAGCCACAGTATCATAGCCATACTCAAGGGCCCTGGGGAACAGGTCTTTCAGCCGAATGGAACCGTCCAGCAGGCTGTATTCGGTGTGCAGATGCAGGTGTACAAAACTCATATCACTCCCACTCGATGGTAGCCGGGGGCTTGGAGCTGATGTCGTAACACACTCGATTTACGCCCCTCACCTCGTTTATGATACGGTTTGAGATGACCCCAAGAAGATCATAAGGCAACTTCGCCCAATCAGCTGTCATGGCATCCAGGCTATTGACAGCCCGAAGCGCCACTACATTTTCATAGGTACGCCCGTCTCCCATGACCCCTACGGTCTTGATGGGCAGAAGCACTGCAAAGGACTGCCAGACTTGATAGTACCACCCACTTTTTTTCATCTCCTCCAGGACTATGGCATCGGCTTCCCGCAGTATATTCAGCCGTTCCCTCGTTACATCACCTAAAATGCGAATAGCCAGTCCAGGGCCGGGAAACGGATGCCTATGAATCAGCTCCTCAGGCATACCCAGCTCCTTAGCCACACCCCTCACCTCATCTTTGAAGAGCTCACGCAGGGGTTCTATAAGCTTCAGCTTCATACGCTCCGGAAGCCCGCCCACATTGTGATGACTCTTGATCACAGCGGAAGGCCCCTTAAAAGAAACACTCTCGATCACATCGGGATACAGAGTGCCCTGCGCCAGATAACGTACGTCACCAAGGGCATTGGCCTCCTCCTCAAAGACATGAATGAACTCCTCGCCGATGATACGCCTCTTTTTTTCAGGCTCCACGACGCCGGCCAGTTTTGCAAGAAAACGCTCGGAAGCCTCTACATAACGCACATTCAGATTCAAGGCCTTCAAAAAGGACAACACCGTCTCGGCCTCGTTCTTTCGCAAAAGACCGTTGTTGACAAAGATGGATGTGAGCTGATGACCAATAGCCTTATTGATGAGCAGAGCGGTGACCGTACTGTCCACTCCACCGGAAAGGGCGCATATCACACTATCCTTGCCCACACGTTCTTGAATCTCTTTTATGGCCGTATCTACAAAAGAATGCATGTTCCAGTCAGGAGTACACCCTGCTATGCGAAACAGAAAGTTTTTAAGTATGTCCATGCCGATCTCGGTATGAACCACCTCAGGATGAAACTGCACACCGAATAACGGCAGGGATTCATGCCGTATGGCCGCTGCCGGCGTATTCTCGCTTCGGGCTATGGCCTTGAAGCCGGGTGGCAACACCTCTATGCGGTCGCCGTGACTCATCCAGACCTGATGGGATGCGGGTTGCACCGCAAGGCCATAAAAGAGTTCGTTGGGTTCATCGAAATAAAGGCGTGCGTGCCCGTACTCCCTTCTCACTCCCCTCTCCACGCGCCCCCCCATGGATTGAGCCATGAGCTGCATTCCATAGCAGATGCCCAAGACAGGCAGACCCATTTGGAATACGGCCTTATCCACCAAAGGGGCGTCAGGGTCATATACGCTGGCAGGCCCGCCGGACAATATAATAGCCTTGGAGGCAATGGCACGAATCCTTTCCACCGAAAGATTGAATGGGTGCATCTCGCAATAAACCCCTGCCTCTCGCACACGCCTGGCTATAAGCTGTGTAGTCTGCGACCCAAAATCCAGTATCAAAATGCGATTTTTTACATTAGTCATATCTCTTTTCACTCTTTCCCTAAAAGATTTCTCAATCGCTGCGCTTCATTCGAAATGACACTCGTTGTCGTTGCGTAACAAGCGAGACGCCTGTCCTACTGGTGGTGCACTAAAAGATTTCTCAATCGCTGCGCCCCTTTCGAGCATAGCCTTTGTCATTCCGAGCAAGGGCACCCTCACCCCGGCCTTCTCCCACTGGGAGAGGGTGGCCGGAGGCCGGGTGAGGGCATTCAAAGCGAAGCCATGTCATTCCGAGCGTAGCGAGGAATCTTGTTTGAGACTGCTTCGCTCCACGGTTTCCATTCCTATTTCGGTGCATCTTCTTCTGTCTTTTTCTCTTCCACTGCCTTCACATTACCCTTGCTCGCATCGAGATATTGTCTGAGTTCCGAAACGCGCTGAGCAAACTCCTGCGTCAGGGCGTCGGCCTGTTCTCGCGTCTTCAAAACATGGGGGGTGATGGCTATAAGCAGCTCTGTCTTGTTGTTGTTGCTTCCATGACCTCCGAACGCATAACCCAGCACAGGGATGTCCTTCAGAAACGGAACACCGGAACTGGACTTGGTCTTTTGTGTCTGTATCAATCCGCCGATGACAATGGTCTGGCCGTCCTTGGCCACAAGATATGTGGTGGCCTTTCGAGTACGAAAACGCGGAGAATTGATGGAACCAGTGGTCTCACTGGTCACTGCACTGACCTCCTGAGTGATCTCCATGCGAGCCACTCCACTGTCGTTGATAAAGGGCTTGACCTTGAGAATGATACCAGCGTTTCTGTACTGCACGGATTGCGTGGTAAGACCTCCATCAGTGGTGCTGGTGCCTGTCAACGTGGGCACTTCATCCCCCACCTCGATACTGGACTCCTGACCGTCCACAGCCAGAATAGTAGGACTGGACAAAATATTGACATCCGTCTTTTCGGCCAATGCCGTCACCAGACCGCGCAGGCCACCTGCTGAATTATAGAGACCGTAAGAAAAACCTGCCAGTCCCTTGCCCAGTTCGGTATTCTGAGCCAGTGTTGCGCCATTGGAAAGTGAGACATCCGCACTGTAAACCGCATTGTCGATCTTGATTCCCTTATTTTTCAAAAACCACTCCACACCAAAGGAGATATCGTCCTTCAGATTGACATCCACGATCAAGACATCTATCAGCACCTGACGAGGCAGCACATCCAGTTGCTTCAGCACCTCGGAAATGATGTTGTAGTCTCGCGGCCTTGCCTTGATGAGAATGGCGTTGTTGATTTCATCAGGTATTATTTCCACCTCGTCTGAAAGTTCTCCGGTGGCTGTCACATCCAGATTCAGATCAGGACGCTCGGTTTTGTCCTTGAATGTGGTGGTGGTTCTACCCTGTACCAGCACGTTTTTGCTGCTAGTGGAGCTGATCTTGCTCTTGGAGGTGCTGGAAGACGTCCTGCTGGAACCAGTAGTAGTACGCAGCCCATAGACCATCTGAAGGGTCTGCGCCAGATCCACTGCCTGAGCGTTCTGCACAAAATATACATACACCTTAGAGCCTTTGTTGAGCTGACTCTTGTCCAGTTCCTGCACCCAATTGGCCATGAGGTCTATGATCTCAGGCCATCTGGAGACCACGATTATGCCGTTCAAACTCTTAAGAGGCAGAATATGAAATGCAGAAGGGTCCAAGCCAGGACGGCGGTATATGCCGTTTACCTGAAAGAGCTTCTCCAGCTCCTTACCTACCTCAGTTGCATCGGTCTTTTCAAAGGTAAAAACCCGCCAGTGAATGTCTTTGAACACATCTGCGTCTATCAATGGCAATATTTTGCCAATTTTATTGATGTTTTCTGCTGTATCGGCCACAATCAGGGCGTTTACGCTGGTCTCCGCCACTACGGTTGCGCCGTTTGAAAGAAAGTTCTTGATGTTGTTGGCCGCGTTGGGGGCATAGATATACTTCAGTTGAAATATAGCGACGGTATCCCCTCGATAGGCCGATTCTCCGGGCTTGTAAACCATCACATCCGAACCCATCTTGGAGGAATCAGGCTTTCTGGCCACCTTATAGAGGTCTGCATCGCCTCGAATCAAGGCCAGGCCCTGCATCTGCAATACAGAATTCAGAAGATTTAACAATTCGGCTCGCGTATATGAGCCGCTGATGTGCAAGGAGATAGTACCCTTTATAGCCGGATCCACTACATAGTTGATGCCCAGAATCTGATTCAATACCAGGTCCAGCACAGGATAGATGTCCATGTTGTCCAAAGCGATGTCTATGGCGCGTTTTTCACCCTCGCCAGCCCCAGCGAAAGGCGACTGGACAGGAACCGGCTTTGCTGCAGGTACTGCTACTGTGTTTGAGGCAGGTGGCGGCGGCGAAGGCTGTGCTACGGACTGTTTCTGTTCAGCGGGTGGCGGCGTGGAAACAGTGGAAAGAGGCGCCTCCTTAGCCGTCTGTACCGATGGTGGAGCTGGTGAAGCCGATGGCTGTGATGACGGTTGCGTCACTGTCAGCACGTTTTTCCCTGACGGTTCTGAAACACCAGCTTGAGCTGCGGTAGTCTGCGTAGGCTGCGAAGCAGCCGGCCTGGACCCAAACAAAGAGGCATTTGAATTGGCCTGCGTAACCGAAGGCACTGGAATAGGAATAGGCGGCCTGTCCACAGGGGCCTTGGATTTCCCAATATCCTGATTCACACCCTGTCTTACGCCGCCACCGAATATCTGATCTTCAGCATAAGCAGGTACACACACAGGTACGCCTCTGAAACACATGAGACTCAAACATAAAACAAAGATTATTCGATAAGATTGCATAATTCCTCCATCTATTTTTTACAGAGACGCTTTAAAAGTGCCTCTACTGCCATAATTTCATTTCCAGCAGCCACGGATGCGGCTGGGCCAATTCGATCCATCGCACGATCTTGAACGGAAGCCCGTCAGATGGCTGGCCAAAGACAGGCTGACTTTCACCAGGCTTCCAGTAAACCTCATAATTCATGTTCCCGATACGGATATAACAGCGCAATACACCGCCGGGAACGGATTGGCCTGTCTGCCCCGGCTGATTTATACGTGAACCGGTCTGCCCGCCTGCTGCCGAGGCATTCTGCATCTCTATTTTGTCCCCTATGAGATTCAACAACAATTCCGGCGCATAGTCCTTTATAATCTTTCCGGAATCGTTGTAAACAGTGAAAATGTGCTTCAGTCCAAGGCCAAGGGGATTTATGGCAGAGACCTCTTCGGAATTCGATGTGCCTACGGCCTCGCGCATAACGGACCCGCCGTAAAAGAGTTCGTATGTGACGCCATCCACCAGAAGCAGCTCCTCTAAAGATTTAAATGGCCCGTTGGCAGCCACATAAGCAGGCCGTTTCTGTTCGTATGTCTCGTCCTCCGCCCCGCCATCCCGAGGCAGGTTGTCTGGGTCCTTCCAGTCCAGAATGGCGTTCAGTAATCTGTCGGCCAGGGCAGGATTTTCTCCCTGAAGTTCCAGCATTCCGCGCAACACCAGCCGAATGTCCTCATCAGGTGTCTTGTTCAGGTCGATTTTACCCCTTTCGTCCTCTAAAATGAAGTCTATGACCGTCTGATTCAAAACAATCCTGTGAGGCAGGCCGTCCGGCACAAACAGCCCCTTTCCCCAAACATCCTCCGGCTTCATATCAGGCGTGGCTAGACGTGTGGCCAGTATGCAGAGCAGGGCATTTATCTCCTCTCGCGTGCGCAAGGATTCCAGAGTCTGACTACCCAGGTTTCGACGCACCTTGGCCTCTGAGGCATAAAAGCCGGCTATAAGACTCAACACCGCCAGTACCCACAGCACCAGCACCAGCACCGCGCCCCTTTGCTGCTCGAAATAGGGGCGCTTTGCATATGCCGCATATGGAGTACGCGGCAACACACCCCTTTGAATTGCAAAGACATGACGCCGCATATTGTAAAGTCGTTGCATAATCGTCATAAAATTCATGGAATCGACCTGGAGATGAACGGCCCTGTATAAAACAGACTCATATCTGCCTTGTCTTCACTCCAGAACAGAGCCACAGCCACAGGCATGTTATATGTAGCCTCCCATTTGTTGTCCCACTCATCCGGCTGTTTGGAAACAGAGGCAGGGGAAAGAAATGCAAAACGAATCTTCGGCACATTGGAGACCACCTCCACATCCCAACCGTCTTGCAACTGTCGATCATAGTCTTTGGAGCCTGTTTGAGTGGTGAATTCCTCTGGAATGGTCTGAGGAAAGCTATCCCTGCGCGTAATTATCTTCTGGGCGAAGATCAAACTGCTGGTGGCTGCGTCATAGCGATAACACACCAAAAATGAACCACCTGTCAGATTGCCGAGGGGTGTGTAATCGGTTAGAAATGCAATCTGAGTCTCATCGCCCTTGAAAAAGGCAAAACTTGTGGGCTCCATTGGGTTTCTGATCACAGCCGCCCGCAGCTGTCTGGCCAGAAGGCCCTCAATAGCGGCAATAGGCATATTTTGCAGATTGGCCTCCTTGCCGCGGCTCCAAGCCTGAATGCCTGTGCGCAGGGCAAGGGACAAAATGACCACCAAAACCGCTATAAGGGTGGTTGAGATAAGCAGCTCCAAAAGCGTGAAGCCGCTGTCGTCTTTTACCCAGCCTGTATTTCTATGAAATTTTATATGGCGACAGTGCATGAAGTCAATTAACACAAAAATGGATTCAGAGGCAAGAAATCTCTGCAAAAAATATGCCCCTAAAACAGATTTAGAATTATAAAAACCCTCTTGACTAAAAGGTATTAGGTGATATTAAACATCATTTAAAATATCATTTAATAGGTGAAAGTTTAATCGGATATTAAAATTAAGAGAAACTACTTCTTATTTCAAACCAGCTTTTTGTTCCATTTGAATGAGGCAAGACAAGAGGGACATTTTGGGATAAAGATATTGGAATTATCAAATAAAAAATAAAAATAGGAGGGTTATATGTTAAAGAAATACGTTGTGTGGTTATTGGTGTTGAGTATTTTTTATGCGCCATTGGCATTAGCGGATGACTTATCGCAAGCACCTGTAAACCCCGATTTCTTAAAATTTATACAGCAGAGACAGGCTGACAGAGCTTTGGTAAAATAGGGTTCTGATGGTCATTTTCTTGGTGCAATTCCATCCGTACTCGATTTTTCATACATGAAAGGCATGTCTGTAGTGCCTCGTTCCCATCAATCTATAGTAGGGTATTCTCCTTAATTTGATCTCAGGACAACTGGTAAATTAACCCCTGTCAGAAATCAAGGGTCGTGTAATTCATGTTGGGCATTTGCTACCTATGGCTCCATGGAATCTAACATACTTCCATCTGAGACTCTGGCTCTTTCTGAAAATCATCTCAAAAACAATCATGGATTTGACTGGGGACATTGTGATGGTGGAAACTCCATGATGTCAATGGCGTATCTGGCACGTTGGCAGGGTCCTGTATATAAAACAGACGACCCATACAATACATCTTCAAATACATCTCCTTCAGGGCTTTCCCCTCGAAAACATGTTCAGGAAGTGCTCCTACTGCCTCCTCGCGCATCAGCAAAAGACAATGATAATATCAAATGGGCGCTTACCACTTATGGTGCAGTCTATGCTAATATGCATTGGGACGATGCTACTTACAACTCAATTACTCATGCATTTTATTATAGTGGATCAGCATCAACAAACCATGGTGTCGTAATAGTGGGCTGGGACGATAACTACAGCAAAAATAATTTTAATTCTCCTCCTCCTGGCAATGGAGCCTTTATTGTGCGCAATAATTGGGGCGAGAGTTGGGGAGAAAGCGGCTATTTTTATATCTCATATTACGATTCTGCTTTTGCAATGAAGGACACCTCTGCAGTTTTTGTCAAACCAGAGCCCACTTCCAACTATTCACATATATATGAATATGACCCCCTGGGCTGGGTGAGTAGCATAGGTTATTATAATTCTTCAGGCTGGTTTACCAATATCTTTACTGCGCAAGCATCGGAGGGCATAAAGGCTGTCAGCTTTTATGCAGCATCTCCGGGCTCCACATATACTGTCAAGGTCTATAAGAATGTCGGGAATTCGCCGATAGATGGCACACTTGCATTAACTCAATCAGGCACCCTGTCTGTAGCAGGGTATCATACTATTCCATTAACTACAAATGTGCCTGTAACAAACGGTCAAAAGTTTTCAGTGGTAGTTCAGATTAACACACCAAATTATAACAATCCAATACCAATAGAATACAACATGTCGAATTACTCATCATCAGCGACAGCAAGCCCGGGACAGAGTTATATAAGCTCTGATGGAATAAGTTGGACGGATACAACAACTTACTGGGACCCAACCGCCAATGTCTGCCTCAAGACCTTTGGGAGCTACACCGGGATCTACTACACCCTCACAGTCACCAAGGCCGGCACAGGGACTGGCACGGTGACGAGCAGTCCAGCAGGCATAAGCTGCAGTGCTGACTGTCAGGAAAGTCTGTCTTCCAATACATCTGTTACCCTAACTGCTATAGCCGACAGAGATTCATTATTCGTTGATTGGGATGGAGATTGTGCTTCATGCAGTGCATCATCTTCCTGTTCTTTTTTAATGACTGCCAATAAAACATGTACTGCTCGGTTCTTGAATAAAATTTCCCTAATTCAGCAGCTCTATATCGGCTATTTCAATCGTGCTTCCGACCCAGCAGGCATGGACTACTGGCTTGCTAATTATGATGTTGGCATGTCCTTGACAGATATAGCTCAATCTTTTTCTAAGCAAGAAGAATCTAAAGCATTGTATCCCTATTTGTCGGATAATGCTTCAAGTCCTAATGAGTTCATCTCATCCATTTATTCAAACCTGCTTGGAAGACAAGCTGATGAAAGTGGTCTGAATTACTGGGTAACACAGTTGAGTTCGGTACTGTCAACTATTTTGTGTAAATTTGATAAAGGGGCAAATTGGGCCGCACTTTTCCTATCGGATTTGAGCGCCAGCTCAACTCCATCTTTAACGATATAAATGCCAAAAGCCTGTAACAGGCATTCTCCC
>CAYRSX010000002.1:0-49438 GCA_964427245.1 uncultured Desulfobulbaceae bacterium | reverse complement strand
ATCCTCAACTATGGTACCAAGCCTGTTGGCAAGCTCTCACCACTGCTTGTTCATACGCTTTCTGTCTTCGTTCACCTCTTCCTTAAAGGCCTGCATTTCACTCTTAAAGGCCTTCATCTCCTCCTTCAACGCCTGAGTGTCTCTACGAACCTCATCCTTGAAGGCCTGCGTGTCCCTACGAATCTCATCCTTGAATGCCTTCATCTCATGGGAAAGTTGGGCTACGGTCCTCTCATTTTTCATGAAGAGATAGATCGCATCCTTTAAAATAAACTTGATCTCAGATAAATCAGTCTCCACATGAGTAACACGATTATTTAATTACTGAATCTTTTCCACTAAAACCGGCATAACATTGCTCCTTTTATTCCATCAGACATACGACCTTCTTTTCACAAAAAAATACACTCTTCAAAGCAGGTAATCTTTCATATTTGAAAGATCGTGATTATCAAATGTCATAATATCAATTATATGATGAAAAAGGAAAAATACAACAATGCAAAAAGGGCAGACACACAAGTCTGCCCCTACCGATTTTAATAATTCACCGAGCTAATTATCTCGATTCTTGATTATTGGGTCACTACACAGGCGCCACCATACGCTACATAGCGATTCATGATCTCCACGGCATCTGTCAGGTTCACATTGCCGTTATTATCCACATCCGCCACCTTGGCCTCGTCATCCTGCAGGCTATAGAGATTCAGGAAGTAGTAGAATGTCCACAAGGCATCCTGTGGTGTCAAAAGCCCACTTCCATCCACGTCACCAGGACAGACCAGCTTGAAATTACCTGCTGTAAGCGGCACACCCGAAATATCATCTACTGCATTAGATGGTGTTACGCTTGCTATGGTACCCGGCGATGCGCTGCGATTTATGGAAAAACGCAGATATATCAATGTTTTAGTTGCACCAGGTTCAATCACCTTATCCGTAGCCTCTGCATGACCCGCTATGCGCACACGGCCGCTAGACACCTCCTGACCGGTAACTGTCCAGCCTGAAAGATCGCTTGGCATACTAACTCCTGTAAACACCAATATCTGAGGATCAAAGGTCACATCCATACCCCAGGCATCTATGGCTACACTTGGCACACCGCTGATCTCAATGGGTACAGTAACAGTGGAACCGGCCTTTCCGATGCGATTCACCACCGAAACACCTGTGGGCCGCACTCTCACCGTGATACTGCCGCTACCCACATTGCCGTCGTTGTCCGTCACTCGAACAGTAAAGGTGAAGAGGTCCGAGGCCTGAGGAGCGGTCCAGCCCACAGACTGAGATGCCGGTGGATCAGGATTAAATGTACCCGCATCCGTTCCACTGCGCGGCACCACAGACCATGAGTACAGATATGGAGCTGTGCCACCGCTTACTGATGCACCTAAAGTGATGGAACCGCCAAGAGGCACCACAGATGCGCTGGCAGTAGGTGTGACCGTTACCGTCTGAGCCCCGGTAAAGGATATTTTCAAAAGACCGACCTCACCTTTATAACCATTATCGGTACCCATCTGAAGCATCTCACCCGCTACTACCATGCTATTTGTGCTGCCGTATTTAGCGGAAATACCAATGGCCTGGCCTGTCACACCATAATTGGCTCCTGCCAACGGTGTGGCAGGATTTGAAACATTCACCACAGCCACGCGAGAGGTCTGCCCAAGCGTTGTATCATTGGTGGAAGAAAGTACCAGATAATATTTGGAGTTTGCGGTATCGCCCACAAAGGCCAGATTGTTCACCTCAGACTCTCCTGTATAGGTAGCCACCACAGAAGCGGAAGAAGGCGTGCTCACATCCACTATAACGATCTTATTGCCTGCAGTGGCGGTCTGTACCAGTACATAGGCATAATATGCAGAGCCCTGCTGACCTATTACCACTCGCTTGGCATAACCGCCCAGGGTTGTACCAGATATCTGAGATGATGTGGAAGGATTGGACCAATTGCTGAAACTTGCATCGCCTGTATCCAGTATCAAAAGGCCCTGATCCCCGTAGGCAACGTGCACAAAGGAACTGGATGTACGCTTATCGATGGCACATCCCTCTGCCACACCAGCGCCCTGCAGGGCAAGTGAGCGGTTCAAGGTGAAGGCGTTAGCGTTGGTGATTCCGTAATCCATCAACAGAATGCCTGCATCACCATCCGCCACTGCCACCCTAAATTGGCCTGCCACAGTCTGAGAGGCATCCACCCCTCGAGCAGTGCCGGGAGTATTATAGGCCTCGATATTCACCGCTGTTTCGTCATATACAAAACCTGCGGCACCCACTGATGTAAGCTGCATCTTTTTGACACCGGCTGAACCAGCAGCAATGAACAGATGAAAGGTGGTCCCTGTGCCAGAATCCGCTGCAGCATACAGATCGTAGGGAGTGCCGGCCAGATTGGTCCCAGTACCCTGTGCGCCATATATGCTGTCCCACGCCAGATCAAAGCCGTATTTGCCACCTTGAGCAACAGCCTCTGACTGAGGGGATAGAATCCATGGTGTCCCACTTGTATTGATTTGATAGAGTTTTATTCCACCAGCCTGATCCAAGGCCACTGCATAGTCATTTGTTCCATTATTGACGATTTTTGTCGCCACAGCAGCCACTGACTCATCCCACTGATAATTGAGCTTGAGTTCAGGCGCGGTGTTCATGGTGCTACCTCCCACATCCTTGAAGCCGGCTCCACCATCCGCCACATAGATATTACCAATTGTTGTAGCATCCACTGTGCCGGCAAAACCAAAGACCTTTTCCGTAGTACCTGTGGTATCCAGTGCCGCTGTGTAGGTCAGAGTCAGTATGTCCGGAGATGCCCCAGCATTTCCGCCGCTTTTAAGTACATATAAGCCTCCTGTGCCTGCAGCTACGGTCAACCATCCAGCCCTTCCACTTGCAGTACCCGCATTATTAAAACTCACTCCATAGGCATCCAGATTAGGGAGTTCGCCCTGCGTAAGGTTTCCCTTGTCTTCCAGGATGTAAGATGTGCCGGAATTATCCAGTTCAAAGCCATAAACCCCGTTGTTGGTGGCTATGAATACAAGGACTTCTGTATTAGCCTCAGTTGTATCCACGTCTGCGTGGGCATATACAGCCACATCGCGTGCTGTGCCGTCAAAAATGCCCTGAGCCGCATCTGAAAATGCATCGGTTGTGCTGGTTCCCCCCACATTGGCAGTGTTTATGACCTTTATCGAAAGATTATCCGGGCCTACCACAAACAACAAATCCGCTGCGGTGCCGGTCACGTTTGCAGTAACTGCACCAATGGCATTGGGTACAAAACTCGTGCGCAGGATATCGAAGGCCGGAAGCCCTGCATTGGTGTCAAAGGCACCGGTCGCCGGATCAAATGCAATCACAAATACGGCTCCGCCCACAGCCCCTTGTTCTCTGGCGCTTATAGCAAGATAGGTCTTTGTTCCGGCACCTGAATCCTTGATTATCACCAGGTCCGTTGGTTCATACTGTTTCATATTGTCGGACGGATCGTATATTCTTACAAATTTTGCATCAGAAAGGACCCCGGCAGTACTAAGTGAGTATTTTATGAGATATCCCCCTGAAATGGCAAAGACCGTATCGTATTCCACATCCGGCGATACGCCGACATCGTCCGCCACCACACGTGTCACAAACAAAGGCACCTCCTCTGTACCCATGGTTACAGAGGTCTTGCGGTCTATGATGCCATAAGCCGGGGTGGTGCTGTCGTAATTGAAGGTCACCAGTCCACCCTCTCCCATAGCCAGTATCAGCTCAGCGCCGCCGTCAGTAGTAACGCCCTTTGCACCGTCATACACATAGCTCTGAAGATTGTTATATTCCGGTTGAGTCGCAATGGTGACGCGATCTTTGGGCGTCTCATAGAGCTGAGAAAGCGTAGCCGCCGACCAGGCATTGCCGTAAAAGGACAAAAATACAAACAACATCCACAAACCAAACCACGTATTCAAAGATTTCTTTTCCATAATCGCCTCCTCAGTAAACTTTATTATTGAACCAACACAGTGGTCTGACGCTTTACGATCTGTGAACCATAGGCCATAACAGCAGTTAAAGGATAACTTCCAGGTGGAAGAGAAATACTGGGAAACACCAGATAGGCCGTGCCCCAGATAACTTCATAGTACCACTGGGACATGTTGACGATAGACGCTAAAATATCGACGCCTTCATACTCCAGAGACAGACCCGTAAGCTGACCTACATTGGGCACCACCCAGAAGAAATTGCCTCTGCCCACATCAGGGACACTCCATAACACAGGTTCGGTAAGTTGCTGATGACCGTAGGCCCATGCCCGTTGAGGATTTACTCCATAAAGGGCGTCTGTCAGGTCTGTTGAATTGAAGGCAAATAGATACGGGCCCATGCCCAACACACGAAAGTGCATAGGCACTGTGAGTCTAGTAGCAGCCGGGTTCATACTCATAACTCCAACATGCACCTGTACGCCGGATGGCATGGCGGTGTTCATGGCATTCTCGGTGGAATCCGCTCCCATGAACTGCAGACGATCCGCTGCATAGGTAAGACTGAAACCTGCTGACCCAACGGATTTGCCATCGTCGTTGGAAATAGTTACCTCCAACGAAAGGGTATTGCCGCTCATGTGCATGTTGCCGATGCTTATGCTTGCAGCAACGGCAGGCGATGAAAGATGCAACAGACATAAAAGACAAAAAAGTGGAACAAACAGCGGGTTAAGCATGGCACGCCAAAGATTTATTACGGCCTGATTTAAAGACATAAATTCTCCTTTTCTCAACTCACCTCAAAAAATATAATTCTGATATTTTTATCGACTGATTATTTAGTTATCTTGAAAATAGCAAAAAAGATACCAAAAAAACACAGAAGGAAGGTGCCAAAATCAAGGATGTTGTTTGACAGCAAGCACAAGGAAGGCGAAAGGCGCAATATACTCCGCTATATATAGGATATAGGCCTTTTTCAGCGGCAAACAACGCATCTGAACAAAAGAACAATTTTTGAGGCATTCACCGAAAAGATTTGCCGTCTGTTGCGTTACCAATCCCCTGATGCGCCGCCGCCGCCAAAGCCGCCGCCACCAGAGAAACCACCACCGCCAAAACCGCCGCCATAGAAAACGCCGCCCACTCCGCTTCCTCCCATAGCCATTCCCATAAACATGGCTATGATGCCTATGATGACAGCCCAAATAAGAGATGAAAGAATGAACCAGGTAAGAACGGCCGCTGCAATAAATGTAAAGATACCCCCAAAAAATCTGCCGAAGATACTGCGCAAGAATACACTTCCCAGTATGGCGCTGAAGAATACGGTCATGAAGAGCATGGGAAGGACTCCAGAACCGCTTGAGCTGCGGCGTTTGGCCTTGAGATTACTTGGCTGGGGTAACGGCTCACCGGAGATGACCTTTATCATGGCATTTATACCTGCATCAATGCCTCCGTAGAAGTCCTCGCGCTTAAAAAACGGTGTGATGACCTCGCTTATGATGCGCTTGGAAACCGCATCAGAAAGGGCGCCTTCAAGGCCGTAACCCACCTCTATGCGCATTTTTCTGTCATTTTTGGCGATGAGCAGCAAAACGCCGTCATCGATACCCTTTCGCCCCAATTTCCATGCCTCAACCACACGCATAGAGTATTGCTCGATGGTCTCGGGCTGTGTGGTCGGCAAAATCAACACTGCTATCTGTGCCCCTTTTTCTTGCTCGAATGCGGCAAGTTTTGCCTCCAATGCCGCTTTCTGAGAGGTGGTCAATGTGCCGGTGAGGTCCATCATGTGAGCAGTAAGCGCAGGCACAGGCTGCTCGGCAGCAGAGATATTCACACGGCACATCAAACAGACTGCAATGCCAAGACATACAGCAAACAGCCTCAAATGACGCATTAAGAGGGCTGAAAAGAGAAAAGTCATGTCAGGTCATCACTATTTGGAGCCAAAGTCCACTTTCGGGGCCTTGGCTATATCCTTTTCGTTTTCCACCTCGAAATTTGGCTTTGTAGTATGACCGAAGAACTTGGCGGTGAGATTGCTTGGGAAGGAACGAATGGTGACATTATAGGCCTCCACTGCCTTGATATAACGGTTGCGCGCCACTGTGATGCGGTTTTCGGTGCCTTCAAGCTGGGCCTGAAGGTCTCTGAACACACCATCAGCCTTTAACTGAGGATAGTTCTCAGCCACCACCAGCAGACGGGACAGGGCGGAGGACATCTCTTTTTGAGCTGTCTGAAACTTCTTGAAGGCCTCTGGGTCATTTAATAGGGCCTCATTGGCCTGTATGCTGCCGACTTTTGATCTGGCCTCAATGACCTGAGTGAGCACATCTTTTTCGTGAGCTGCATAACCCTTCACCACATTTACCAGATTGGGCACCAGGTCGGCGCGGCGCTGATACTGATTCAGCACCTCGGACCAAGCGGCCTTTACAGCCTCATCCTGCTGCTGAATGGTGTTATAACCGCAGCCTGAAAGCTGCACCAGCAACAACATGACAAAAAACACTCCAAAAGACTTCTTCAGAAAAGGCATAGCATTCTCCTTGATTTTAGATAAAATTCACACAACAAAACACTAATAATCACATGGGATATTGTCAACGCATTTGAAGTGTCGTCTGCGTATTTCAAACCCCATCAAGTCCTGGTTCAACTCCTCTTCTGAAACATCGATCTCCGATACATGTGCAAAGGGCGGCCCATTTCTGCACCACTCCACAAAGGCATTCACATCCTTTTCAGGCCCCTGTGCCACGGCCTCCACCCTGCCGTCAGGCAGGTTGCGCACCCAACCAGCCAACCCCAACCGCCTACCCTCCTCCTGAGCGCTGGCCCTGTAAAACACACCCTGTACTCGTCCAGATATCAACAGATGAACACATTTCATAGCCTTTACCTTTTCTTTTGCACTCTACCCCTCGGCATTCTTGGCACCATTTTGCAATGGGCTGTTAACTGCAACGGGAAAAACCGCATGACTTGCATACCATGCAGCCGCTTTCCGGCTCCATGGTGGCCCCGCACTCAGGGCACAGCTTCATGTCATCCACCCTTTGCTGAACATTTACCTGAGCGGCAGAGGCCAACACTCGCGCCATGGCATCAGGGCACGAAAGTATCTGTTGGCCTTCCTGCCAGATTGGAGACGGACACCTGATGCCTGCCAACTGCTTTACTATGGCCTGCGTGCTGATGCCGGAACGCAATGCCAAGGAGATGAGACGGCTCTCCGCCTCTATCTGACATGCGGCGCATCCACCTGCCTTGCCCATCTGAGCAAAGACCTCGCACAGGTCCTGGTCGTCTCGATTGACCGTGACATACAGATATCCACAGCCGGTTCTCACACGCTCCGTCACACCTGTGGTGCGAACAGGCCTGGGCCGTGGCACAATCTTACCGTTTGCCACATAAGGCTGTTCCTCCACGGGCTGCGGCTGTGCAGCCGGCTGGGCCTGCGGCTGTTTCGCTTCCTCTTTTCCGTCCTTCTTGAGATTCAGCACCTGCACGGGCCTACTGCCGTAGCGATAGATAGTGATGCCCTTCAAACCCTGATGCCAAGCAAGGGAATATGCCCGTCGAATGGCATCTTTTGTGGCATTCTCCGGAAAATTGATGGTCTTTGAGACCGCATTGTCCGTATGCCTTTGAAATGCGGCCTGAATGGCTATATGATCATCGGGAGAGACATCCATAGAGGTCACGAATAGTCGTTTAATCTCCTCTGGTATATCCTTGAACCCCTGAATGGAACCAGCTTGGGCTATACGCTCCAGTAGCTCTTCTGAATAGATACCCACCCTTTGAATCGCCTTCAGAAAGAGGGGATGGGTTTCTATCAGTTCTGTGCCATCCATAACTCGTTTGATATAACTGATGGCAAAAAACGGCTCTATTCCACTGGAGGCGCCGGCTATCATGCTGATGGTGCCGGTGGGAGCGATGGTGGTGGTGGTGGCGTTTCGCATAAACGGCGTCTCCGGCCTGTCGTAGACACTGCCCTTGTAGGCCGGAAAATTGCCCCGTTTTTGGGCCAATTCCGCGGAGTTCAGTTTGGATTCCCTGTCTATAAAGGACATAACCTCCTCGGCCACACGTATAGCACCATCGGAATTGTATGGTATGCCCAATGATATGAGCATATCTGCAAAACCCATGATACCCAGCCCTATCTTGCGTGTGCGCAGGGTGTTTTCTCGAATCTGAGGCAGGGGGAAGCGATTGGCATCGATGACATTATCCAAAAAATGAACCGCCCTGCGCACGGTTTCCCTCAGGCTATCATAGTCGATTTCTCCATCTTTTACGAATCTGGCCAGATTGATGGAACCCAGATTGCAAGATTCATAGGGCAGCAGCGGTTGCTCACCGCATGGATTGGTGCTCTCTATCTCACCCAACTGAGGTGTGGGATTGGAACGGTTTATGCGATCCAAAAACACTATGCCAGGTTCACCGCTGCCCCAGGCCGATTCCACGATGAGATCAAATATATGTTTGGCAGAAATCCGCCTGACCTCTTCGCCGGTTCGAGGATTTTTGAGGCCATAATCGTCGCCTCTTTCCACGGCCCACATGAATTCCTCTGTGAGCGCCACAGAAATATTAAAGTTGTTCAGCCGGTCTGTTCGAGTCTTGCAGGTGATGAATTTTTCGATATCCGGATGGTCAACCCGTAAAATACCCATGTTTGCTCCGCGCCGAGTGCCGCCCTGTTTGATGGTCTCGGTGGCCACATCAAAAATGGTCATAAATGAGATAGGACCACTGGCCACGCCGTGAGTGGTCTTTACCGGATCGCCTTCGGGTCTTATGCGTGAAAAGGAAAATCCTGTGCCGCCTCCGCTTTTGTGTATCATAGCCGTGTGTTTGACTGTTTCAAAGATACTCTCTATGGCGTCCTCCACCGGCAGCACAAAACAAGCGGATAACTGCCCCAATTCCCTGCCTGCATTCATAAGCGTGGGGGAATTGGGCAGAAAACGCAGGCTCGCCATCTCTTCGTAAAATACATCGGCAAGACTTGATATGTCAGCGGACTTCTCGTATAGCGAATCGGATGCGGCCACAACACTAGCAACCCGTCTGAACATGTCTTCTGGCGTCTCGACTACTCTGCCGCTTTCATCTTTGCGCAAATAACGCTTGGCCAACACCACCAGAGCATTTTGAGTGAGGGGCAGATTGGTCTGGGGAAGTTGTATCTTTTTTCTCATAAATTTCTCCATTTTTTATTCTTAAATTATATTTTTGAATAAGATCGAGCTTCAATCTTTTCCCTGGCTTTCGGCCTATTATGAGGCATATCATTACAAAATACTATATATTGTGGTGCTATGCCCAAAACCATAGCCGATGTTGTGTATCTCTAATTAAAAGCCTTGTATTTGTCAAGCAAAAAACAACACTTGACCACAGGTCTTACTTTAGAATATAAAAACATAAATATGCACTAAAAATTAAGGGAACCTTGAAAATTAGAAATTTTGCAACGTTCCCTGGAGGCATTCCATTGGAAATTCGACTCTACAACACACTTACACGCACCAAGGAGGTCTTTCAGCCCCTTGAACCAGGTAAGGTCCGCATGTATGTCTGTGGCATCACTGCATATGATCGCTGTCATATCGGACATGCCCGTTCAGCCATAGTGTTTGACGCCATAGTCAGGTATCTAAAACACACGGGGCTTGAGGTGACCTTCATTCGCAATTTCACTGACATCGACGACAAGATCATCGCAAGAGCCAATCAGGAGGGTATAGATTCCAACACATTGGCGAAGCGGGAGATCGCCCACTATTACGAAGACATGGACAGGCTGGGAGTGCTGCATGCCACCTTTGAACCCAAGGCCACCGAGCACATTCAAGAGATCATAGACCTGATTCAAATTCTGATTCAAAAAGGACATGCCTATGAAGCGGAAGGAGACATATATTTCGCTGTGCGCACGTTTTCAAAATATGGCAGGCTCTCCAATCGCAAACTGGATGAACTCAAGGCAGGCGCTCGCATAGAACCGGGCGAAAAGAAAAAATACTCACTGGACTTCGCACTCTGGAAGGCCGCCAAACCCAACGAACCCTTCTGGGAAAGCCCTTGGGGACGAGGCAGACCAGGCTGGCACATAGAGTGTTCAGCCATGTCACGCAAATACCTAGGCGACACCTTTGATATACATGGAGGCGGATTGGACCTCATCTTCCCTCACCACGAAAACGAGATCGCCCAATCCGAGGCCGCCACAGGCAAACCCTTTGCACGCTACTGGCTGCACAATGGTTTTGTCACTCTAAACAACGAAAAGATGTCCAAGTCCTTAGGCAATTTCATCACCATACAGGAGATACTTACCAGACATCATCCAGAAACCCTTCGGTTGTTCTTGCTCTCCAAACACTATAGACACCCTCTGGACTATTCCGAAAATGCGGTTTCTTATGCCAGAGCCGCCCTATGGCGTATCTATGCAGCCATAACCGAGGCAAAACGATTTGAGAATGCCCTGCTCAAAAAAGAAAAGTCAGTATCAGAAGCAGCAAAAACAGATATCACACTGTTAAATGAATTAGAAGGGCGCTTTAACCAGCACATGGCAGACGACTTCAACACAGCAGGCGCCCTTGGAGCCATCTTCGAAGGCGTAAAGGCCCTCAACCGTCTGATGCAGGAGGCGGCTAAAACACCCTCCAAGGCCTTATTCAGCGCAATAACGGAAGGAGCTCGAACCATTCAAAGGACTGCTCAAGTCCTTGGCCTGCTTCAGCAGGAACCGTTGTTTTTTATACGAAATTACAATTTGGAATATCTGACCAGACACGGTCTGACCGAGACGAATGTCCTCAAACTCATAGAAAAACGGACCGAGGCCAGAAAACAAAAAGACTGGAGCACAGCGGATGCCATTCGAAATGAACTCGAGGCGCAAGGCATAGCGCTTCAAGATACACTTGAAGGGACTACATGGACCATAAAGGAACAAGAATCAGAGGAAACATGAAACAGTCTGAATTAAAAACAACGCATGGACATTCCAAAGAGGCCAAGGGCCGAGGCAGACGCACCAAGGGTCCATACACATGTCATGCCTGCGGCAGAACCCTGCCCTTTTGCTGGAACTGTCAGTGCGGCTTTGCCATCTGTGACGACTGCATGAGAGAAAACCGGTGGGGCATGAGTAACGGCCCCACCTGGATATGCCCTGACTGTGAGCGCATTCACATATTTTAATGACAAATCACAAGGCATCAGCCTCGACCTCTACTTCCCTCACCATCTCTTCGATGAGTTGAAGGCCGCTCATCCAGAATTCTCTAGAATTTATGTCCACACCAAAAGGCCTCATCAATTCCTCGGGTATCTTGCTGCCGCCTGCGGATAACAGCTCCAGATACCTCTCCACGAACCCCTGCATTCCATTCTTGAACAGGGCATAGAGCGAGAGGACCAGAAGCTCACCAAAGGCATAGGCATAGACATAGCCCGGAGCATAAACAAAATGCCCGATATAGGCCCACCAGCGGGCATAGTCATCGGTGAGAGTGACGCTATCTTGAAACATCTCACGCTGCGTCTTCATCCAAAGACTGTCGAAGTCCTCCACAGACAACTCACCCTGATTTCGTCTGGAGTTATGAACGGCGTCCTCGAATCGATTCATGGCCACCTGCCGAAACACTGTGGCAAAGATGGATTCCAGTTTGGAGCATGCCAGAGCCAAACGCTCCTTTTTATCAGAAAGCCTGTCCATAAGGGCATGAAAGACCAAAAGTTCTGCAAACACCGAGGCCGTCTCTGCAAATGTAAGAGGCGTTTGACTGTTGAAATAACCCTGCGATGCGGCCAGAACCTGGTGTACGCCGTGTCCTAATTCATGGGCCACTGTCTCCACATCCCGCAGATTGCCGGTATAATTCACGAGCACATAGGGATGGGCCGATGGTACCACAGGATGAGCGAAGGCCCCTGATGTCTTACCGGCCACCACCGGCGCATCTATCCAGTTTTCATCAAAGAAACGCCGGGCAATCTTTGCCATTTCACTACTGAAGCCCGAAAATGCGTTCAACACCATACTGCGGCACTCCGGCCATGGCACCAGAGTAGCGCATGCAAACGGCAGGGGGGCATAGCGGTCATAATCAAAAAGCTCGTCAAGCCCAAGCAGCCTACGTTTCAAGGCATAATAGCGCTGAACAATGTCGTATCGACTGGTCACAGCGGAAATCAGGGCATTGACCGCCTCATCCTCCAACTCATTTGCAAGGTTCATGGAACGAAGCCAGTGCGCATAAGAACGCAGACGGTCTTCTATCATCTTCTCGGCCAATACCGTATTGAAAGTATGCGTAATAACTGTGGAAACTGCCTTCAGCCCCTCTGTCAACTCCTTTGCCGCCTCTCTGCGCACAGCCCTATCCTGTGAATATAGGTCGGCCAGCACCTCCTCCTGTGGACGTCTGCGTTCACCGTAGAGCTGCTCTGCAAAGACCTTTTCAAACAGATTCGCCCAAGCTGAAACACCCACAGGCGACAACTCCACCAACAGCCTCTCTTCCTGATGGCTCAAAAGATGCGGTCGATAACGCCGAATGTTTTCAAGATAATGGCGGTATTGGCTCAGAACAGGGGATTCCAGCAGTTTTTGGGCCGCATCGTTCGAGAGATTCGCCCACTCCAGATCAAAAAACACCAGTTCCTTTACGATAAAGGAGGTCTGTTCCTTTACCTTCTGTAAAAAGGCCCCCGCCTCGACATTGGTAACCTGAGTGGAGAAGTTTAGGCTTGCAAAGCCGGTCACACGGCCCACCGTCTCCAACAGGCGTTCCATACGAACGAGCAATTCATGAAATTCTTCCGGCGACAGCCTCGCCAAACGGCCTGCAAAATGCCCTGCTATTGCCTTTGCCTCTGTCTCGGATGCCGCCAAGTCTTGAACAATGCGGTCATCCGAGATACCCTGGTACAGATGTGTTATATCCCATCTTACAGACGCCACACCCAGGTCAGTGAAGGTCTCATCCTTTTTTACAACCGTTTTCTTCTGGCTCATAATCATCCTTTCAAAGAAAAACTTGATTTTAATTCCTAATATAGTAAAAATTCTACACCAAATAAAAATTCTACTGACATTATATATCTCATTCGGCCATCATGATTATCTGTAATCGCAAACCATACATGTTAGAGGCAACAGACTCATGGCCATTTTTCGAAAAATCTGATAATTTTTAATGATGCAAATGCATAAATCAAGCAAAACCATACAATATACTTTCTGTTGCGTTCTGTTTTGTCTTATGGCAACAGATGCAAACGCCTTTCAGACACACGGCAACCCGGAAGGCATCTATGTGCATCAGGCTGCCCATCTGTTTTTTGCCGCATCCTGCGCACTGCTGTACCGGCAGCTGAAAAAAAACGGCTTCCTCCACATGGACGGCTGGCATTCCATAGGAAACGGCATATTATGGCTGGTCCTCTGGAATATCTGGACGATAACAGGCCATATAATAGAAGAACTCCTGCCTGGCACCAATATCACAATAGATTTAACCTACACACCTATCATCTACCTCGACTCATGGCTGGCATGGGCCTATATAATCGCTAAATGTGATCATCTCCTCTGTATCCCCGGCATGTATCTTATTTATAAAGGAATAAAAAAGATTGCCGATTCACCAGAGCTGATCCCCAGATTTCCGTTATGACAACATTTTCTCTATATACAATCTGGGGGATAGACATGCTGGGCAGCAGCCTTATGATCCTCCTAAGCGCAGGCTGCCTGTATCACACTCGCAGAATACTTCTGACCCATGTCCAGCACCCACTCGCACGATATCTCGTGTGGTTTACTTATGCGCTTTTGATATTTGCGGTCTCCAGGTCATTTGGTCACATCCTTAAACATATCCTGCATTTTCTGGACATGAACTGGCTCTGGAAAGAGCTCTCCCCCATAAGCGGTACCATAAATTCCATCAGCTTCATCATCATAGCCGCTGTCACCCTCTTCTTCGGGAATATATACGACATCATGCTGCAGATGCTCAAAGACAGAAAACGGATAGAACAGACCAGCAAGGAAATGCTCAAACTCACCAACGACCTGGAAAATATCATCTCCGAACGCAGTAAGGCTGAGATGTTTCTGAGACTGGCCCACGAGATACGCAATCCTGTCATGGTGATCGGAGGCATGGTCCGTTCACTACTAAAAAAGGGCGACGATACTCGTACGCCGCAGTTTCAGGCCATTCTGGAAGAAGCGCAAAGGCTGAACGAACTGGTCAGCAACTTCGAAAAAAACATGCTTCTGCCTCAGATACACTATACGCAGCTGGAGCTGAACTCACTGACCGAAGAGGCCATAGAACTTGTCCAGCCACTGGTTGAACAAAAAAAACAGGTAATGCTGTTCAACAGAAGCCCTTTGCACCTGTTTTTCTATGGAAACCGGCAGACTGTAATCATGGCCATCAAGCATGTGATAGGAAATGCCATCGAGGCATGCCCAGAGGCCGCTACCATAGAGATCACCACCGATCTCACTGAAAACGGCAACACTTTGATCATCGAAGACACCGGCCCTGGCATAGCACCGGAAATGCTGGAACATATCTTCGAACCCTTCTACACCACACAAAAGGGCAAGACCACAGGCCTTGGGCTGGCATATGTCAAACAGATAATAGAGGACCACAGGGGCTCTATTCAGATCTCGAGCCCCGAGGGCAAGGGCACTGTTGTCAGAATATATTTCCCTGCATATCACCCCATTCAATAAATTACAATGTAGGGGCAACTCCCTATGATTATACTGTTCAATCCGCTTTTTTTCTCAAAAATGTCGGAATCTCGAATTGATTCCAGTCCACATCATCAAGGCTCATAGCATTACTCTGAATACCGGCTTCTTTTTTGACACCCCTGCTGGTCTGAAGACCGGAAATCCTTTCATCCGGACTCGCCAATTCCTTCTTTTTGTCCAAAAAATCCACAACCTCGGCCTTCGGACAGGCATCACGCTTGCCGATGCCGGTAGCTATTATGGTAACACGCAACTCATCTCCGGCGTTTTCGTCCATAACCGTCCCTATCTTGATGTGTGCATCTTCATGGGCTTCGTTGTAGATGAGTTCCGAGGCCTGTGTCAGTTCTTCCAGTTTAAAGGTATCCGGATGAGCGGTAATGTTCATCAAGATACCGTAGGCCCCGCTGATGGACACATCCTCCAAGAGCGGATTGGCTATGGCCATCTGAACCGCCTCCACCGCCCTTCTTTCGCCCTTGGCAACACCTGTGCCCATAATGGCAAGCCCCATGTGCTCCATGACCGCGCGAACATCCGCAAAGTCCACATTCATATGGCCACGCACCAGAATCAGGTCAGAGATGCCTCGTACAGCATAATACAATACCTCGTCCACCTTGCGATACACATCCAGAAGCCTGCTGGAGGTGTCGAGATTCTTAATGCGGTCATTGGGAATGGTGATGATGGTATCCACCACCTGTCTCAACCGCTCCAGCCCCTCCTCGGCCTTTTTCATGCGCTGTCTGCCCTCAAATACAAAGGGTTTGGTCACCACCGCCACGGTCAGGGCTCCAAGCTCCTTGGCCACTTCTGCTATCACAGGGGAGGCACCTGTACCGGTGCCCCCTCCCATTCCTGCTGTAATAAACACCATATTGCTACCAGCCAAAACCTCGCGAATCTCATCTATACTCTGCTCAGCGGCCTCTCTGCCCACCTCTGGCTTTGATCCAGCCCCAAGTCCTGCGGTAAATTTTTTGCCTAATTGTATCTTGATATCGGCCTTAGATATCTCCAATGCCTGTATGTCGGTGTTGGCAACGATAAAATCCACACCAACAATCTTGGATGCGATCATATTGTTGATGGCGTTTCCTCCACCGCCACCCACGCCTACAACCTTTAATTTTGCAGTTGGAGTGCTCTCTACAAATTCAAACGGCATATTTCCCTCCTTCATCAAAATTCATCAAAACTTGAACCATGACTTCATTCTGGCCAGCAATCTGTTGAATATATTGCCGTCCCGAATACGAAATTTCCTATCTGCATTGTACTCCAGACCATGCAGCACCAAGCCTATAGCAGTGGAGTACATGGGTGTATTAACCATGTCCACCAGCCCTGTGATGTTCTGGGGATACCCTATACGAGTCGGAAGCTGAAATATCTGATCCGCCAGTTCGACCATGCCGGGCAACAGGGCTGAACCACCTGTGATAACTATGCCCGATGCCACTTTATCCCTTGAAACAACACGGGACATCTCCTGTTCCACCAGCCCCAATACCTCTTCCACACGAGGCTCCAATATCTCGGCAAGCACGTGCCTGTACAGCAATCTTGGCTTACGGCCTCCCACACTTGGCACCTCTATGGTCTCGTCATGTGGCACACTGGAGGCCAGACAACTGCCATACTGTATCTTCAGACGCTCGGCCTCGTTGATGGGGGTCTTCAGACCTATGGCTAGGTCATTGGTGAGATTGTAACCTCCCAACCCGATAACAGATGTGTGTTTTATGGCCCCATCCACAAAAACCGCCAGATCGGTGGTGCCGCCTCCAAAATCCACCAGCGCAACTCCCAGCTCCTTTTCCTCCTTGCTCAACACAGCATCGGAAGATGCGATGGGCTGAAGCACTATATCAACTACATCCAGACCGGCCCTATTGGCACAGGCCACCAGATTTTGGGCCGCGGTAACCGCAGCTGTCACGATGTGTACCTGGGCCTCAAGCCGCACACCGCGCATTCCCACAGGGTCCATGATACCGGCCTGATCATCTACCTTGTATTCCTGGGGAATTACATGCACCACCTCCCTGTCGAGGGGAATCGCCACTGCTCGAGCCGCGTCTATAACCCTGTCGATGTCCTCCATAGAAACCTCGGGCCCTTTGATGGCTATCACTCCGTGACTGTTGAACCCCTTGATATGGCTTCCGGCTATACCGATATAAACCTGACCTATCTCACAACCAGCCATGCGTTCCGCATCCTCTACGGCCTTTTTTATGGAACGCACAGTGCTTTCCAGATTGACCACCACACCTTTTTTAAGCCCCACAGAAGGATGTGAGCCCACACCTATTATGTCCACGCCGTCTTCTGTGCAGACCCCCACCACAACGCATATCTTGGTAGTACCTATATCGAGCCCGACTATCGTATTTGCAGTCTTATCAGACATATCGCTTCCTCATTTAAGCCGCGCCACCGCGCGATCCTTTCCGTAATCCAGATCAATGGCCTGAAGCCGGTCATAATTTCCAGACTTATACAAATGGAACAGGATACTTTCAGCCCTCGCAAACTGCTGTTTCACATCGGTTGCAGAAAATAAAATAGGCACCCCTTTATCCACCGTATAGACAGTCAACTCCCATGATTCAGAGACATGTATCTCCTTTATATTGCCGACACCCAGGGTCCTTGCCCCTTTTTGCGCCATTTTCAGCAATTCCATGCTGTTTATGGCCTCAACCGGCAATCTGCCATTTCGCACACCCTCTTGTTTCAATCCAGTGATCACAGGCAGCCCCTCATGAGATTCCGAAGGATTTAGTTCCCTGAACAAAACCCCCGATGCATTTACCAGATATGACTTATTCCCCAACAATACCACCGCAATCGGCAGATGCTCCTTGACACTTATATGGACGGAAGAAGGAAACCTGCGCTCCACAAAGGCCTTTTCAACCCATGAATTCGCTTCAATTGCCCTTTCTACGGCATGCACATCCATATTCAGAATGTTGGTCGTGGATGACAGCCCGCTCAACTTCAGTATCTCCTCTTCGTTCAGGTGCCGGCTCGGTTCGATGCGAATAGACTGCACACAAAACACATAACTGTGGGCAAGATAATTCCAAGCATAAAAACCTCCGAACACCAGGAATACCGCTGCCATACTCCACAGCAGGGTCTTCCAACCCAATCGCTTGAGCAGGTTCCATCTGGCCTTCTTCCTGGCCATGGTCCTGACCGAAGCGCGATATCTTGTGTTGAAATGGTAAGACGCCTCAAACATACTCCCTCCAGACAGCCACTTCAGACTCCAATACAATACCGGTGTGCGCAAACACGGCCTCCTTGGCCAATGTCATGAGCTCAACGACATCATCAAACCCGGCCTGCCCAAGATTTACGATGAAATTGGCGTGTTTTAAAGATATTCGGGCATCTCCTACACGCCTTCCCTTCAGCCCGCACATCTCGAGGAGCCGGCCGGCCGAATCACCTTCTGGATTTTTGAACACACACCCGGCGCTTTTACTGCCTATGGGCTGAGTGCTGCGTCTGCGGCCCATTATCATTTTGACATTACGCATCAAATCCAGCACGGGACATGGCATCAGTAAAAATCTTACAGCGCTTACAATGGCATCATTGGGCAAAACAAGCCGCCTGTATTTAAACTGCAGGGCATCCCTCAAATACCAATAACTTTCACCAGGAAATGTAAAGAGCACCGCATCCACTATGGAGGAAATATCTGTACCGTTGGCGCCGGCGTTCATAAACGCAGCGCCGCCCACGCTTCCAGGTATGCCAGCCAGACGTTCAAGCCCCGAAAGACCGTTTTTAACCGCCCGGGCCAGCAATCGCTGAAGAGATACGCCTGCCTCAGCGGTAACACTCATGAGCTCCATTCCAGTGGAGAACTGAAGCTGTGGAGCAAACCATCTGTTCAATGCCCTGAGGCTCAACACCACATCCACTCCTGCATCGTCTATGAGCAGATTGCTGCCGTTTCCAAGGATTCTATAAGCCTGCTCATGACGTTTGAGACTTAAAAGCGCTTGCTCCAGGGCTCGAATAGTCCTTGGCACCAAAAAAAGCATAGCCTTTCCACCGATATGAAAGGTGGTTAAAGGTGCAAGGGGCACATTTCGAATGGTCTCAAGGCCGTCTATGGCCAAAAGTTCTGATTCAAGCAATTGCCTGGCCCTTGAGAAGTTTTGACAACATGGCATAACCTACCTGTCCTATGGACCCTGCTCCAAGGGTCAACACCACATCCCCACGCTGTAATAGCCCCGCAACACGCTGTGGAAGCTCGCTGACAGTGGGCACAAAACACACATGGCACCCTGTCTCTTCTATTTTTCTGGCCAATCTCTCTCCGCTGACCCCTACTATAGGCCTTTCGCTGGCTGGATAGATCTCCGTAAGAAACAACATGTCCGCATCCTGAAACGCCGCTGGAAAATCATCCATCAAGGCCAGAGTGCGGGTATAGCGATGGGGCTCGAACAGCACCACAAGCCTTCTGTCAGGCCAGCAGTAGCGAGCTGTCTTCAGTGTAGCCCCTATCTCCGTGGGATGATGGGCATAATCGTCCACAAATGTGATGCCATCGCACTCACCTATCACCTCAAATCTTCTTCCCACCCCCTGATATTCATAAAGTCCCCTGCTGATAGCCTCAAAAGACAATTCCAGTTCCAGACCGATAGCCAGGGCCGCAAGTGAATTGCGCAGATAGTACAGACCGGGTACTTGCAAGCGCATTTCACCCAATCTTTCTCCTCTCAAAACAGCGCAATAGCGCACGCCAAAACCAGTCAACTCTATATCCACAGCCCTCAAATCCGCCTGTTCACAAGTACCATAGGTAATATAACGCTTATGCAGACTGGGCAGCAGAGAAGAAATGGCTGAATCATCGGCGCAGAGAACGGCAAGGCCATAAAACGGAATCTTTTCAATAAATTCATGAAAGGCAGCAACAATGCTGTTCATATTCGAATAAAAATCCAGATGCTCTCTGTCGATATTTGTCACTACCACTATAGAAGGAGTAAGGCGTAAAAAACTGCCGTCACTCTCGTCCGCCTCCGCTAAAAGAAAATCACCGTTTCCCCACACAGCATGAGTCCCCAAGGCCTTAACCTTACCTCCAATGATGACAGTGGGATCAACCCCGCCGGCCTGCAATACAGAGGCCGCCATGGATGTAGTGCTGGTCTTTCCATGGGCGCCGGCCACAGCAATGCCGAACTTCTTCAAACGCATGAGTTCAGCCAGGAGTTCGGCACGTGGTATGATGGGTATGTTGGTCTGATGAGCAGCCAGAATCTCCGGATTGTCAGGACGGACGGCGGAGGAATACACCACTACATCCGCACCCTGAATGTGCTCAGGTGCATGGCCCTTATAAATCACACCTCCACAAGAAGCCAATTTGTTCGTGATGTCTGTGGAGCGCAGGTCGGAACCAGAAACCTCATAGCCCAGTTGTAAAAGCACCTGGGCAAGGCCGCTCATGCCGATACCACCAACCCCCACAAAATGAATATGCTGTCTTTTATACATAAAAGGCTCCTAAAAAAATTAAATTCAAAAACACTTCGTAAGTAAAGGCTGTCATTCCGAGCGAAGCCTTGTCATTCCGAGCGAAGCGAGGAATCTTAAGATTTCTCAGTCGCTGCGCTTCATTCGAAATGACAGGCACGGGGCAGTAAAATCTCTCATAACTCCTACTACTTGCACAGGTCTATAAGCGCGTTTGCAATGCGCTCTGCAGCATCAGGTCTGGCCAGCTCAAAGGCCCTTTCACTCATGGCAGCCAGAAGACCCACATCGTCCAGCATCCTCTGTATCTCGCTCGCCAACCGCACCGCGCCGATCTCGTTTTCGCGAAAACATAAGGCAGCACCCTTTTGGACCAAAGACATGGCATTTGCCTCCTGATGCCCTGCAGCGCCTGTATAAGGAATAAAAATGGCTGGTGTGCCTGTAGCCGCCACCTCTGCAACCGTGCCTGCTCCGGCCCGAGCCACCACTATATTCGCCCAGGAGTATGCTTGGACCATATCCTCGATGAAAGGCATGACCTTGGCATTAACTCCGGCCTCTGTATAAAGCCTGCGCACCTCTTCTTCGTTCACTTTACCAGTCTGATGCCACACTTTAAGAAAAAATCCAGACCTGCTCAAAAGGGTTATCGCAGAACACACAAGCCTGTTCAAACCACTTGCGCCCTGGCTGCCTCCCAACACCAGAAGACGATGGCCATTCAAGCCGACCCTGGGCCGCGAACAGGCTGAAACCAGTTCTCTGCGAATTGGATTACCGGTCCACTGTATATCATCATGATGAAAAAGCCTCATGGTTTCCTCAAAACTCACCAGAATCCGCCTCACAAATCGAGCTGATATGCGGTTTGCAAGCCCTAGAAGCATGTTCTGCTCATGCAAAGCAGTGGGTATTCCCAAAAGCCATGCAGCGACCAACACCGGACCTGAAACATAGCCCCCCACTCCCAACACCACATTGGGTTTGAACTCCTTCAGCCATTTGAAGGCCAGGGCCACATAATAGGGCAGAGTCAACAGGCTTTTCATTCTAAACAGCCATTGAAAACCCGTAAGGGGCTTCACAGCCAACACCCTGTAATTCCACCCAGTTGCGCCAAGCAGAGCCGTTTCCATGGGCCTGCCCGTTCCGATCCACAAGACTTCCACAGGCATTTGAGTGTGGAGGGCATCTATCACCGCCATACCCGGGAACACATGACCACCTGTGCCACCGCCTGCTATGACCAGCCTAAACATCGGAAACGCCTTCTGCTAAAAATCTGTTTACGACCGCCTGGAACACATCCCCACGCTCCGCATAGCTCTTAAACAGGTCAAAACTGGCGCAGGCAGGGGCCAAAAGCACCGCATCCCCTTGTTTCGCTACATCAATCGCCTGCCTCACCGCCTTCTCCATGGCTGAAAGGCCGCTCATCATATTCAAAACTTCATAAACAGGACAGACACCTTCAAAAACCTTGGCGATAGCATGGCCCGCTTCTCCCAGAGTAACCACCGCCTTGACGACCCCTTTTCCGGCCCAATCCCTTAACTCATCGTATGACTCTCCCTTCCCCCTGCCACCGGCCACAAGCACCACAGGCCTGTCCATAGCGGAAAGCGCCGTGTTAACCGCAGCCACATTGGTGGCCTTGGAATCGTCATAAAAATCTACTCCGTTTATGGAAGCCACAAACTGGAGCCTATGGGCAGGTGGCTCGAAGGCGACGATAGAGGCCACAATACCAGGGCCGGCCGTTTGAAAATCATAGATGGAGCGCACCAGCAAAACGGCTGCCGCCAGATTTTCCAGGTTGTGAAGGCCTTTGAGACGCCACTTGGCGATATCATACGTCTCCGCACCGTTCATACCATATAATTCGATGGAATCACGACGTATCACCGCTCCAGACTCACCGCACTCTTCAAGTCCAAAGGTCCTGTATGCAGTGGATTCCACATCAAAGTCATTCAACATGGTGACAAGACCTGCATTCACCACCGCCCTTGCACCCTCATTTAAAAAATCAAGACCTCGCAGCTTACTTTTGGCATACTCATAAAAACTATCATAGCGGTCCAGGTGATCCGGGGCTATGTTCAAAATGGCAAAGGCATTGAATCTCGGCATGGGTAACCCCGGAAGCGGCTCGTTTGCAAAGGTATCCAGCTGAAAGCTGCTCACTTCCAACACAGCTACTTGATTCCTGCTCGTGTTCACCAGCGAGATCAAAGGACGACCTATGTTGCCGGCCACCACAGGATTGACACCCATACGCTGCAATATATCGCCCACCAATTTTGTGGTCGTAGTCTTGCCGTTTGTACCGGTAACGGCCAAAATCGGCCCCTGCCACAGGCTCGCAGCCAAAAACAGCTCACCAACCACAGTAATATTTAAGGCCTTGGCCGCCTTTACAATTTCTACATTCAAATCTATTCCAGGGCTCACCACCACCAATTGAAAACGCTTCAAATCCTGTAGGCTATGACCATTGGCCTCCGTTCCCACGCCATTTTCTTTACACCACGCATAAAACTCACCATTCCATGTGTCAAACGGCTTCACATCGCTGATCTTTACACTCAAACCCTGGCGCACGGCCCAGCGAGCCGTCTCCTGACCGGAGATACCTGCCCCTAAAATCAATATGTCATGCATGTTGTTCATCTCAATTTCAGCGTACTGATGGCTATCAGGCCCAAAATAATGGAGATGATCCAGAAACGCACTATAACCTTGGGCTCCTTCCAGCCCTTAAGCTCAAAATGGTGATGAATGGGTGCCATACGAAATATGCGCTTGCCCCCGGTGGCCTTGAAATATCCCACTTGCAACATGACCGACACGGCCTCCAATACAAAGATGCCACCTACAATCACCAAAAGCATCTCCTGTTTCACCAACACGGCCACTGCTCCCAGGGCGCCTCCCAGTCCCAACGATCCTACATCGCCCATGAAGATGGAGGCAGGGTAAGAGTTGTACCACAAAAAACCCAAACCAGCTCCCACCATCGCCCCGCAAAAGACTGCCAGCTCTCCAGCCCTAGGAATGTATGGAATCTGCAGATAAGAGGCAATGGAACTGTGTCCAGCCAGATAGCTGAACAGCGTATAAACTGCCGCCACTACCACAAAAGGACCTATGGCCAGACCATCCAGACCATCTGTGAGATTTACTGCATTAGAGGCCCCGACCACCACCAAAATTGCGAAAAACACATAAAACATACCGATATCAGGCCGAAATTCCTTAAAAAACGGCACACTCACCTGTGTGTTCCAGTCACCAAAGGTATAGACCACATAACCAGCTACCAAGGTGAAAAAGATCTGGCCCACCAGCTTCCATCTGCCCTGAAGCCCACGACTGTGCCTCTTCATAACCTTCTGCAGGTCGTCTATCAAACCAATGAGACCAAACCCCCACATCACAAAAAGGCCGACCCATACCAGCAGGTTGGTGAGCTCCGCCCAGAGTAGCGTGGCCGTAGAAATGGCACCAATTACCAAGATACCACCCATACTGGGCGTGCCTGCCTTGGTCAAATGGCTCTGCGGCCCGTCGTCTCTAACGACCTGGCCCATTTGCAACTCCTGCATTTTACGCATGAACCATTTTCCCAGAAGCAGAACTAAACACAAGGCGGTAAGGGCGGCATAGATCGTTCTGAATGTTATATATCTGAAGACATTGAAGAACGACCAGTATGTATGTAATGGATATAAAAGCCAAAAAAGCATATCAATCCTATTTAAATATTCGTTGGGAGTTCTAAAAAATCCTTAATCCACAATAACGCACAACAGTTTGTCATTCCTTCGCCTGTCATTGCGAAGAATATTTCGTGAGTAAACGCTGTCATTCCAAGTGAACATTTCGTGAGTAAACACTGTCATTCCAAGTGAACATTTCGTAAGTAAAGACTGTCATTCCGAGCGAAACGAAGCACCAACGTCCTGTCATTCCGAGCGAAGCGAGGAATCTTAAGATTTCTCAGTCGCTATGCTCCTTCGAAATGACAGGTAGTCGCTACGCTTCCTTCGAAATGACAGGCTCGGGGCAGACTCCGCACTCTCACACAACGCCTGTACAACCCTTTCCAAGGCCATTCCTCGAGAGGCCTTGACCAGAATTGTAATCTCTCCTTTTGTAAGCCCATTTAAAAGGCCGAGATCACCAAGGCTCACGGCATTTACCATATCCTCCGTATTTTCATATACACTCACTGCATTTCGAGAAATACCAGCCTTCAAGGCGGCATTTGCCATGGTATCTGCAAAACTCCCCACTAAAAACAACCGGTTCAAACCACATGCACCGGCCAGCCGCCCCACTTGAGCGTGATATACCTCAGCATTCTCTCCCAGCTCGAACATATCACCCAGTATGGCCCACAGCTCACCCCTTCCCCAGAGCTTCAATGTCTGAAGGGCAAGCTCCATGGAGGCAGGATTGGCGTTATAGGTATCGTCTATAACATAAAGCCCCTTTGTAATAGTCTTCAGCTCCAATCTGCCCTTTACAGGTGTCACTGCCTCAAGACCTGCCTGAACTACCTGACTATGGAAATTCAGGCCGATGGCAGTGGCAGCAGCGCACAGGGCATTTTGCAGGTTTGCAAGACCAATGAGCTTCAACTCTACTGAAAACACTTGTTCATGAGACTGATGGGCATTACGAACTGCCACGTCCAGTTGAGTGCCGTTGTCGAGAACAGACCAATTTTTCAAATAAACCACTTGGCTCAAACCAGGCTGCACCGTTTGTTCTTCATAGAGACTGTAGCCGATTTTTCGTGCTACGTTATTCATTCGGCCTGCGCTTTCTGTGAGCAGGACGTCATTCAGGTTCACCACCACCAGGCCATCTGCATCAATGCCGCGCCACAAGGCCGTCTTCTCATGTAACACGCCATAGATGTCGCCTAACCCCTCCAGATGCACTGGTTTAACGTTGGTAATCACTCCCACTTGAGGCCCAGCTATTTCGCAAAGCCTCTCTATCTCACCAGGCTGATTCATACCCATCTCCAACACAGCCCAATCCTCGTTTCCTGGTGAACCAAGAATGGTAACAGGCAGACCTATGAGGTTGTTGTAATTACCTTCAGTCTTCAACACACGGGCACCTTGGCTCAAAATGGCGGCTATCATCTCTTTGGTAGTGGTCTTACCGCAACTGCCTGTCACTCCTATGACGCAATAACTACTTCTTTTGCGGTGGAATCGCGCCATCTCTCCCAGTGCGTACAGGCTGTCCGGCACAAAAAACACCGGCGTATTCTGTGAAACGTCGCATATCACATTACGGTCTTGCTCGTTCACCACCACAGCAGCTGCCCCCTTTTGTACAGCTGCCTGCACAAAATCCACTCCCTTGAAGCGTAAGCCGTTCAATGCCCAAAAAACCTGAGATGGATACAGGCTGCGGCTATCCGTAGAGATGCTGTGTAGAGCAATATCGCCGCTCAAACGGGCCGACGGGCCTACGCCAAGGGCATTAGTTATATCCTCAAGAGTAAATTCAGGCAACACCCTGATACGATTTTTCAAAAACTCTTGAAGCACAAGCCTGTCATCGAAGGCATGGCGCACACCAGCGATCTCCTGATAGGTCTCATGGCCTTTGCCAGCCACCAAAATACAATCACCTTTTTTCGCTATAGAACAGGCCAGGGCTATGGCCTTTTTGCGATTGGGTTCCACATGAACTCGGCACTGTCTTTTCTCAGGCCATGGGAAAAGCCCTTGCCACATGTCAAGAAGTATTTGATTTGGTTCCTCACTGCGAGGATTGTCAGAGGTCATAATCACTTCATTCGCCAACGAAGCAGTGATTGCAGCCATTTCCGGCCGTTTGGACCTGTCCCTGTCTCCACCGCACCCAAATACACATAACAGCCTTCCATTATTCTTCAGGCCCGAAAGCTCCCTCAATACATTTAACAAGGCATCAGGGGTATGGGCATAGTCCACAAAGGCATGAATCCCTTCAAAAAACACGGGCTCCAATCTTCCTGGCACACCGGCAAGGCCGGCTACACCCTGCTCAATAGAGTGCTTTTCTATGCCGACACTGATGGATGCAGCGATTGCAGCCAGTATGTTGGAGATGTTGTAACGACCCACCAGCGAAGATATGATGGAGATAAGACCAATGGGCGTGGTCACCTCCATTTGAATGCCATGAAGGCTTGAGGAATGGGACACAGGCCTCACCATGGCCTGTACATCAAAACCATAGCTGATCTTTTTACCTTCAATCTCGTTCCAAAGCCTTTTGCCATAGGCATCATCTATATTAACTATGGAAAATTCAGGGGCGTATTCCGTAAACAATCTGCGCTTAACCCAATAATATGCCTCCATATCCCTGTGATAGTCTAAGTGGTCATGAGTGAGATTGGTGAAGATTGCGGCATAAAAATTACAACCAGCCACACGCCTCTGGTCCAGGGCATGGGACGACACCTCCATCACTACGGCCTTCACACCGGCATCGCTCATCTCTCGTAAAGTCCGGTGTAGGGTCACGACATCGGGCGTGGTAAGCATGGACGGTCTTTCAACGCCATTGAAACGAGTGTTAATGGTGCCCAGGACGCCTACCTGTATAGCGGCTTTTTGAAAAATGGACTCCAGCAGGTATGAGATGGTGGTCTTGCCATTGGTGCCGGTGATGCCCATAAGCCGAAGGGCTTCGGCCTTGAATCCGTAAAATTCAGCGGCCAGTTGAGCCAGAGCTGCCTTCACATCGATCACATTCACAAAGCTCACCTGACCGGCCGTAAATGGCAAGGTATGTCTGAGTGTATTTTGAGGCAACACCACAAAGGAAGCACCGTTTTTTATGGCGTCGGCTATGAAATCACAGCCATTTAATCGGCTGCCAGGCACAGCTACAAAGATATATCCCGGCCTCACTTGTCGAGAATCCGATGTGATACCCGTCACTCTGCCCTGCCTGACGAGAGCCAAAAGGTGCTCGAGCGGTTCTTCAAAAGTCTGATCCATGTCATCCATCCAATGGAAAACGGGCCGCCTTGGCCGCCACGTCTTTCAATGGTTTAAGTAGTTGAAAATACTGATCCGGCAGGTGCTGCACTCCATCCATAACAAAGATATACGATACCACAGGCGCATGCTGCGGATAAAAACCAAGGGCGGCGATCTGCAGACTGTTATCTTTTCGTACAGGAGATGGGGCTACAAATACCATGGGCAGACCGTCCTCATTGGCAAGAGTCTCACGCAATCTCATACTCAGTTCCTCGGTAAGGGGCACGGCCTTCGGGCCTGTGACTATACCGCCGTCCCAATAACTGATTTTATTGGAATCCATCAAGGCCACATGAGGCGGCACCAATTTCCCCCTGTTTATCAATGCCGAGAACGCCCGCAGCGTCTGAACAGGAGTGGCCGCCATATACTGTTCCAATATAGCATTCCATGTGCCGGCCATGCTCGCAGGCAGACTTCCAGCCTCTTCTCCTGGAAGATCTATGCCTGTAATCTGACCGAAACCCAATCCCCAAAGGTCATTTAATAGGTCCTGCTGAAAGGCCATATTCTGCATCTCAGACTCTGACCATGGACCATACATGTGAAACGCTCCGAAGGAAGCAGCATTCCATGCACTCTGAGTGACATTGTAATCGATCAGAGCCCCCCCCTTCTCCGGCGCCTGACCCGATGACGGCCTTTCAAGACGATTCAAAACAGCCCTTTTCTGAGCGATCCACTGCAAAAACACTGGAAAGAAAGACGGATTAAGCCTGGCCGACATGGCAAAATTTGGATATTTAGACCTATCATACTCCCAATATCTTTCAGGGTCATAAAAAGGGACGTTGACCAGTGCCAATATTTCACCGTTTTCTATGGCCATGACCACAAGACAACCACTGTCTCCCTGAAATACCTGTAACTCTTTTTTAAGCACGTTATTGACCAGGTTCTGAAGCCCTCTTTCTATGGTGAGCGGAAAGACTGTGCGGGATTTGTTGCGCAATATCTCATCATACTGATACTCGACGCCATCCAATCCCCTGCCTCTCTGATCCACAAAACCGATTACATGAGCGAAGAGCGGACCATCCAGATATGTCCTGTGCATAATCTCCAGTATATTGATGCCCGGTATCCCTGCCTTTTTCAATCCGGCTGCTTCCGTATCGCTGATATCGTGTTTGAGATAAACAAAACCTTGAGTGCTGATAAATCTGGAACGGATCTCCTCACATTGCATATGCAAAATGGAGGCGGCCCGTTCACACCATTGTTCCAAAGGAGGTGCGTTGACATGATGAATGCAAACCGACAAAGAAGCGGCCTGGTCAGCCAATACCGCACCTGCACGATCCACTATCTTGCGCCTGAACTGCACAGAGGCGTTATCTGCCGTTTTTTGAGACTTACCCCTACTGTTTTCGCCGCCTATCTTATAAACAGCCTGCCACGACCACAAGACCCCCAATAATACAAATAAACAAAGGGCCACCAGTAAAAATCTGTAAGGCTCGCGTCTCTTATTCCTCATGGCCTCTAAACAATACGGGCAGATTTAGCAGCCCGTTGCTTTCAAATCCTTGGCATTCCTAACGGCATTTTTCAACGGACTGTTGATGTGTACTATGTATGCCTGACTACTTAAGATCTGCCGTCATACGAACAATCTGATGCCTCTGTGGAGGGTTTAACCCCATTTTCTGAGCCGACAGAGTGATATTGCTCACTGTTTTCAGCTGATTCTCTTCCGCCTTCAGCATGACGTTTTGGGAGATACTGCGGTTCAACTCTGTCTCGATAACAGCGCTCTGCCCTCGCAGCTGACTGACATAAGAGGCGATCAGAACCTGTATGCCCAGAAGAAAAAACAGACTCAAACAAAGCAAGACATCATGTAAAGAAACACTTACAGTCAGATACCTAATAAGGCCGGGCCGCAATGTACGGCCTGCTACCAACGACTCCGAAAATTGTCTTTGGGGAAATCGAACTGCGCTCACACGATAACTCATCTCCTCACCACCTCCTTTAATGATCTATACGCACTGCAATGCGCAACTTGGCGCTTCTTGATCTGGGATTTGCAGAAATCTCGTCATTTGAAGGGGTTATTGGTTTCTTCGTCAGATTTTTCAGAAGAGCATGACTTCTGAATGTATCCTTGACCATACGGTCCTCCAGCGAATGAAAGGAAATAACACAAAACCTACCTTCTGGACTCAAACATGCAGGGAGTCTCTGCAAGGCATTGCGCAAATTATCCATCTCCCTATTTACAGCTATGCGCAGGGCCTGAAATGTCCTGGTGGCTGGATGTAGATGTCTGCCATGAAATCTCTTTGGAATGGACTGGGCGATCACATGGGCCAGGTCCATTGTGGTCTGAAAAGGTAACTTACTGCGTCTGGCCGCTATGGAACGGGCAATACGTCTCGACCATCGCTCCTCTCCGTACTCATAGATGAGATTGGCCAAAGTCTCTTCCGGAAGTCCATTCACCATATCAGCCGCTGTAACAGAGGAAAAACGGTCCATGCGCATATCCAGAGGTGCGTCCCTCAAAAAGCTGAATCCCCTTTCACTGCTATCGAGCTGATAAGAAGAAATGCCGAGATCCAACAAAATACCGTCAACCATATTTATGCCCTCGCCCGCCAGTATCTCAGGCAAATCACAAAAATTTCCTTGCACAAAAACCACTCTGGAACCGTTTAAGCCCTCCTGTTTCAGGCGGTCTCTGGCCTTATCGAGGGATTCTGAATCCCAGTCCAGGCACAGAAGATGAATATCAGGACATGCTTTAAGCATAGCCGCTGAATGACCTGCCATTCCCGTGGTGCCGTCCACATAAAAACCACCGGGTTTCAGGTCTAAACCGCTCAAAACCTCATTTAAGAGAACAGGGTTGTGCAGCCCTTCCGAGCTCTCATTTTGAGGTGATGGGGGAGATAAGACGGGTATGTTGTTCGAAGTTATTACGCGCCTTTTTGAGTTCTTCATCCAAAGCTGGTTTACTCCATATCTCAAAATATTTAAGCATTCCACAGAGAACCACCTCTCTATCTATACCTGCCTCTTCCCTTAGATGAATAGGCAACAAGATTCTTCCCTGGCCATCCACAGGACACTCAATGCCGCCTGCCAGAAAATAACGTTGAAAAGACAAAACCTCCGGAGGGGATACCAGGTCAAATCTGCCGAAATTTTCCTCCAGTTTACGCCATTCATCCATGGGATAGGCCGCAAGACAGGTAGGAAGTGTAGTGATGACAAGGAGATCTGAATTATAACGCGAGCGCAATACATCCTTGAACCGCGACGGTATGCTCAAACGTCCCTTGGCATCGAGTGTATGGCTGGATCTGCCCCTGAACATGTCTCCCTCTTTACACCACTTTGTACCACTGGCAACCACTATATGAGCTTTTCAGAAGGAATGTCAAGGGTATTTTTTTAAAAAAAACAAACTTTACGAATAGCCCTGTGCTACTAAAAGGAGAATAGAAGCATTAAATTTTTAATATAAATATAACTATTTGGTTTTATTTATAAAAATAAGGGGCATGGCTGTGCGGATATGGTGGTATAAAGTGGTTAATCTATCGGGAGTTTTCCACTTCATCACCGCCCCAAGAAGGGTGCGTGCAAGGTGCCATTATCTTTGCCTGAAAGTGCACGGCGGTACCGCTCAACAGCGGAGTGGTGTTCTCTCAGATTCAAAGAAAAATAGTGAGAGCCATCGGCCTGAGCCACGAAATACAGATAAGGCACATTGGCAGGGTACAGGGCGGCCTCGATGGAATCCTTTCCCGAATTACAGATAGGCCCTTTTGGCATACCCTTTATCACATATGTATTGTAAGGTGTTGAAGAGCGCAGATCCGCTACTGTTATTGTATCTTTGAATGGCTCAGTCTCAGATAGCAGACCATAGATCACGGTAGGATCGGCTTGAAGCGGCATGGCTTTTCGCAGACGATTCCAAAAGACTGCCGAGATAAGGAAACGCTCCTCACGAATACCCGTCTCCTTCTCTATGATGGATGCCATGGTCAGAACATCCTTGACTGATATATTCATGGCCTTTGCACGAGCTTCATAACCATTTTTGTCCCAGATCTGCCAAAACCGCCTGGTCATCGCCTCTGCGACTCGCTCTGCAGGGGTATTTTTTACAAACCAATAGGTGTCCGGAAACAGGTAACCCTCCAGACTGTCTGCATCCACATTCACCCGTTTCAAAAATTCTGAATCACGAGATATGCGCAAAAAATCACTGAAGGAACAGATCCCCATTTCATTCAGACGCCTTGCGATGTCAAAGACATTAAATCCCTCCGGCACCACCAGTGCATATCTCTTCACCAATCCCTTGATCAGAACATTCAGCACCTCATTCACCGACATGGATGGTGACAGCTCATATTCGCCTGCCTGAATGCGATGAAAGGCGTTCTTCTGCAACACACCCCAGTAAAAGGCCCATCTGTTTCTTATGACGCCCTTTTGATACAGAAGTTCCGATATACCACTCAAGGACATGCCCGAAGTTATCTCCAACAGCACAGTGCCCTTGTCGCCGGACACCGGCCGTTTTTCATATTCAAGAAAGGCCAACCCCAAAAAAACAGTGGCCAACCCCAAAAACAGCCAGACCCATGGGCCTTTCAACAAAAATTCTTTAAAATCACTCAGAAATCCCATAACTACCTTCAGCCACTTGCCGCATTCATTTCTCTGAGCCGCTTCAGCCTATCCCTCAGGACAGCGGCACGTTCAAACTCCAGGTTCTTAGCGGCATTGGCCATCTCTGTCTCCAGCCTACCGATCTCCTCTTGAAGACCTGCCTTCGAAAACTCCTCCACCGTGTTCAAAGCAATCTCCTGCACATCCTGTTCATAGATAGAAAAGAGCGTGGGTTTACGAGTCTTCTGAATAGTAACAGGGGTTATGCCATGTATCTTGTTGTATGATGCCTGAATGGTGCGCCTGCGATGGGTCTCCGAAACAGTGCGCCGAATGCTGTCCGTCATTTTGTCTGCGTATAGAATCACCAGTCCCTTTGAGTTGCGCGCAGCGCGGCCTGCAGTCTGAATCAGAGAGCGCTCGGAACGCAAAAAACCCTCCTTGTCCGCATCCAGTACCGCCACAAGGGAGACCTCCGGCATGTCCAGCCCCTCCCGCAACAGGTTGATACCCACGAGCACATGGAATTCACCCTCTCGAAGGGCCTGAATAATACGGCTGCGCTCCACTGTCTTGATATCGGAGTGCATATAAGCCACCTTTATGCCAAGACCTCCGTAAAACTCCGTCAATTCCTCCGCCATACGCTTGGTGAGTGTAGTGACCAGAACCCGTTCATTACGCTCGATCCGCAAACGAATCTCCTCCAGCAGGTCATCCACCTGATTCTTTGCAGGTCGTACTTGAATCTCAGGATCCAACAGACCTGTGGGACGTATGATCTGTTCCACCACTCGGCCTGCAGCCTTTGAAAACTCATATGGCCCAGGAGTGGCCGATACATAAACGACCTGATTCACCATGGCTTCAAACTCCTCAAACCGCAGAGGTCTGTTGTCCAGGGCAGAAGGAAGCCTGAAACCATACTCCACCAGCGTGGTTTTTCGAGATCGGTCCCCTGCATACATGCCTCCGATCTGCGGAACGGTGATGTGGCTTTCATCTATGAACAGGAGAAAGTCCCTTGGAAAATAATCTATGAGCGTTGGAGGAGCGACTCCGGGGGGCCTGCCCGAAAGGTGTCTGGAATAGTTTTCTATTCCGTGGCAATAACCCAATTCCGAAAGCATTTCTATATCCAGTTGAGTACGCTGCTCCAACCTCTGGGCCTCCACCAGCCTATTCTGCGACTCAAAAAAGAGCAGCCGCTCATCCAGCTCTAATTTTATATTGCGAATGGCTTCATCCAGCCTGCCGCCGGATGTGACGTAATGACTGGTTGGGTATATAACCGCATCCCGCAGACGGGCCACCACATTTCCGCGCAGGGGATTTATCAGGCTGATGGCCTCTATGGTATCGCCGAACAACTCCACACGAACGGCGTGTTCCTCCTCATGCGATGGAAAAATGTCGATGATATCGCCCATAACACGAAATGTGCCGCGATGAAAATCCACCTCGTTTCGCTGATATAACATAGAAACCAAGCGGGCTATAATCTCTTCACGAGGCCTTTCGTCATTGACACGCAGATACAACTGCATTCTTTCGTATTCTTCCGGAGAACCAAGGCCGTATATACAGGAGACACTGGCCACTATGATCACATCACGACGTGTAAGAAGAGACCGAGTGGCGGAATGACGAAGCCGGTCTATAAAGTCATTTATGGCGGAATCCTTTTCGATATAGGTATCGGACTGGGGGATATAGGCCTCCGGCTGATAATAATCATAATAACTCACAAAGTATTCCACGGCATTTTCAGGAAACAACCCTCTGAATTCCTCAAAGAGCTGAGCGGCTAAGGTCTTGTTGGGGGCCATTACCAGGGCAGGACGGTTCATTTGGGCTATGACATGGGCCATGGTAAAGGTCTTGCCGGAACCGGTCACACCCAACAGCACCTGATGCCTTAACCCGTTCTGCAACCCCTGCACCAGGCTGGAAATGGCCTCCGGCTGATGGCCTGCCTGGGTAAAATCACTCTTTATTTTGAAAATAGACATAAAATTATATAGTTGAATACCTAAAAATAGACATAGGATGAGAAACTTTATATTTTACCTGTCATTGTGAGAACTCAAAGAGTTCGTGGCAATCTCATTACAAAAGACGAGATTGCTTCGCCTTCGGCTCGCAATGACAACGCTTTTCGAATGAAGCGCAGCAACTGAGAAATCTTAAGATTCCTCGCTACGCTCGAAATGACAGCGCGTTGCTCGTAATGACAATCTTCTATGCCTATTTTTCGGTTGAATACTTAGCTATGGATAAAATCATTTTTTGAATTATAATGCGTTTTTTATAAAAATACAGCCAGACTGCATGAACCAAAGAATATATTCCAATTGAAATGAAAGGACTTGTAATGGAACAGGTACGTGTGCGTTTTGCACCCAGCCCCACAGGCTATCTGCATATAGGCGGTGCAAGAACCGCCATCTACAACTGGCTCTTCGCCAAAAAACACAATGGAACCTTCATACTTCGCATCGAGGATACAGATGCAGAACGGTCCACACAGGACTCCATTCAGGGCATTCTGGACGGACTCAAGTGGCTCGGCATGGACTGGGATGAGGGGCCGTATTTTCAGAGCACCAATCTGAGTGCACACAGACAGGCCGCCCAGAGTCTGCTGGAATCAGGACATGCCTATAAGTGCTTCTGCACAAAAGAGGAATTGGAGGCCAAAAAAGAGGCAGCCATAACATCGAAACAGGCATACAAATATGATAGAACCTGCCGTAATCTCTCCACTGAAGAGATCGCCCGCAAGGAACAGGCGGGTATTCCCTATGTGGTACGCTTCAAAACCCCTGAACTGCAGGAATCCCTGGTCTTCAACGACCTTGTGTACGGCCCCATTGAAAGAAAATATGAAAACATAGAAGACTTCGTAATTTTGCGATCGGATGGCAGCCCTCTTTATCTACTCTCCAACGCAGTGGACGACATCAACGACCGCATCACCCATGTGATTCGCGGGCAGGACGGACTTGCCAACACACCAAAGCAGATACTCATCTATCAGGCCCTCGGCGCAAAATTACCGCAATTCGCCCACATGCCCCTCACACTGGACCTGCAGAAACGCAAGATATCCAAACGCACTCACGGTGAGGTGGTATCTGTCCAATTTTACAGAGAAAAAGGCTTTCTGCCATGGGCGCTGGTAAACTTTCTCGCTCTACTTGGATGGCACACCTCCGATGACAGGGAGATATTCTCAAAACAGGAACTGATAGACGCCTTCTCTCTGGAAGGGGTCAGCAGATCCAATTCCATCTTCAACTACACGCCGGGCGATACAAAATTCTTCACTGACCCTAAGGCCATTTCCATAAACGCTCACTATATAAAAACAATGCCATTGAATGAGCTGGAACCATGGGTCAATGATGTACTAAAGGCCGCCGGCATGTTCGATGAAACATTCCTGACCACTCAAAAGACATGGTATTATGCTACCATCGACCTTATTCGCCAACGTTTTCACACCCTGAATGACTTCGCCACACTGGGCGCAGCCTATTTTTCCGACAACTTTTCCATGGATTCAAAGGCATTACAAAAAAATATCCTGAAACACCCACAACTGACAGAATGGCTGCCTCAACTGGCCGAACGCCTGGAAAGACTCGATTCATGGACGATCGAAACCACTGAGAAGGCCGTCAGAAACTTCATCGCAGAGCAAAATATCGCATCAGGAACTCTAATCAATGCCATCAGAACGGTTGTGACAGGTCAATCAGTGGGACCAGGTTTGTTCGAATGCCTGGTAGCCATAGGTAAAGACAGGACAATAGCCCGACTCAAAAATACGTCAGCACTATTCTAAAGGAGACTTAAATGGCCAGAAACGCCTACCAATTTGAAAAACGCAAGAAAGAACTGGAAAAAAAGAAGAAAATGGATGAAAAACGGCAACAGAGACTGAACAGGAACAAAACGACCGAATCCGAAGCACAAGCAGACGACATTCAGGGTTCTGGTGAACCTGCCGAACAAGAACAGGTACGGGCACGGCATACCGTGCCCCAACAGTCAACAACTACCTGTCATTTCGAATGAGCGCAGCGACTGAGAAATCTTAAGATTCCTCGCTTCGCTCGGAATGACAACCGCATCACCACCTGTCATTTCGAATGAGTAATAAATTCCCCTCCGGTGGAGTGAGTGCCCGAAGGGCGGGGTGGTGGACATGCCGTGCCCCAACAACGGATACTCAGGACGTTTCACAACATTTCATGTCTCTTTTCCACCTGACGGCAGTAAAAGAGGCATGAACAATTCAACAAAACACTATGATTTTTTAGGCCTTAAACGAGTCAGGACTATCTGCGACTGCTCATCCCCAGCTTTCATGGTCTTCTTCTGCAATGCAATATCGTAATCCTTGGCGCAGAGAGGCAAAAATTGCGCAAGGCTTTTTCTCTCTGCTGCATGAGCGAGATATATCACTCCCTCAGGCGCCAATAACTGTTTGAATACATTTAAAAGCGGCAAAAAAAACCTCTCGTTGAACAACACTTCCGAGCCCAATATCATATCGAATCCCTTCAGGGCAGTAAACGGCGCCAACCAATCCAGTCTTGCATGAGAGACCGTTGTACAGCCGTTTATGGCTGCGGAAAGCCTGGAAAAATCCAGTATATCCTCTTCAATATCCGTGATAGTAACATTACAACCAAAAGCAGCCGCCACCACACCTGTTATACCCAGACCAGCTCCAACTTCTAACACTTGAATACCAGGCTTCAACGGCAATCGGGCCACCATATCGGCCAATGCAACAGAGGCATCCCATATTTTGACCCAGAACGGAAAGTCAGAAACAGATGCAAACAGATCCTTTCCAGCCAAAAGTGGCTCCAGGTCCTGAACACAGACAAAACGGAAACGTCTTTCGCGAATGGCTATCTCTTCAACACCCAGACTATATTTAGAAGACAATCGTTCATATACTGTGGCATATTCAGGCGGAAGCAAGGCACGCAGCTCACTCGCAGGTTCATCATGAAGGGCATTGGTAAGCTCATTCATTGCATCAGGCCGCCTTTCTCGACTTTTTCCTGCGTCTTTCCTTATCTTTATAATAAACCATACCTGTGCCTGCGGGAATTAGTCTTCCCATAATAACATTCTCCTTCAGACCCCTGAGATAGTCCACTTTACCTGCTATGGATGCGTCGGTCAGGACCTTGGTGGTCTCCTGAAAAGAAGCCGCCGAGATGAAGCTATCTGTAGTCAGCGAGGCGCGCGTAATGCCCAACAACATGGGTTCCGCAACCGCTGGTCTGCGGCCCTCAGACATCAATTTCTCATTTTCTTCTTCAAATTTTCTATACTCCACCTGCTCGCCAAGCATAAAGATACTATCACCCACATCGGTTATTCGTACCCGGCGCACCATCTGACGCACTATCACCTCTATGTGCTTGTCGTTTATCTTGACGCCCTGATGTCTGTAAACCTCCTGTATCTCATCCACCAGATAGCTGGCCAGTGCCTTGATACCCTTAACACGCAACAAATCATGCGGATTTATGATGCCATCTACTATAGGTTCGCCGGCACGAATATAATCACCCTCGTGCACACTGACATGTTTACCCTTGGGCACCAGATATTCCTTAGGTTCGGCGCCCTCCACATCAGGCGTCACCACAACACGCCTTCTGCCCTTCATATCCTTACCAAAGGACACCACGCCATCGATCTCGGAGATCATGGCATATTCCTTAGGTTTTCTAACCTCGAACAGGTCCACGACACGAGGCAAACCACCGACGATATCCTTGGTCTTGGTGGTCTCGCGAGGCATCTTCGCCAGTATTTCGCCCGCAGCGATTTCATCGCCGTCATTGACCAGCACAATGGCCCCCACAGGCAGGAGATAACGGGCCTCACCCTTCCCGCCGGGCAGCTTGATGGTCCTGGTACCGTCCTTTATGGAAATGCGCGGATTATAATCCACTGATTTACTGCCTATCACCTTGCGGAAGGACCTACCTGTAATCAAGTCAACGTTTTCCTGAATGGTCACGCCTTCGATCAGATCCCCAAATTTTACACGGCCGGCGACTTCACTCAAAATCGGCGTATTGAATGGATCCCACTCCGCCAGCTTTGTTCCTTCGGTGACGGTCTGACCATCCTCCACCAGGAGTTCAGCGCCATAAATGACCGGATAACGCTCCATTTCACGGCCGTCAGGCCCAATGAGCACCAATTCACCATTGCGATTCAACACCACCATTCTGCCCTGGCGGTTTTTGACGCAATTGATTCGCTCATAGTGCACCACACCACTACCGCGCGTCTTGATGTCGGCCTGTTCCACCTTACCGCCTGCAGCACCGCCTATATGAAAGGTACGCATGGTCAGCTGTGTACCGGGCTCACCAATGGACTCAGCCGCCACGATACCTATGGCCTCACCCATGGCAACCATTCGGCCCCTTGAAAGGTCACGACCATAACACTTGGCGCATACGCCATAGGGGCTGCGGCAGGTCAAAACGGAACGGATGTCCACCTTCGATATACCGGCATCCTCGATCCTTTTCACACCGGCTTCAGTTATCTCTTCACCCCCTGCCACAAGGACCTCACCACTCACCGGATCCACCACATCAAACAAGGCTACACGGCCCAGAATGCGCTCTCCCATTCTCTGGACTATCTCACCGTCTTTGATGAGATGCCCCATCTCGATGCCATCTATGGTACCGCAGTCTTCTTCATAGATGGTGGTATCCTGGGACACATCCACCAACCTGCGAGTAAGATATCCTGAATTCGCAGTTTTGAGGGCTGTATCGGCCAGACCCTTTCTGGCTCCATGGGTTGAAATAAAATATTCCAGGACATTGAGACCCTCTCTGAAGTTGGCCTGAATGGGCGTCTCGATGATTTCACCGGAAGGCTTAGCCATGAGACCGCGCATACCGGCCAGCTGTTTGATCTGGTCCTTACTGCCTCGGGCCCCTGAATCCGCCATAATAAATATGGGATTGAAGCTGTCAGCGACCACCTTTTCACCGTTGGGGCCAATAAAAGTGACTTTGGAGATATTGTCCATCATCTCCTTGGCCAGTTCGTCCGTCACCCTTCTCCAGATATCTATAACCTTGTTATAACGCTCACCATCCGTGATAAGACCCTCGCTGTATTGATTGGCTACCTCGGCCACCTCCAGCTGCGCCTTCTGCAGCAATTCACCCTTGCGTTCAGGCACCACCATGTTGTCGAGACAGATTGAAATACCCGCCAAAGTGGCAAAATAGTAACCGGTAGTTCTGAGACGGTCAGCAAAAAGTATAGTCTTTTTAACACCACTTGTCCGATAACTAGTATTTATGAGCTGAGCCAGGTCCTTTTTCCGCAATACCTTGTTTACGGCATCAAAGGGAATCTCCTCCGGCAGGATGTCAGCGAACAACACTCTGCCCACAGTGGTATCCACAAGTTTGCCATTTATTCTGACTCTGATTGCCGCCTGAAGGTGCACCTGCCCATGATGCCAGGCCATGATGACCTCCTCCTTTGAGCTGAAACACTTGCCTTCTCCCTGAGCGAACGGTCTTTGACGAGTCATATAATAAACGCCCAAAACAATATCCTGAGACGCTGTTATAACTGGTTCTCCACTCGCAGGCGACAGAATATTGTTGGTGGACATCATCAACACGCGAACCTCTGTCTGGGCCTCCACTGAAAGCGGGACATGCACGGCCATCTGGTCTCCGTCAAAATCTGCATTAAAGGCCGTACAGACCATGGGATGAAGCTGAATCGCCTTGCCCTCAATAAGAACCGGTTCAAATGCCTGTATGCCCAGACGATGCAGGGTCGGCGCCCTGTTCAGCATGACAGGATGTTCTCGCACCACCTCGTCCAGTGCATCCCAGACCTCAGGGAGCTCTCGATCGACCATCTTTTTGGCGCTCTTGATCGTGGTGACCAGACCCTTTTCTTCCAATTTATTATAGATAAATGGCTTGAATAACTCGATGGCCATGCGTTTGGGCAGACCGCACTGATAAAGACGTAGTTCAGGTCCCACCACAATGACCGTTCTTCCTGAATAATCCACACGTTTCCCCAGCAGATTCTGGCGAAAACGGCCCTGCTTCCCCTTCAGCATGTCTGCTATTGACTTCAATGGGCGCTTGTTGGTGCCTGTCACCACACGGCCTCTGCGTCCGTTATCGAACAGGACATCCACCGCCTCCTGCAGCATGCGTTTCTCGTTGCGAATGATGATCTCAGGGGCATCTATTTCCTGTAGACGTTTCAGACGATTATTTCTGTTGATGACACGACGATAGAGATCGTTCAGATCGGATGTGGCAAACCTACCTCCATCCAGAGGAACCAATGGCCTGAGATCCGGAGGCAGAACAGGAACCTCCTGAAGGATCATCCATTCAGGACGATTCCCTGAGTCTTTAAAGGCGTCCACCACGCGCAGACGCTTGGCAAGCTTCTTGCGTTTAAGATCAGAACGAGTGGACAACATTTCCTCGCGCAGACTTAAAGACAGCGCTGGAAGGTCCAATTTCTCCAGAAAAAACCGAATCGCATCAGCGCCTATGGAAACCTGAAACTTATCACCCAATAATTCCAAATAATTATGATAAGCATCCTCAGAAAGGACATCTCCAACCTTGAGCTCAGGCGTATCGGAATGAATAACGATATAAGATTCAAAGTACAAAACCCTTTCCAAGTCCTTGGTGGTCATATCCAGCAGCATACCGATCTTACTAGGAAGACTTTTCAAAAACCATATATGCGCCACAGGGGCCGCAAGAGAGATGTGTCCCATACGTTCCCTGCGCGTCTTGGCCTGTATGACCTCCACGCCACATTTTTCACAGATGACGCCACGGTGCTTCATGCGTTTATACTTGCCGCAGAGACACTCGTAATCCTTTACAGGCCCAAATATCTTGGCGCAGAACAAACCATCTTTTTCAGGCTTGAAGGTGCGGTAATTTATGGTTTCGGGTTGTTTTACTTCTCCGTGAGATCTCTCCAATATCTTTTCCGGAGAGGCTATGGATATCTTGACCGCCTTAAAATTCAAAGGATCTTTGGGTGCTGCAAAAAAAGGGAATAATTCTTCCATCGAAAACTCCTGGCGAAAGTGTAAGGGCTCAATTCATTGCGCCCAATCCCGATCAGGCGTGACTCATCACACCGTCACAACGCTTTGACTGAATGCATAATGACAAGCAACGAGGCCGTATCACTCGATCAGCTCCATATCCATGCACAATCCCTGTAATTCCTTGACCAACACATTGAAGGATTCAGGAAGCCCGGCCTCCAGCAGATTGTTTCCCTTGACGATCTTTTCATACATCTTGGAACGTCCGGTAACATCGTCAGACTTCACGGTCAAAAACTCTTGAAGCGCATGGGCGGCGCCATATGCCTCAAGTGCCCAGACTTCCATCTCGCCCAGACGCTGACCACCGAATTGCGCCTTACCACCCAGCGGCTGTTGGGTGACAAGGGAATAGGGACCTATGGAACGGGCATGTATCTTCTCATCCACGAGATGATGCAACTTGAGCATATACATTACACCGACAGTTACAGGCTCGGCAAATGGCTCACCGGTCATACCATTGTAAAGGGTCATCTGACCGGTCCTGGGTTGCCCGGTGGAGACGAGCAGTTCGTGAATATCCTCTTCCGTGGCACCGTCAAACACAGGCGTAGCCACAGGAATGCCGTTTTTAAATCGCATACACAACCGGGAAAGCTCTTCATCGGAAAGACCGGAAAGCAAACCTTCCAGTTCCTCATCCGCAAAAAATTCCTTCAACTTGGTACGCACTGTGTCTATTTTATATTCTCTGGCCAACTTCATAAGCTGTCTACCCAGATTCCGAGTAGCCCAGCCCAAATGCACCTCCAGTATCTGACCTGCATTCATACGGGACGGCACGCCAAGGGGGTTCAGGATGATGTCCACCGGCGTCCCGTCTGCGAAATAAGGCATGTCTTCCACAGGCACAAGCTTGGATACCACACCCTTGTTGCCATGCCTGCCGGCCATCTTGTCACCGACCTGCAACTTACGTTTCATGGCCACATATACCTTGACCATCTTTATGACACCTGGAGGCAATTCGTCTCCCTTTTTCAATCTCTCTATTCGACCTTCAAAGAACTGACGAATGCGCTCATCTTCCTGTTCATACCAGGCCAAGACCTCGGCGACAGAGATGTCCAGACGCTTCTGACCCTCCAGAATGAGATCATGTAAACGATAAAGAGGAATATTCGCCAGAGACTCTACAGAGATCTCCTGGCCTGCCTCCAGAAGCACTCGGCCCTTACTGTCCTTGATGGATACAGCAGGCTTTTTGCCTGTAAGGATACGAGCAAGTCTCTCTCTCGCCACGCGCTGAATAATGGCCAACTCGTCCGCCTGGTCCTTCTGTATGCGGGCGATCTCCATGTCCTCGTTGCTCTTGGCACGAATATCCTTCTCGACACCCTTTCTACTGAAAACCTTGGCATCTATCACCACGCCCTGGATACCCGGAGGAACACGCAGAGAGGTATCCTTAAAATTACCCGCTTTTTCACCAAAGATAGCCCTGAGCAACTTCTCTTCAGCGGAAAGCATCGTCTCACCCTTGGGCGTAACCTTACCTACCAATATATCACCTGGCTTGACCTCGGCGCCCAGACAGATTATGCCGCTTTCATCCAGATTTTTAAGGGCTTCCTCACCAACATTTGGAATATCACGGGTGATTTCTTCTCTGCCCAGCTTGGTATCCCGTGCCTCGACCTCAAATTCCTCTATGTGAACAGAGGTATAGATATCCTCTTTGACTATCCTTTCGCTGATAATGATGGCGTCCTCGAAATTGTAGCCACGCCAAGGCATAAAGGCCACCACTACATTTCGCCCAAGGGCCAATTCACCGTTGGCGGTAGCTGGACCATCCACCAACACCTGACCCTTTTTGATTCGTTGTCCGGCATAGACCAGCGGCTTCTGATTCAGCGTGGTGGTCTGATTGGATTTTTGAAACTTCTTGAGTTTATGAATCTCCACATGTAATTTGGAAGTACGACCGGATGCATCCAGTTCCATACCATCCTGAGGATTTTCTTCATAAACCACCACTAAACGAGTTGAGTCCACATCCTCCACCCAGCCATCCGCCTTTGCAACTATGGTGGCACCGGAATCCCTGGCAACATGCAGTTCCATGCCTGTGCCCACCAGCGGCGCCTCGGGAACAAGCAACGGCACTGCCTGCCGCTGCATATTGGAACCCATGAGGGCACGGTTTGCATCGTCATGCTCCAGAAACGGAATCAAAGAAGACGCCACGCTGACCAGCTGATTGGCGGCTACGTCCATTGCGGTCAACTCGTCAGCCGGCACCAGCATGAAATCACCCTTTGCCCTGGCACCCACTCGTTCTGGCATGATACGGTTCTGATCATCCACGGCCACAGTGGCAGGCGCTATAACCTCCTGCTGATCTTCGGATGCCGTCATATAGATGATCTCAGGCTGCACCTGTCTGTTTACAATCTTTTTATAAGGTGTTTCAATAAATCCGTAATCGTTCACGCGGGCAAAGGCGCTCAAAGAAACTATGAGACCGATATTGGGGCCCTCCGGTGTCTCGATGGGACAAATACGGCCGTAATGCGTGGCATGCACATCCCTCACCTCAAAACCAGCCCGTTCGCGTGAAAGACCTCCGGGCCCAAGGGCGGAGAGACGGCGCTTATGGGTTACTTCAGCAAGCGGATTGGTCTGATCCATGAACTGGGAAAGCTGACTCGACCCAAAAAATTCCTTCAAAACCGAGGTCACAGGCTTAGGATTGACCAGATCGTTGGGCATAAGGGCATCGATATCCTGAAGGCCCATTCGTTCCTTTATCGCCCTTTCCATGCGTACCAATCCGATACGATACTGATTTTCCACCAATTCACCCACAGAACGCACACGTCTGTTGCCGAGATGGTCGATATCGTCCACAACCCCCTTTTCATCCTTGATTCTCACCAGCTCCTTTATGGTGCCGATTATATCCTCGGCAGAAAGGACCCTCTGAGTCAACGGTGCGGAAAGCTTGAGGCGCTGGTTGATCTTATATCTTCCAACCTCTGAGATGTCGTATGTTTCAGGGCTGAAAAACAAGGAATTGAAGAATTTCTCAGCCACGTCCACGATCAACGGACTTGAAGGCCTGAGACGTCTGTATATCTCTAACAGTGCGTCATTTCTGTCTTTGGTCTTATCCATCGACAGCGTGTCTCTTATGGATGAACTGACATTGAGGCCATCCATAAACAACACCTTCAATTCATGAATGTTATGCAGCAGAAAACCGTCAAGGTGCTCTGCCTTGATGGTGTCATTGGAGTGCAAAAGGACCTCACCGGACACAGGATCCACTACGTCATAGCAGACCACCTTACCAACGAGTTCCTCCCTTTCCACTGGAATACGAGCTATACCGCTCTCTTCCAACTTACGCAGCACGCTTTTGAAAAATTTAGCACCTTTTTTGACCAAGACTTCACCTGTTTGTGCATTCAATATATCTCTGGTGGCCTTTTGCCCCAGCATTATCTTTGAATTAAACCTGCGGTATGCCAATCCATCTTCCAATTGATATATATCCAAGTCATAAAAAGTCCCGAGAATATCCTCCACACCTATGGCTTTCAACAGCAATGTAGCGGGAAACTTTCGTTTACGATCGATTTTTACATATAGAATATCTTTTATATCAAATTCGAAGTCGATCCATGAACCTCTGACAGGAATGATGCGGGCGGAATAAAGCAACTTTCCGCTTGCATGGCTCTTCCCTCCGTCATGATCGAAAAAAACACCAGGAGATCGCTGAAGCTGACTGACTACAACACGCTCGGTGCCATTGATCACAAATGTACCGGTGCTGGTCATGAGCGGAATGGTACCAAAATAAACCTCTTGTTCCTTGATATCTCTCAGGCTCTGCGAACCGCTCTCCTTATCAATATCATAACTGGATAGACGAATACCGATCTTCACGGGTGCTTCATAGGTTGCCCCACGCGATATACATTCATCAATGGAATACTTCGGTTCACCAATCTCATAATCCACGAACTCCAGTGAAAAGGTGCCGGTATAATCACGAATTGGGAATACGCTTTTAAAGGCATCTTCCAAACCGGAATGGTGTATTCCATCGACAGTCTTTTCACCGTATAAGAATCTCGCAAATGAAAGTGTCTGCAGCTGAATGAGATTAGGATACTCAATATTTTTTTTGACAGAGCCAAAACTTTTCCTGAGAACGAATGTCTGGTTATGCTCCATATTTTTGCGCCCCTTACGGCTATTTTGAATGGCTTATATAATAAGCAAAAGATAACACAGGCAAATTACCTGCAGATTACATAAGATATCGATATATTGAACCCAAATCACCAATTTTTACACTCCAAGTGTGATGAATCACACTATTCAGTGCATCCTGATAAAAGCCGGTACTGAACATATGCTGTATATTATTGGTACTTGGTAATTGGTAATTGATTACATGCAAAAACAACAAAAAGAAGATGTTGGAAAGGATATTCACCTTCCCAACATCTCAAACCGATATGCTCGTTATATACGATGTAATATCTCTACGAAAAACAATATCAAAACACAGCTATTTAATTTCGACCTTGGCGCCGGCCTTCTCAACGATTTCCTTGATCTTGGCGGCCTCTTCCTTGGAAACACCTTCCTTTATGGGCTTCGGAGCGCCCTCAACCAAATCCTTGGCCTCTTTCAGACCAAGACCCGTTACTGCACGAATCTCTTTGATAACGTTTATCTTCTGGCTGCCTACATCTGCCAAAATAACGTTGAACTCCGTCTGCTCTTCGGCTGGAGCGGCTGCCTCTGCAGGACCTGCCGCTACAGCAGCCACAGCCATGGGGGCGGCTGCGCTGACACCGAATTTATCCTCGAGCTCCTTGACGAGCTCGGACAGTTCAAGAACGGTCATGTTGGATATGAATTCTATAACATCTGCTTTAGTGATGGACATCTGAAAATTTCCTCCTGATAGATTATGTATATTGGATTAAACAGAATAACTGAATTACAACGGCGCACGCAAAATCATTGCGCCTTCTGCTCTTCAATAGCTTTGAGTGCGTATAACAACTTTCTGGGTACGCCGGCCAGCACATTGACAAAACCAGTGGGGACGGCAACCATTACAGACAGCAACCTGGCAAGCATCACTTCCCTGCTGGGCATCTTGGACAAGGCCTCGACACCAGCTGCATCCATATATTTACCGCCCAACATGCCACATACGATTTTCAACGACTCCAGCCCTTTTATAGACTCCAAAAGGACCTTGGCAGCGGCCACGGGGTCGTGATCGTCATGCACGATAACGAGTATCTTAGGACCGGCAAAATGATTCATAAGAACCTCAGCCGGAGTACCAGATGCAGCCATTTTCATGACAGTATTTTTGGCAACACGGAGCTCGGCTCCAACTGCCCTGAGTTTCCGTCTGATGTTGTCTGATTCATAGACCTTGAGATTTACGTAATCCATCAGAATGATGGCCACGGCATGCGAAAATCTGTCATGCATCTCAGACAATAATTTTTCTTTTACTTCACGCTTTAACGCCAAATTTCTCACCCCTTTCCGCCACAGGCAGTTGATTAACCACCAAAGCAGAGGTTGCACCCGTCTCGGTAGGTAAGGACATATCCTCTATTAAACACTACATAGGTGTACCTACTGTCTTTGACTGCAAGGGCATGAAAGCAAGCGAACGATTCCCTTCATGCCCTCAATATGGTCTTAAAATTTTTATTTTATTTCTAATGTGCTCACATTTACACCAGGCCCCATTGTAGTGGCCAGAGAAATTGCCTTGAGATACGTTCCTTTTGATGTAGATGGTTTCATCTTTTGCAATGTATCCATAACTGCGATGAAATTATCCCTCAGTTTGGGGACGCCAAAGGAAACCCTACCGATGGAAAGGTGCACTACGCCACCTTTGTCAACGCGAAAATCCACCTTACCAAGCTTGATTTCCTTGATCACCTTGGCCAGTTCAAAGGTAACAGTGCCGGTTTTAGCGTTAGGCATCAGACCTCGCGGCCCAAGTATCTTGGCTACCCGACCCACCAGGCCCATAGTATCAGGGGTGGCGACAACCTTATCGAAATCCAGCCAACCCTCTTGAATCTTTGCAATCATCTCATCGGCACCAACAAAATCAGCACCCGCATCCTCGGCCTCTTTCGCCTTCTCACCCTTTGCAATTACCAGCACTCGGGGCACCTTACCGGTGCCATGGGGCAAGACTACAGAGCCTCGAATGTTTTGATCAGCCTTTTTGGGGTCAACTCCAAGAGCGACAGCGACATCAACACTTTCATTAAATTTAACATAACTTGTGCTCAAAACCGTCTCAAGCCCTTCATTCAGCACATATTTTTTCAATCTGTCGATCTTAGCCTTGCTCGCCAAATATTTTTTGCCATGTTTTGCCATAGTTATCTCCTTAATCAACTATCTCTATGCCCATATTGCGAGCCGTACCCGCAATCGTACGCACAGCGGCATCAATGGAACCGGCGCTCAAGTCGGGCATCTTCAATTTGGCAATCTCTTCCACCTGCGCCTTTGTAACCTTGCCGACCTTATCCCTGTTGGGCACACCGGAACCCTTTTCTATCTTAGCAGCCTTTTTCAAAAGTACGGATGCGGGCGGAGTCTTCAGAACAAAGGTAAAAGACCTGTCGGAATATATGGTAATCAGGGCAGGGATGATCATGCCTGCCTGATCCTGAGTCTTGGCATTGAATGCCTTGACAAACTCCATGATATTGACACCATGCTGACCCAAAGCAGGGCCAACAGGAGGTGATGGATTAGCCTGCCCAGCAGGTAACTGCAATTTGACATAAGCAGAAATCTTCTTAGCCATTGTATCTCTCCTTCAACTACTTTATAGGGCGATTCACAAAGAAAATCCCCCTTTGGTTTATGGGAACCTCATACTGTTTTATGAACATGAGCGAACTCCAGCTCCACGGGTGTAGCACGCCCAAAAATGGAAACCATGACGCGAATCTTACCCTTCTCAGGCTTCACTTCTTCTATTACACCGTTAAAATTCGCAAACGGCCCCTCTGTAATAGTAACATGATCACCTTTCTCAAAACTATACTTAGGAACAGGTTTTTGCACCCGCTCCTCCATCTGCTGAATGATTCTCTCGGCATCAGCATTCGATAAAGGCGTAGGGCGCTGATTTGCTCCGCCTACAAATCCGGTCACCCGCTCATTGGATTGCACCAGATGCCAGGTCTGGTCGTTGAATTCCATCTGAACCAGTATATAACCAGGATATATTTTACGAGTTGATGTTCTACGGGCCCCCTTGACTACCTCTACAACATTTTCTGTGGGGACAACAATCCTGCCGAAATATTGTTCCAAGCCCTGCTGCCGAATCTTTTCCTCAAGAACCGACTTCACACGAGCCTCAAAACCAGAATGAGTATGCACAATATACCAATTCAAAGCCATAACATTACCAGACTCTAACTCAATACAAGACTAACGAGCTTGCCGAGCGTCATGTCCACTAGTCCCAGAAATACTGTAAAAAAGACGGTCAAAACCAAAACAGCCACAGCCATCGCCAGGGTTTCCTTACGAGTCGGCCAGGTTATCCTGTCAAACTCCGCCCTGACCTCCCTCAGGAATGCCTTTCCAGTCTCCGTCTTATTCTTTATGCCGGATTGAAAAACTCCCGTCCTAACAGAGAGGCCCTCCGATACAGCCCCAGAGTCTTTAGCCAAGGAGTCTTTAGGTGGTATTCTGCTTGTTTTTTTGTTTTCTTTGTCCATAGACCACATTCCAGTTCATGAGTCAAAAAGATACAAAAACATGGCAGGCCAGGAGGGACTCGAACCCCCAACACCCGGATTTGGAGTCCGGTGCTCTACCATTAGAGCTACTGGCCTGCATATTAAAAATTATTTGGTTTCTTTATGTAACGTATGTTGCCTGTCAAAAGGACAATACTTCTTTATCTGTAGCTTCTCAGGCGTGGTTCTCTTGTTTTTGGTAGTGGTATAATTCCGTCTCTTACAGACTGTACAGGCCAATACAATAATATCTCTCATAAGGTACCTACTCTATAATTTGACTTACTACGCCAGCGCCAACAGTACGGCCACCCTCACGAATAGCAAAACGAAGACCTTCCTCCATGGCAATAGGCTGAATCAATGCCACTTCAAGAGAGACATTGTCTCCAGGCATCACCATCTCA
>CAYRSX010000001.1:0-82753 GCA_964427245.1 uncultured Desulfobulbaceae bacterium | reverse complement strand
TTTTTCTGTCCCAGTAGGCGAAACCGATGGAGGTGATGAGTATAGCGGTGACTGCAGCGGTGAGATAGCCAATGGCTGTGTAGAGGTTATTGATGCGCTGATTAGTTGCCTTGTTCTCAGCGGTCAGTCGTTTGTCTAGTTCATCGATGCGCTGGTTGGTGGCATCTATGCGCTGATTAGTTGCCTTGATCTCCACGTTTATGGCCTTAGATCGCCCTTTATCTCCAGAAGTAGGCGTTTGGTCTCTTCATCTGCGCTATGAGAAGTGGTGACAGTAAAAGATATGAAGAACAGGCAGAGGAAGACGAGTAAGAACGGTTTTATGTGCATGATATCGCTCCAGGCATTGAAAATTTTATAAAAGGTTAATGTTCCAATGGAGTGTTGTCAATCTTTTCCACCGTTAAACGGCACAATGTGTGTAACGGCCTTCCCTGTTTGAGTAATTTGTTACATAATTTTGATTCCATGTCTTTTTGATTTGAATTTGTGTTATTGATAATTTATTGGAATAATTGCATAAAATCTAAATTGTTGTTGTGGCATGTGTCTTGCTTTTATTTTTATAAATTCAATTTCAGGGGGATGTCATGAAATTTCTAAAGAAATATATATTTGCTGTTTTGGCAGCTGTTCTGGCCCTTGGCGCAGGAAATGCAGCCATGGCAGAGGATGAGCTGTATCTATGCGGAATAGTAAAGGATGTGGACAGCCAGGATGAGACGGTCATCATTGATGTGAAATCAGAAAGCTGCCGCGGAATCAGAACATTCAGGTTGAGTGTGTCAATGAATATTGCGTCATTTCAAGTAAATAGAGAAAAGTGTTTTTTTATAAACAGCAATGTCTGCAATGCAAAAGAGATATATAGCATCATAAAGGATTAAGGAGGGTTTATGCGCAAATTGATTGTATTGTTTACCATATTGTGTTGTATCTATGGTAGTAATGTTTTGGCAGCTAGTATGGTTGATTATTGTCAGACTCCGCCTTTTGTCAATACCTCTGCGGCTCCTAACATTCTATTGGTTGTAGATATCAGTGGTAGTATGAGTTGGAAGTCGTATTCGGGTGGCTATGACCCAAATAAGATTTATGAAGGATATTACGACCCAACCAAGAATTATATTCAAGATACTAATGGTGTATGGGTTGAGGCAACAGGAGGGAGTTACTTAGTTTGTAATGGCACATGGTCTTGTCAGGGGACCAACAATCCCGATAGATGTGTTTATGATTTAAGTAAATGTTCAACTCGTAAGCCATATAAGTGTTGTAGTCAGAACCTTATCTTGAGGAGTTCTACAAGCGGAAACTACTTAAATTATCAGAAGATGAGCAGAATGGATCTGCTGCGCTGGGCGATGACAGGCGGTAAGCCTGCAAGTTGCGATGGCAACAGTCTGCAGAAATGCGATCCGGAAATACCCACTTCGCAGCTCTCCTGTGACATAGACGGTTGTATTTTACAGACCACAAGTGGTGAGAAAATTAAGGGGCGATGGGATAGAATTACCGGTGAGAACGGGGGGCTTCTTTTTCAGCTAAAAGATCTTCCGTTGCAGCCGCGCATAGGTGTGATGTTTTATTCTAATCAAGGTGTACAGCAGACCGTTTATATTGGTGATTTTGTGGCTTCAGCCAGTTTCGATGGGGTTAACCCTTATAAAAATACTATCACTACATTGAATTACATGTCGCCTAATGGCGCGACCCCGACGGGTCCTGCATTGTGGGCCGCTTATGCATATTTATCCCAGAGTTCGCCTGTGTTTGGCAGCCCTCAGCCTCAAACAGGCGCAGGCAATAAGTGGAAAAACCCCTTGTATCAGTGTAAGGATGCCAATAATGACGGTAACTGCCAGGGGAATGAGTTTGTTTTGGTGCCTTGTGCAAAGACTTTCATTATCTTACTTACAGATGGTCAATGGAATGTTGGCGGTCCACCTAATTCGGTAACATGGACATGTACTATAGATAGGGGTTATGAGAATTATTCAGCTGATCCAGTGGTGCCGGCTTATTGGTTGCATAAAAAAGGCTATACAAATGTGCCTACAGGGATACAGTCTTATGTAGAATCCTTATATACTATTGGGTTGTGGCTTGGTGGTACTGGTGCCACATCATTGAAGAATGTCGCCATGTACGGTGCCTTTGATAGGTCAAGGTTATGGCCGGGCAATAAAACCGATTATCCCAAAACTACTTGTACTATGGACGATTGTGGGTCAGGCAAAGGTAGTTCTTGTACTTCATTGCCGCCGTCTTCGCCCGACTGGGACAAGGACGCAAATAATATTCCGGATACCTTCTATGATGCGAGCAATGCCGCGCAGATCAAATATAATATGATGACTATCATACTTGATATTCTGCGTCGCGCTTCATCTGGAACCGCTGTTTCAGTGCTTTCTTCCAGCGAAGGCAGCGGCGCTAATCTCATTCAGGCCCTTTTCTATCCCAAACGTACCTTTGGCACCACAGAGATCTCCTGGGTGAGTGATGTGATGAATTACTGGTATTATATGGATCCTTTCTTCACATACTCACAGATTCGAGAGGATACTGTCAGAGAAAACAGCGACTATACTTTATTGGATCTCAAAAATGACTACATAACAAACTTTGTCTTTGATGCAACGCAGAATAAAACCCTGGCTCATCGCTGGCAGGATATCGATGGCAATGGAAGCGCTGATACCGACAGAGGTTCTGTGCCCATAGAAGAGGCAAAGGCCATCTGGCGTGGTGGTTTCAATCTCTGGTGGACTGATCCTGTCACCAGATTTATAAAGACATCTACGGGGTCAGGCATTCTTTCCTTTTCTACGTCCAATGCCGCTTTACTTCGAGATTATTTGGGAGTTTCAAGTGATACGGAGGCTAAAAAGGTCATAAACTATGTGAGGGGCTATGACTGTGTTGATGTAAATGGTTTGGCCTGTACGTGCGGTGATTCCGGATGTTTAGAGGTCGGAAGAGGTCGAACTGTGACTACTGGTGTTTGTTCAGTCAGTAGAAGTCCTTGTAATAGTGATGTGGATTGCCCTGCCGAGGGTGGTACCTGTGCACAAGAGACGCATGTCTGGAAAATGGGAGATGTTATTTCATCTACCCCACGGATCATGGGGCCTACTCCTCTTAATAATTATAACATCTCTCCTCCGGTAGGTTATAGCGACCAGACATATTACGATTTCATAAGAACCGACGGTTATAAAAACAGAGGGCGTGTATTTGTAGGCGCAAATGACGGCATGCTGCATGTCTTCAGACTTGGAAAACTTTTGCAAGATTGGACAGGGAAGGAGTGGTGGCAGTCAGGGAAGCTGGAGGGTGGCACCGGCACTGGAGGTGTCGGTTTTGAGAGTTGGGCATTTATTCCCAAAAATATTTTACCATATTTACAATATACATCTGATGTAAATTATTGTCATGTTTATATGGTAGATGGCCCGATTACATTGTTCGACGCTAGTATTAATGGTGCTGCAACTGATGCCAAGACGGTTAATAGTTGGGGTACCATAATGATAGGCAGTATGGGAATCGGCGGGGCGACAAGCAGCTCCCCTGCTGCTGAACGTGTGGTAACACCTACGTCGGTTGCCGGTAATCCTGTGGGTTGGTCCTCTTATTTTGCCATTGATGTTACAGACCAAGACAATCCACAGCTTTTATGGGAGTTCTCAGATCCTGATTTGGGTATGTCCAATGTGGGGCCTGCTATTGTCAAGGTGGGTGGCAAGGCATGCTCTGTGTCCGGTGGGGCGTGTACTGCTGATTCTGATTGTGGTACTGGCGCTGGTCAGTGTGTTTCAACAAACGGCAACTGGTATGCGGTGCTTGCATCAGGCCCCACAGGACCTATCACCAACCAAGAGTTTCAGGGGAAATCCAATCAAAATCTAAGGCTGTTCATATTGGATTTGAAGACAGGAGTCTTGTTAAGAACCATCGATACAGGCATTTCCAATGCCTTTGCAGGGTCCATGAGCGCAAATACTCTGGATCTCGAAAAGAACAATCCAAGTGCTTTGGGTAATTATCAGGATGATGTAGTCTATATCGGCTATGTTCAAAATGACACTCACGGCGGTGTATTGAGATTGGTGATAGATGATCAAGATTACAGTCAATGGACGGTAAGCAAGGTTATCGATGGCATAGGGCCTGTCACCACCTCGATTGTAAATCTGTTGGATAGAAAGAACGGAAAACTCTGGCTCTATTTCGGAGAGGGTAGGTATTTTCACAAGACAGATGATCTTAGCACGCAGCGCAGGCTGTTTGGAATACAGGATCCGTGTGTTACAGGTTCTCCCCTCAATGCGGCTATTAGCTGCACAACGACCCTTTCAGTATCTGCTCTGCAGAATCAGACCACACCATCGGCAACATTGCCTGCGGGTAAGCAAGGTTGGTATATCAATTTGGATGCTGCCACTGCCGCATTCGGTGCAGAGAGAGTGATTTCCAACCCTGTTACAAGTCCTGGTGGTGCTGTGTATTTTATCTCTTTTGCTCCAACCGCTGATATATGTAGTTTTGGCGGCACTACATATCTATGGGCGGTTGATTATAAAACAGGTGGCAAGGTGAGTTATGCCATGCAGGGTAAGGCATTGATTCAGGTCTCCACAGGTGAAATCAAAGAACTGGATCTCTCGTTGGTATCCACCTTTCCTGACAAAAATAACCGTAGAAGCGGTGGAATGCAGGGTATTCCACCCACTGGGCAGGGGCTTCTCGTGGTGAACCCTCCTGGTCCTATGAAAAAATTCATGCATGTGCAGGAAAGGTGATAAATGGGAGTTAAAGAGCGTTGGCAAGATATAAAAGAAATAGAATTGTCAACGAATGAGGCCGTGGCGCTCGTTGTGCCCATACTGCAGGCAGAGCGCCGCGTGCTCATAGCATATCTCTTTGGTTCCCGTGCCGCCGGCAATGAAAAGAAATGGTCTGATTTGGATATCGCCATATATACTTAAGGGGATTTTCAATGGAATGATTATTATTTGCTTTATGGGGCTGTTACAAAGCAGCTTAAGTCAGATCGCCTTGATCTGGTATGGATGAACACTGCAGAGCCTATTTTGGCCTTTGAAGTCATTAAAAATGGCAAGGTATTGTTTTATCGAAATGTGGATGAACTCAATGAATTTGAATCAAGGGTGAAGAAGATATATTACGATCATGTGTTGTATCTGAAAAAGAGAAGAGATATCGAGTAGGAGGTTAATGTTGGTTTATAGAAAAGAGGCTCTGTCAAAGCGCATCGAAAAACTGAAAGAATATAGAAATGATCTTTATTTGTTCCAAGGTGTTTCTTATGATGAGTATCTACATGACAAAAAAATAAGATATTGCATAGAACGTTTGTTATTTTTATTATGCGAAAATATTCTTGATTTTTTAGATCATATTCTTTCTGCAAAGTATCAGATTGTAAGCAATAGTTATGAAGATATTATAGATAACGCATATTCACAGAATATTACAGATCAATCAGTTTATTTGCAATTAAAAGGGTTAGTGGGATTCAGAAATATACTCGCTCATAATTATTTATCGCTTTCCAATGAAGAGATTTTTAAGAATTATCAAAAAATGCTTGGTTTACTTAGTGAATTGATAGATGTATTTGAGGGAATGTTATGAAAAATATGTATAGATTAATTGGTAAAAATAGTTTTCGTATTCCATGCGTGAGTGGTTTTACTGTTACAGAGCTGCTGGTTGTCATAGCTATCATCGCTATTTTGGCCAGTTTTTCAGCATTGGGGTTCTCCTCGTGGCGCACAAAACACGGTGTGGAATCGGCTACTCGAGAGATATACGCCCTTCTCATGAAGGCCAGAAGCGATGCATCCACCACCAATACGTCGTATCTTGTCACTCTTGCGGCGCATCAAGTGCAGGCTGGGCCGGATGAGGATAATAATGATGCCATAGATGGCACTTCCATGACATTGAACTATCCAAATTATACGGTCAATTTTGCACTGACCTCTATCAGGTTCGACAGAAGGGGGTTGGCGGATATAGGAGGTGTTGATAATCAGACCATTAGTATAACCACCACAACTTCCGGCATAAATCCTTTTGTGGATTGTATTGTCGTGTCTGCAACACGTATCAATCTGGGTAAGATGACAGGAGGGGCCTGTGTACAGCAATAAGGCACTTAAAACATACTGGCAGCAGGGTTTTTCGTTGGTGGAGCTCATGATCGCCATGTTCATCTTTATGGTGGTGATGCTGGGTATGGTCGTAGGTATCACATCCGCCATACAGGCCAACAAAGGTAATGTGTTGAGGGACGAGGCCGTTAGAATTGCTGAGGACGAGTTGAGCAGGCTGCGAAGTGAGCGATTTACTGCTTTGGGCACATCGCCAGAGTTGGCCGCTACGGCATGGACAGGACCTGACAATCTGACAGTCAATGTGCGAAGCGGCACCGTGACCTATGCTGTGTCAGAGCAAATAGCCGATATTACAGGCGGTGCCTATCCTTTGAAACGTGTCGATGTGGCGGTGGGCTGGAACGATGTAGGTGGTACAGGAAACCAGGCGCCGACCAATATGAATTATCAGGTGATTTTGAGTACCATTTTAGTGCAAAGTGAGTGAGGAGTATGAAATGACAAGGCGTATTTTTCATAACGATGCGGGCTTCTCCCTTGTGGAGATAATGATATATCTTGTGATTTTGGGCATCATCATGACCGCCGTATTCAATGCCTTTGTGAAGATCACGAGACCCACCTTTCGACAGGCAGAGATAGCGGAGACCAAGCTGGAGACTGGTATGGGGCTGGATCTATTGAGGCTGGATCTTGAACACGCCGGGTTTGGTCTGTCTTGGATGTTTCAGGGAGGTGCAGTGCCTGTGCCTTATGGTGAGCCTGCTTCATTTGCACACAATGATATTCCTCGTGCATTAGAGAGTGCAGATGCTTCGGCCGCTTCATTGAACAAGGCCGATTATCTGGTGATTCGCGGTACCAATGTGGGTAGAGGCAGAGCGAGCCAGGCATGGGGTTATGTAAGCAGGGATGCAGGGCACAATATCGTTGTGCAAAGCATGGGAGACGATGCCTTTGTCGCAACTGACAGAGTGATAGTTATACGTCCTGAGCTGGCTCCTGGGCAGTACCGTCAGCTCATGATGAATGGTACTGCATGGGTCGCCAATCCAACTCCTGCCGGACTGACGATTTTCGCTCCGCCTTCCAGTCCCAATGACCCTAATGGAGATCGGTATCTGGTATATGGCATAGACGATGCCGGTGCATCACGACCCTTCAATCGAACCGATTATTATATAAACAATACCAATGTGCCTTCACATTGTGCGCCTGGTACAGGTGTGCTGGTCAAGGCTGTGGTCAATCAAGCGAATAACGGCTTTAACACTTGGCCCATCGTGGACTGTGTAGCTGATTTTCAGATGGTTTATCATCTGGATACAGATAATGACGGCGGATGGGATACGAGAGCGGATGCCAGCACGCTAAGTGGACTTACTGCGCAGCAGATTCGAGAACAGGTCAAGGAGGTGCGCTGTTATGTGCTCGCTCATGAAGGCGGATTGGATACCTCTTATACACATCCAACTGCCGGTATCAATGTAGGTGAGGTGGATGGCGGAGGAAATCTGCTGGCAGGCAGACAAGTTGATGTTTCCGATATTGCAGGCACCAACTGGGCCAATTATCGCTGGAAGGTCTATAGTCTGGCTGTTACGCCCAAGAATCTGAAATAATCAAAAACAGGAGTGAATATGAAATTTAACACTCATGACTCTCACTTGATAATTCAAGATGAAAAGGGAGTGGCTCTGGTCATCACATTGATTTTAGCCCTGATAGGCATGCTGATGGTTTCATCGGTCATTTATATGGTTCAAACAGGGGTATGGGCAAGCGGTTCCAGAAAACACTATCAACTCGCCCTTGATGCAGCACATGGCGGGTTGAACATACTTACAAGGGATGCTGTGCAGGCAGGTATTCAAGGAAGCGCCTTAAGCGCCATCGGAAACTATGGAGGGCTTTTGATTGGTGCCACCTCAGATGCCTGTTTTCAGCAGAAGCTGACTAAAACGACAGCCGATTGGAGCAATTGTGTTCTGGCAGATCTTGCCAACCCTACAGTCAGTCCAGATGCAGTTTTTACTCTGACATTTCCTGCTCCGCAGCCGAATATGGTTGTAAACGCCAAGATAGTGAATACGGGCAGAGGAAACAGCAGTACATCCCAAAACGTCCTGGAAACAGGTGGAGTAGTGAATAATAACAGTGGAGCTGTAACCCCCCAGCACATTCCTTATCTATATCAGACGGAAGTACTTGCCCAGAGCGAAGTAAATCCCAGAGAACGGGCGTGGCTTTCGGCCATATATGCCTATTGAACAAGCCTGTAACGGCCCGTTCATGGTTTTTTTATAATGGCCTCGATCTCGGCGATGGTCTCTTTTTTTGCCTGCTGTATGGCGGTTTTTCTGTCCCAGTAGGCAAAACCGATGGATGCTACTCACACAGCAGTAACTGTGGCAGCGAGATAACCAATGACTGTGTATAGGTCATCAATGCGCTGGTGAGTTGCCTTGATCTTCAATATTGTCAATCTGAAATGGGCGGCCGAAAAATAGACATTGGTGAGAACTCGAATGGTGCGTGGCGATCTTATTACAAAAGACGAGATTCCTCGCTCTGCTCGGAATGACAGGTCTTTGGTGCTTCGCTTTGCTCGGAATGACAACCGCATCATCATCTGTCATTTCGAATGAAGCGCAGCGACTGAGAAATCTTAAGATTCCTCGCTTGAAGTATAGGGGATATCCGTAGGTTAATCCAGAATGGTTGCTTTGCTGAGTCATGCCGGCGTATCAAAGAGATTGTTTTTCCCTGCCAGGTATTGGTCCTGACGTAGCGCCGCCATTATCATGCCTTTTTCCTGTGCAAGACGGAAGGCCACGGCCCTTCTCACCTCCAGAGGTGATGAACGAAAGCATTTCATGCGTTCTGTATAGACTGTTTGCACTATCCCTTGGAGAGATGTTGTTTTTCGGTTTTTCAATGCCTTTTCGAGGATATTGGCCGCTCCTTGCGCGCCGTGTTGCACAGCCGTGCTGAAGATAGCTTCCCTGACTGCAATTGGCTGTGCGTTTACATCAAAACCTGTGCGCTTTTTGATGGCCTTACAGGCTGGCAGATAGTGCGTCTGCTCTATGAAATCCCTCTGAAGCCTTTCAAAGCCTATAGGGTCCTCATGGGCAATCTGTTGCCAGACAGTAGGCATGCGGCCTGTCTTTCCGTTGGTATTGACTGGCCCTGCTTGTTTCAATCTTGTTGCATATTGTGGCGCCTTTTCTGCCAGATATTGAATGAATTCATTCATGGTGCCTGGCCTTGAGGCTATCTGATAGGTGCCGTACGAGGTGCCTGCCATAGAGTCAAAACCGATGGCGTCAGGACCGTTTGCACCCGATTCAAAATATGCGGAGATACGGCCTGGAGTGAATGTGTTTGAAACATTTGTCTGCAACAGGGGGTGACTCTGTCCGTACCTGGCCTGATACGCCTTTTTTGCCTGAGATGGTGGAATATTTTTATAAGGTGCCATTTTATAATTGTGTGACAGATAGATGGGATGTCTGGGTTTAAGTGCAAGATGAGTGGCTGTTTTGTTTTTTTGTCTATTTGCGTCAAGATTTTGGCTGGTGGTGTGTGTGGCCTTAGAAGTGGGATTGTGGTCTTGAGCCGTCTGATGAGCCTGTCTGTTCTGCAATATCTCATAAAAGGATGTTTTTTGGGGTTCAACTCGCTGTGTATGATGCTGCCTGGGCTCAAAGGATGTGGGTTTTATATTGGCATTTTCGTACATAATGAGATTTTTTGAAGTCATTTTCGGCCCTTACCATTGCTTTTAGTAAAAGAAAAGCAATATGTATGCCATTATTTTGTGCAAATAAGCCCCATGACATTTAGAGTTATGCTGTAATTTGGAGATATTTCTCTTAAGGGCGCTATTTCCCATTGCCATTCTGCCTGATATCTGATGTGGGGTAGCTTCGCCTTCGGTTTTATACCGTGCAAAGTGTCTTTGGCATCGTATATTCGGTCTTTTTTGTCCTTAAAGCACATGCTGTGGTCCGTTATGAGGCAAACTGGACATTTCAGACTTGCAAGGTGTTTCAGGTGGTCTTTGAGAATCGTTTTCGCCCAATCTTGAACGGATGTTTCAGTTACGTGGCATCTTTTGATGAGAAAAGAGGTGAGACAAAGAGGAAGTTGGGACAAAGTGTTTGCCGAGATGAGAAGGCTGGTCTGTGAGGCATCGCCTATGAATTCGGTCTTTTTCTCGATGGGGACAATCTTGCGGTTTTTTGTAAATTGCATGGGCTATGCCCGTTATATCGGCAGTTAATGTAAACACATTGCGGTATCTGCGAGCCTTTCGTTTGGTTGTCGAAAGATGGACTATGTCCACCAGCAGCACCTCCTCAAATGCCTCGGACAATTCTGCAAGGGAAATGTCGAGGAGCAGACCTGAGCCCAGTATCACGACCTTTTTATGGTTTGAGCAGAGATTGACGGCATGCAAAATGAAATTCTTGCTGAAATTGAGATATGGTTGCCATGCCATACGGCAGCGCTTATAACGTGCTGAAATAGCGATCAATTCATGGAGATAGCCCATTTCTTTTACATGGCGTGGAGCTGGAGTTAAAAGATGTGTCAGAAATTCCTGGAGCATTTAATAGAGCAGAAAGGGCCTTCTTGCCTCTTTGAAGTCTTCCTCTTCCTCTTGCCATAGGCCCTGCAGTTCATTGGGATCAGCACTCGCCTCCAGGGCCTTTCTGACTTCCTGATTGCCGATGATAAGGTCTGCGGGCAGCTTTTCAAATTCGTATTCATAAGGTGGTGATTTCCATTGAAAATCGGTTTTATGTTGCTGAATGATTAGTGCTGTCAGGGCAAGGCTTGTGAGATATGGTTTGAAGCTTCTTCGGTTCGTGACATGTATCTGAAATCCATGGCAGGGCTGACCAACCCACTTGTGAAAGGTGGGTTCAAAATGCTGTTCGCGCAGACAAAAGCCTGGCAAGTTCCATGTGTTTATATGTGTTAAGAGCTGTGCACAATTCAGATATGGAGCACCGAATATCTCAAAAGGCCGCGTGGTGCCTCTGCCTTCCGACAGGTTAGTTCCTTCCAACAATACCTGACCTGAATAGACGAATGCGGTCTCTATATATGGCATGTTAGGAGAGGGCATGATCCAAGGAAGTTTGGTGTCTTCAAATGCCATATCCCTGCGCCAGCCTTGCATGGGAACAATAAAGAGTTCTAGATTGGGGAAAGACTTGGTCTGAAACATGCAGGCTAATTCACCTATGGTCATGCCATGCCGCATGGGAATGTTATCCATGCCCACAAAGGATCGAAATTCCGATTGAAGACCATTGCCTTCCACTCTATCGCCGCCTATTGGGTTCGGCCTGTCTAAAACTGCCATGGCCTTGCCATGTCTTTCACAGGCCTCCATGGCCAGAAACATGGTCCAGATAAATGTATAGACACGAGTGCCTACGTTCTGCAGATCCACTATCAGCATGTCCAGATGTTCCAGCTGCCGGGCCGTTGGCTGACGGTGTGTGCCATAGAGGCTGAAGACCGGCAGGCCATTCCAAATACCGTCAGCGGATTCCACCATGTTGTCCTGTTTTTCTGCAAAAAGTCCGTGTTGTGGTGTGAAAAGACAGCAAAGATTCTTTGAAAAGGCCTGTTTGAACAGGGTTGCGGCGTGCAGAAATTTCGAGCCGTCAAAGAAAATGGAGGCCTGATTACAGAGCAGCCCCAACCGTCTGCCTTTTATCCATGAAGGCAAATCGCTCATCAGGCATTGCAGACCGGTTTTTACATGTGACTGAAATACTGATGCCATACAGGAATTCCTGTCACCAGTTCATGCGCACGTAAATTCCGCGGCCTTTTAGGTATTTCTTGATCTCGTAAATGGTGTAATGGCCATAGTGAGTCATGGATGCGATGAGGGCTGCATCCGCTCCTGCCTTTAAAATCACTTCCGCCAGGTGGTCTGGCCTGCCTGCACCGCCGGATGCAATCACCGGAATGTTGACGGCATCACAGACCAGTTTGGTAAGTGTAAGTTCATATCCGTTTTGAGTGCCATCGGCATCTATGGAGTTGAGGCATATCTCGCCGGCCCCAAGCCTTTCAGCCTCTTTGGCCCACTGAATGGCGTCGATACCCATGTGAGTTCTGCCTCCGTGTATCACTACTTCATAACCTGATGGTATAGCCCGTGTCTTTTCCACTTGTTTTACATCCATGCCCAGCACAATGCATTGGTTGCCGAAGGCTCGTGCGCCTTGAGTGATGAGGTCAGGATTCTTCACAGCTGCTGAATTGATGCTGATCTTTTCAGCACCTGCTAAAAGCACTCGCTGCATGTCCTCAACGGTGCGAATGCCGCCGCCCACAGAAAAGGGCATGAATATGCGTTCCGCTGTGTTTTTTACCACGTCCAGCATGATAGCGCGATGGTCGCTTGAGGCAGTGATGTCATAAAAGACCAGTTCATCCGCCCCCTGTTCATAGTAGAATTCGGCCATTGTCACTGGATCGCCGATGTCGATATTGTTTTTGAACTTGATTCCTTTGGTGAGCTTGCCCTCTCGAACGTCCAGACATGGAATGATGCGCTTGGTCAGCATGTCAGATGCTCCATTTACAGAAATTTTCTAGCAGTTTAAGCCCTGGTCTGCCGCTCTTTTCCGGGTGGAACTGTACTGCCACAAGATTATCTTTGAAGATAGCCGATACAAAGGAGATGCCGTAGTCTGTAAGACCTAAAATTTGTTTTGCCTCGGCGGGCTCCGGATAATATGAATGCACAAAATAGAACTGGGAATTTGGCAGAATGTCTGTAAAGACAAAGTGGTCCTGCAGTAGCTCCACGCTGTTCCAGCCCATATGTGGAATCTTCAGGCGTTCTTTGCGTGTGGAAAGGCCTGCGGGAAATCTGACCACTCTGCCCGGCAGTATGCCGAGACATGGAGTATTGCCCTCATCACTCCAGTCAAAGATGATTTGAGTGCCGAGACAGATTCCCAAAACAGGTTTACCTGCTCTGACAACCGAGCGAATGGCCTCATCGAGCCTTAGTTCTTGAAGGTCCATCATGGCCTTTTGCGCAGAGCCGACACCAGGGAATATTACTTTATCTGCCTTCAATATCTCTTTCGGCTTTGATGTGACCAAGCACTTAAAACCTATATGATGAATTGCGCGAGCCACACTGGTCAGATTGCCGGCGCGATAGTCGATGATTGCGATCACTTAAGCACCCTCCACTGACTTTTTTTTGAATTGGTTCATGGCGGCATTTAACCCCTTTGTGAGAAATAGGGAAACCGCTTTTAATGCCTGTGCAATCACTTGTTGGCAGACAGGCAATTCCTGGTGTTCAAAGGGCATAAGCACGTATTGTTCCACGGTTATGGTGGGTAGCGGCCTGCCTATGCCGAGTTTTAGACGAGGAAAATCATTTGTGCCGAGGTATTGAATGATGGAACGAACTCCGTTGTGGCCTCCGGCCCCGCCTTTTTGAATGAATTTCATATTGCCCAAGGGTTGGTCTAAATCATCGTGAATTACCAAAATATCTTGGGGTGCTATGCGATAATAGCGTAAAAATGGGGCTACAGCCTCTCCGCTTCTGTTCATATAGGTCATGGGCTTTATGAGATGGATATCTGTTTTTGCCCCATCGATATTCAGCTGAAAAACGGCTGTTTCGGCTTGAGCGATTTTGGAGCTTGAAAAACTGATGGCCTCATGAGAGGCCATCGCATCCAATGTGATAAAGCCCATATTGTGGCGAGTCATGGCATAACGTGAACCAGGGTTGCCAAGCCCGATGATGGCTCTACAGGGCATGTTGACCGAATATGTCCATTACTTCTTGGCTGCCTCTGGTGCTGCCTCTGGTGTTTCCTCAGCCTCTGGAGCTGCTTTCTGTCCGTCACTGGTGCCTACGATGGTGATGACTGTTGTCTTGGGATCCTCGGTAAATTTTACACCAGCGGGTGCTTGAATATCAGAGATGTGAATGGCCTGGCCGATACCGAGATTGGTTATGTCTATTTTAATATCTTTTGGAATGGCAGTGGGCAGACACTTCACTTTTATGGTGCGTTTTATGATCTCAAGGATGCCCTTGTCGATTTCCACACCTTTGGCCTTGCCTTCCGGCACTAACGGCACATCCACCTCGATGGTTTTGTCCAGAGAGACCTCATAAAAGTCCACGTGTCTGAGCCGTTCACTGACCGGATGGAACTGTAGCATCTTGACCATGGCAAGGTGTTTCCCTGCGTCCTGTCCATCTTGTTTCAGATTGAGTGTAAACAGGATATGCTCTCCATGATTTTTTTTGAGAATGAGGTTTATGGAGTGAGCGTTCACTGCAATGGGAATGGATGGATTTCCTGGCCCGTAAAGTATGGCAGGTACTTCACCTGTTTTCCGCAGTTTTCTGGCACCGCCCTTACCGGTTGCAGTGCGAATAAATGCCTCTAAGTCGATCTGTTTCATTTTTATAACTCCTTGGAATATTAGACAAAAAGTGAACTTACCGAATCGTCGTTATGTATGCGCCAGATGGCTTCTCCCAAAAGAGAGGCTACTGACAATACCTGTATTTTATTCATGTTTTTTGCCTTTTCAGACAGGGGAATGGTATTGGTCACAATTAGGGATTTCAGGGGAGATGCCTCGATACGTTCCAGCGCCGGGCCTGAAAGCACCGGATGAGTGGCGCAGCCATGAACCTCTTTTGCGCCGTTGGCTACGAGCGCCTCCGCTGCCTTGCAAAGCGTTCCTGCTGTGTCAACCATGTCGTCCAGAAGAATGGCTATTTTCCCCTTTACATCGCCTATCAGGTTCATGACCGTGGATTCGTTGGGTCTTTCCCTGCGTTTGTCGATGATAGCCAGCCCTGCATTCATTCTGCGTGCAAATGCACGAGTCCTTTCCACACCGCCTGCATCAGGAGAGACCATGACCACAGGTGGTTCAAATTTTTCTTTGAGGTATTGCAGTAAGACAGGCGCAGCAAACAGGTGATCCACAGGAATGCTGAAAAAGCCCTGTATCTGGCCTGCATGCAGGTCCATTGCAAGTACACGCCTGGCGCCTACAGTAGTAATTATGTCAGCTACCATCTTGGCAGTTATTGGTACGCGTGGAGCGGCCTTTCTGTCCTGTCTGCCATAGCCATAGTATGGCATCACCGTTGTAATGCGCCGTGTGGATGCACGTCTTAGTGCATCGATCATTATGAGCATTTCCATTAGGTGGTGATTGACCGGAGGACAGGTGGGCTGAATCACATATACATCAGTGCCTCTTACGTTTTCTCCGATCTCAACGAATGTTTCGCCATCGCTGAAGGTCTTGACCGTGGCCCGACCCAACGGCAGGTTCAGACAGTCGCATATCTCCTGGGCCAATACAGGATTAGCATTTCCAGTGAATATTTTTATTGTTTTTGCAGACATACACATCCTCAAAAAATGGCTGGGGTGGGAGGATTCGAACCTCCGGAATGCAGGTTCCAAAGACCCGTGCCTTACCGCTTGGCTACACCCCAATTATCCATATATGTTACAAGCCCCAGCGGAATCAAAGACCGATGGAATCGACGAATCAACTAATGAATAAACTTAGCAAGCTGTAACGCTATAGTTTAATAGCGATTTGTCACAGAGTTGTGACCGGCGCTACCAACCATGCTACCGGATTATCTGCCGCCGGCTTGTATGTTTTTGCATCTTTCAATTGCATTGACATTGCATCGGCGGTTTTTTGGGCCTCTCTTTCGGTTTTGAAGACTCCAAATACAGCGGAACCACTGCCTGTCATCATGGCGTGCAATGCCCCATAAGAGAGAAGCCGCTTTTTTATGTCGTTCAAAAGTGGATAAGAAGACATCACAGCCTGTTCCAAGTCGTTTTGCCATAAAAATGCCCTCAAGCCGTCAGCGCCACGTAAATTAGTGTGTATAATCGGATTTGTCAACACAAAATGGTCATAAACCCACTTTGTGGAAATACAGAAGCCGGGCCACACCACAACAAACCAAAACCTTTCCAATGAAATGGGCTTCAATTCGGTGCCTGTGCCTCTGCCTATGGCTGAGTTTTGTTGAGAGATGAAAAAAGGCACATCGGCCCCAAGGGCTGCACTTATTTTTATGAGTTCAGTAAATGTCAGCAAATCGCCTGTGAGGGCGTTCATGGCCAGCAGCACTGCAGCAGTGTCACTGCTGCCGCCTCCCATGCCTGCACCTGGAGGTATGTTTTTGTGTAGATGAATGGCTACAGAACAGTGTAGGCCTGTGCGCTGCAGAAAGGCCGCAGCCGCCTTGTATGCCAGATTTGTTTCATCTTGGGGAACAGGCCAGCCTTCAGCAGAGATTTGAATGTCGCTGGGTTTCGTGTGTGCATTTCGAGTGATTTTGATGTCAATCTGGTCTGCCAGGGATATCTTTTGAAAAAGGGTAAGTATGTCGTGATAGCCGTCCTGTCTTTTTCTCAGAATCTTCAAAAAGAGATTTAGTTTGGCGTGGGCTGAAATGCTATGAAAAGATGTAACTGACATGGAATGAAGTGAGTCAGCCTTTCATATGGTTTTCAGGCCGATGTGGCTTTTATATATTTCATGCGCAGGTCATATAGAAGTTGTCTGAGCAGTTCTGTCTCGTCGTTTGTCAGGTTGCCTGTTGTTTTGATCTGAAGCATGGCCAGGGTGTCGATGGTATGTTTGGCCATGGCCAGGTCTTTTTGTGAGCCCTCTGCGCCGGGTGCATTGAGCTCTCCGAGATACATCAGGGCGGATGTCCCCATGGAGAGTATGAAGGTTGAAAAATTCACTTCAGGCAGCAGTTTCTTTTCATTTTTGTGCGCTTCAGCATTGCTCATAGGGTGGTTTTCCTCCTTGAATCTAATTTGAGTCTATACACTATGGTTTGCATTTCCTGCAAGTGCAAAAGCCCTGCATGAAGGCATCATTGCGGTTTTTAAAGACGATTTGATTGCTTTTGGCGGTTTGTAAAGCCGAAGGGCAATCAGGCCGATGAACTCGCATGGTCTTTTTATTCCCTATATAAAACGATTCGGATTTGGCAGGTGAAACGGCCCACATGCCCCTTTTGGCGGAAATGGCCGTTCTTTGAACTGGCAGCAGGTCATTGAAGATAGATATGGCAGTGGGGCTTTCTTTGTTATACAGGCATACATAGGCCAGTCCCTCGGCCACCATGGCCTTGTTGATCCATGTGCCATTCAGCAGGAATACCTGTGCCAATATGCGATCATAGTGATCCGCATGTCGTTCGTCGAATTTCAGTCGCACCTTTTGATTTTTGAGCAATTTTTCATTGTACAGCCGGGCTTCTTCGCCGAAAGGGTCGCCGGGCTGGTCGTCATGTGCGATCTCAGGTGCGTCTATGCCTTGGTAGCGCACATGCCTGCCATCCATAAGAATAATGGTGTCTCCATCTATCACATGTTTCACCTCCGCCACTTCGTCTGCCATGGCAAGAGCAGTAAGCCATGTAGTCAGCAGCCATGTAATTACAACGAGATACAATGTGTTTTGGGAGTGTTTTGATTTCATTTGCGCTCAAATGGCCTTCCTGTAAGGCGTTCCAGGGCAGTGATGTAGCGAGTGCGTGTCTTTTCGACTATCTCCTGAGGCAGTACAGGGCCTGGTGCCTTTTTGTTCCAGTCTATAGACTCCAGGTAATCCCTTACGAACTGTTTGTCGAAGCTGGGTTGAGGGCCTCCAGGTCTGTATTCATTTGCCGGCCAGAAACGTGAGGAATCCGGTGTCAGGACCTCGTCTATGAGAATCAGCTCACCGTCCACTATGCCGAACTCAAACTTTGTATCGGCTATGATGACTCCGGATTCCAGGGCCTTTTGAGCCGCCCTGGTATATATCTTGATGCTCAATTCCTGTATCTTGTCTGCCAGTTCCTTGCCTATGAGGGCTCTTACACGGTTTATGTCTATATTTTCATCGTGTTCTCCCACCTGCGCCTTGGTAGATGGAGTAAAGATGGGTTCAGGCAGCTTGCTGGACTCTATCAGCCCCGCAGGCAGCGAAATGCCGCAGACAGAGCCGGTTTTTTTGTAGTCCTTCCAGCCCGAACCCGAGAGATAACCGCGAACTATGCACTCTACCGGCAGAGGGCTTGCCTTTTTCACCAGCATGCTTCGGCCCTGAATCTGTTCGCGGAATTTTTGCAGATCAGCCGGGTAGTTGTTCACTTCGTGGCTAATCAGGTGAGTCTTCACTGTATCCTTGAGAAAATCGAACCAGAACAAAGAGAGCTGTGTCAGAATCACGCCTTTATCTGGAATAGGCGTGGGCAGTATCACATCAAAGGCCGAAAGCCTGTCCGTGGCCACTATCAGCAGGGCGTCGTTGAGATCATAGACATCGCGCACCTTTCCCATGTGAGCGAGCCGAATGCCTTCCAGTTGAGTGGTGAAGATTGCAGCCATGTCATTCTCCTGTTATTTGTATAGATATTGTCAAAAGTTTTTAAGCTAAAAGCGTTAAATTCTTGTCCAGTGATACATTGCTTTAAATACAGTAGGACAGACGTCTTGTCTGTCAACACCATCGGTAGTGCAGACGTTTCGTCTGTCTATGTATAATCATTTATCCAACATTTATCTTCAAGGCTTCTTTGATTAAAGGATTCGCTGGGCTTGCAATCTTTGCAAATTTCATGCAGGAGTATTATACCTCAACCGGGAACTTTTTAAAAAATCAGATTTTCGATTGCGCGGCAGGCAGATATATATAATCAGAATATTCACAATTTCATCTCCCCCCGTCTATAAGACATTCTTAAAAATTTCTTTTGCTTAACGCAATTTTTTTTCTTATCCAAGCAGGGTCCCTGCGGCAATCCAAAACTGCATAAATCAATATTTCATTATCTGCAATCCTATAATAAACAGCGAATGGAAATCGTTTTGAAAGCATGCGGTGATATTTGCCAAAACATATGGAATGAATGCCGGCATAAACTTGCAGGGAATCAATATCGGAAAACAAAGAATCTATGAAATAGTAGCCTAGCCCATTTTCGCGTTTTTCATAAAAATAAAAGCCTTCGATTAAATCTTCTGATGCGGATTCGAGAATACGAATTTTCATTTTAACAATTGTCTGATTTTTTCTTTTTCGGCAGACCAATCATTAAATTTTTCTTTACCGCTGCTTACGGATTTTTCCCTCCGGGATAATACTTCTTCGTGCCATGACGGTAAAAGTACTTCACTCGAATGTTTGCACAGATCATCCCATAGATATTCCATAATGCGAATTTTCTCTGTTGTAGTCATTTTATCGAGTTCAATCGTAATGCTCATCCGTAACCTCCTCTTTTATTTCTATTATAACATTGTTCGTTTCATGCCTATACCTCTATCCTGAATTCGGCTTCAGCGTCAACATTTCGTACGGATTTCGTACGGTAAGTTTATCGCCCATATTATTCTCTATTATCATCTTTGACATATATAATCCGATGCCGGTTCCCTTGCCCTGCTCTTTGGTTGTAAAATAGGGATCAAATATCCTATCTATGATTTCTTCAGGAATACCGCCCCCATTGTCGGTTATTTGTATAATGACTTTGTCTCCTTCTCTCTCAAAGTCAAAGGCTATACCCCCCCTTCTCTCCGGCTTCCATAAGCCCTTCCTGACGCCTTTAGTGGTGGTGTTGACAGGTGAGACGCTTGTCCTACCGGTGGTGTTGATAGGCGATTTTTCGTTTTTCATAAAACTTTTGACATTATCTTTGTATATTTTTGTCGCCTTTTTTCTTTCTACACAACACGAATATCTCGACGCTTTCGCTGCGTGAGCCCTTGGGTTTTATCAATTTTACAACATCAAATGCCTTTTTGCACTGCTCTAAAAAGGCGGACAGATCCTTTCCCTGAAACACCTTGCAGAAGAATGATCCGTCCCATGTCAGAAGCCGCATGGCCGTATTCAATGCCTGTTCGGCCAGGGCTATGGAACGCATGTGGTCCAGTTCTCTGTGACCGCTGGTTCGAGGCGCTATGTCGCTCAGAATTGTCTGAAAGCCTTCAGCAGGTGAGAGCCCTTCCGGTAAAGAGTCAAAGGCGTCCTGCTGAAGAGTGACGATGTTCTCTCCGCTGCACTGAATGGGCTGAAGGTCAACGGCCACTACACGGCCTGTGGAGCCCACGATTTTTGAGGCATATTGAGTCCATGAACCAGGCGCCGCCCCGAGGTCTAATACCCAGTCACTGCTTTTCATAATATGGTATTTTTCCTGTACTTCTTGCAATTTATAAATGGAGCGGGCGAGGAAACCCTCTTTTTTTGCCTTTAAAAAGTAAAAATCGTGCAATTTCTTCATAAAAAAAGCTCCGATAGATGCACTGCCTGAATGGGCATACCCATGGCGTTCGAGAGTTCCCGCCACTGTAGAAGACAACCTGAACAGGTGGTCACCACGCAGGCGCTTTCATTTTCTATTAAAATCTCCTGCAACTGTTTTTGCAGAATGCTTGCAGATAGTTCCGTGTGTTTTATGCTGAACAGCCCGCCTCCTCCACAACAGCCCTGTGTGACACGCGCTCTGCCGTTTGTCATAGTCTGCAAAAGATCCGGCAGGGATGTGGCATCTTTGAGGCCATATCTCTGGTGGCATGGAATGTGTGCATATAATGGTATGTCTTTATATTTTGTCGCCAAGGCTGGGACAATACCGTATGCAAGCAGGAATTGTGAAAGTTCCATGACTTGGCCCACACCTTTTGATTTTGTAAGATTAGGCCAGTGATTTCGCATCATATTTGCACAGCTAGCGCAGCCTGTGAGCACGATATCCGGTTCGAATCTTGTCAGGGTGGTTATGTTTTTGAGAGCGAGTTCACGGGCTGTGTCGAGCCTGCCGTTTGTCCATGCAGGCATTCCGCAGCAGCCCTGGTCTTTGGGAATGAAAAGCGATGCGCCAAGTAGTTCGGCTATGGCCTCGGCTACATGCGGATAGACGTAGTTTTGCACGCATCCTATGAAGAATGCGATGTGCAGATCAGCCAACGATTTGTAATTTTTGTAAATTTTGCAGGAATCTTTAGAGGTTATGATGTCGAGAGCGGTCTTGAAGGCTGGTTTGATTCGTAGTCGCAGCGTGTCTTTTTCATGGCGGAACAGACCCAGAAGTCTCAAAAGCAGGCCGCTGTTATGAGGCACAATGGACAGAATGGGGAGTGCCCAGTCCAGAAGCGGTCTGTTTTCCAGAATGTGCCAGGCCCATTTGGGAATGGTGTGAAGTTCCTTAAAAAGGGTTCGGGCCTGAAGCACTCGATGGGCCGTGTCTTCTCCGGCCTTGCACGATGCACTGCATGCCCCGCATTGCAGACAGACATCCATTGCCTCAAAAAGTCTGCTGTTTAAATGCAGATTTGCAGGTAATCTTTTTTCTGTAAGTTCCGTGAGCAGATGGCTTCTGCCTCGAGGAGAGAAGCATTCTATGCGCAGGATGTCGTACACAGGACAGACCGCAAGGCAGGCGCCGCAGTGATTACAGCGCGAGCCTTGCAGGTTTTGAGTATCTGAAACTGGCGTTAGGTTGGTTTCAGACATTGGGTATTCATTTAGATAATGCCTCGATGCGGCGTTCCAATGCCTCATCCGATGGTAGTGCAGAGTTAAGTATCTCCAAGCGATTGCTCAATGAAGTTATCTTTTTGTCTTGAGAGATGGAAAGTGTGGCGATTCCCACAGATTGTCCCTTGTTGTGAGCCTTGAGAATATAGGTTTTCCCCATCTGTTTGGGTGTATTGATTGGAGGCATCGGGCCGCTTTCTATTATGATATCTATGTCGGGTACCGCCTGTGCAAGGGCCAGATCGGCGTTTTCACCCAGATTGGAAAGCACTATGAGGATGTCTCCTTTTTGTTTGAGTGTTGGCAACTGCGCCTTTAATGTAGTAACAGGGTCTGAAATCTTCTGGGAATTTGAAATTTTACCTGGATTCTTGGCGGCTTGTAATATAGAGATGATGTCTCCTGGGACCGCTGCTTGTGTAAGGGCGGTGACCACCACCTTTATGCCATGTAATTCAAAGACCTCGTAGGGCTTCCAGACAGGTTTTTCTGCCTCCATATTTAGGCTCAGAAGAGGGGGTCTCTTGTCAGGAAGATGCGAAAGATATGGTATGTCCATAGTGCCTATGGCAACTGCATTGTAGCCCATGTCCTTGTATGCCTCGAGTATCAGCCTTTCCTGCGTCATGTCCTTTTCTGTGGGGACAGTTACTCGTGCGGAGAAGTCCCCAGCATCTAAAAGAAGCGTAGAGGAACGGTCTTTTATGTTGTCTTGCGCCCACCTGGCGCGACGTGCAACGCCGCCGGATGTCTTGCCTTTTCAGCTGGGGCAAGGGGATAGGACTCCGATGGTGCTTCCGGTGTAACAGACATTGATGGTCAGGCCATCCTCGGCCAGCGCCAGAGGAGTGAGACCGCATAAAATCAGTCCCAAGATCGTTGCAATAAATCTTGTCATATATTCTCCTTTCTTTCTTTTAGTTTGGAATAATAAGGCTAACCTTAAAAAATTAAAAAACAATTAAATTATTCACATGTCCCTATCAGTTCGTTCATCCACCAGCAGGCCCAGTGTTCCTTGAAAATGGCCTCTGCCAAGGCCTTGGCCTTTGAAGTGATAAGACGCTTTTTGACATGCGGCAACCAGCGTAATGCGTCTTCACTCCCTGTGTCCAAGTGCATCTTAAGAGACAGAAGCATGTCCAGTTGGTCGGCATCATGGGCCAGTATGGCTTCTTTGGAAGATCTCTGTTGAAATTCTTGAAACAATGCAGCCAGCTCATTTCCCCAGGCCAGGTCTTTTGTCATATGGCTTACAGCCAGGTTTTCGTGCCGTGTGACATAGCGTTTGTGAACCGCATTGGCATCCCCTGTGCGCGCCTCCGGCAGGTCGTGAATCAGACAGAGTTTCAAAAGTTTAAGTTCGTCTATGTCATCTTCTTCTCTGGCCAGAGTAAATGCCATGAGCATGACGCCGAAGGTATGTGCCGCCACTGATTCGCGACCCTGTCCGAGAAAGGCATAGCCGGTACGCCATGTACGTTTGAGCATGTTGCCTTCAAAGAGAAATCTGACCAATCTTTTGAAATCATCTGATGTATTCAGTGTGTTTTGGGAATTAGTTTTCATATCTTATTTCATATCTTGTAAAAACTTCTTGATGTTCTCCAGGTTGCACCTCCAGGAGATTTAGTTGAATCTTAAGGGGGGTTGGACCGTTAAACAGTGGAATTGATGTATTTGAGCCGTCTATTTGGGGTAGAATCGTAAGAATGAGCTCATGGGCTACTCTTTGTCTCAATGTCTCATAATTGAGTCCGCCGCCCCCTTCTATGAGCAGGGAACGAGCCCCTCTTGTCTTTAATATCTTCACTGCCTCTTTAAGAGAGAGTTTTTGGCCATAGTCGTCATGGGGCAAGGATAATACTTCGGCTCGTGACTTAAGTCGGTTTGTTAACAAAGGGGCATGTGCTTCGGATGTAAAGATAAGTGGTTTAGGTGCAGAATCGAAGATGCGGCGCTGTACAGGGATATCGCCTTGTTGAGTGATAATGCAGCGCATGCGAGTTGGCAATGGTCTGCCTTGCAAACCTCGCATCTCCGGTTCTCCGTTTCGCAGTGTGTTTGCGCCCATAAGGCTGGCGTCCGTGCGTTCGCGCCATATTTCAAGGTGTATTCTGTCTGAGGCCGTGCTGATGAGACCAGGCCCGATCTTGCCGCAGGCAGTCGCGGCTGCGATGATATAGACCTTCATCGAGGGCGCTTGGGGTAGTATAGATTCAGAAAATCCAGGAGCTTTTGGGCCGAGGTTGGTGCTGATATGACAGCCTGTTGAAAGAGGATCTCGCGAGGCAGCAGGGGTTTGCCATAGAATCTTTCGTTGGCCTTGTAATCCACCTGCACATACACGCCTTGAAGGGCAACGCCGGCAAAGAGCCCGCGAGAGATGGAATAGGAATAGACCTCTGCATTAAGGGCGATATCCGTGGATGCCTCCAATTTTCTGCCTATAGGGCCTGCCGCAACAGAGAGATCGCCGCCCAGTGTGAGGTTTTCCTGTATGAAGCCGTTGATTCCCTTGGGATTCATGATCACTAATACGAGTTCGGTTACGTTTACACCTATCTGATAGCCGATGCTTCCACCACCGACGGTGAGAAAGATTGGCCCTGTCCATTGGCCGGTCTGCGTATCTTTGATCACCAGAATGCCCTGACCGTAGTTTCCGCCGATAATGAACCCGGCTTTATAGACCTTGGGAAAGATTGCAAGCCCCGAACAGCGGTACATGAGGTCATCGGGGATGTTGGTTTCAGGTATGCGCCGTAATTCCTGCAGCACATAAAGGGCCTCTTCCACAGTGGCGGCAGGCACGGTATCCGTTGCCGCGGCGAAATGCGGCAGAAAGGAAAGGTACAGGACAATTATAAGAAAAGCAATCAGTTGTTGCATGTTTTCAACACAAGCACAGCCCTTTGAAAAGGGGTTAAGGAACACTAAAAATATCAATGAGGGTTTGAAGAAGTGGTGGGCGGTATAGGGATCGAACCTATGGCTTCCACCGTGTGAAGATGGCACTCTACCGCTGAGTTAACCGCCCGTAGTTGGTCTTTTTAGCCTATTTTGTTTTGTTTGGCAAGAGGGATTACCCCAAAATTCATCACCTATCTACCACACCCCTGACACAGGCATGTTGCAGTTGGGGCATTTGCCGTCTTTTATTGTGTTTTGTATTATCCTGTAGCCCATGCGTCTTATGAGCACGGTCCTGCAGTTGGGGCATCTTGTGGACTCTCCTTCTTCGTTCAGAATATTGCCCACATATACAAAATTCAGCCCTTTTTTAAGGCCTATCTCTCGGGCTTGTATTAGGGTTGATGCAGGTGTTGAAGGCATATTCAGCATTTTATAGGCTGGATGAAAGGCGCTCATATGCCATGGCATGTTGGGGCTGATGTCTGATATGAACTTCGCTATGCCTTCCAGTTCTGCTAGACTGTCGTTTTTCCCTGGAATGATCAGAGTGGTCACCTCCACCCATACGCCCAGTTCATGAAAGAGCTTTACATTGTTTATGACTGGCTGTAGTCGGGCCTTGCAGGTTTCATGATAAAAACCTTCGGTAAATGCCTTTACATCGATGTTTATGGCATCGAGAAACGGTGCGATGTGTCTTGTCACCTCTTTGGACATAAATCCATTGCTTACAAAGACATTTTTTAACCCCTTTTGCCGTGCCAATACAGCGCAGTCATAGGCAAATTCGTAGAAGACAGTGGGCTCCACATAGGTGTAGCTGATGCTGGACGCCCCTGCACTCAGGGCGTTTTGTACTACGTCTTCCGCTGAAAATATCTCTCCAGGCATTTCTTTTTGAGGAACTAGATGAGGGAATTGAGAGATCTCCCAGTTTTGACAGTGAGCGCATTGGAAATTACAGCCCACGGTTGCAACGGAAAAGGATGTAGAGCCTGGTTGAAAATGGAATAGGGGTTTTTTTTCTATGGGATCGAGATTGGCTGAAACCAGCCTTCCGTACACTAAGCTATATAGAGTGCCTTCTTGGTTTTCTCTCACACCACAGATACCCCTGCCATTAGGTTTTATGATACAGTGGTGGTTGCAGAGCAGGCATTTTACGCGGTTTTCCGAAAGTTTTTCATAAAACATGGCCTCTTTCATAGTATGCCTCCATTGTTTTGTTTTTTTGACATTAGAGCGGTTTTATAAAAATATAAGCACAGTTTCTGCCTGCCGCGAATTGAAGTTATAAGTGCAATAGATTTGAGGTGATAAAATACTTCTTTTGGTGTTAGAAATCTAAGCCTTTTTCTTGGCCGGTTGTTTAGGCAGGCAGTAGAGGCGGGCGAAATCGGTCATGCGTGAGAGAACCTCAAGAGAAAGCCGCAAGATGGTTTAGACCGATGTGTTTATGAATCGCTGGTTATTTTCCCGGCTCCATTTACTCCGAAAAGGCGTGAGGCTGCATCCATCAGGGCCAAGGCCTGTTCTTCTCCTTCACTGTGGGCTTTTCTTATGCAGACTATGGGGTTGTGAAGGACCTTTTGCACCAGAGAGCGAGTAAGGGTGTCTATGGCCTTGAGTTGTTCGGGTGTGAGTCCTTTCAGGGCGGATTGGGAGCGGGAGAGCTCCTTGAGCCGAGTCTCTTCGGCCTTGTTTTGAATGTTCTGAATCAGGGGCACGATGTCCAGACACTTGAGCCAGGAGATAAACTTGATGACCTCTGCTTCAACTATGCGTTCCGCCTTCAACGCCTCCTTCTCACGTTCCGCTTTATTGGTCTCTACGATGCCGTTTAGGTCGTCTATGTCATAGAGATAGACGTTTTCGATGTTGTTTACCTCGGGTTCTATGTCGCGAGGTACGGCTATGTCGATGAGAAACAGCAGGTTGTGTTTGCGCGGCCGCATCGCCCTTTTGATCTGTTCTGCGGTGATCACATAGCCAGGAGCGCCTGTGGAACTGATTACGATGTCCACTTCGTTCAGGGTATCGGTGATCTCTTCTAATGAGACGGCCTTGCCGTGCAGTTTGTCGGCCAGCTCCACTGCTCGAGAGAGGGTGCGGTTTGCAACGATCAATTTGCTCACGCCGTTTGTCATTAGGTGTTGAGCCGCAAGCTCGGCCATCTCTCCAGCGCCGATGAGCATGGCCCGTTTGCCCTTCAGTTCACCAAAGATCTTTTTGGCTAACTCAACGGCTGCATAGCTGATGGACACCGCATTACTTGCAATGCGAGTCTCTGTGCGAATGGTCTTGGCCACGGAAAAGGCCTTGTGCATTAGTCGATTCAGAATGGTGCCGGTGGTTTTGGCTTCATCGGCCTTTTTATATGCATCTTTTAACTGCCCCAATATCTGTGGCTCGCCCACTACCATGGAATCCAGACTTGATGCCACTCTGAACAGATGCCGAATGGCGTCATCACCCTTGTGTTCATAGAGGCTTGAGGTATCCTTCAGAGAAAGGCCGCTTTTTTCAAACCAGTGCAGTTTTATTTTTGAGATGGCATTTTCTGCGGAGGATGCCACGGCAATGACCTCCACGCGATTGCAGGTGGACAGAAAAACCACTTCATCACACACATTCAGCGACGAAAAGAACTGAAGGGCTGGAATGTCGCTGTTCGCCATGGCAAGTTGTTCTCGAATCTCAACGCCTGCTGTCTTGTGGTTGACCCCTAAAAGGAGTATCTTGGGCCTATTGGAGTCTTGTGGCATAACTGTGCTCTCCAGGGAGCAGGAGATTGACACCCAAAAAGGTGAAGACCAGAACGAAAAATGCAAGAATGGTCATAATGGCCGCCCTGCGTCCACGCCACCCGATTGTGAAACGCTGATGCAGAATGGCTGCATACAAAAGCCAGGTCACTAATGACCATGTCTCTTTTGGATCCCAGCTCCAATAGGCGCCCCATGCCTCTTCTGCCCAGATGGAGCCTGTGATGATGCCCAGTGTCAGTATGGCGAATCCAAGGGCGAGGGTCCTGCCCAAAATGGCATCCAGGCCATCCAGGGATGGAAGCCTTTTAAAGATGCCGCCCAATTTTTTGGCCTTTATCTGCCGTTCCTGCAACAGATACATGACGGCTATTAGGAATGAAAGAGTGAAGATGGCATAGGAAACCACGGAGATGGTAGCGTGAATGGGTAGCCATATACTTTGAAGGGCCGGCGGCAGAGGCACGATCTGTTGTTCTTGAGTCAACGCCGTTGCCAGCAGCACGGATGCAATGGGTGTCACAAATGCGCCAAGGGACTTGAGTCTGTTTTTGATCTGCGCCGACAGAAAACCGGCCACCATTGCAAAACTCAGAAAGGACAGGCTCTCATGCATGTGCACCAGGGGTATGTGGCTTGCCTGTATCCATCTGACTGCTATGGCTACAGAGTGAAACAGTAGTCCAGTGCACAGGATGACTGTGGCCGCTCTTTCCATGCGTTTTTTGAGAGTGATGAACTGTACCAGAAAGATTACGGTAGCCAGTGTATAAAAACAGATAGTGCCTGTCAAAAGGAGTTCGTAAAGGGTCTTAATCATGATTTTGTGTGTGTTTTTTTACAATATGTATGGCATTATCGCCATAGTTTTTTTTCATCCAATCTTCTATGTCCTGCCATTGGCCGTGTTTGAAATACTCCTCTATTTGCGTATTGTTCAGGTTTGAGAGCAGCTCTTTACGCCTTTTTTCATCTTTTTCCGTGGCAATAAGCCATGTTCGCAGCTCCTCGAGAAAGACAATATAGTCGTTGGAATGCCCGGTGACAATGGGCAGAAGCTCCTGTTTCAGGCGTTTTGCTAGTACGGGACTGCTGCCTGAGGTGGAGATAGCCACCTGTATAGGGCCGTATTCTATTACAGCAGGCGTTATAAAGCTGCCAAGGTTCGGCGCATCGACCACATTGCAGAAGATGCGCTGTGATGCGGCCAGATCTGCGATGATTTTTTGTGTGGCGGGGTCGTTGGTGGCGGCTATCACAAGCCAGGCATCCTGTAGATCATGGGCCTGAAATTTGCGGTTGTGCCAGATGATCCGTTGCATTTCAGCCAGTTCTTGCAATCCTTCAGTGAGTTTTGGGCTTACCACATGAATCATGGCCTGTTTGTTCAACAGGCCGTTTATCTTTCTTTCTGCTACACGTCCTCCGCCTGCTACGAGCACCTTTTTACCTGCAAGGGATATGAAGATGGAATAATATTTTTGCATTTTTTTACGAAGGTTGTAATTTATAAATGTCCTGAAAAATCGTTTTTTATCTTTTGATAACTTCTAACACATAAAAAACACTGCGCCAAGCGCACGGAAAGGAGAACTATATGCAGATCAAAAAGGCCGTAGTTCCTGTGGCAGGGCTCGGAACCCGTTTTTTGCCGGCCACCAAGGCCATACCCAAGGAGATGCTCACCATAGTGGACAGACCCACCATTCAATACATCGTGGAAGAGGTGGTGGCCTCCGGTATAAAGGAGGTGGTCTTGATCACATCATCAGGAAAGGCAGCCATAGAAAATCACTTCGATTATTCCTTTGAACTGGAGACCTTTCTTGTTCAGAAAGGGAAAAGAGACTTGTTAAGAGAGGTTAGGAATATCTCTCGGCTGATAGATATTGTTTCGGTGCGGCAGAAGGAGCCGTTGGGTCTTGGACATGCTGTCATGATGGCTGAGACGGTCATAGGCGATCAACCGTTTTTTGTAGTGTTGGGGGATGACCTGGTGGTTTCGGATGTGCCGTGCGTCTATCAGATGAAAAAGCTTTTTGAAGAATTAGAGGAAAGTATCGTTGCGGTGCAGCGTGTGCCGGAAAACGAGGTGTACAGGTATGGCATAGTGGAAGGCGAGGAGGTATCCCCTGGGGTTTACAGAGTCAATAAACTCATTGAAAAGCCTGTGCCAGGCAGTACATCCTCGAATCTGGCCATCATAGGCCGTTATTGCCTGAGACCTGAGATATTCAGCTGTCTGCATCGCACGTTACCCGGCGTGGGTGGCGAAATACAGTTGACAGATGCGCTTTCCACTCTGAAAAACGAACGAACGCTTTACGCTTATGAATTTCAGGGAAGCCGTTTCGACGCAGGGGATAAACTGGGATATCTGGAGGCCACTGTGCATTTTGCACTGGAACACCCTGAACTTGGAGGGCCTTTCAAACTCTTTTTACAGGACATCGTCTCGAAGCTTTCCTGATATATGCTTCTGAAGATCGCCCTGCCGGTGCCATTGAGTTACGGCTGTTTGATCTATTCCCTGCCTGAGGGTATGCCCATGCCTAAACGAGGTGCCCGTGTGCTGGTGCCCCTTCAAAAACGTGAGGCCGTAGGCATTTTCGTAGCCCCGTGTTTGAAAAGGCCTGAATTTGAGACTCGAGAGATAAAAGAGATATGGGACGAATCCTCTTTTTTACCCACTCATCTGCTCGATTGTTTGGAATGGGCAAGCCGTTACTACATGTATCCACTTGGGCATGTTATAGATGAGGTCATACCGAGTGATCTGCTCTCTGAAAGAACGCCCAAGCGCGGACGGCGTTTAAAGGCCGTAACAGGATTCTGTGAGTCAAGTCTGGCGTCTGAGACTAAGAGGATTTGTCTCAATTCCGAGCAGACTGCGGCTGTGAAGGCCATAGAAACTGCGATAACTCGCAAGGAATATGCGGCGTTTTTGCTGCATGGCGTGACAGGCAGCGGAAAGACTGAGGTGTATCTGCACTCGTGTGAGCGCTCTTTGGCTATGGGCAGACAGGCCCTGATTCTGGTGCCCGAGATAGCCATGACTCCTCAGACAATAGCCCGTTTTCAGGCTCGATTCGGAGAAGTGGTCTCGGCCCTTCACAGTGGTCTCACTCCCTCACAACGCAAAAACGAGTGGCGCCGCATTTTGAAAGGGGATGCAAAGGTGGTGGTGGGCGCCAGATCCGCTGTCTTTGCTCCTGTATGGAATCTCGGCCTCATAGTGGTGGATGAGGAGCATGACTTCTCTTATAAACAGGAAGATAAATTTCGTTACAGCGCCAGAGACATAGCCGTAATGCGCGCTCGTATCTCTTCGGCTGTAGTGGTGTTGGGTTCCGCCACACCATCCTTGAGCAGCTATAGTAACGCCATGTCGAAAAGATACACATTGCTTACTTTGACCAGACGAGTGGAGAATCGTGCACTACCGGCGGTGAGCCTTGTGAATATGCGCGAAGACATGCGAAACAAACGGGAAGAGAAAAGGCGACAAAGAAGGCAAGGCATTGCGAGTGCGACGGATTCTAATAATCTTTCGTGGTTAAGCCAGGCGCTTGATACGGCTGTCTTCAAGACGCTGGAACGAAAGGAACAGGTGTTGCTCTTTTTGAACCGCAGGGGCTATGCCTCTCATGTCTTTTGTGCTGATTGTGGTCATGTGTTTTCCTGTGACCATTGCAGTGTCAGCCTTTCATGGCACAGAAGAAGGCGCAAGGTAACGGGGCCATTTCAGGAGGAAAGCGGCACGCAGGGGTTTCTTTTATGTCATTACTGTGGCAAGAGTCTGCCTGCCATGCCCATCTGTCCCAAATGCAAGGGCACTCACATTGAAACCCTTGGATGCGGCACAGAACGGGTGGTGGATGAACTGCAGATTCGATATTCAGGGGCAAGGGTGGCTCAGCTGGACAGAGATGTTGCCTCTGCAAAGGGATATGTGGAGGAGGTGCTGGCCGCCTTTCGTAATCGAGAGATAGATATCCTGGTGGGTACACAGATGGTCACTAAGGGGCATGACTTTCCGTATCTTACTTTGGTTGGTGTATTGTTTGCCGATATGGGCTTGAATCTGCCGGAATACAATGCTGGGGAACGCACATATCAACTGCTTTCACAGGTGGCGGGCAGGGCAGGCAGGGCAGGGCTTGAAGGTCAAGTAATCATTCAGACCTGGCTTCCTGAACACTATGTGCTGGAATACGTGGCGCGGCACGATTATTCAGGCTTTTATGAGAGAGAGATGTCTTTTAGAGGTCGTCTGAGTTATCCACCGTTTTCTCGTATGATAAACCTGCTTTTCAACGGTCCCAAGGAAGAAGATGTAGAAAAGGCCGCTTATTATGTGAAGGCTCGGGCGGAGGCATTGCGGGCTGCAAAGCCTTTGTTGTATGCCTGCACAGAGGTGCTTGGGCCTGCTCCGTCTCCTATCTCCAGACTGAAAAAACAGTATCGATGGCAGCTTCTGTTTAAGGCAGCCAAAGGCCTGCATGCCTTTTGCGAAGAGTTGATCGCTGGTCTTGATACCAAGCAGATGCAGCGTGTGAGACTTCAGATTGATGTGGATCCAATTAGCTTTATGTGATGGTGGTGCCTGTCTGATATTCTCCTAAGACCTCTGTCCAGACCTCTGTTTCAGGCGGTTTTGCCGTAAATTCCATTTGTTCTGCACGAGTTGGATGAATAAGTGCCAATTTCCAGGCATGAAGGCAGATGGAGCCGTTGGGCAGAGCAGGGCCTGGTCCGTATTTCACATCTCCTACTATAGGGCAGCCCAATTCGGCACAGTGCACTCGCAGCTGATGGGGCCTGCCAGTCAGCGGTGTCAGGGCGATGAGTGAGAGTCCGTTCTTGCTGTGCAGTGTAGTCCAAAGGGAGCGGGCGCAAAGCCCGTCTTTTATGACTGTGTCCAAGGGATACGGCGTGACTCGATTTCTCTGCTTGTCTTTTACCAGTATGTTTTCGTATGTGCCCTCGTGTGTTTTGAATCTTCCGTGCACCACGGCGAGATAGGTCTTTTGGATGGTGTGCTTCTGCATCTGTGTAAAGAGCCTAGCGGCGGCCTTGGATGTCTTTGCAAAGCAGATAACGCCGGATACAGGTCTGTCGAGGCGGTGTACAACTCCTAAAAATACATTTCCTGGCTTGTTGTAAGTGGATTTGATGTATGTCTTGGCCCATTCCAGAAGGGATTGATCTCGAGTGGCATCTGGCACCGATGGCATGCATGCTGGTTTGTAAAGAATCAATAACTGATTGTCTTCATGAATGATTTTGGGCTGCATTTTCATTTGTTCATTATTTATGCACCAAAGATAAGGCGTAGAACGGCTTGACATAGCCATCGGGTTATATTATTAAACATTGTTTCAAGTGTTTCGAACTGACTACATCTTAACTGAATTTGCAAGGATTACCGGCAAGGTGCAGCCGATTACCTTCGATTTTTGAAAAAACGAATAAATTTTCTCTGTGACATGTACCAATTGAAGTATAAAAATATAAAAGGAGAAATGCCATATGAAAATGACCTATCAACCAAATAAACTCAAAAGAAGCAGAACGCATGGTTTTCTGAAGCGTATGAGCACCAAAAACGGCAGAAAGGTGCTGTCACGTCGCAGGGCAAAGGGCAGATACAGACTGTCGGCCTGATTTTGTTTCTAAAGAAGATTGGAATAGACAGGTGTGAAGGAACAAGGCGAGCACTTTACACGAAATGAGCGTCTGAGGCGGCAGGGAGATTTTACCAATCTCTTTAAAAATGGAAAGCGTATCAAACTGCCTGGGCTCACCATTATATATATAGCCAACGGTCTGAATCGGCATCGCATAGGCATAGGAATAGGCCGCAAATTTGGAAAGGCAGTGCAGAGAAATAGGGCTAAACGGGTGTTGCGGGAATTCTACCGGCGGAATAAAGGGATGTTTAGTGAGTTATTGTGTCAGCAAGCTGACAATGTGCTTGCAGAGAACGATTATACTGGTTGTGACATCGTATTATTGCCGTATCGGGATTTTTCAGCCCATTCGATTTCTTTTTATAAAACAACTCTGCAGAAAAAGATTGCCGGATTTGCGTTTGCTTCAGCCGAATGCCCTGCGTATTGCCCTGTATAAGGGGTGGAGTGCCATAAAAAACAATCGTGTTTTAACTTCAATAAACGAATGGGTTGTTTTCGGTTTCATCAGCCTTGTCAGGTGCTATCGATTGTTTCTGTCTCCAATCCTGCCTCGTTCCTGCCGTTTTTATCCCAGTTGTTCTCATTATGCTGAAGAGGCGCTTCAGACACACGGCCTTGTAAGGGGCTTGTGGTTGTCTGTGATGCGTCTTTGTAAGTGCCATCCGTGGCACTTCGGCGGATATGATCCAGTGCCGCCCAAGACTTCATGTTACAAGAAAATAAAACAAAAAGAACGAATAGAGAGTGATTGTCATGGATAATAGAACCATTTTAGCCATAGTCCTTTCCATATGTGTGCTGCTGGTCTTTCAATTTTTTATAAGTCCTCTGGTAGCACCACCCAAAAAAAATAACACACAGATCCAACAGCCTGTTCCTGCTGAAAATAAAACACCAGTTTCTGTAAAGACAAATGCAGGTCAATCGTCCCAATCTGTTGCATCGCAGGATAAAACTGTTGCTGCCGTGGAGCCCGATACAGACATGGCTGCTCGGGATGTGGTGGTGGATACGCCCCTTTATTCCATGGTGATGAGTGAAAGGGGTGCGGTGATTCGCTCTCTGGCCCTCAAAAAATATCTTACATCCCAGCAAAATGGTAAACCCATCAAGATTATTCATGAAGATTCCGCGTTGCTTTTGAAGCTGGACAACAAAGACACCTCAAGTTGTGTATTCGATGCCTCTGCGACTCTAATCAACTTGAATGAGAAAAATTCTAAAGCCGAGCTCTCTTTTACTTGCGAGATGCCCAACGGCGGTCGCGTTGTAAAGACATTCGGCCTGTATGCAAATAGTTACTGGATTGATATCGCCATTCGAGTCAGCGGTATGGATATACAGTTTGTATCCCTGAGCTTTCAAAACGATCCTCTCGAAAAAGCGGGCCAGGTTTTTGCAGGGCCTGTGTATTACAGCAAGGGCGGTATCAACGAACTGGAGCTCAAAAAATCCGGTGAGCGTAAGGAATTGGTGGAGCCTGTGGAGTGGATGGGTTATAGCGATCACTATTTCCTTACCAGCCTTGTAACCAAGACTCGAGATGTGCCATGGAGAGTGGCCTTTGAGCGCATAAACGATGCCGGCGCATTTAAAAGCGAGCTTTCCACTGCATCCGGCCAACTCAAGCAGGTGCAGGGAGAGACCATCGTGGAGCTGGGGGCGTATATGGGTCCCAAGGAATACTCTCAACTCAAGGCGGTCAATTACGACCTCACCAACGCACTGTATTTCGGCTGGTTCGATGTTATAGCCAAGCCCCTTTTGCTGTTTTTGAACTTCATTCATGACTATATTCCCAATTACGGCGTGGCGATAATTCTTATCACTGTGATCATCAAGATATTGTTTTGGCCTCTTGCCCACAAAAGCGCCAAGTCCATGAAGACCTTGCAGAAGATTCAGCCAAAACTGGCTAAGCTGAAGGAAAAATACGGGGATGACAAGGAAAAACTCAACAAAGAGCTGATGCAGCTCTATAAGACCTACAATGTAAATCCTATGGGTGGATGTCTGCCCATGTTGCTTCAGATACCTGTGTTTTTTGCGCTTTATAAGGTGCTGTTGCAGTCCATAGAGATTCGTCACTCCCCATTTGCCCTGTGGATTACCGACCTATCCGCTCCGGATCGCTTGATGATTCCAGGTGTGGAAATTCCCTGGATCGGCGGAATACCGGTGCTCACGTTGCTGATGGGTGCCTCCATGTATCTGCAGCAGCGTCTGACTCCCACCGCAGGGGATCCTACACAGGCCATGATGATGCGTTTTCTGCCCCTTGTTTTTATATTCATGTTCATCAATTTTCCATCAGGTCTTGTGCTGTATTGGTTCGTAAACAACGTCTTGTCCATTGCACAACAGTATTATACTAATAAAACAGTAGATTGAGAGAGACTATGGCTAAGGATTTTTTAGAGTTCGAAGGGAAAACCGTGGAATACGCCATTGAGGCGGCCTGCAAACACTTCAATATTTCAAAAGAGGAACTGAAATACGAGATAATCACTCGAGGTTCTACCGGTCTTTTCGGCCTCGGCAGCAAGAAGGCCAAAATAAAGGCATTTCAGCCGGTTATTAAACCTGTGCAACAAGAGATTCAAAAAACCGAGGTCAGTGAAGGCACGGCTGATACCGTCAGGGAAGTGAAGACGCAACAGGCCGATGAAGAATCTATAAAAGAGACACAGCGAGGCACGAGACGGGCGGAATCCGTTGCCCGTGTACCTAGATCGGAGAGGCCCAGAAGAAGCACTCCCAGGACGCAGTCCTTTGATGTAATGACAGAAGATACCTCAAAAAGAACGGAACAGGACGATACCACAGCCGTCAGTGCCGTTGCCTCCTCAGATGAGGAAACTCCGGAGATAATACAGCCGGACGAGGCCACTCTGACCGAGGCAGTGAACATAGCGCGGCAGCTCATAACACTGTCGGGTTTTGAATGCGAGGTGTCTGTCCAGAGACAGAACGACCAGCCATCTTTGGTCTTCGAGGGAGTGGATATACCTCTGATTATAGGAAGAGATGGTCAGACTCTCGAATCCATCGAATACATTATAAATCGCATACTGACTCATAAAATGGGTTTCATTGTGCCGATAACCCTTGATGCCGGCACATACAGGGCCAACAGGGATGAAAAACTTGTATCACTTGCCAGACACAAGGCTGAGACAGTCAAAAAGACGGGTAAAAGTATGGCATTGGCGCCCATGAATCCTCGGGATAGGAGACTGATTCACCTGAGTCTGAGGGGTGTCCCTGGTATCAGGACGAGCAGTGTGGGGGATGGGGAGAGGCGCAAGGTTGTAATTATTCCAGTGAACAGGTCCAGGCGGGAACCCAGACCAGTTAACCATGAATAGAAGTAGTCAAATAGAGCAACACGCTGTCGTGCCAATCAACACGCTGTCATTTCGAGCGAAGCGAGGAATCTTAAGATTTCTCAGTCGCTGCGCTCCTTCGAAATGACAGGCAGTCGCTTATGCTTCCCTGTGAGCGGTCTTTCCCGTGAAGATCAGACCATAGCCGCCATTGCCACTGCCCCTGTTTCCGCAGCGATTGGAATTGTAAGGGTCAGTGGAAGGGATGTGTTGAATATAGCCAGGCATATTTTCCAGCCGAAACGCCCGGCGCATTCTCTGGAATCCCACAGGGTATATTATGGTTTCATTCATTTTCCTGACACTGAAACCATAATTGACGAGGCACTCGTAATTTTCATGCAGGCCCCCCATTCCTATACAAGGGAAGATGTCCTGGAGATACAGTGTCATGGCGGGCCCGTTGTTACAAGAAGGATTATGGAGGCCGTTTTGGCCTGCGGCGCTCGCGAGGCTGAACCCGGAGAGTTTACGCGCAGGGCGTTTCTGAACGGTCGTATAGATCTGGCTCAGGCCGAGGCTGTAATGGAACTGGTGACAGCCGCCACTGATCTGCAAAGACAGGCGGCTATAGATGCCTTAAGCGGGAATATGAGCCGTTCCATTCAGGTTATAAGAGAAGAGGCCATGGAGGTATTGGCTCGAATCGAGGCCGAGCTGGACTTTCCTGAAGATGACATTGAACTACAATCGGCTGATGTCCTGTGTCGGTCCATTTCTGAAAAGATACTTAAACCCATTTACACCCTGATTGTATCCTATGATACCAGACACATGGTACGAGATGGGGTCAGAGTGGTCATGGTCGGCAGACCTAACACAGGTAAATCCAGTCTTTTCAATACGATATTAGGCACAAGCCGCGTCCTGGTAAGTCCTGTTCCAGGCACTACGCGAGACAGCATCGAGGAGAATCTGGATATAAACGGTCTTTTGGTCACTCTGGTGGATACGGCGGGCATTCGATCTGAGACATTAGACCCCATAGAATCCATGGGAATGGATATTACTCAAAGGGAGATGGAAAGGGCGAATCATCTGCTGGTCTTGATTGATTGCAGTGTGCCGCTGACTCAGGAAGACTTGTATCTTCTGCGAAGCATTCCCATAGGTCGTCCTGTAACTGTGGTCTTGAACAAGATGGATCTGCTGAATGGCCCTTTTGTACAGCCTTTCTGCCCTCAGAATGGGCCGAACGGATTGCCGGTGGCAGAACAGATTCAGACCGTTCTGCTGAAACAAGGTGTTTCCGAGGCCGTTTTTCTGCCTGTTTCCGCAAAGACAGGGTTTGGCCTGGACAGATTGAAGGAACACATTGTCACAGCCGCTCTGTTGAACAGGTCTGTGAATTGTGAATTCCCTGTTCCGACTCTACGTCAGATGAATATACTGGTAAAGACTGCTAAGTCTTTTGAACTGGCGCAAGACCTTTTGAAGCATGAAAAGGCACTGGAAATCGTGGCTATAGAGCTCAGAAACGGGCTTTCCGGACTGAATGAGATCCTTGGTCTGGAATCAAACGAGGATGTGCTGAACCTGATCTTCAGCAGATTCTGTATCGGTAAATAGGGGGCATGTATGAATACAGGCAACTATTCATTTGATGCGTCTCGGTACCTGCTTCCATTACAGGACATGCATTGTGAGCCTGAAATGGTCTTGAGGTTGCACTCGGCCATTGTTGCAGCCCTGAGTGCTGGAGAAACGCTTCGCATGTTTCACACAACCCATCGTTTCGGCGTCTATCACAAGGGCGAAATAGATATGGTGACCGATGCAGACCTCGCCTCTGAAAAGGTCATTCTCAAGACTTTGCGTAGGGATTATTCAAATGCGGTGTTCCTCTCCGAGGAGACCCATGCCTCTTTGAGCCATGAGACCAGCGAGTTCTGGGTGATTGATCCCCTGGATGGGACTACGAATTTTGCCCATGGGTTTCCTTGGTTTGGCATATCCATAGCATGTATGATGCATGGAGAGATAGTTGTCGGCCTGGTCTATCTACCTATTCAGGATGAATTGTTTTATGCCGTAAAAGATGCGGGCGCCTGGTTGAATGGTGAGAGAATCATGGTTTCAAGAAACGAAGGCCTTTCTGAAGCGCTTTTGGCCACTGGTTTTCCATACGATGTTCACCAGGACTCTGAAAGAGTAATCGTCGCCTTACAGGCCGTGCTGGTGAAGGTTCAGGGCGTGAGAAGGGCAGGAGCCGCAGCCCTTGATCTGGTTTATGTGGCATGCGGCAGGCTGGACGGCTTTTGGGAGATCAAACTCAAACCATGGGATACTGCGGCCAGCGTTTTGATTCTAAAAGAGGCCGGCGGCCGAGTATCCCTATTTGGTGGAGAGCCGTATTCCATATTTTCCAAAGAAATACTGGCTACAAACGGCCTGTTGCATGAACAGCTTTCTGGAATATTGCAGGATTTCAGGGCATATGACACATTCAAAAGATAATTCCGTTCAAAACGGACATGGAGCTTCTCTTAAAGAGCGTCCGTGTCCCATTTGTAAGAAAACAGTCAGGTTCCATGAAAATCCTTACAGACCCTTCTGCAGCAGACGCTGCAAGCTCATAGACCTATCGGCATGGCTTACTGGAGAATATTTTGAATTGACCGAACAGGAGATGCAGGCGTCAGAAGATACAACACATCAGGGAGATTGATGTTATGTCAGACATAATCATGATAGGCAAGGACGGTGGGCCGTTGATACGCGCCTATACAGTGGGTCAGTTGTCGGTGAGATGTTACCTGGTGGCATGTCTCAAGACTCAGCAGGCCATGCTTATAGACCCAGCCGGCAGCGAACGGCTGCTTGTTGATGATCTGAAGCATGACGGCTTGAAGCTTGTCTATATATTGAATACTCATGGTCATCCTGACCATACCTCGGGCAATGAGGTTGTCAAAAGAATGACCGGCGCCAGGGTGTTGATGCATGAAGAGGACGACAGGCTCTTTCAAACGCCTTCCATCGTGAGTATGTTTAAATCATGGGGCTTTGAGGCTTCAGCATTGGTGGATGAGCACGTAGTGCACGGTCAGATCCTGAGAGTGGGTGAACTATCGTTTCAGGTGATTCACACTCCAGGTCATACACCAGGTTCCGTATGTCTTTATGGGCACGGTGTGCTTTTTACGGGCGACACCCTTTTTGTGGGTGCGGTGGGACGCACAGACCTTTCTGGTGGTTCTGAAGAGGTGTTGAACAGGTCATTGAAGGAACGGTTGGCCGTACTGCCCCATGAGACCATCGTGCTTCCTGGACATGACTACGGCGACGCTCCAACCTCCACCATCGGCCATGAAAAGCTCTATAATCCATATCTGAAATAGCCGTTCCTTTTATGCTCAAGGCCACCTGCGTCGAAAATCTCCTTATCTTACAGAAATGGGATGAGCTGGTAAATGCTGTTCGCACCTCCCAGGTGGTTATAGTGACCGGAGAGACAGGATGCGGCAAGACCACTCAGCTTGCCAAGATATGTCTTGACGCAGGGTAGGGCAGCGAAAGGCGCATTGTTTGTACTCAGCCTCGGCGTGTGGCTGCCATATCCATTGCCCGTCGAGTGCAGGAAGAGCTTTCGGCCCTGGGTATTCCCAATCTGGTGGGATACAAGGTCCGGTTCAGGGACAAGACATTTCCTGAAACACGCATCAAATTCGTGACAGACGGCATACTACTGGCTGAATTACAGAGTGATTCGCTGCTTCAAGAATATGATACCATTATTATAGATGAGGCCCATGAGCGCAGTCTGAATATCGATATACTGATAGGATCGGTACGGTTGCTGCTGACGAAAAGGCCTGAATTGCGCCTGATCATCACATCCGCCACCATGAATGTTGAGGTCTTTCAAAAGGCCTTTCCCGATGCGCCGTTTATTCAGATTCAGGGACGAAGCTATTCAGTTCAAATACTCTATTATTCAAATATGCTTGCACAGAGGGGGCTTTCGGCGGCAGTCACAGAAGAGCAGACACCTGTGGATATGGCCCTCTGCGCCATTCGTATGATTCGTGAACAGGACAGAATGGGTCATATTTTTATATTTATGCCTACTGAACTGGATATCCGTCGTCTTATAAAGTTAATTAAGGAAGAGATGTCCGATGATACCTTACCGCTTCCGATGTTTGGCAGACTCACCTCTGCCGAGCAGGACCGTATCTTTCAGGACACCACGCTTCAGAAGATAGTCTGCGCCACGAACATAGCCGAGACCTCCATCACCGTACCTGGAATACACTATGTGGTGGACTCGGGTCTGGCTCGCATCTCTCGCTACAATGTACGTTCGCGGCTCAAAATATTGCCCGTATCGCCTATATCCCGTTCCAGCGCCGACCAGCGCTGCGGCAGGGCTGGCAGAGTGGCTTCAGGCGTCTGTATTCGACTTTACAGCGAGGAGGAATACGCATTAAGGCAGCCCTTTGAGACCCCTGAGATACTGCGTTCCAATCTGTCGGAGACCATTTTGAAACTCTTTGCCATGGGGATTCGGGATGTGACTCATTTTCCGTTTCTGGAAGCCCCTTCTTTTCGTGCCTTTTCAGAGGGTATCGATACTCTACAGGAGGTTATGGCTCTGAATCGGCAAAAAGAGCTGACTTCCATGGGCCGTTTGATGGCGCGGCTGCCGTTAGATCCCCGTGTTTCACGCATGATTCTCGAGGCAAGGGAATTGAACGCCTTGAAAGAGGTGGTGATTCTTGCGGCTGCTTTGAGTATTCAGGACCTAAGAGAGAGGCCGTATCAAAAGGAAGGGAAGGCAGACCAGCTTCACAGTGTTTTCAAAAATTCTTCATCGGATTTCATAACCCTTTTAAATATCTGGAATTTTGTAGATGAATTTAGAAAAGAGCATAAGAGCAGAACAGCTATTAAGCGTCTCTGTGCCGAAAAGTTTCTGTCATTTACGCGCATGGAGGAGTGGCGGGATGTGTATGATCAGATATTGACCATCCTTTTCGATATGGGGGGTTCATTGAACCAAACCCCTGCTTCCTATGACGCCATTCACAAGGCCATGATTGCAGGCTTTCCTTGTCATATCGCCATGCAGAAAGAAGGAGTGAGCTATACCGGAGTTCGAGGCAGACAACTGATACTTTTTTCTGGATCATCCGTTTATCGGAAACGGCCTAAATGGATCGTGTCTGCAGAACAGGTGAAGACTTCGCAGCTCTTTGCACGAATAGTGGCGGAGATAAAGCCTGAATGGGTGGAGGAGACCGTAAAAGACCTGGTGACTCGCAGTTACTCCGAGCCTCGGTGGGACAGGGACAGGGGCGATGTCGTGGCATGGGAGAAGGTCAGCCTCTTCGGCTTGACCCTGGTGGAGAGGCGCCGTGTCTCCTATTCAGGCATAGCGCCTGAGCAGGCGGAAGAGATATTTGTGCGGGAGGCCCTGGTTTCCGGTGCGCTGAAGGGGAGCTATGCCTTTTTGAAACACAATATGCAGGTGCTGGAAGGGCTTGTGTCTCTGGAGGACAAGACCAGGCGCGCTGATTTGGTGGTGGATGAAGGGTTCATGGCAGAGGAACTTAAGGCAGGGTTGCAGGTATTGAAGCATGAATCCGGCATATGGCATATTTGTAGAGAAAATCAGTTAAAAAAGGCCATAAGACTTGCAAAAAGCGGGGATGTGTCCCTTTTTTTTAACAAAGAGAGGCTTCTTAAAAACGCAGTTGATGAGAGTGAACTCAGCCTTTTTCCAGGACATCTGAATGTAAATGGTCATATACTTCAGCTCGTCTATAGCTTTTCTCCAGGGTCTGAGAATGATGGTGTTACGGTACAGATTCCTCTGGAGCATCTATTCCAATTGAATGTAATGGTGTTTCAGTGGCTGGTGCCGGTTTTCTTTCAAATAAAATCGAGGCGATTTTGCAGAAACTGCCTAAAAACTTTCGAAAGGACCTGTTTCCCATTCAGGACACAGCTCAAGAGATCTTTCAGCAGGTGCGAAAGTATGCCGGTCAAATGCCCCTGTTCGAGGCATTGGAGCAGGCGGTTTATGGGCTCAAGGGCATCAGGATTTCAAGGGAGACCTGGCCTGCTGAAAATGAATTGCCCCTTCATCTTCAAATGCGTTTTGAGATCTGGAGCAGAACCACGAAAGGGGGGGGCGTGAGATGCTGGCCGCAGGCAGGGACTTGGCCCTGTTGCAGAGACAGCTTGGTCTGACCATTCAAGAACGCCTGTGCAATGCCCCGGAGTTTCTGCGCCTGAGTGAACAGTGGAATGGAATGGCTGTATCCCTGATGAATCTGTGCGGTCTGCCCGAGGTCTTCAGGGTTGTCGGTGCTGCTGTCGAGTCAGATGTGTTTCTTGGGCTTGAGTTTGAAAACGGACTGAAGACTCGGCTTTTTTGGAATCGAAACGAGGCCTACCAAAGGACCATGGCAGCTCTGGCAAGGGCATTGGAGGAGATCTTTGACAAGGAAATCCGCTGGTTGAAGACTCAATTTTCTCTTGGCGGTATGACTCATCAGGAATTGGTGTTTATGGGGCTGAGTGGTATGGCGGACAATGCCATAAGACATCTGCTGACCGTTGTCATAGAGGAGCGCTTTGAAGATATTCGCAAGGTGGAGATGGAGAAACTGCTCTCCGGACTTCGAGAACAGTTTGTGAGTAGCGGGCTTCGAGTAGTGAAGGAGTTGAACGCCGTATTAAAGGAATTCAGACCGATTTGTCGGGAACTGAAGCGCCAGGAGGTGAGTTCAAAAGGCAAACCAATGGGGCAAAAAGTCGTAGAATTCATGAAAAAGGAGCTGACGGAGCTTATTCCCAAGGATTTTCCTTTGAATTGTGATGAAGAATGGTTGGCCGAGATACCACGTCATCTGAAGGCCTTGGCTGTGCGTGCTCGACGTGCCTGCGAAAATCCCATGAAAGACCTGGCCAAACTTGAAGGCATAATGCCTGTGCTGAACGGCTACGAAGCCATTTGCGTTCTGGCGATGTCCAAGACTATGAGTGAAGTCTTTTCAAAAAAATGGCAGGAATTGAGACGAATGATTTGGGAGTATAAGCTGTCTGTGTTTGCGCCTGAGCTGGGTGTGCAACGGGGTATTTCCGGCAAGAAGATTCTGGAGGCCATGGAGGCATTGAAATACAGGCTCGAATATGGCTAAAGTACTTGCAAAATATTCCGCTATATGCTATTTTGCCTTCGCAATAACACATTGCCTTGTTTTTCTTTCTCTTTCAAACTGTGGTCCCATCGTCTAGTGGTCTAGGACGCTGGCCTCTCACGTCGGAAACAGGGGTTCGAACCCCCTTGGGACCGCCACAGTCTTTTTATCCTTTCATCTTTTTTCCATACTTTTTTGAAATTCATCATGAATCATAAAGAAATAGTGCGTATAGAAAAACTTGTGTACGGCGGCTATGGTCTTGGCAGGCTTGCAAGCGGTTTGGTGGCGCTCATAGATGGCGGCGTCTTGCCTCATGAACTGGTTGAGGTGGAATCGGTTCAAATGAAGAGGGATGTGGGCTTCTTTCGTGCACTGCATATTTTGGAGCCCAGCAGTAAAAGAGTGACGCCTGTGTGTGAGCATTTTCAGGACTGCGGCGGGTGTCAGCTTCAACACATATCTTATGAAGATCAGCTTCAGGCCAAAAAGGCCATGTTTCTGGACTCTCTTTTACGGCAAAAGGGGTTCGAGAAGGATGTCGTTCATTTGGTCTCAAATGTGCTGCCTGCTTTCAACCCATTGGAATACCGGCACTTCATGCGTTTTCACTGCTCTCCATTCGATAGGTCACGCCCCTTTCTCGGTCTTGCCAGGCGCTGGTCCAATGAGGTGATACCAACGCCTTCTTGCCGCATCGCCGACTCGCTTATTTTGAAGTGCCTAAATGTCATTCAGTCTTCACCCGCATGGCCTGAACTTGCCTATAACCTTCAGGAGGTATCCTTAGGCATTTCCATTACGGAAAGACTTGTAGTGGCCGTTCTTTTTTTGAAAAAAGGCAGAAACAGTGTTTCAAATGCACTGATTGACGAAATCTTTAGGCCTTGTTATGAAATAAAGGCCTGTCTTGTGCAGGATTCCAGTGTAAGGCGGTTGAAAACCTCATTTATTAGAGATGGATACGATGCCTTCAGGCGTTTTCCACTTTCCAATGTCGGTGTCTCAGACAAATATATAATGGCTTCTTCATGTGTATTCGTGCAGAACAACTGGTTTATAAATCTGGCCATTCAGGACCTGATTTGTCAAGAGATGGAGGCCATTAACTGTCGTTCCGTTTTGGATCTTCACTGCGGAATGGGCAATTTTCTGCTCTCCTGCGAAAGGGCTGACATGCGGCTGCGGGGTTCCGATATCTCTTGCGAGGCCATTTCAAATGCCACAGAAAATGCCGTGGTTCTGGGCCTGAATGCCGAATTTACTTGCCAGACCGCAGAAAAACAGGCAAAAGCCCTGATAAAGCGCAATCAATGCTTTGATCTCGTGATTTTGGACCCTGCTAGAGGCGGCTGTTTGGAACTAATTCACCTTCTGCCGTATCTCTCTTCACGAATCATGTATGTCTCCTGCGATCCTCCAGCGCTGGCTCGCGACTTGGTGTTTCTTGGCCAAAAAGGCTATAAAATTCAAGAGATAAGGCTGTTTGACATGTTTAGCCAGACTTACCATCTGGAAAGTGTCACCACCCTTGTTATGGAGTGAACACCCATGAGCTCGGTCTTTTGTAATTGCCACGATTAAGCCCATGAACGAGCTTTTGGTGGTATTGGTGGTGGTCTTTGTCTCTACTCTGGTACATGCTGTCTTCGGGTTTGGAAGCGCCTTGGTGGCCATGCCCATTTTGGCTATGTTCATGGGACTTTCTTTTGCTACGCCCTTTGTGGCCCTCATGTGCAGTGTAATCAATCTAATTCTGGCAGTGCATTATCGCAAGGAGGTCTATTGGCGGCCTGTTATTCAAATGGTGCTGGGTTCGCTTATGGGCATTCCAATGGGCATTTGGTTGCTTAAAGGACTAAATGAAGACTCGCTGCGTTTCATTTTGGGGCTGATTATAGCCGGAAATTCTGTTTATGCCCTTGTCAAAATTCAAATGCCTCAACTCAAAAGTGACAGACTTGCTTGGTTTTTTGGCCTGATCTCAGGGGTTTTGGGCGGCGCATACAACACCAACGGCCCTTCTGTGGTGATCTATGGGGTTATGAGGCGATGGCCGGCGCTGAACTTCATCGCCACGATGCAGTGCTATTTTTTGATCACAGGACTTCTGGTGATAGCATGGCATGGAATGAGCGGACTTTGGACACACGGTGTGCTTTTGCTCTTCGTAAAGTCACTCCCCATTATTTTGGCGGCCATCTGGCTTGGCCGAAAAGTGCCATTGTCTCATACAGGCCATATATTTTATATTCATGTATTGCTTATTGTAAGTGGAATACTTCTGATGGCGCGGCAGGTTTTGAGCATGTTTTAATGCAAAAGTAAAGGGGTCAGGGCTATACTTTTGACAATTTGTGTAATGTGTATAGATCTAACCACTTGGCTTTTGCTGTGACTTATATTTTACGGCTTGCTTCCCATCTATGCATGCATCTGTTCACCTTCTATCTTTATGCTTTTTTATACAAAAATTCGGGGTCTATGTCCAGATGGTTTGCCCACACTATGGTATCGAAGCTGACTGTAACAGAGTTAAACAAAGATAAATCTTTTAATTCTGCAAACTTGCCGATACTTAAATATGGAGAAACATCAAAAATCTTTTCCTCATTGTTTTCAAATTTAATCAACAGCTTATATTCCTCTAACGGTTTTACGCTCTTTACCGATAAATACACTGCTTTCACCTCCTTATTTCAAAGGTTCTATTGGAAAAGGAAGTTCACCCCTTGAGGCTAATTCCCAGTCTGCCAAAAGCTCTTCTCTATGAATTTCGACCCATGCCAAAACGAGCCTTGCTTGTTTTGAGGGCAGTTTTTCTTCTGTTATTTCACATGCAATTACATCAACAATAGCCTTATCGTCCTGATAGTATGCATGGATATGCGGAGGATTATGCTTACCGGGAGAACAATACATTCTGATAATGATGCCATAAAACATTGAGATTGTCGGCATCCTGCCTCCAGTTATGAGGGACTGCGTCCCTTTAGGAATTATTGCATGTTATATCTTAATGCTTCAACAAATTCATTGTATCTTCTTTTATTGCCATTGCATAGATGCCGTTTTTTGGAAAAGCCAAGGGGTCCAATTCTACACTTTTGACAAGAGGTGTTACAAAATTGCTCATTATGTTAGTGAAAGGCTGAGGTTGTGTAATGTGTGGACCTGACCCATAATGCCATTATAAAATACCTGGAATGAACCGCCATGGAATCTTTTTTCTGTATTCGATGTAGTCAGGGTCACGCATCAGATGCCGTTCTTCGGTCCATGCACGAAGACCATAGATAACCGTAAATGCAATGAGCATTGAAAGCCCATATCTGGCAAAAAAGACGCCTTCCAGCCACCAGACCAATACCTTAGCTGTGTACGCTGGATGCCTGCAGAAGCGATAAGGGCCATGGCTTACGATTCCGCGATTGGTGAGATTGGAGCCTTTAAAGCCCAGGGCCACGGACCCCCACACAAATATGCCCCAAAGTAGAGTGATGACGCAGAGCACAATCCCTTCAAGCCAGTCTGGTCTGTTTTGAAGAGAGATATTCCAAAGGGGAATATCAAAGGGCCTGAATGAAAATGCGTTGAACGGCGGATAACACCACAGACATACTATCCACCCCCAGATTGTAGGCTCCACGGATTTTATTACGTTTTTGAGATATCTGCTCTCGATGGTATAACCAAAGGCAAATATGCCTGTATCCATAAGAATCAGGCAATCCACTATAAATGAGTTGATGGTATGCAGATTCCATATAGTTTGGTTGTGTAATATATTGTTTATATGTAGTATGTTATTGATTGCCCATGATACAAGCATTGGTGCAAAAAAAAATTTTACACATATAGTCAGTATTCCCAATTTGGATTGTTCATTCCAATGTATCTTTTTGAGTATGAATATATTGGGGATAGTCGTTATGCTTTTTATTAAATTTACATATTTGTCATTTATTATAGAAATATCACGATCTGTATAGTAAAAGTATGGAAAAAGAATTGCGATTGCCGTCCAATAATAAATATCTATGAAATAGGCAAAGAAATAGCTGTAATTTTTGCCCATAAGATGTTCTGTAAATGGTTGTGAAATGATAATAGGCCACGAAGACTCGAAGAGTAGCATTAGTTTGTCGGCTGTCCATGATATGAGAGATGGTGCGTTTTTTAGCAGCCAATAGGTGATGCTCAGCAAAAATACTCGTGCGGTATATTTTGCAGTTGTTGTCAGGAGTTGATTTGAATACCTTGTATTTGTTGCTATGATAAACCCTGCTAAGGAAAGAAATGCCACAATGATGAGCAGGTAAGAAGGAGTTTCCCCTCTGTTTGTTGCAAAGCCATGGCCCATTACCACAAGCTGTGCGTTTATCACGGAGGTGTAATGTCTGCCGTTTTTCTCGGTTTCGGCTATGGCAAAGATGGGATATGAATTATGAAGACCGGTTGTAGTAGATTGAATCTGCCAGACCCTTATTCCCTTCATGATTGTATCTTTCAGCACATGAATCTCATCGGGTATAATGAGCTGCCAGAGATGTGATTGGTCTGAATCTATAACAAGATTTCCTTGTTGTGTAATGGTTAAACTTCGAAGTTCCCCTTGCACAAAGGATGTCCCTGTATCTTCGCCGGTTACAAACCTTCCCACATGCTTTAGAGATAGCAGATGGCCATCGTTTAAATAGCTGAGCGTAATAATGATAGGGTATGCGCCGGGTTGTACCGGCGGAGTCACATCAAAGGTTTGAGTATAGGAGGCTTGAGAAGGAATAGTCAAAGTATTTGATTGATATTCTTGAGAATTAAAGATGAGGCTGATTTTTTGTATCTGTACAGGAATAAAAGACCTATTGATTATTGTGACATTTACTTCATCTTGCTGGCTGTTTTCAAGAATGGTCAGATTGATATCGGCTGCAAATGCCGCACTTCGAAGGAAAACAATCAGGTAAAAAATACAAAAAAGGCGGTTAACAGGGAAATTCATTTTTGAACTTCCCTGTTATGCGTATCACTGCATGACTTTGTTGAAAGAGTTACACAAGGGCGGCAAAGGCTTTGCATGGAGTATTATCTGTCTGTGCCGGTAAAATTGACTAACTGGTTATTGTTATCATCCGCGCATACCGCCTGATTGAATGTTAGGGATGCAATAGGAGCGCCGTTACATGTGTTATTAGATGTTGAATATCTATATATCGTTGTGCCAGTTGTAAGTCTGTTATTGGATTGTGTTATTTCGATATTGTTGTTAACTCGCCTGCAGGTTCCATTTGGAGTTTTAAAATCATATCTTAAACCAGTATTGTTCCATACTCTGTATTGAGATTGGATATTTATAACACATACTTTGGTGAAGCAATATCCGGTTCCGTTCGCATTGGATACACTTTCAGTTATATTCGTATTTTTTGTTAAGCTATTCGTTGTGCATGAACCTCCTGTTGAGTTGGAAAAGCTTGTACATGTGCCGGTTGAAGGCGTAAAGGCGGCCCATGCCGGTCCGTTGGTAATGGTCCAGTTCAACGTCGCCGTTGAGTTGTATCTGATGGGATTGATTGGCACGCTTAAAGTACATGTGGGCGGCAGCCCTCCTGAACCGGTAGATGTGCTGGATGTCGAGGAGGTGCTCGTCGAGCTGGAACTGCTGCTCCCGCCAGAAGGATACACAGTGATGGATAGAGTTTTTGTGTGATAATCCCCACTTGAGTCCGTGACAGTAAAAGAGACGGAATATGTTCCTTCGGCGGTGGGTGTGCCTGTAATGGTTGCATTCGATGAATTGAAAGACAAACCTTGCGGCAGTCCTGACTGAGTCCAAACGTTACCTCCGCTTCCGCCTGTGGCGCTCAAGGTGGTGGAAGGATATGCCTGTCCCGCTGTGCCAAGGGGCAGAAACTCCGTGGTGATGCGTGGCTTGTTGGGCAGAACGGTTAGAGCCAATGTCTTTTGTATGGATGTGCGGGCAGGCGAGCCGCTGTCTTGCACGGTGCATGAGATATTGTAGTTGCCCTCTTTATGAGGAGTGCCGGAAATGGTGTTGTCGGCGATACTGATACCACCAGGCAGAGCAGGTGATGAGGAACAGGTCCATGTATAAGGGGTTTTTCCACCGGTTGCGGTGAGCTGAACATTATATGACAGTTCTTCAGTGGCGGTGGGCAGTGATTCAGTGGTTATCACCGGTTGATTTGGATTTATGGTAATGGCGAGGCTCTTTGTAGCGGTGCGCTTGGGTGTATCGCTATCCTGGACCTGCAAAGTGAAATTGAAGCTTCCAAACTGAGTAGGCGTGCCTGAAATACACCCGCAGGGATTAGATGAAGTGCATGTGATTGTACCGCAGGAGCCGGATGTGAGGTTGGAAAGCGTAAGCCCTGGAGGAAGGGCACCTGATGTAATGTTCCAGTTATAGGGTAACGTGCCGTCAGTTGCCTGAAGCACCGTTGTGGGATATGCCTGCTCTTCCATGCCGATTGGCAGGGAGTCCGTGGTGATGCGAAATGTATTACATATCTTCTGCCGAAGCATGTCGATGTCGGCATACATAACGATGTCATCATATTCGTTTCCGGCAGGGCATGTGCCAGAATTGACCTGCTGCCCTTGTGGCAGGATATTAAAGGGTGATGCAGTACCTGTCTGATTGCAGTGGTTTGCATTGCTATTTATGATTATGAAGGCGATGTTGTTTTTACTTATGGTTGTGCCGTTGGATGCGTCCTCGACGGTGATGTAGTCACCTGTGCTTGTGCACAAGTTTGTGCCTGTCCATGTGTAATACTGCAGTTGGTTACCGTAGGTATCAGTGGTTTTGACTCCCAGCGAATCAAGAGTCGAAGGCAGTTGCTTGTGTTGTGCTGCATATCCTATGACAGCCTCATAAGCGGTTTTTGTAATATCTCGGTTTTCTATGAGCTGTGCCCTCTTTGTAAGCGGACTTATCAAACTTGTACCAGCGCCGATGAGCAGTCCTATCAATACCAGCACTATGGCCATCTCTATGAGAGTAAAACCATTAGAAAGCCTTTGGGATTTCATAGCCCCTCCGTTTTATTTGTTGTGAAAATTTTTCAAGTTATTTTACAATAAAAGATAGAATTACTATTGTTGTCAAGGATGTTTTTAGACCTGTTCAAAAATCCCTTCGTTTTGCTTGCAAGGATAGATTGTTTTTTTGATTTTCCTAATGGCAGATTACGGAGTTAACAGATAACTTGTGGCATAACATCGCTTATCGTATTATTATAGATTTAAATCTTGCAATCAAAAGGAGTAGTTCAGATGACACAGCAGCAGAAACCAATGAACAACCCTGTTCTTTCCGAGCAGGACCAAAAGATAAAGAACGCTTTGAGCCAGATCGATCACAAGATCATGGTCATGAGCGGTAAGGGCGGCGTGGGCAAGAGCACTGTGGCCGTAAACCTTGCAATTGGTCTGTCTCTGGAGAATTTCTATGTGGGGCTTTTGGATGTGGACCTGCACGGTCCAAACGTGCCAAAGATGCTGGGACTTGAAGGCGGAGAGCTTCAAAGACGTTCCGATGGCACGGTAGGTCCTGTGCACTACTCGCCGAACCTTCAGTTTATGTCGGTGGAGCCGCTGCTGCCTAAAAAGGATTCGGCCGTCATGTGGCGTGGTCCCATGAAGATGTCGGCCATTCGGCAGTTTATCTATGACATAGAATGGGGCAAACTGGATTATCTGGTCATAGATTCGCCGCCCGGTACAGGCGATGAACCCATGACCATAGCTCAGATGATTCCCGACGCCTATGCAGTAGTGGTCACCACGCCTCAGGAGGTCTCGCTTTTGGATGTGAGGAAGTCCATCAGCTTCTGTAAACACGTAAATATGCCGATTTTAGGCATTGTTGAAAACATGAGCGGCATGATCTGCCCTCACTGCGGTAAGGCAATAGATGTCTTCAAAAAAGGCGGAGGAGAAAAATTGGCAGAGGAACTGGGCATACCGTTTTTGGGCAGAGTGCCCGTTGATCCCCGTATTGTGGTGACAGGAGATGCTGGAAGGCCTATTGTAGCCGCCTATCCCAACAGCCACACAGCAGAGGCATTTGAAAAGATTGTCAAAAATGCCATCAATGTAACACAAATGATGGCGCTTAAAAAACAAGAAGCCCCAAAGGATTCTGTAGAACAATAAATTACACGGCCGTAAGCATGTATCTATTTCATGTTTACGGCCATCATTCCTTTATTCTCTTTTCCAAATGCCAAAAACGCATAGAGTCCTTTTATTACTTTATAAGATTTGCTATGTAATAGGCCCTGTTTTGCTGATTTTTTTGCGATTATATGCCTGGATTTCTCCTAAACGCCGGAAACGTATAGAGGCGCAGTTTTCGCCGCCTGCCCCTCATTGGCAGGGTACTTCCAATAATGCACTCGTTCTCTGGGTCCATGCCCTTTCTGTGGGAGAGGTCAGGGCGGCTATGCCTCTGGTGGAGGGTATCTTCAGAAAATGGCCCGATGCACGAGTGTTGCTTTCCGCCTCCACACAAACAGGCATGGACACATGGATGGCCTGGTTGAATACATCAGACCAGCAGAATGCAGCAGGCCGTGCAGTATTTGTGATACCGGCTCCCTTTGATTTTCCGTGTATAATTCGCAGATTCCGCAGAATGTATTTGCCGCATTGCATGATATTTGTGGAGACGGATCTGTGGCCCAACTGGATATGGGATTTTCGTGACAACGGCATTCCCTCTATTCTCGTAAACGGCGCCATATCCTCTTATTCCGCAAGCAGATTGAAATACCTTAAGTCATTGGCCAGGCTTCTCTATGGCGGTCTGAAGGCTATAACTATGCAGTCTGAGGAGGACAGAAAGCGGTTGCTGGAACTTGGATTGTCTGAAGATCGCATACTGATGCTTGGAAATCTGAAAAGGGCCATAAGAACTCCTTGTTTGAGCGAGAAAGAACTTCTTGCACTTAAAATGGCCCTGGGATTGAAGAAAGAACGTCTTTGGGTGGCCGGAAGCACTCATGCTATGGAAGAAATCCTTTGTCTTAAGGCGCATGCAGGGCTTTTGAGGGCATTGCCAGGCCTGAAGTGCGTGCTGGCGCCAAGGGATGTGACAAGGGCTGCTGAGATTGTAAAACTTGCAAAAGACAACAGGCTTGTGCCATGTCTGCGCAGCGCTTTAAGCGGTGCTACAGACTATGATGTTTTGATATTGGATACCCTCGGCGAGCTTGCCGGCATCTATGCCCTGGCTGATGTGGCCTTCGTGGGTGGCAGTATCGCCTCTTTAGGCGGACACAACCTGCTGGAGCCGGCTGTGCATGGCGTGCCCGTGCTCTTTGGAAGGCATGTGGAAAGTTGTGCGAAATCCGCTCGAGCCCTTCTGGAGTCAGGAGGCGGTTTTGAATGTGATGAGAATTCCATGGAAAGGCTGCTTTTGACCCTTTTGACCAATGATGACATGCGAAAGCGGGCCGGAGAGCGGGCAAAAAAAGCGGCTGCCTTTGATGCGAGTGTAGTGGATAGACACCTTAAACTCATCGAATCGGTGCTCAAACATGCCGGTTGCCATTGATTCAGGCCTTGTCCCATTGTTTTTTACGCTTGGAAGGCCGTTTTCCTCCATATACGCCTGCATAATGAAAATAAGGGCATTTTGCTATGAAAAAGGCCTGTTTTCTGTTGGGAAATTGCCGTGTCCTGTGATCAGCATTGGCAATCTCACTTTGGGAGGTACGGGTAAGACACCTCATGTTTTGGCTGTTGCCGATCATCTTGCGAAAAAGGGTTTGCGTGTGGCTGTCGTGACTCGAGGATACGGGGCAAAGGAAAAGAAAATGCCCTTTGTGGTGTTCAATGACGGTGAGGTGACTGGGACTTCAACTCGTTGCGGTGACGAGGCCTTCATGTTGTCGGAAGCCCTGTCTGCGCGTGGAATTAAAAACGCCTTGGTCATTGTGGATGCTGACCGTTACAGGGGAGGCAGGCTGGCCTGTGAGTTGAGTGCACAAGTGATTTTGCTGGATGATGGTTTTCAGCATATGAGTCTGCATCGTGACCTGAATATCGTGTTGTTTCGCCACAAAAAACCATTGGGAAATGGCCGCGTGTTTCCAGGCGGAGATTTGCGAGAGCCTTTGTCTGCCCTGAAACGCGGGCAGGTATTCGTGTTTACAGGTGCAGATGGTATGTTTGAGCATGAGAAATGCCTTGAAACACAGGGCCTACCTAAGGACGTCCTTCAACTCATTAAAGACCGTCAGCCTGTCATTCCGAGCGTAGCGAAGCACCAAAGGCCTGTCATTCCGAGCGTAGCGAGGAATCTTAAGATTTCTCAGTCGCTGTGCTCCTTCGGAATGACAGGTGATGATGCGGTTGTCATTCCGAGCAAAGCCAAGCACCAACAGGTATTTTTCAGTCATACTCGTGCAATTGGACTGGAATCCTTGAACGGAGTCAGGACATCGCCGAGTGAATTGAAGGGCAGGCCTGTTCTGGCCTTTTGCGGCCTGGCAAATCCAAATGCCTTTTATGCTGAATTAAAAAAAATAGGCGCTGATGTAAAAAAAACCGTTTCATTTTCAGATCATTTTGCATATAAAGAAGAAAACGTGCAGGAATTGATGAGATTGGCAGAGGTTTTTAAGTGCTCACAATTGGTTACCACACATAAAGATATGGTTAAACTGAGGGCCATTTCATGCGCTCTGAATCATGCCTCACGGATTACATATCTGGATATAGATGTGGAAATAGATACTGAATTTTGGGAAGTTATAGATCATATTTTAAATCTTGCATGAGGTCCTTTCATGGATATTGAGTTTTTGAAAAAGCTCACGGGCTTACCGGCGGTTTCCGGTGATGAGGGTCATCTGGCGCAGGTTCTGGCAGAGCATTTTAAATCCATGGGGCTTCCCGCCGAAAAAGACTGTCTCGGGAACCTCGTCATTCACCTGCCCAGAAACGGGCCGCGGCTGTTGCTGGATGTCCACATGGATGAGGTTGGTATGATGGTTCAGTATCTGGAGCCCAATGGTTTTGTGCGATTCATTCCTGTGGGTGGTTTGAGCTCCTCAGCGCTCTGCGGACAACCAGTGGTTATATGGGGAAAAGAGCCTGTATGCGGAATTATAGGCTCCATGCCTCCGCATTTGAACGGCAAGGATGAAGCGGTAACCATGGAGGAGCTTTTCATCGATACAGGCATTCCGAATTTGATAGACAGCGGTCTGGTAAACCCGGGCGATTTCATCACCTTTGCCCACTATTGGCATGAAAACGCCCTGACGATTCAGACAAAGGCGCTGGACAATCGGCTGGGGGTGTTTGTGCTGATGGAGGCATTGAGGGCATTGAAGGGTGAGGCGATTGCCTTTGATCTCTGGGCGGTTGTTTCCGTTCAGGAGGAAATGGGGCTTAAGGGCGCTTCCGCCCTTTCCCGGCGCATAAAACCCGATATCGTCGTGGTGCTGGAGGGTACTGTAGCCAATGACCTGCCCGGTGTGCCGGGTTACAAGCGGCTGGCTTGTCTTGGCGTCGGAGTGGAAATAAGGCTTTCCGATTCCAGATTTATTGCAGACAGGCAATTGGCCGTGAGTCTTGTAAATTTGGCGCAACAGCACGGCATTCCCCATCAAATTGTCGTAAAAAAAGTAGGAGGCACTAATGCTGCAGCATATCAGGTGGACGGTGTGGGAAGCAGAGCGGCGGCCCTTTCAGTGCCTGTGCGTTATATTCATTCCGCGGTGGGTATGGCGATGAAGCAGGATATCGATGCAGCCATATCCCTTGTGTCGGCTCTTTTGAAATCAGGATGTTGAGTGGAGGTTTGTCATGCAGCCCTTGAGGTCCGTAGTTACTGATGATGCCCCTCAGGCCATCGGCCCTTATTCCCAAGGGGTTATGGCAGGTGATTTTCTGTTTGTTTCAGGCCAGATACCCATAAATCCCAAGACAGGAGCCCTGGTGAAAGGCGATATTCAGGTCCAGACTCAGCAGGTCTTGCAAAATATTCGTGCCATTTTAAATAAGGCTGGTCTGGACATGCAGCATGTGGTGAGAACCGATGTGTTTTTGCTGGATTTGATAGATTTTGCTGCAATGAATCAGGTCTATGAGACTTATTTTTTGCAAGAACCACGTCCGGTCAGGCAGACGGTACAGGTTGTTGGGCTTCCGGCCGGCAGCCGTATCGAGATATCGTGCATAGCGTATTGTGGTGTAAATAACATGGAAAGGAGCGGCAAATGAACAAAAAGATTCGTTCAATCATTGTAGTCGCGGCTGTCTCATTGGGAATGGCCTGTGGCATGGCCAGCCCTGCATGGACTGCTTCATGGGAAGACCTTGGGGCCTGTTTCAGTGAGTTGAAGGGCTGGACTGGAGCAGAGGTGACCGGGCTTACCGTGAATCAGGATGGCCGGAATACCACCTATGCCATGCGTGAATACCGCAGGCAGGATGCGGTCATGTCCATAAAGTTTCAGACAGGACCCTCTCTCACTCACGACTCACTATCCACTACATTTCCTGATACCCTTAAACACTGTCTTTTGCAGTGTGCTGTGTCCTGCACAGGGCCATGCAAATGCGGGCCCGTGGTCCAAGAGGTGAATGGTTATCGAATGGACACGGTTTTGGACTCAAAGGCCCGTTCAGTGACCATAGATGTAAAGGGAAGTGGGGATGTTCAGCCCATTTTGACCATAGAAGGCAGTAATCTCACCGAATGTGAGGTAAAAAAGCTGGCTTCGGTCCTGAATTGGCAGTGTTTCTACTCCAAGGCACATGAGTTGATGCGGTAGATTTCATGCAGGAATCCTTAAAAGAGGCGCAAAACAGTTCGTCCAGTGAACTGAAAGGCCTTTTTTTGTTCGGGCTCTTTTTCTTTACGGCCATTGCCCTGACTAGTCATGCCATTTTGATGCACTTCGGTGCTGACAAGTCCATTGTGGACAGGAACTGGCTTGGAGTTATAGGCGGCTACCTCTCCCTTTTTCTGTATGAGATGCTGGGATTGGCTGCCTGGTGGGTGCCGGCTGGTATTGGTTTTGTTGCTGTTTCTCAATTATTTTCCAAAAGATTTATGAGATCGACAGGTTGGATCATACCCAGTTGGACAGCAATTCTGTTCTCCAGTGCCGGTCTTTTCGCACTTTTCAATGGGCCTGAAACGAGTGGTGGAGTGTGCGGTTTGCTGGCAGTGAATTTTCTGTTGAAGTGGCTGGGCGATGTGGGCGCCTTTCTCGTGCTTTTTGTGTCGTTTCTGGCGGGTCTTGTGGCAGGAACGCCATTTTCTCTTTTCGCCGTATGGAATCGAGGTTTTTCTTTTGTAAGCTGGCTTTGGTCGTCTCTAACCGCTCTTTTTGAATTCTTCGCCAAGAAGAGGTCAGTGCCGCCTGCGCCTTCGAAGGCGGAATTCAACGGGCCCGAAGGGCTGATTGGCCAAAGGTTATCTGCCACTGATGGGTTTCAGAAAACTACGGATTCGCCTGCCACTCACTTAACAGGAGGGCATTTTTCTGTGGCTTCAGATACTGCCGCTCAAGTGCATGAAGGAATGAGTGGTGAAAAAAACGAGCCTGTAATCAAGGAGGCAGTGGCCAGACAGCCGTTGAATGCCAAGGCCGAAAGGTCTTTCGATGCAGAGATGCGGGCCTATGAAGGCGAGTTCAGGCTTCCGCCCATCTCGTTTTTAAATGATCCAACCTATGAGGAACAAGAGACGGACAAGGCTCAATACTTGGCCAATGCTCGAACACTTGAGCAGAAACTTCTGGATTTTGGAGTTGCGGGTAAAGTGGTGGAGATATGTCCTGGGCCTGTGGTGACCATGTACGAGTTTGCTCCTGCTCCGGGCATAAAGATAAACAAGGTCTCCGGTCTTACAGACGACCTGGCCCTTGCGCTCAAGACGCAGAGCGTGCGTATCGTGGCACCCATTCCAGGCAAGGGTGTTATAGGCATCGAATTGGCCAACAAACACAGACAGGTAGTGTTTTTGAAGGAATTGCTGGCCAGCGAGGTCTTTAAACAGCATAAAGGCGCCCTGCCTCTGGCCATCGGTAAGGACATAGTCGGTCATTCTGTAGTGACGGACCTGGCAAAAATGCCCCATTTACTCATTGCCGGGGCTACAGGAACTGGAAAGAGCGTGGGTTTGAATGCCATGATCCTCTCTTTGCTGTATTGCCAGACTCCAAAGAATCTGCGATTGCTGCTCATCGATCCCAAACGCATAGAACTGTCCCTTTATGAAGGGATTCCACACCTGCTTCATCCGGTTGTCAGCGCCCCTAAAGACGCCACAAGGGCCCTCAAGTGGGCTGTTTTGGAGATGGAGCGCAGATATCAACTCCTGGAAGCGGCGCAGGCCAGAAATCTTGAGGGGTACAACAAGAGCGTGGAACAGCCGCTTCCATATCTTGTGATCGTTATAGATGAACTGGCCGACCTCATGATGGTTTCTTCCAAGGAGGTGGAGACTTCCATAGCGCGGCTGGCTCAGATGGCGCGCGCTGCAGGCATTCATCTGCTCATCGCCACGCAAAGGCCGTCTGTGGACGTGCTCACAGGGCTTATAAAGGCCAATTTCCCTGCACGCATCTCCTTTAAGGTCTCTTCCAAGGTGGATTCCCGCACCATTTTAGATGTAATGGGTGCGGAAAGACTTCTGGGTATGGGAGATATGCTTTTTTTGCCTCCGGGTACAGCCAGCCTTCAGCGCATTCACGGTGCATATGTTTCGGAAAAGGAGATAGGTCGTGTGGTGGAGTTTTGGCGTCAGCAGGGAGAGCCGCAATACGACTTGCGAATTGTGGAATCAAGTGACGAGGAAGATGACGAAGATACCGCTGACACAGGCGATGCGGATGAGAAATATAGGGAGGCGGTGCGTATCGTCAAAGAGACAGGTCAGGCATCCATTTCCATGTTGCAACGCCGTTTGAGAGTGGGTTATAACCGTTCTGCGCGCATGATAGAACAGATGGAGCGGGATGGTATCGTTACGCCTGTGGATGTCATGGGCAGAAGACAGGTGATCCTGAATTGATGGATTTTGAATTTTTGATGTGTTGATATTGTTATGTCAAACGAGATACATGTGACCATAGTAAACCGATTGGGGCTTCATGCCAGGCTGGCTGCCCGTTTTTCCCAGTTGGCCAGTGGATTTGCATCAAATATCTGGCTGATCAAGGATGGAAAACGAGTGGATGCCAAGAGTATTCTGGAGGTATTGACCCTTGCATGCCCTACTGGTTCCCGTCTCACTATTTTGGCGGAAGGGCCTGATGAATTGGAGGCGTTGACAGCGCTTCAACTTTTGATAGAGACAGGTTTTGCCGAATATGACTGAAAAAACAATGGAAGAAATGAATGAAAAAGATTATGAAGGCATGCTGCACCTGCGGGGAATCAGCGCATCACCTGGAGTAGCCATAGGTCGAGTTTTTGTACTGGACCGCCTCAACAGACGCATATTCAAGACCTATATCGCCGAGCATGAGGTGGAATCGGAGGTGCAGCGACTTCGTGCAGCGGTACAAAAGGCCGAAGAGCAGATACAGACAATGCTTCGAGCCATGCCTGATGAATTACGTGAGCATATCGCTATTCTTGAAACCCATCAGCTCATGCTCAAGGACAGCATGATTCTTGACAAGAGCATCGACATGATTCAGCGAAAGATGATCAATGCAGAATGGGCACTGGACCACAGTCTTAATCACGTCAGGCGGCTGTTTGGTCATATTCAGGATACCTATATTCGTGAACGGATTCGTGATGTAGAGGATGTTGTGGCGCGTATTCAGAATATTCTGAGTGGTTTCCAAGAAATACAATCGAGTCAGTATGCCTCTCCTGTGGTCATCGTGGCATCTGATCTTACTCCTGCCGACACCATTCAATTGAATCGTAAAAACGTCATGGCGTTTGTCACCGAGATGGGAAGCCGCACCTCTCATGCCGCTATTATCGCTCGTTCTCTTGGAATACCGGCGGTGGTGGCTGTGGGAGGTATCACTCAGGCCGTATCGACTGGTGATGAAATAGTGGTAGATGGCATCACTGGTGATGTATTTATTCGGCCTGACCAAGAGATCCTGAATAGATACACCGATAAACAGGCCTGTTATATTCGGCATCATCGGGACATGCTGTTGCAGGCACATTTGCCAGCGGTTACACAGGATGGATTTTGTATGGCTGTCAAGGCCAATATAGAGCTGGCCGATGAACTGGATGTGGCTATTGCAAGCGGAGCGGAAGGAGTAGGTCTTCTGCGCACAGAGTTTCTTTATGTAGGAAGAAACGATCTGCCGACAGAAGATGAGTTGTTTCAGGCATATTATGAATGTGTGCAGAAAATGGCCTCGAAGCCTGTTACTATTCGCACATTGGATGTGGGCGGAGACAAATTTCTGTCCTCACTACCCATCACTCCCCAGACCAATCCGGCCCTGGGGCTCAGGGCCATTCGGCTTTGTCTGAAGGAGACAGACTTGTTTTTTACACAGCTTCGAGCCATCTATAGAGCGAGCGCCTTTGGAGAATTGCGCATACTTTTTCCTCTGATATCTGGATGCAGCGAGCTGGAACAGATCAAGATGCATCTGAACTGCGTAAAGGATCAATTGAGGACCGAAGGGGTTCCTTTTGATGAAAATGTAAAGCTGGGTGTCATGATAGAGGTGCCCACAGCGGTTATGATGGCGGATCTTCTGGCCAAGGAGGTGGATTTTTTCAGCATAGGCACCAATGACCTGATTCAGTATTCTATGGCCATAGATCGCGTAAACGAACACGTGGCACATCTGTATGACCCGTTGCATCCAGGTATCCTGCGCATGATTCATCGTTCTGCGGAGGCGGGCCGACTGCGAGGCATTCAGGTGGGCATGTGCGGTGAGATGGCCGGCGAACCTGCCTATACCCCCATTATGGTGGGTATGGGATTGAACGAGATCAGTATGAATGCCGACTCCATTCCAAAGGTCAAACATATCATCAGAAGGTGTAATGCCGGCTTGTGCCAGAATCTGGTGAACAGATTGTTGACTGCCTGCACCTCGCAGGATGCCAGAGAGATATTGGACGATTTTCTGAACAGATACCTACCGGATGAACGAAAATTGACACATCCGTGTCTCTGTGATGCAGCACGGGATTGAGATAGGCCGGCGGTGTGATGGCCCAGGGATATACGTCCATATTCCATTTTGCAGACGAAAATGCCCCTATTGTGACTTTGTTTCAGGGTCTTATTCTCAAGCGTTTCATTTACCTTACATTCAGGCGGTATGCCGCGAGGCGACTCTGCGCAGCGCCCGTGTATCTTCCCTTTGTTTTCAAACATTATATGTAGGTGGTGGGACTCCAAGTCTGCTTGCCTGTCATGAACTGAGACCGCTGTTTGAGACGATCAGATCTGTTTTTCACTGGCATGAAACGGTTGAAGCCACCATAGAGGTCAATCCTGATTCCGCCTCTCTGGAATGGATGAGTGCATGCAGGGACATGGGAATAAACCGCATAAGTATCGGTGTTCAATCCCTTTCCCATGCAGGGCTTCAAGTTTTGGGCCGCGTGCATGACTTGGCACAGGCAGTTCGTGCCTACGAAATTGCAAGGACCGTTGGTTTCGATGTGGTAAGCCTGGACCTCATATACGGATGGCCCGGTCAGAGGCTGCAAGACCTGAAGCGCGAGCTCGATATGCTCGTTTGCCTTGCACCGGATCATGTTTCATGTTATCAGCTCACCCTTGAATCAGAAACCCCCATGGAGCGTATGTATCGTGAAGGCCTATTGCCCGTCATAGAAGAAGATGCTATTCTGCAACTTACTGATTATATAGAAGATTTTTTGTGTAATCATGGTTACAATCTCTATGAGATATCCAATCTGGCCAGGCCGGGTTTCGAGTGCAGGCACAATCTGAATTATTGGGGAAACGGCGAATATCTGGGCCTGGGCTGCGCCGCTGTTTCTTTCCTGCAAGGTGAACGCATCTCCAATACGAGTGATTTGAATCGGTATGTGCAATCAACGGCCCTGAACAGTCTACCGGTAGCCGGTGTTGATCGTCTGGACAGGGAAGGCAGATTCAGAGAGGCTGTTATGTTGGGGTTGAGGCGTACTGCTGGAATCGATTTTGCAGAAATCGAAATGAATTTCTATCTGAATCCTTTGGAGTATTACGGCGATATACTATATGAATTGCTTGATATTGGTTTGCTTGAAATGGCCGATGGCAGATTGTTTCTCTCTCGCAAAGGAAGGCGTTTGGCAAATCAGGTGTTCATGAGATTGATTTGACATTCAATTTGTGATATATTATTTAATGTTTTTAAATTGTTGTTATCTCATTTTTTCATGGGTTTCATAGTATTTAGCTTTATCAACGTACATGCGTTCATCGGCTATCTTGATTACATCTTCTACAGGAACAGCATTTGAACCGGCATATCCCATACTCAAAGATATTGTTATTGTATTGTTATTTGAAAGATACAGTTTTTTATTTTCACATATATTTTTGATACGGTCGGCAATTATTGCAGCATTTTGTTCAGTAGTTTGTGGAAGCAATATGCAGAATTCATCTCCTCCCAGTCGAACTGGAATATCATCTGAACGGCACATTTCTTTAATTATATTAGCTGCTGCGATGATTAGTTTGTCACCTGCTTCATGGCCATAGTTGTCGTTGACCGGTTTAAGACCGTTAAGATCTATCATAATTGCAGAAAACGGCGTTTTATATCTTATAGCATTGTTTTTAAGCTCTTTCAGAATAACATCATGGTATGAACGATTGTAAAGCCCTGTTAGTCCATCTATATTGGCGCGTTCCTCAAGCTGCATGCTCATCAGTTTATTGTTCAGATATGCTGTCAATGCATCCATGTATGTTGTAAGTATTGATTCATAATCTACTGGTTTGTTGATTATTTCCAATATCAATATGCCTATTTGTCTATTCGCCGTCTTGATAATCGGAATATTTTCCCAGCTATATGTAGTATTTGGCATTTTTTCTTTGGTTATTAAAATACTCTGATTGCTGCGTATTGGATGCTGTATGAATTCTTTTATAAAATAATCCGAGAGTTCTTGGGTCATGTTTACACTTATCGCCAGCCATGGTGCACCTTTGTTTTTGTAACCAACTGCCAACAAAATTGCTGAATTTGCGTTCAGCAGTCGCATGATGGTTTTAAGAAAATTGTGTATGATCTCTTCAATAGCGATATTTTGCTGCATATCAGTCATAATTTTAGATAGATTCATGAATATATCACTCTGATGTTCTATTATACTTTGCTGTTCTTTGATTTTTTTGATCAGCTTTATCTGTTTGGTAGTGTCTTTAAATATTAGAATATAATTATTTTTATCAGTTGAAGGGATACATTCTTCTGTTATATAACCACTGTCGGTTTTGTGAGCTATAGGTTGTTTAATAGTATCAGTATGTTCTTGATTTATTAAAGGGCATTTGTCGCATTGTGTTTGTTTTCCTATAATTTCGTAACATTTTTTTCTTCTTGTAGCCCCATAGTTATCTTTTCCATTTGATAAATTTGTTTCTATTATGTTGAGTTTATTGTCTATAATTATCAGACCGTCTAGGAATGCATGCCGTATTAAATCCATATTATGTTGTAATCTCAGTATTTCATCGTCTCGTTTCTTTTTTAGTATCTTTTGGGCGTCCAGTTCCTTTTTGAGAAGAATGAATTCCTGTACAAGCTGCGCCTCTCTCGTGATATCCCTGATGGTCAGTAAAAGAAAGGGTGGCAGCCTGTGAACGGTGATTTTCAATGTCTGCTGCTGCGTCGAGCTGTAAAATTTGAGAGAGTGTGTGGTTCCGTCATGAATGTCATCGTGTTTTGTGGAAATGCAGGTGTTCAATGCGTCTGTCAGGCGCCGGGTTGTTTCAGGATTTTTCAAATCAAAGAGCCTTGCCGCCTGTTGATTTGAAAAGAGAATCTCCGGGCCGTCCATGACGAGAAGTGGAACCGAGACGGCATTTAGAATATCTTTTTGGAAATCTGACAGCATCATATCACTCCACTGGTTTTTATTTGCATTTTCTGATATGTTAAAAACCTATGAATTTTAATTTTTGTGCTTGATTTTAACTTATCCTGTGTTTTATAACAAAAATAAAAAAAACTGAAAGAGTGCAGGGTTATGAAAAAAGAACAAACGCTGACCATAGACCTTATCGATGCTATTTGCCTGGAAGAGTATATGCAAAAACAACCCGAGCTTCGCTCTATTTATGAGGATGTAAGGGCATTGTATGCAGGCGATTGGCCTGGTTATGAGGCATGTGACCTGGCCTATCACAACTTTGAACACGTTCAAGATGTAGCCTTGGCCGCCGCTCGTATGATGGCAGGTTGGAATCGTTATCATCCTGATAAAAAGTTCCCGATTTCATATTTCGTGATGGGCATCATTGCGGCCCTATTCCACGATACAGGTTATCTAAAGGACAAAGGGGATCTACAGGGTACCGGCGCTAAACACACCTATATTCATGTGCAAAGGAGTTGTAGGATACTTTCAGACTATCTACATGACAAGGACTGGTCAGAGGGAGAAATAGATGTAATCGCCGCTATGATTCAGGCCACGGAGTTTTATGGCTCCGTGGAGCTCGATCCTGTTATAAAAGAAGACAATCTGCTGTTTTTTCTGACTCAACTCGTAATAACCGCGGATATCATAGCTCAGATAGCAGATGTCTTTTATCTTGAACGCCTTCCGCTTTTATATGCCGAATTTTTGGAGGCATATGAAAGCGTAGGGAAGGAAATCTTAATTGAAAATGGAGTGAGGGTATATAATTCAATACATGAATTTTTGAATGCAACCAGCGATTTTATTGTCAATTCCGTCATGCCTCGTCTGGATGAGATGGGGCACATGTATGATTATCTTTCTGTCTTTTTTGGAACTGAGCGCAATCCATACCTTGAGATTGTGGTCACCAATCTGAACAGAATTCATAATAAACAGATAGCCGCTGTCTCCACACAGGACCGCATAGAGTTCAACTCATATGGGACTGATTCCCCCAAAATGCTTCTTTGTCATCAGGCCATGGTAAAGGAATTGCCTGTGATATTAAAACAGCTTTCGGCTAAAACCGCCGATCATGTGGTTAACAATCTGCTGGTGAGGCTGCATGATATAAACCAGGTGGATGCCACAATACTCTATCTGGAGCGCATGTTACCGGCCGAACTGATGGCACAACTCTCCAAAAACGACCTGATCTTTTTCATGCGTATTTCATTGCTTTTGTTGGCTCCCAAACTCCATACAAATGTTTTGAAGGAGAGTTTACGCATTTTGTGCGAACACTTAAAAGTGGAATCCGCTTCTATACTTGTTGCTGATTGTGATACATCCACTCTGAGAATCATAGTGCCTACAGGGCCTAAAGACAATGAATTGTTAAATAGAAGTGTTCCATGGGACAAGGGTGTGTCCGGATGGGTGTATCAGCACGGCCAATGCGGTGTGATAAATGATGCCACTTACGACAATCGCTTCTATTCCGAACTGGACAAAAATGCCGCTTATACCACTAAATCCATTCTTGCCGTACCCCTGATCATGGATGGAGTGATCGTGGGAGTAGTGGAGCTCATTAACAAAAAGGGGTTGTTCGATCAGAAGGATATGGCCTGTGCCAAGTGTTATTCACATCTGGTGGCGGCGTTTCTGGATACGCTTTTCTGGCTTTGCAAGGATGCCCTGCCTTGACCGTTTTTTGTGCCGTGTTTCAAGAGTATGTCATTAAAAAAACAAAATACAGCCTGATTTGAGCTCCATGCCCAATGCCCTTGTAATTGCAGGTACTCAAAGCGGAGTGGGCAAGACCACCCTTACACTGGGTCTGCTTGCCGCCTTTGTAAAAAGGGGTTTGAGAGTTTCCGCCTGTAAGATAGGGCCGGATTTCATAGACTCAGGCCATCATGTAAGAATCATAGGTCGAGTGTCCCGCAACCTTGACGGCTGGATGTTGTCTTGCGAAATGAATCGGTCGATCTTTGCAAAACAGGCCATGAACAGCGATGTCGTTGTGATAGAAGGGGCGATGGGGCTCTTTGACGGCGCTGGTATTGCATGCGAGGGTTCCACAGCTCAAATGGCCAAATGGCTTTCGCTTCCCGTGCTTCTGGTGATAAATGCTCGTGGTTTGGCCCAAAGTGCTGTCGCCATAGCGCAGGGTTTTTGCGGGTTTGATGCAGGACTTCATGTAAAATGGGTAGTCTTTAACGGCATCGGAAGCGCAAATCACCTACGAATCCTTCAGGATGCCCTCAAATGTTTGCCGCAAATCACCTGTCTCGGCGGTCTGTTGAAAAAAGAGAACATCTCTTTGCCGCAGCGCCATCTGGGGCTGGTTACTGCGAACGATGCCTCTTTGAATGCGCAGCAGATTCAGGAGCTGGCGGAGCTCATCGAAGGATCTTTGAACCTCGATTCCCTGTTGCAGGGGCTTCCAACTATTTCCTGCGAGGATTTACGGGCCGGCACGAAGATTTTTGAACCGCGAGACCGGCATAATAGTGTTACTATCGCGGTTGCAATGGACAATGCCTTTTGTTTTTATTATCAGGAAAATCTGGAGCTGCTGCGGAACGCAGGGGCTGAATTGGTCTTTTTTTCTCCGCTCAAAGACGAGCGATTGCCTCACAACACCTGTGGAATTTATCTGGGTGGCGGCTATCCTGAGCTTCATTCCCATGAACTCGAAGGCAATGTTGCCATGAAAACGGCTATTTTCAATGCATTTGAGGCTGGAATGCCCATCTATGCCGAGTGTGGGGGTTTTATGTATCTCTGCAAGGCCATAGAAGCAGACGGTGTTACGAGGGAGATGGTAGGAGTGTATCCCTTTTGTGCTCGTATGCTGCATCGTTTTGAAAGCCTGGGTTATCGCGAGGTGACTCTTAAGGCCGATTGTCTGCTGGGTAAGGCTGGTTCGCGTGTTCGTGGCCATGAGTTTCACTACTCCAGAATTGATTTAGAGGGGTTGCAACATGCGATTTCTCCATGTGAAATGATGCAGGTGTATGAGGTCGAAAATGCCCGTATGCAACACCTGGGTAATGAGGGGTTTTGTACAAAAAATGCCCTGGGAAGCTATATACATCTGCATTTTGCCAGTAATCTTCAAGTGGCTGAGGCCTTTGTGCAGGCATGTGAGCGTTTTGCAAGCAGGGCTGAATCCTTGAAACAGGCAAGGGCTTGATGCCTCGAATGTCCTGGGCCGGGCCTTTTCATGATCGACCAATTTAACATGGGAGCTGTTATATGACATCACTGCCCGAGCATATCGAGCAAAAGAGTTTTGAGATAATAGACGGTCTGGTGCCAAAGCACGGTTATTCATCGGCGGAATGGGCCATAGTGCGTCGTATGATTCATTCCACAGGAGATGTGGAGTTTGCAAGGACCACTCGTTTCCATGTAAACGCTGTGGCCTGTGGCCTAAAGGCCCTGAAACAGGGTTGCACTGTTATTACAGATACGCAAATGCTTCTGGCAGGCATCAGTACAGGAAGGCTTCAGAAACTGGGGGCAAAGGCCGTATGCTATATTTCGGAAAACGATGTGCGAGCCGGTGCCATGCAGAAGGGCATAACTCGCGCCATGGCTGCCATGGACAAGGCCCTGCCCGTTCTGAACGGCTCCATCGTGGCCATAGGTAATGCGCCCACCGCCTTACTCAGGCTCATGGAGTATGTGGATAACGGCCTGGCAGCCCCTGCATTGATCGTCGGCCTCCCTGTAGGTTTTGTCAATTGTTCCGAATCCAAGGAGATGCTGGCCTCAAAGCCATATCCCTTTATTACATCACTTGGTCCCAAGGGCGGCTCAGGTTTGGCCGCCGGTGTGGTGAATGCACTGGCGATTATGGCATTGAGTGATGTGAATGATTTTGTTAACAAGGAGTAACTGATGGATTTTGTTGGTTGCGGAGCCTTGAATCTCGACATTATATATGAGCTTCAATCTTCGGATTTTTCGAATTTTTTAGGCTTTAATCTTCAACCTGGGCATGAGGTGGTGTTGCCTAATGAAAGGCTCTCAGCCACTTTGGAGCGTCTTTCGGAACACGGCCGCATGATTGCCAGAAGTGGAGGAGGCTCTGCTGCCAACACTATATGTATTCTGGCGGCAATGGGCCGTGAAACCATGTTTTTGGGAGTGGCAGGGGCTGACAGGGCTGGAGAGGAGGTTATCGCCTCCATGAGGGGAGTGAACACCTCTTTGGTGCAGAGGCTAAATGAAAATCAGGTATGTATAGTGCTTTTGAGTCGCAAGAGCAGGGATCGGGGGTTATGTGTGTTTTCCGCCTCACAGTCTTTTTCGAAAGTGCCTGAAACCTGGTTAAATGCCGTGTCAAATGTGCGATGTCTGCACTTGTCTTCTTTTTCGAGTCCTCATCAGATTCAAATTCAGGAGGAACTTGTGAGCCATTTCAAGGCGCATTCGCTTTTGAGCCTGGATCCTGGCGAGATATATTCTGCTTTGGGAAGAGAAAGGCTTGCGAAATTGCTTGGGCGCACTAATCTTTTGTTTATAACAGAACACGAAGTGAAGTTGTTGACCGGCATGACCGTACCTGATGGAGTAAAATGTCTTTTGTCTATGCTTTGCTCAAATCGGCCTGAATTTAAGGCCTTTGAGCAGACAGTTGGGGCGTTAGTGGTGGTCAAGCAGGGCAAAATGGGGGCCGTAGCCTTTGGGGCCAATGGTTTGATTTTACAAAAGAATGCCTTTGATGTGAAAAATGTGGTAGATACCACTGGCGCAGGTGATGCCTTCAATGCAGGGTTTCTGAATGCCATGTTTGCCGGTGAGGCGCTTGAGGTCTGTATGCGAGAGGGACATCGTATAGCTGCGCTGTCCATTTCAGATTTTGGTAGGAACTGGCTGAATGATCTGAAGACTTTCGATGGGAGAGGAATCAATAGCATGCAGGGGGTTTGGCTGTCTAAAGATACTGGGTTGTAGGTATGCAGGTATGAGTGACGATAAGAATTTAATCAATGAGTCTGGTGTTCATTTATGGCGTGCCGTCAACCGGCTTCCAATGCGTGATGAATGTAGAAATTTGGCTGCGCTGATACTCGATGCCATCAGTGACGGTATCTTCACTATCGATAAGGATTTTTGCATCATTGAATTTAATAAGACTGCTGAACGAATAACCGGATGGAAACGGGAGGATGTGATTGGCAAAAGGTGTAGAGACATCTTTCAATCCAATATATGTGATTCCAATTGTCTGCTTGCCAGAAGCGTAAGTTGCCTTATGCGGCTGAGCACTCAGCGAGTATTCATCAAAACCGCATCAGGCCGCATACTGCCCATCAGTATTGCATCGGCTCCGCTTTTCGATGAACAAGGTGAGCTCATCGGTGGAGTCGAGACCTTTCGAGATATTACCAGCTTAATAGAGCAGCAATTGATTTTAGATAGCATAGCTGATGGCGTTTTTACAGTAGATGAGGAGTTTCGCATCACTCTTTTCAACAAAGCCGCTCAAAAAATCACCGGCTATACCGCGGAAGAGGCCATCGGCAGACAATGTCACGAGGTCTTTCGCTCCAGTATCTGTGGAAATGCCTGTGTATTGAATCAAAGCATGAAGAAAAGACAGGCGGTGCTCAATTGTTCGGCCAAGATCGTGTCTAAAACAGGGGAATCTATCTCCATCAGCATAAGTGCTGCCCCGATTCTGGATGATGAAGGTAATGTCATCGGTGGAGTCGAAATCTTTAGGGACATGACCGAGATTCAGGCCTTGCGGAAACAGGTGACACGATATTACACATTCGGCGACATCATCAGTAAAACCGCTTCCATGCAGCGTATCTTTGACATTTTGCCTGAAATTGCCAAAAGCGACAGCAATGTCCTGGTGTTGGGAGAAAGCGGTACAGGAAAGGAGCTCATAGCCCGTGCACTACACAACTACAGCAATCGGGCCAAGGGTCCATTTGTTGCGGTGAACTGCGGGGCGTTGCCGGATACCTTGCTGGAGTCAGAGCTGTTCGGATATAAGGCAGGCGCTTTTACTGACGCTAAAAAAGACAGGCACGGCAGGTTTGCCGCTGCTGAAAAGGGTACCATCTTTTTGGATGAGATAGGCGATGTCTCGCCTGCCCTTCAGGTGAAACTTCTGCGTGTGCTTCAAAGCAAAACATATGAACCTCTGGGTTCGAATCAGCCGGTTCAGGCCAATGTTCGAGTGATAGCGGCCACCAACAAGGATCTGGCGGCATTGGTGAAGGAAGGTAGGTTTCGTGAGGACTTGTTCTATCGTCTGAACGTGGTGAAGATCAGTTTGCCTCCTCTGCGAGAGCGCAAAAACGATATTCCTCTTCTGGTGCAGCATTTTATCAATAAATTTAATATACAGAAGGATAAGTCCATAGAGGGTATGTCTGATACCGCTATGTACCTCTTGATGCAATATGACTTTCCAGGCAACATTCGAGAACTGGGAAATATTGTGGAATATGCCTTTATTCTCTGCTCTTCCGGTTTGATTCAGCCTCAGCATCTGCCGGAGCCGTTCAATTCCATGAAGATGGATAATGGCCAGAAAGGGCTTTCCCTGGAAAAGCCGTTGAGCCTGTCTGAGATAGAAAAACGGGCGATATACACTGCACTGGAGCGCAATCGTTTTCGCAAAATGGCCACGTGCAGGGAGCTTGGCATCTCCAAGGATACGCTGCGCAGAAAGATTCAACTCTACCATATCGAACTGCCGGATACATTTGAAGAGTGATTGCCGAAAAATAGACATAGAAGATTGTCATTGCGAGCAAAGCGAAGCAATCTCGTCTTTTGTAATGAGATTGCCACGAACCCTTGAGTTTTCGCAATGACAGTTACGGAGCGAGTCACCTTACCTGTCATTCCGAGCGGAGCGCTGACTGTTGGGGCACGGCATGCCGTGCCCGTACGGAGTCGTTGCGCTCATTTCGAGCGAAGCGTTGTCATTTCGAGCGGAGCCCTGTCATTCCGAGCGGAGCGAGGAATCTTAACTTAAGATTTCTCAGTCGCTGCGTTTCTTCGAAATGACAATTGGTTATTGCAATAATATTTCTTATAAGTTACCTGCCTGTTGTTTATATCGGATATCTAACAGATCCAATCCGCAGAAACTCCCACGATAGCTATATCCCACCAGAATTTGTACTTATGATAGGCGCAAAATGCGTCTTGATTGGATAGGCTTTTTAAGCCGATTATCAATTCTATCCTACAACCCCACCTATTTTTTTAAAAAAATTGTCTGTTTTGATTTGAAACACTGAATTACAGGGGCATTAATCGTCTTCCTTAGATGAGCGCTAAATGAGTTATTATTATTAGCTATCATGGCTCAAAATAAGCCCATAAATTTATAAATATTAGGCTTTATAAGGCCACAGATATCTTGATTGATATTATTATATAAAATATAACAAATTGATTTTATAGATAAAAATACCATAAAGCATGTCTATTGGCAACATAAAAAAACTGAATTGGCATTCAGGTTGCAGTGTCTATTTACAACAGGACAAACAAGAATTGTAAAAAGAATGGATTGAGGACACACTGAAACAATTATGCTGTTCGAGTAGTAATTAGGCTTGTTGTTTAATAATGTTATTGCAGTCAATTAAGATTTTATGAGAAAGGAGAAATGCCATGAGTACTATCACCCTTACAAGAAAATATATAGGCAGATTATCCAACATGAGCTCAAAACCGGTTTGTGGAACAACGTCCAGAGAGCATGGGGTTACATCTATTAGTGAAATATGCTTGATGTGTTTTGCTTTTGTATTGTTTTTGGCCATGGGGCCTTTTTCTGCCATAGCAGTGGTGCCGAGTCTCATGTCCTTGGCTTCATCGGAAGAGATGCAGGAACCCCAGCATCTGTAGTCGAGTATAAGGCTGATTTGACCATAACGGTCTGAATTTTAATTCACTCTTCAAGGAGGTTTGTCATGGCAACGAATGTATCTTCTGTTTTGTCGTCCATTGGCGCACTGGCCGAGCCGAGGCTAGCCAGCGCAAAGATTACAGGGTTCACGATGCTGGCCCTGTTGTTGACAGCTATAGGTCTGGGAACCGGTATTTATGGCTTTATTGTGGGGCATGAGCACCTATATGCAGTCACAAGAGAGGTGCCGTGGGGCATTCTCATCTCTTCTTACGCCTATTTCGCCATTATTTCCACAGGCCTGTGTGTGTTGGCTGCCATCAGCCACGTGTTCGGTGGGAATGCCTTGGCTCCATTGGCCAACAGAGGTGTGTACCTCTCCATCATAACCATTCTTTCTGCATTTTCCATCATCGGAATGGAGCTGGAAACCCCCTGGCGTATGCTTATCTATAATGTGTTGACCCCCAATTTGTCATCCAATATCTGGTGGATGGGCACTTTATACGGTTTGGCGGTTGCATGTATGGCAGTAGAATTTCTGGCTATTTTGATGGGGAGATTTGGAATAGCCGTGGCTATCGGTTGTGTTGGCGCACTGGCGGAAGTTGGTGCCAACAGCAATCTGGGAGCGGTATTCGCCACTCTGGCAGCCCGTCCCTTCTGGTATGGCGCTCAGCTGCCGGTCTATTTCCTGGCATCTACCATTACCTGCGGCGCTGCGGCCATCATCATGTTTACTCATTTTGCATATAAACTGCGCGGGGAAGAGGTGGATGCCAAGACCAAGGCAGGCCTGAAGAGCGCAGGCAAGATTCTGACCATGATGCTCTTTCTGTTGGCCGTTGCTACTGTATGGCGCACCATAGTCTTCTTTACAGGTGAGACGGAGCTTTCCGGCGCCGCTGTGGCCAACCTTCTGACAGGTCCTGCATCCATTAACTTCTGGCTATTTGAGACTCTTATTGGCATGGTAATCCCCATCGGTCTGTTGCTGTTCAGCAAAATGGAAAATCTGGCGGCCATGTCCTCTGCCTCTCTGATGGTGCTTGTGGGCGCATTTTTCCAGAGATATGACCTGGTGACAGTAGGACAGCAGACTCCTGTTTATTACGGATTGGACTCCAGCCTTCCAAGCTTCATGGGTTATGCGCCATCCGCCGGTGAGCTTTTGGTGGTGATGGGTGGTGTCGCTCTGACATTCTTGGGCTTTTTAGTTGGAGAAAGAATGTTTGGCAAGGTCTTCAGACACAGCGGTCATCATTAAAATCTGAATCGAGTACTGAGCAGGGGCGGGCCAGTAAACCGCTCCTGCAATAACTCCCTTGAAATGAACTGTTTGAAACCATAAGTAATTTAATTTTTGCCACGCCTCGCAACAAGGAGATATAGATATGACTACGACCATTACTACCAAAAACTACAACAAGACATCTGTTTTACCTACGGTTGAAGACAATCGTGAGCATGAAGTCGGTTTGTGGCAGTCTGTTGGAGGCGTAAAACAGAATGAACCGGTTTTTTCCATAGGAACGGCGGCCGCCATGTTGGAAGTGCACCCCCGCACCCTTCGAATCTACGAACAGGAGGGACTCATTCACCCGTTGCGAAAGGGGCAGAGACGTTATTATTCCTTGAATGACATTCAGTGGGTGGTATGCCTTCGCTCCATGATACACGACCAAGGCATCAGTGTGGCAGGTATCAAAAAGCTTTTGCGTTACACGGCCTGTTGGAGTATAGTAAATTGCCCTTTGAGCAAGCGCAAGGAGTGCACCGCATATCAGTCTTATACGAAACAACGAGATCAGGAGGATGACGGCTTGAATACGCCGGGCCTTTCTGCTTAAAGATTGTAGAGAGTTACGGTTGCTTGAAGAGGCTATTCGATGTCATGGGATGATGTGAATGGACAGCCTTTTATTATTGGTATTTTTTATTTTTGTCTGGTTTGTTATAAACAAGTGGCTTTTACCCAAGCTGGGTATGCCCACATGAATGTCGCCCGGGAACGGTCGTTCCTGTGAATTGCCCAAAAGATCTGTTAAAAAACGAAATAACTCCGATGATTCCGCTTCAAGTAAAAGTGAGTGAGCATGGCAGAAACGTGTAGCCCGCCTGTATTTGTCAAGATTCCATGTTATGTAACCGGTCGTCTGGTGCTGGATACGGATAGAGAGCGTATTCGGCAGAAGCTCGCTCGTTTTCTGGTGGAAGAGCGCAATTATCTTTTAAGTGACCTCATATTGGATCGTGAGATAGACATTGAGGTCATGGGTGAGCGAATCAAGAGTTTTGTGGATATCTCCATAGTGATAGACGGCAGAACACTCATGATTCTGCGAGGTGGGCCTGGATCCGTGGTCACACGAGAAACAGGCACTCTGGCTGCGGCTCGGCTTTTAGAGCCGGATTACATCATTCCATGGGCAGTTCAGGCCAATCTCTTTGACTGTGCCTTCATGGATGTGCTTCATAAAAAGACCCTGGCTTATGGCTGGGAACACATACCATTTCGCCATAACTTGCTGGAATCCATAAGGGACTGGGTCCCTGCACCGCTTGCCGCTAATAAGATACCTTTGGAGCGGCAGCTTCTCTATTCTTACGACACACATGGCTGAAAGACTCGACTACAGGCGTCAGGTGGCGTCTTGATCTGCAAATAATCTTATACAGCCTATTCTCAAATGAAAAAGTTTGAGCTGTTTGAGCACGGCGCCGATATTGGTGTAAGAGGTTTGGGAGATACACTGAACCAGGCATTTGAACAAGCCGCACTGGCTATGTTTTCCATAGTGGTGCTCCACATAGAGGACCTGATTGCTCATTGCTTCTGGCAGCTTTCCTGTGAATCCTATGACCAAGAGGCGCTTCTGACCGCCTGGTTGAATACGCTGATCTCATACGCAGACCTGTATAGAACGGTGTTTTGCAGTTTCGATGTAACCATCGAGAATTGCAGTCTTACAGCAAGAGTAGGTGGTGTGCCTTTGAATGAGTTAAAAGAAGAAAAGGGAGTGGAGGTAAAGGGTGCCACATTCACCGAATTGTATGTGGGGCAAAGAGATGGTATCTGGATAGCCCAGTGCGTGGTGGATGTATGAAAGAGGGGCTTGTTCAAATCAGTGACTGGCAGTGGGAGATGCCTAAGCATGGGCAGATGCGCGTTCCTGCCTGGTTTTTTGCGGACAAGGGGCTCATGTGTGAAATGGACCACAAGGTCTTTGAGCAGCTGCATAACGTGGCCTGTCTGCCAGGCATCGTTCAAGCTGCCATGGCCATGCCCGATGCCCACTGGGGTTATGGTTTTCCCATAGGCGGAGTGGCTGCCTTTGACGCCGATGCCGGAGGCGTTATCTCCGTAGGCGGAGTGGGATACGATATCTCCTGCGGAGTACGCTGTTTTACTACAGGGCTTGCACGAGAAGAGATCGCAAAAGGGCTTGCCAGCCTCATGGAGGACCTGTTCCGGACAATTCCGGCAGGTGTGGGCTCGGAGGGTAAGATTCGTCTCACACCTGATAAATTGGATGAAGTTCTTGTGGGAGGGGCACACTGGGCAGTGGAAAAAGGCTATGGTTTCAAAGAAGAACTGAAATACATTGAAGAGCATGGCTGTATGTCGAGTGCCGACCCTTCCTGTGTCTCTGCCATGGCCAAGGAGAGGCAGTATAGACAGGTTGGGACTCTGGGGTCCGGTAATCATTACCTCGAGATACAATACATTGATGAAATATATTGCGAGGACACGGCTAAGGCATTTGGTCTTGAAAAGGATGCGGTGATTATCTCCATACACTGTGGTTCTCGCGCATTAGGCCATCAGATCGGTACTGATTATATTCAGATTTTGGGTAGGGCGTCCAAGAAATACAGCATTCCCATTCGAGAAAGGGAATTGGTCTGCGCCCCTATTTTATCTCCTGAAGGCGAGAGGTATTTTAAGGCCATGGCCTGTGGTGTGAACTGCGCTCTGGCCAATCGACAGGTTTTGGGCCATCTGGTGCGTGAGGTCTTTGAACGGCATTTTCCCCGCGCATCCCTTAAGCTTATCTATGATGTGAGTCACAATACCTGTAAGGTGGAGCATCATGAAGTAAATGGCGTTCAAAGGCTTCTTTATGTGCATCGCAAGGGTGCTACACGGGCATTCGGGCCAGGAAGACTTGAATTGCCTGATGCATATCGAGCTGTTGGTCAGCCCGTGTTCATAGGTGGAACCATGGGAACATGCTCCTACATTTTGGCAGGGACTCAAAGGGGGGAAGGGCTGGCTTGGGGTTCGGCATGTCATGGAGCAGGTAGGGCCATGAGCAGAAATACGGCGCTCAAACGTTGGAAGGGCAGGGATGTGGTGGCATCCTTGGCTGTTAGAGGTATTCTCGTCAAGGCTGTGAGCTGGCAAGGTGCTGCGGAGGAGGCCCCTGGGGCTTATAAAGATGTTACCGTTGTAGTGAACGCCGCACATAATGCAGGGCTCGTGAAAAAGGTGGCAAAGGTGCTGCCCATGGCATGCCTCAAGGGTTAGGGAATTGAGGTTGGTTTACGGCATTGAGTCTCAATTTTCATAAAATAGACGCAGCGTGGTGGTGGGCAGGGCTATCAGGCCTTCTGTGCGCGTTGGCCTTTCCGCCGTTTAATCTTGCACCACTTGCCTGCTGTTTTCTTGTGCCTTTGCTTTGGGCTGTTGCAGGCAAGGATGTGTCTTGTGCCTTGAAGCTGGGCTTTTTTGCCGCGGTCTGCTTCTTCAGTGTACTTTTATGGTGGCTGGTTCCCACACTTTCTCGATTCGGGGCCATGGAGATATGGGCGGCTGCGCCCATCATAGGTCTTTTGATTTTATATCTCTCGTTTTTTTGGGGAATATGGGCTGTTTTTTGGGTATTTTTGCAGCAAAAAGGCCTGGCACAGTGGCAGATATGCATAGTAGCGTCAGCCTGTTGGGGGTGGCTTGAGTGGTGTCGAGAGGTCTTTTTGACAGGCTTTCCCTGGGGCAATCCAATATATGCACTTTCTGAGTCCCATATCTTTTTGCAACTTATTGAAATCATTGGTATTCATGGTTTGGTAGCTGTATTGATACTTTTTAATCTGCTACTGTGGTATGCCTTACAAGCCGTTAAAGAGATGCAGGTGCGACAGGCCGCCTTGGTTTCTTTGTTTCTTTTTGCTATTGTTATTATAATGTTTTTGTACGGCAGATGGCGCATGGAGATTGTCAGGACACAGGATGGGGATTTTCCTTCTTTGCCTGTGAGTGTCTTGCAGGGTTCCTTTCCCATGGATGTGAAGTGGAGACCTGAGTTTCAGGAAGAGACAGTGGACCGCTATACGCAGCTGGCTCGAAATGCCTTAACTGAGATGCAACGAAAGGGCATGCTTTTATCTGAAGATACAAAAAAAGTCTTTCCTCTGATGGTGATGCCCGAGACAGCCGCTCCGTTTTATTTTCAGGAGTTGGGGCCTGCTGCTCAAAGACTTCTTTATTTGGCTTATGATTTAAATGTATGGATGTTATTTGGCAGCTTGGCCTATGTGCCTGCGCCTGATGGTGGAAAGTCCATGCTTGGGCAGTTGAACAGCGCATACCTCATAGATTCGCAGCCACGAGTGTTGGGCCGGTACGATAAGCGGCATTTAGTGCCGTTTGGAGAATATCTGCCGTTAAATGGTACATTGGAGTGGTTGAGAGAGATATTTCCCACAGCAGGGGATTTTTTACCTGGTGTGCCTGACAACATCGTGTTGAAGGCTGATGGCCTGCGCATAGGGGTGCTCATCTGTTTTGAGAGCATCTTTCCGGCGATGTCGGCCGAAATGACTCGAATCGGAGCGCGCATTTTGGCTGTTATCACCAACGATGCATGGTTTGGAAAGACGGGTGCTCCATATCAGCACGAGGCCATGTCAGTATTTCGGGCTATCGAAACTCGCAGATGGCTTTTAATGTCTGCCAATACAGGTGTGAGCACCATTTTTACACCATGGGGAGAGCGTGTGGGGCAGACTCGGCTTTTTGAGCCGGGCTATTTAATTGCCAATGCCCATCTTCGTGAAGATATTACCTTCTATGCGGCGCTGGGGCATGTGATAGTACCTGCCATTTTAGCTTGTTTGGCAGGTCTTGGGCTGATGTTGGCCGCAATGCGTAGAAAAACCAACTAAAGTGTTTATCGACAATATGGATAGGCGATACGCATGTCCTATCTTTTTGATGGTGTATTTTTGACTGTACTATTGTCTGTGAAATTCTATGCGATGCTCCCTGTTTTCTTTTTCAACTGCTCGAAAGCCGTCTTGTGTCAGATAGGTGTCATAGCTTTTTTCATCCAGATGCAGCACACTTCCTTCAAACCAGCCGTCCTGTTTGTAACCGTGTAGATAGGCTGCGATTCTGCCGTCCTTTTTTATATCTAGTTGAATTTCTCCATCATAAAAGGAGCTATAACCGCTAAATCTACCGGTGGGCACGTGGTAATTAAATGAAGCGGTTGGAGGCTGGCTTGAGGAATACGAAGGTGGTGTTGAATCTGGTTCTACACGCCTCCATTCATCGTTTTGAGTTGGTGGCGGTGCGTCATTTTCACTTCCTGTAAGGGCCCCGAGCAGAAGGGCACCGCCTATGACGCCCGCCGCAATCAGGGCTGCGTCATCGTCTGAGTTGTCTTTATGCCGGTGTTTTTCGGAATTACCATGATGTCGAGGACGAATCTCAAATACAGCCCTGCACCCCTTATCCACCCAGATGCCGCTTTCATCGAATCCCCAGCTTTGCCACCTGATACATGGGGCCTTGGACAGCTCTCTTATGAGCCGGACTCCGCCGCTGGTATCGGCGGGGCAATAGTTATATCCCCTGTCATTACTTTCGCATTTGATTTGTCGTGCAGGACCGTAACCATGTTGTTGTACCAAAGGCGGTGCAACTGGGTCATTGTAATCTGGCGTTATGGCATGGCCATGGGGTGTGCGCTCAATTCCGCCTGTTTCAAATTCCGCTCTGCATCCTTTGTCCACCCATATGTTATTTCGGTCATAACCCCATGTGCGGCCTTGAATGCACGGGGCATCGGAGAGCTGATTGACTAATCGAACAGGGCCTCGAATCTCTGCCGGGCAGCGTTGATAGCGTTTATGTTCGCTCTCGCAGACAATGGTGTAAGAAAATGCCTTGAAAGGAAGGAATTGGAATAAGAATGTGAATATGATGGTGATGGCAATAGAACTATGAGACATGTCCGTGCCTCCAGATGTTATCATAGAATTTGGAGATATTTTAATTTAATTAAAAAATATAGCAAGTTTTTATTGGTAGCCGAAAAATAGACATAGAAGATTGTCATTGCGACTCCGCTTATAACTCGGTGAAAGCAATCTGGTCTTTTGTAATGAGATTGCCACGAACTCAAAGGGTTCGCGGCAATCTCTTGAATTGCTTCGCTATGCTCACAATGACAGAGAATGGATTTTAAAATTTGCCATTTTGTAATGTCTGTGAAAGATGACTTTGTTTGCAGGTTGGTTTTTTTTCATTGGGTTTCCAGTCGCGCATTACAGGGTCGTTGAAGTCCTTATGACAGGCTATGCATAGCCCAACATACAAAATACGGTCGATTTCTTCTTTGTTAAATGGTCTGAGCCCTGGTCGAGAGGTATTGGCAAGGGGTTTTCCTGTGATATCCACAAAGCTGTCTGTGGCCTGTTTGAATGGTGGATCTGACAGCTTCATTGCCGGTGTAAAATTCCATTGGTTGTTTTTTAATGTGACGCTTCCGCTTCCCAGCCCAAGGCTGCGGGGATCTAAGTGGCATTCCTCACAACTTCTTCCACTTTTTTGTGTGGTATGAGGGTCCATCTTGGAGACTGTGAAGCGCACTATATTCTGTTGCTGTTTGCCCCTTTCATCCAGAAAGGAGACCAGATCCTGTCAGCCAGGCACCAGAACCACCACCTCTTTACCCTTGTTGGGTTGTTCCAGTACGCCTAACGGAGGTATCTCATGTCGAATGAAGCCTCGGAATTCCTGCCAAAGCCCTGGTGTATTCTTTGCGGCCACTTTGTCCAACTGTTCTTTACCCTTTTGAAATCTTACATGACAACCATAGCACTGAGGCACCCAGGTGCTGTGACACGCCTGGCATGAGAGGTTTTTATGCACAGGACGAAGGCAGTCTTGAGCAGGCGATTTTAATTCATGGCGTTTTTCATTCAGTTTGTCCTTGAGATAAAAGCCAGTTGCGTCCCGTTCTATGTCAAGGCGGGGCCAGGGTGAGTTTTTTTTGCCTTTGGGATAAAAGGAGTTGTCTTTGTTGGCCTGAGAGATGAGAGCGAGTGTGGATTCTTGTGTGTGGCAATGGCTGCACTTGACCTCCAGCTGTTCCTCCAGATGCGCATGTCGTTGACCATCCCCCATGACCTCTCGCTGCGTATGGCAGTCTATACAGACCAAGCCGGTCTTGTGATGAAGATCTTCAGGAAATCTGCGATAGAACCTGCCGTCTGAAAGGGTATTTGAGTTGAGTTGGCTATCTTCAAAAGGTGTTCCATACCCCTCGGATTCGTAGAGACCTTGATAGGAAAGCCCAATACGACCACTGCGATTGTGGCAGCGCACACAGTTTTCCATGGGGATCTTTTTTACCATCTGTGGGTGCCATTCCTCTTTTTTACCGCCTTTTTGCAGGAATTTCTCTTTGGTTTCAGTTGAATGGCAAGCAGTGCATCCTCCACCTTTTTGAGCCATGAAGTCCGGTAACTTGCCTTTTTCCACCCAGAGGTGACAGCTGCCGCAGAGTTTTCTGAAGTAATCCACTGCGTGAGAGTGGAGATCGGATTGAGTGATGGACTCTACTGAAATCTCTTCGTTTCGGTCTGCATGCTCATTCCAGTAGTAGCGCAGAGTGGCGAGAATGCCTCGATTTGTGGCCATAAGGGAGTTTTTACTCCATTTGACTTGCCTTGTGTGACAGCCTGTTTGTCCACAGGTCTGCTCCACCGTCTTGAGCTCTCCGGGATTTTTCAGCATGCCGCGATGGGCCTCTAATTTGTCTGCAGAAAGGGCGTTTCCCAGGTGACAGAAGGCGCAGCCGAACTCCCTGCCATGGGCCTTATCCGGTTTTTCTTGATGACAGCCTAAGCACATGTCCACCTGGCCAGGTTTTGTGGTGGTTACGGTTTGAGGCCTTGGTTCTGCTCGGCAATCATTGATTGTTGAAATGAAAATAAGAATAAAAAAGAGAATGGTGACACGCGGTAAAAGTGCCAAAAAAGTGAAGGCAGCAGCCTTTTGCATTGTCTTTGAGCTTAACTCACTCTCTTCTGAAAAAAGGCTGGCAGTTCGAAGATGCTTCTAAGAAGGGCTGGAGTCATATACTTCAACGCCATCGATTGCATTTTTTGTTCTGCTGCTTTGATATTCATGTCTGTTATGGGATCATATTTTTTACTGGCCATGACCCAACTCCACATGCCACTGGGATATGTGGGCACAAAGCCCCAGTAGAAGCGAATGATGGGAAAACCGGCCTGTTGTAGGTTTTTTTGCATGTCTTGAATGATTTCAATGTCATAGAATGGAGATTCAGATTGGGCGACCAGAATACCGTTTGCCTTGAGGCTATTTAGGCATTTTTTGTAAAAATCAGCCTGAAAAAGGCCTACAGCTGGGCCGATTGGGTCGGTGGAATCCACCAGTATTACATCAAAGGTGGTTTGATTTTCCTCCATAAACTTTACGCCATCCCTGACCTTGACCTCTACTTTGGGATTCCCTGTAAGCTCACAGGCTATTTGTGGAAAGAATCGTTTGCAGGTCTCGATGACTAGGCCGTCTATCTCACAGAGCACCGCCTTTTTTACACTCTCGTGTCTCACAATCTCTCGAATGGCACCACCATCTCCTCCACCTATCACCAATACATTTTCAGGTTTTGTATGTAAAAACATAGCGGGATGCACCAGCAGCTCGTGATATGTCCATTCGTCTCGAACCGTGGTCATGAACAGGCCGTCCAACAGCAGTACTTTTCCAAAGGCCTCCGTGTCTATCACCTGAATCTTTTGATACTCGGATTCGCCAACAAACAATGTCTCTTTTACCTTGAGACTGAAACCTATGGTGTTCTTATGATATTCCGTGAACCAGAGTTCCATGAAGAGCTCCTTGAATGTATTGTGTTGAAAGGAATGAGGGATAAAAAGAATTGGTCGGGGCGAGAGGATTCGAACCTCCGACCCTCTGCTCCCAAAGCAGATGCGCTACCAGGCTGCGCTACGCCCCGAACCGAAATATGACGAGAACTTAACATGAAGATGAAGGCACTTCAAGAGGCGGTTTTAAAAAATGAAGACATTCAGGGATGAAGAAGTTTGAATCCGGTGTAATCTATAGCCCTTATGCCAGTGTTTTTTATCAATTCCTGAATCACCACTTCCATCACATGCCACACCTTGACTCCTGCTCGCACACAGCCGACTCTGGTATTGTCTGCTCTGCCGCAGGCCATGTGCATGTGCAGAATAGGAGCGCCGCTTTCGCTGTCCGGAAAGATGGTGCCTACTCCAAAGACCTCATTAGCACCAGAAAGTTCGGTTTTCATGGGTAGAAACGGCATCTTTGTCCCGTCCTTCGGCCCAACCACCAATCGGCTGCCGTTATCAGCTCCACCCAATGCCCAGACCACAGCACGCTCTATGTGTTGCTCCTTCGCGAAGTTTTCGATGGTTTCGTGAAGGATTTCTTTGTGTTCCAGCCTCAATACGAAGATTCTTCCGCTTTTGGCCTCTGAGTATTTCATGTGAAACCCCTGGTGAATTTTGATTCAAAATACCATGGAATCGACAGCGTTTCTATCATTTTATAGCTGTAATCTTAATTCACCACCTAAATGATGTACAACCACAACGGCTGATTCTAAGGGGGATTTATGTCTATACACTGGAGAATCGGCAAAGATTGCATTGTATTTTTCAATGGAAAAGCAAAAAAACATCGGAATAAACGATTTGAAGTGTAGAACATGACATAGTAATTTTTTTAGTCAATTATTTCAAAAAAGTAGGAGGGACTATGA